>CAILJM010000001.1 GCA_903834515.1 uncultured Actinomycetes bacterium
GCACGCTGCTCTCAGAATTGAAGCCGTAGGTCACCAGGACACTCACTCCGCGCTGACTCCGCCGGTTTACTCAAATGCAAAATTGGTTGCGGCTGAAGTAGTTCACTTCGATACCGCGTCATCGACTCTGCGTTCGTATGACAAAGCCTTGCTTAATAATTTTGTAAAGTCTGTGAAGATTGTTGGGATCAACTTGATCTTCATCGCCGGCCATACGGATTCAACTGGTGCGGCTTCACTTAATGACAAGCTTGGCGTCGCTCGTGCAAAAGCGGTCCGTGACTACCTGGTTAATGCCTTTAAAGACGTTACCTTCGAAATCAAGGGCTACGGAAGTGGCGCTCCTGTAAGTGACAACATCTCATCCTCGGGACGCGAAAATAATCGTCGTGCAGAGATTTGGGTTGGATAATGTCTCAAATCCAGGTTGTTCCGCCACTAGACAAAGATCTAGATGATGCCTCTGTTGCCAAACTGGTGCAGTCAATCATCGAGTCAGCTATGTCTGATCGCGCGAGTGATATCCATATCGAGCCTTATCAAGAGAAACTCTTGGTGCGTGCTCGTATCGATGGACGACTATCAAATTATTCTGAATACCCATCACATCTCACATCGGGCATCGTGAGCCGAATCAAAGTCTTGGCCCGAATGAACATTATCGAGCGTCGTCGACCACAAGATGGTCAATTCACCTCAGAATTTAATGGACGACAGATCGATGTCCGTGTATCTACCGTCGCATCTATCAACGGTGAAAAAGTTGTAATGCGTTTACTTGACTCATCAAAGCCAACTGTTGAGCTCTCTGAACTCGGGATGAGTGAAACTCAGCTAGCTGAGTTTGAAAATATGATCCTTGCAAATAATGGTCTGGTCTTGGTCGCTGGACCAACCGGAAGCGGAAAGTCAACGACACTTCACTCGGCTCTGAAGATTGTTGCGGTCGAGCACAAAAACGTAGTCACAATTGAAGATCCAATTGAGTATGTGGTCCCAGGTATCACGCAGATCCCAGTTCATGATGCGAACGAAGCGGGTTTCGCGGTTCAATTGCGCGCAGTGATGCGTCAGGATCCAGATATCATCATGGTCGGCGAGACTCGTGATATCGAAACTGCTCGCATCTCTGTTCAAGCCGCCCTCACCGGTCACTTAGTTCTCTCCACAATTCACGCAACTGACGCGGTCGGTGCGATTTATCGCCTTATCCAGATGGATATTGAACCCCACCTCCTCGCATCTTCATTCCGCGGTGCAATCTCTCAGCGCTTGATTCGCAAGGTATGCACCAACTGCGCAACCCCACGCAAGCCAACCGCTGCACAACGCAAGATGTTCACTGAGTATGGCCTAGCTACCAACTCAATCATGGAGGCAGTCGGTTGCGAAGAGTGCCGCCACACGGGTTATCGCGAGCGCGTTGCCGCATTCCAAATTTTAGAGAGCACAGAAGCACTTAACGATCTCATCGCAAGCAAGGCTTCACCTTCACAATTGCGTGAGCTAGCTTTCGCCTCAGGAATGTCGACCTTGGAATATGAAGGTCTTCGACTCGCTTCTGAAGGCGTTACAACAATCGAGGAAGCACTCACATTGGCGGTGGCACATGACATTGCTTAACTCAAAAGCCTCTTTCAAGCTCTTGTGGCGAAAAGATGTCCAGGAAGTTTCAAAACTTCATGACTACACCTACGAGGGTCTAAACGTTCAAGGTGAAGCTGCAAAGGGATCGGTAACTGCCATGTCGCGTGCCGAGGCTCGCTACTTGCTCGAACGCGATGGAAATTCAGATCTCTCAATCTCGATAAAGAAGAATTGGTATGACATGGAGTTCGGTCACCCGGTCTCTATGGAAAATCTCCTCCAAGTAACTCGTCAACTCGCTTCATTTGCCGAGGCAGGAATCCCTGCCGCAAAGGGAATCGAAATCTTGTCGCAGACAGCTGACGATAAGAAGATGCGCGAGATCCTTGAAGAGATTTTGATCGAGATCGAGGCAGGCTCTCGCTTCAGCGATGCGGTCAAGCAGTATCCATCAGTCTTCCCTCGTTATTACAGCGCAATTCTCACATCTGCTGAGCGCAGCGGAAATCTCACCGAGGCTCTCTCGACTCTCAACACCTACCTCGAGCGCGATCTACGAAGTAAGCGTGCAGTTCGATCCGCGATGATCTATCCAGCGGTCCTCGTCTCGCTCACAATTGTGGCGGTCACCGTTCTCTCAGTCTTCGTACTTCCACGATTCCAGACATTCTTTGATTCCCTTGGCGTCAAATTGCCAATTACTACTCGCATTCTCCTGAGCGTCACTCACTTTGTTCAAAGCTGGTGGTGGGCACTAATCCTCTTGCTCGCGGCTGGAGTGACCTCCGTAGTCTTTGCTCGCAGGAACCAAACGGGTCGTTTGAAGTTAGACCGAGTACTCATCAACCTTCCAATCGTTGGTCCGCTTACACGCCTAGTCGCGCTTGAGCGCTTCTGTCGCGTTCTCTCTACTCTTGTAAAGACTCATGTTCACCTTCCTGAAGCGCTAGAACTAGCTGGAAACAGCACAGGAAATAGAGTCTTCGAAGAGGCAATCCTGGAAGCTCGCCAGAAGGTTATTCAAGGCGAAGGCTTGGCATCACCTCTTGCCGAAGCAAATGTCTTCCCAGCGGCCGCAATCCAAATTTTCCGAATCGGTGAAGAATCTGGCCAACTTGGATCACAGCTCCAACAGGCTGCCTCGTTCTACTCGGATGAACTCGATCATAAACTTAAGAATTTCACGGCACTTCTCGAGCCAGCCACACTTCTTGTTATCGGTGGCGGCGTCGGCTTCGTAGCAGTAGCACTCGTATCAGCTATGTATGGAATTTATAGCGGGGTGCGCGGATAATGTTAAAGAATCTCACAATCGAAGATCGCGGCGACAGCCTCCTCGAAGTCGTCATCTCTGCTGTCATCATGGGAATCATCGGCGTCCTGCTTGTTACATCCATCGCAACGGCTCGTCCTTTCGCAGACAAGATGTCTCTAGTAGGTCAGACTGTGCAAAACCTCAACACACTAGCCGAGTCGATTAACCTTCAACCATTTAAGCCTTGCACTCCAGCAAATGCGCAACCATACGATTTCGCTGACTTCCCATCAGTGCCCGCTTCCTCTGCAAACGGTTTCGACTTTGCAACAACGAGTTTGCACCCAATGATGACGTCAACAAGCACAAGAGCTAGCCAGTACAGCCAGGCTCTAGCGCTCAATATTCCATCGACTGGAGTCACCTGGTCGGTTGAGCCAAACCTTCCTGCTGGAATAACTCTTGATTCAAATACCGGTCTCCTCTCTGGATCGACCACGCAAGCGATCACCTCTCGCTACATTTTCAAAGCCACAAACGGCGTTGATAAGGCGACGACGACCCTTGATCTCACAAGTGCGATGGTTGTTGTTCTTGTGAATAACGGAACTACATGGGTGCCATGTGAATCCAATCCAGTCGCTGTGGTCTCACGGGCCACTGGGGATGGAAAGAACGCGACCTACACCTACACAGGCAAGCAGCTTTCACAGGGCCAAGTAATTTCGGTCTGGGGAACTACTAATCCAGCCTTTTCCGGCATTTCAATGGTCATCACATCAGTTGGGCCGGGATCATTCACAGTCGCAAGTGCAGCATCAGGTAGCTCAGTAGGCGGCAACGCTGATGTGACCGCAAATATGGCAGTTCAGCAGGTCGTTGTGAGCACCGTCGTCGGCGGATCCCCGCTTCAAAAAGTGATCACTAAGGCGCAGCAATGAGCGCCATGAGCAAAGTAACTGTGATCAATAAGATCAAGTCTCGCCTCAACAAGGATGAGGGAATTAGCCTGCCTGAGGTACTCATCGCCGTTGGACTCAGTGGACTTCTCGCACTTGGTTGCACCCAGCTTGCGCTCGCTTCATTCGCCTCGGCAAGTTACACCCAAAAGGTCGCCGTTCAGTCGCTGAGCACCGGAAACCTCAATCGCCTCGTCACCAGCGATCTTGAGAAGTCGACCGGCTTCCTGGTCTCCTCTGGCAATGCCGCAGCTCGTAACGTCTCCGAGTGTTCAAATACAGTCCAGCCTGGCGCCGAATCTATTAAATCTTTACTGACCACCTTCAATACTGATGGCTCATCCGTCGGCTACGAAGTGATATCTGCTGGGGGGCAGGTTGGTCTCTGGCGCGTGGTCTGTCCTACTTCTGGACAGGCCGTCGGAAGTCAGCAATTACTCGCCAAGAACTTGCCAGCGCCTAGCACCTCTGTGTGGGATGCTTCAGTCATGTGCGCAAGTTTTCCGGCCGGAAGTGCCCTCGTGACCGCTGATTGCGCGAAGGATCAAATCCTCAATTCATTTGCTACCAACCCGGGAATCCTCTTCACCGTACCTGCAAACCTTGCCAGCGGGAGCGAATCCCATGCCGCGCAAATTATTGTTGCTGCGAGGAATATCGGATGAAACTCTTACTTAAATCTCTTAAATCTGATGACGGATACTCATTGGGTATTGTCATGATCTTCATCATGGGCATCGGAACCGTTCTTGGTTCAGTACTCTCTGTGAGTCAATTTTCTGCGGATTCACAAGGCCGTGGCGTTGGGCAGTTGAAGATTTCAAATCAACTCTCGAAGGCATCGGCAGATATCATTTATGCGCTTAACGTAAGCGCAGCCGATATTGCATCGGCTTCAACCCAGAGCGGCGCGCCAAACTGCGGATTACCTTCTGAAACTTCTCGTGTAACAGTTTCTTGTCGCATCGCGGCACAGGGTGATGCTCAGACACCACGGCTTGAAGAGGTAACTTTCACGGCCTCTAATGGCGTTTCTCGCAAGAAACTCTTTTCAATTTACCCTGCTACTGAATCCTCTGAAGCTCAGCACGTCTCTCAGTCTGGCGACTAATGTTTGCCACTCTCCGCAGAGGCCGCGAAAAGGGCTTCACCATCATTGAGCTTCTGGTTGTCATCACGATAATCGGAATTCTCTCAGGTATTGCATATGTGGGGCTTTCCACAGCCCGAAATAACTCGATTCAAGAGTCGTGCAAGACCGCCTACCAGGCCGTTTATCTTGGAGTCTCGAGTTACCAGACCGATCACGGCGGCAATATGCCAGGAGCGATTACTGCGTTAGAGCCGAACTATGTGAGTGCATCGACTATCGAGGCATACAGCAAGAACTTCACAATGCAACTTGGAACTTTTAGCGCAACGAGCTATCAGCTCGCAAATTCGGTCGGGACTGTGACCTTTAAATATGGCTACACCCCACAAATCGCCGTTGGCGAGAAGATAGTTGTTGCAGGTCTCGATGCAAACACAATCGACGGTACGTGGACTGTCGCCTCTATAAATGTGGATCCAGCAAGCGGGACAGCTACCGTCTCCTTCTCTGTGAGCTATTCGGGAACCGTACCTGCCACAACCTCCCCGCTTGGCGGATATATCAACGCCGTCTCCAAGCCTGGCGATCCTTTTGACGTTTACCTCTTCAAACCAAACGGAGAACGCGTAGGCACAACCGTGCCCGCGGCGTGTTCCTCACTGTAATATTGACCGCAGATCGAAGGAGATAGTATGTATAACTTACAAAAGCGCCTACGCGCAATGAAGCGAGAGGATGGGTTCACGCTCATTGAATTGCTCGTGGTTATCTTGATCCTTGGCATCCTTGCTGCGATCGTCGTGGTGGCGCTCTCTGGCTCATCTCAAGACGCTCGCACAAAGGCCTGCTCACAAGATACGGGCAACGTATACAACGCCTTAAATAACTATGTACTTCATAACGGGGATCTCCCGGCTCCAGCAATGACGCTCACCAATTCATTGGGGACCGCTTACGGTTCAACTATTCCAGGCGTGCCAAATAGTTTCCGTGGTTCATCGATGCAGGTAGCCATCTACCGTTCGAACCCAAATACTGCCGATGCCGCTGCCGGAAAGTTGTATGGTGAACTCTCAGGGCTTGTGCCGGGATACATCTCTAAGCTCCCAGATGATGTTGCTGTTTACTACATCGCCTATCCAGATCCTGCGAATACCGCGAACACGAAGTTTATTTATGCGGTTGGTCCAAACTTCAATACCGATGGAACAAACGCAAACTTGCCTAAATCTTCACTCTCAGCAGCATCAATTTCTGGTTGCTCTGTAGCTGGACTTTAGTTTCACATGGTTGAAACGGCGATGAGCTTACCCTCGTCGCCGTTTCTGCTTTTATTTGCAGGAATTCTTGGATTGATCTTTGGCTCTTTTGCTAATGCTCTCATCAGCAGGGTACCGACGAAAGAATCTCTCTGGACACGATCTCGTTGCAATCAATGCCGGGTGCAAATAGCTTCAAAAGATAATATTCCCGTCATCAGCTATTTGCTGCTACATGGGAAGTGCCGAAACTGCCATGAGAAAATTTCACTCCAATATCCCGTTGTTGAAATATTTTCTTCACTTCTCTTTATTTCCCCATTCTTAATTTTTACTCGGTGGGAACCAATTCTCTTCTGGTTGATCTTTTCCACACTAGGCATTCCGCTTGTCGTTATAGATCTACGGCTCCACCGACTTCCGGATCGACTAACGGTGACACTTTTTGCTTCATCTTTGCTCGTTTCGATTGGCTGCGGAATTATTGGAAAGCAGTCCGGTCGGATTCTCTACGCGATTATTGGTGCATTTTCACTCGCACTCTTCTATTTCATCATCGCCCTAATATCCAAGGGTGGGATGGGTATGGGGGATGTGAAGTTAGCGCTCTCGATTGGGCTCGGCTCTGGCTTCTTCAGCGCTCACCTCGTGATTGTTGCAACTTTTGTAGCGTTTGGGCTCGGCTCGGCAATCGGATTATTTCTGATGGCCACCGGTAAAGCGAATCGAAAAACTGCAATTCCATTCGGACCGTTCATGATCGTTGGGCAATTAATATCCCTACTTCTCTTGCCTGGCCAGTATTACTAGAGCCGATTTAGAGCTTCCGTCCAACTTTTACTGCAACGGATTGCCACTTCGTGATCTCGACAGCGCTAAAACTAGTTGGGGAGAGTACGTATGTGCCGACCATAAGTTTGCCTTTTACTTGAAATGTAGCGAGCAGGTTTTGAACCAGGCCGTTGCTCTTGCTCGTCGATATGAGAGATAGTGAAGAAACATTTGGCGATGCCTTGAAGTTCAAAAATCGAATCTGAGTTCCTGGCTCGGAACACTTAGAGGCAACTGAGGTTAATTCTCTGAGAGCTCGATTGGCCCAGGAGCTGGACTCGTATTGCACTGCTTCACTTGAGATGAAACTATATTTAGTCTTGTAGAGAGGGTTCGCTTCAACTTGTGATCGAGCAACTCGATGAGCCTCGCTGGTATACCTTGCGTTACATATCTGAAGAGTTGGATCTGCTAGCGACGTCCCATCCACCACTGGGCTGATCTGATAGAGAGATCCAAGGTCGCTTGTTGCAAAATTATATTTTGTGATGTTTAACGGAGAAGGCGGTAACTCTTGTAAAGAAACTCCAGAGGAGACAGTAGCTTCGACTTCAAGTTGCCCATTAACTTCGCTGCTTTCGAGTTGGACGTTTCCAGAGATGGTTGAAAATGAAAGAGAAGAGGGCGAGCCGATTGGGTGAGAAGAGTATGCGTAGTTGTCAAGATTGAGAAGCCAAATATCCCCAGATGAATCTCCCACATAGCGACCCGCATATTCAGGATTTACCGAAGAGGTACTTCCTGCATTTATTGGCGTATCACTTCTATAGATGTAGAGACCAGCTTTAAAGGTTCCATAGGCTTTGCGATATTCAATCCAATAGACATCTGCGCCATCGTGAATAAATAAGCCTCGAAGGCCGGAGGTAGAAGATATGTCGTTGAGTAAGAATTTTCCAGATTGGGTAATGGATTGAATGTCGCTTGAGCGAATATCACCGACTCGCCACTTGTGGTAGATATTCAACGATTGATCAGTCTCGACGTTTCCCATGATATCGACGGATCCGCCGTACTCAATATTTTTGCAATCAGGCCACAAGTTATCTCCTGCTTGAGGGCAGCTCATTAAATTAGTGTGACCGAGCCCCAGCGTGTGCCCGAGTTCGTGTGTGATAACGAATGGCACTGCGTTATCCTGCAAAACAGAGATTCCGAAGGGGATGCGGTAGTCGCCGACAATCGTTTTAGCGGCCCACACGCAATTCTTTGAAATCATAGGCGCGAGGATTACTAGGTATCGCGTGCCAGGATTTAGCCCTTGTGAAAGATAGAATTTTTTCGCAACATCATTGAGGTAATTCACGGTGGCATCGCCATTGCAGGGCAATTCTGAGGTCATGGCGAGGGGAGCGCTCAGATCCATGCCACGGGTGAAATCGATATTAGCTTCACGCTTCCAATAGGGAGCCGCATTTGACTGGATTCCGGCGCGGACTGAGGAGATAGACGTTGCAAGCGCCGAAGAGCCAGGCCAGGAAATTGAGATAACGTCGATCGGGCGGCTGTAATCGGCGTGGGCGGTGGAAAGTTCATTTCCGAATAGAGAAAAAGTCACTCCAATGACCAGCGTCAGGCTTAAAAGCCCTGCTGTCTTCGCCCGAGTCGTGCGCGCGCGCAGGACTGGGAACTTTGCACGGTGGCGCAAAGGGTTGACTCCGTTCAATAGGGGAAGGTGATCTCCCGGATTCAACTGAAAGGATAAAGTAGAGGTTTAGGGTTCTAAGGGATGTGGCGCTCAGGGAAAATCGTGTCGCGTCGGTTATGCTTTGGATGAACCACCCCCTTGGTTCCCCGGTCCGGCTTCGCGGCCGCTGGGTTCCCCAAGCAGTACAAGGAGCGCGATGATGGCGTTTAAGACCCAGAAAGCTATTGGACTTGCAACTTTGAGCGCACTCTCGCTCGTTGAATTTATCCAACTCCAGTCAGCTCAAGCGACTCCTGTCACATATAACGGAACCGCGGTTCCCAATCCACATGGTGGCCAAGTTCAAGTGAGCATCACCGTTGATGGCGGACGGTTGACCGCTATTTCGACTCCAGTTCAACCCGGTGGCGGAAATGCCTATTACTCGAATTTAGCGATTGGCCCAATGACATCACGGGCATACGCTGCGCTGCCCGTTCCAAGCAACGCGGGGGTTACCGCAAGCGCATTGGTGGGTGTTGTAGCGACCATTCAGGGAGTCTCTGGCGCATCGCAAGTATCAGCCGCTTGGAAACAATCCTTGCAATCGGCAATTTCAAGTGCCGGATCAGCGATTGGGGTTCAAGTAACCCCTCCAACTCCAGCCGCTCCTTCTACGCCAGCAACGCCAACTTTCCCCGCATTCACACCCGCACCAGGATCAACGTCAACGCCCGCTCCAACTGCTTCAGCAAATTCGACCAGTGCGACCGTTTCGACGAATGGGCTTCCCGCCGTATGTCAGACGATGTCACCGATAGTCAACAAGTTGCCTGAAGTCACAAGTGCACCTTCTCCTGAAGGAACCCCTACTCCGTATGGAGCTCCAATTCCGTCAGGGTTCCCAACACCGATTTCAACTGCAACATCATCAAGTGGCGGAGAAAATAGAAATTCCACTAAGACCATCACTCAGAACCAAACGATGCTTCAGTACGCCATCCAGTCTTATGTAAAGACAGTGACAAAGACTGAAGTTCAAACTCAAATTATTACCTGCAACATCCTCCCTACGGCAACGCCAACTGTCTATGTGACGGTTACGCCATCTGCGCCAGATCTCTCAATCGTGATTCAACCGGGCGCCGCTGTCGTGCTGAAGAGTTTTACCTGTTCGATCACAAAGAATGGCGTTACAACAAAGAAGGTATTTAAGGCGAAAGTTGTTAAATGCCCAACTGGCTACAAACTAGTGAAGAAAGTATAGCGCTTACTTTTTTGGGCTGAGTTGGATTCGATATTGAACTTTGCCTGATTCGGCGGCGTAAGAATCGTAGAGTTTTCGAGCCGTTACATTTGTCGAATCGGTGTTCCAGTAAAGACGACTCGACCCATGGCGCTCGGCAATCTCTTTTACTGCATTGATGAGAGCTCGGCCGGCTCCATTTCCTCGAGCGTTTTCATCGACATAAAGGTCTTCGAGATAGCAGTAGTCGATAGGCGCCCACGTTGAATTCTGGAATGAATAATGAGTGATCCCGATGATCTGATCCTGATCAACGGCCACAAGGCAGTGAGAGTCGTAGGCCGGATCGAGAAGTCGATTCCAAGTTAATTCGGTTTGAGAGGCAGCAAGGGCGGTCTTATAGAAAGTTAAATATCCACTCCAGAGTTCTTGCCACCGCGCTCGATCGCCAATTTCAAGCTCGCGGAGTAACAAGGTCACGAGAGGGATTTCTCAAATCGCTCGAATGCCCATAGATCTATATCGTCGAGTTTGATAGGGAAGTGTCCCTTCGATTCGAGCGCATCCAGAAGTTGGGCACGATGTTCAGCTGCGTGATAACTCGCTTCGGCTAGCACCGTGGAACGAAGCGCCGTGAAAGTTCTCTCGCCTTCAACGATCGTCAATTCTGCTTCAGGGAGCGTCCCTTGACTCAAGATATCTGCATCAAATTGCGCAAGCATCTGGGCAAGCGGCGGGATATCGGCCACAGATTTTGGGGTTGGAACATCACGCCAGTGAGCCTTTCCAAGGCAGTAGACATACCAGGTTGCGCCATCGGCAATATGTTTGAGGATATTTCCTGCGTTCCACTCCGGGTTGTGTATATAGGAAGTGAGCGCATCATCTGGAAGTGCGGATATCGCCGCATAAACTCGTTGGTTAGCCCATGCCATGTGTCGCAGGCTTCGAAGTGTGGTCTCTGACATGCCCTAAGAATATAACTATTTCCAGATTTCAGGGGCTAGCACTCAAAGATAACTTTTATCGTTTTATGGAATGTCCACGTAGTCGAGGTGAAAGCTGCGATTTTTTCTGACTGTGATGTGACTTTTGAGTGTGACCGACGGAATACCCGAGATGGGACTACCCCTCACCTTTTTACACTGTAAAAAAATCTTGAGTGAAAAGATCCTCTTGTAGAAAAAAGTTAGCGACAAAGTTAACTCATACGAGAGGAGAGACTTGATATGAAAACTACATCACTCAAGAAGTTATTGCTCATCACTTTAACCACAGCGGGATTGGTGGCAGGGTCGTTAATTCCCGCACAAGCCGCAAATAAGAGCATAACCTGCTACAAGGGAAGTGTTTCAAAAGTTGTTAGTGCGGCTAAGCCAAAATGCCCAACGGGCTACACAACAACAAAACCAGTTGCGTCACCAACGAAGGTGACGGGGGCAACTCCCTCCAAGGCGGGTGGAGTAGTTGCAATAAATGCAACCTACAAGGGGAAGATTTCACTCTTATGGAGTGATAGCGCAGTAACGGTCACAGGAGTGACTGCTACCGGAACGGGAACGACTGCTGGCTTAGAAGCGCTTTCAGGAAATGGTTCTTCGTCACCATCAAGTCAATGTGATGCCATAAATGGCGCCGGAGTACTCGGATCAGGTGCTGACACGCTAAAAGTTTCAGTTGATTCAACTTCGAAAGGTTGTGCTGCCGACGCAGATGCTCCAACAACGGTGACCCTCACCGGCAATGCGCTCATTACCGGTGGTACCGGCAAATATGCAGGTGCATCCGGTTTATTAAAAGTCGCTGGAACCTTTGCTATCAAATCAACAGCGGCAGGATTCTCGGAAAGTCCAGCGCTGACGCTCACTATCTCAGGCAACATCACAACCAAATAATTACCAATTATCTAAGGAGAAGAGAATGAGAAAGCTACTCGTGGCAACTATGGTGAGCGCAATCGCGCTCACTGGTGGCGCTGCCGGAACTTCAGTCGCACATGCCGACACTGCAACCGTTGTACTTACCGGCGGAAGCGCTGTCTTTGGATTAGATCCAGCGATCGTTACGGCCACCGCAAGCGTTGCAGGATCAGTTGGATTTTCAGTGGGTGGATTAGCTATCAAAGGATGCGAAGCTGTTGCCACAAGCGCTACCTCGCCTTTCGTGGCGCGATGTTCTTGGACGCCAGCCGTTCCTGGAGCCGCCGTCTTGACCGGTCTACTTACTCCCTCCGATACAACAATTGCACCCGTTACCTCAGTTCCGCTTAATGTGAAGACTGGTGTCCCAGTACAGGGCGTTGTTAGTCCAATTCATATTTACGTTGATGAAGTTGTAGCTTCTGGTTCAACTGGAGTACTTACTCCAGCATTTGGAGTGAGTTGTGCGGTTACTAGCGAATATATCTTGGGTCAGACCATCGTCTTTCGTGTCTATGGAAATAACTCAGATCTTGGCGGAGCGGTTATGGATACGTCTAATACAGCCAAGGCTTATATAGAAGTTGCTGGCGTTCCAACGCCAATCACGCTCAATTATGGCAATCACTCTGGTGTTGCATTCTGGACAGGCGTTTTAAAAACCGGCGCAGCTCCACTGTACAACACTCTTGGCGTGATCAATTTTAAAGTCACAATGATCGCGAAAGATTCCAAAACTGTGAAAGTTTTTGCAACGAAGCGAGTTCCTCATCTTGTAAGTGGCAAGCAAACTGTTGATGCGACTACTGGGCGCCCTATGTACGACAATGTTAGTTATTACCGTACCCGCGTTCTACCAACACCCATTGCAGGGGCAACCGGTACATGGCAGTCCAATTTCATGGCAGCTTCACAGTTGACACTTTTTGCAGTACCTAAGTCATAAGTAATATTTCAAAGATTCGGAGAGAGAAATGAAACGGAATATAACCAGACTAATTCGAATACTGGCAGCTTTAACGCTGCCAGTGGCAATGCTTTCGACTGCTCAAGCAGCTGATACCTCTACACCCACCGCCCTAACGGCACCATCTGGGCTACCTGGGGTAGCCGCGCTCCCATTCACAGGATTTAAATCCGCTGACTTCATTGTTCCAGAGAAGATGGCGAACTTAACCTTTGCCTCCGATCAAGGTGTTGTTGGTGATGCGCTTCTGATCAAAGGAGCAGGATTGCCATCAAATTCCTCTCTTGAACTCACATGGGGAACTTTTGACGGAACATGGGTCACCGATGTGCAGCCAAATACTGTTAATTACATGGGCGTGAAGTACACGAAATACAACGTGAATATTGCGACCGTTACGACTGATGCTGCTGGAACTTTCTCTTACTCGACGAAGGTTCCTTCAGATTTCGGGGGAGTGCACGATATTTACGCCATCTCAAGTGGAACCGCTGTTGCTCACGGTGGTTACCAACTGGCAAGAAGCATGTCTATCTCGCCAAAGAGTGGCCCGATCGGTACTCCGATTACCATTTCATACAATGGAATGGGAGCAAGCCTCTATACCGCAGGCGCATCCGTGCTTTGGGATAATCATTTCGCTGGCGAGATGCAAGCGCTCTGGACTCGGGGAACTGCAAGCGTTGTCATTCGTGCGGCAGGATCGGTTGGCTCACATGAGCTCGAAGTACGGGATGCGATCACTCAGGCCTATCTCAATATTCGACAATCACCGGTGCCTTTCGCAAATGGCGGATATGCCAGCTTCAGAATTACCAAAGATGCTGGGGCACCGGCTGCTTCAATTACCTGGCCAGCTCAGGTCGAACCTACTGTTAGTCAGAGGACAACTCTCTCAACCGTTGGGCTAGATCCAAATACAAAGGCAATTGCGAGCCTCTCAACAAATAGCGGAGCCGTTGGTTCGAAAACATCGCTCACGGTTTCTGGTCTAACGACGACTGGCGATCATCAGATTGTCTGGGCGAGCGTGGTGGGTAACCGCGTAAATTGCTCTGGGACTTGCTGGGCCTACACATCGGTACCCCTCGGAAATGTCAACGTCTCTGATGGATCGATCAAGCAAGATGTAACGATCCCAGATCATCTCGGTGGCTGGCACGTCATACAAGTAAAACAAGGCGATGTCATCGAAGCTCAGGTTCCGTTCTATGTCAAAGAAAGCATCATGCCTTTCTACGACAAGAGTGGAAAATTATTGAGCATGGGTATTGCAAAGGCAGATCCTTCACCAGTTCCTGAATCTAGGGATGGCTCGGGTACGCCTACAAATATCTTTAAGGTTGGCGATGATGTCACGATAAGTATTAAAGGAGTGGGATGGACTCAACTCGATAATACTTTGGCCGTCACCTATGACAATAGTTATATTGGATACGGCTGCGGCTTTAATTCAAATGGATATATGGTCGTTCACTTTAGAGCGTCCGGAGCCCCCGGTACTCACTTGATTGACCTCAATCCATTGCTTTACACAAATCAGCCATCCTTCGCTAATACTCCTTATGGAATGGCACCGATTCTGACATCCGCAAGAGATTTCCCTGGCTTGGCACTCGGATACCAGATTCCTTCTTTCCACTTCGCGATCACAATCGTTAAGTAGTACTTACTACATCGGTTCTTGTTTAAGCCCTGTAGCTCATCGAGAGGTGCGGGGCTTAAACGTTGGTAACCACCAATTCCAACGCCCAAAGAGAACCATCGTCGCTGGAAGAATCAAGAGACGAATGATCGTTGCATCCACGAGAATTCCTACAGCGAGTCCAATCCCGAGCTCCTGAAGCCCGGCAAAGGCCCCCAAGACCAGCCCAGTTAACGCACTTACCAAGATGATTGCCGCAGCGCTCACAACCCCGCCAGTTTGAGCGACACCTTCAATAATGGCATCCTCGAGATTTAATCCAGTCAACCATGCTTCTCGTATGCGTGACACGATAAAAACTTCGTAATCCATTGATAATCCGAAGAGAAGCGCAAAGAGAAAGAGCAATACCCATGCTTCAATTCTTGGGAGTTGATAACTTCCAAGAACGGAATGTGCAACTCCAAATTTGAATGCAATAACGACTGCGCCGTAGGCAAAAGCGATCGAGGCGACATCAAGGAGAATCGCTTTAATGGGCAAGAGGATAGATCGAAATGCCCGCAGTAATAGAATGAAAATTATTCCGAATAAGAGCAGAGCTATCAACGGAATAGAAGATCTGATGGCATGTAGGAGATCGACGCCTTGTGCTGGAGCTCCACCCACATACGCTTGACTTCCACGCGGGAAGTGAGCCATAGGAAGGTACTGAGAACGTATTCTCGAAACGAGTGCGTTGGATTGAGTAGAACCTAATTCATGGTTTCCAACTACGTAGATCCGTAAATATCGATGAGAACGATCAACGTAAGGATCATTCAAACCAGAAGCGACGATGAAGCTCTCTTTATCGCGCGAAAGCGAGAGAGCGAGTGATCGTTGCGCAGCGGCCACCATGGGCTGATCAGAGGAGCCAGTACTTCCAAGGTCCAGCACGACCGTAAATGGTGTGATTATTCCTGAGCCTATTTGAGAACTTGCCTGAGTAAGCGCTTTGCTTGACTCGAGCGTGGCTGGAATTTTGGTCAAAGAACTTGGGGTCACTTCTAGCCAAAGTATTGCGCTACTCACCGCGATAACGAGAGTGAGGGAGAAGGCGAGGATCTTTAGCGGTTGCCGGATGACAAAGCGTGCGACTCTCTCAAAAAATGCACTGAGCTTCTCTGATTCGCCTAGGAGTCCGCCAAATCTCCATACTCCGACTCGATTAACGCGTTCTTTGGGCAACATGGTGAGGAGTGCCGGTTGCAATGTAATTGCAGCGAGCATCGCCACGATCGGAACAATCGCACCTGCAAGCGCAAGTGATTTCACAAATGGAACTGGAACGATCAGTAGAGCAATCATCCCTACTGCGACCGTTGTGCCGGAAAGGAGCACAGTCCTGCCTGCAGTCGCCATTGTCTGCGCGATTGGATCCTGAGCACCTTCTTCTCTTGCTCGGTAAAACCGGTGAACTATGAGCAGGGAGTAATCAATCGCTAACCCAAGGCCAATGAGTTCAACGATATTTGGAATATAGAGGACCATCAATATTTTGTGTGCAACGAGATCAATGAGTCCTAAGGTAAGGGCGATGTTGGCGCCTGCGAAAATCAATGGCATAAAGGCTGACCAGGAGAGCCCAAATAAGAGAATGAGTAAAGCGAAAGCGATCACAACTGCGACGATCTCTCCTCGATGCAAATCTCGAGATAGTACGGGGGTCACATCGCGATATATCGCTGGTGGACCAGTAACCTGCGCGGCGGTGAGACCTTCCGATTTAAGGGAACTTCGAAGTTGTTCAGTGAATACCGCAGCCCTTGTGAGTGAGAAATCGGTTGAAATACTGGAGGCGAGATAGCCACCCACTGCCTTCTGTTGAGAGACTCGAGCGGAAGGGATGGTGGTGGCAGCTTGCACCACTTTCTCCTCATAATTTAATAACTCTTGCTTTGTTGCATTTTTGAAATGGAGGAGCACCGTAAATGTTCCCTCATAATTCTCTCCAAAGGCCCCTTGAAGAATCCGATCTGCCTTCGCAGAGTCACTGCCTGGTACTGAGAGGGAGGTTGTGAGACGTCCAGTTAAATCGTGAGCACCCCAAAGACCTAAAAGCGAGGCGAGCGACCAGAGGAGAATGACTGGAGTTCGGAACCTAAGAATAAAACTGGTCCACCCGCGCATCATTGCCACAGTCTAGACTTGAGAGATGATTATCGATGTGTGGTCGGATGTGGTCTGTCCATGGTGTTTCATTGGAAAGAGAAGGCTCGAGAGCGCACTCGCAGATTTTCCCCACCGCGAGAAGATCACTATTCGACATAGAGCTTTCCAACTACAGCCTGATGCCCGTGAAGTCGTGAAGACATCAGAACTATTGAGCGAGAAGTACGGAGCCACCCCCGAGCAAGTTAAAGAGATGCAAGCTAATGTCTGCGCGATCGCCGACGGCGAAGGCCTCTGTTACAACCTCGATGAGACGCTTTCAGGAAATACCTTTGATGCGCATCGCCTACTTCTTTGGTCTGCAACAATTGGTAAGCAGGATGAACTTCTTGAAGCGATGTATTCAGCATATTTTGAAAAATCACGCCCCCTCTTCTCGCATTCCGATCTCGTGGGTGTTGCTGTGGGCGTTGGGATCGATGCCGATATTGCCGATGATCTTCTTAGATCTGACTCCTTTGCCGATGAAGTAATCGGTGATCGAAATTTGGCCGCACAGTTAGGCGCGAGCGGGGTGCCATTTTTTGTATTTGATATGAAGTATGGCATTTCAGGGGCGCAGCCACTTGAAGCCTTTAGTCAAACTCTCGCTAAGGCTTATGAAGAACATAGCCTTCTTTAAAGGTCAATTAATAAGTCTAAGTACCAAGGAGTATTTCTTGTAGGCTCATTGAGTTCGCATCTAAAGTACTTCTCGGCAATAGCGTGAACTTCCATGGGAGAGCTCGGTGAGCTCGGGGAGTTATCTTTGAGCAGATTACGAGTTAATTCTCCGCGATACTTCTTTGACATGTGCGTTATCACAGTTCTCTTCCCGTCTTTCATCTGAAAAACTCTTACCGCCACACTTTTTTCGAGCGGGGGTAGCCAGACGCTGGAATACGTGGAAGATCGGCAATCGACAAATACCTCATGCTCCATCGAATCAAAGACCTCTGTGAGTGCGGTTTTCCAATAGCTCGTACTCATTTTACGTTTGTACGGTGAGATCACATCATCAATTTTAATCGCACCATAAAGGGCAGAGAAAATGCGTATCACTTCTCTGCCACGGGCTTTTTCACTTCTCGTGAGGGTTGGCCAGTCCAGCGCCTTATAGAGAACCCCGCTATAGATCTCGTGGGCCGGCCTTGCGCAGGAGAGATCCATTTGGGGAGAGAGTGCTGTTCGTCGCAGATCAGTGAGCGCATCCGCGGCAAAAAGTGATTCAAAATCAAGGGGTTCTCCTGATTCTGGACTCTGCTTGCCTTCACTTGGTGGGAGCAGAATCAACACGCGATGAGCCTACCGTTTTGCAATTCGATAGGAGATGATTCGCAGGTGAGTGAGTTTGTCTACAGTCCGCCCATTGATGGAAAACCATTTAAGTTGGCGATGGGTTTGCGAACCCTGGACCCACAAGCGTGGTTGGAAGGTGGGGACGACCTCAATACCCAACTCATCGAACGCAATGAACTTATTTCCACTCAGCGAGATACGATCTACTGCGAAGTTGAGGGGTATGCGGCAGAAATCGATTACTTCACTCAACTCTTAGTTGGGAATCTAAAAGAGTTTCATGGCGGTGATTATGAATTTGGCGAAAGTTCAATCGTGCACCGGCCATCCGGGTCTCATGCGCACGTGAAATCAGATCGACCTTTACTAGAGCTCTCTCGAATTATCGCTGAGGATCTCTGTATTCTCAAGAAAATTAATGGACAGTGGACGCTCGTCGCTGGAGCGGTGCTCTTTCCATCTCGGTGGAAGTTGTCCGAGAAACTTGGAAAGAGCCTTGATCAAATCCATCAACCGGTTCCCGGCTATGACTCTGGCCTACAGCCCTATATGACACCAACGTTTGAGAAGATCACACCGGATAGAGCGATCTGGCGAAAGAATTGGTCACTCCATTCGACCTCAGATCTGCACCAGCCAGAGTCAATACATACTTCGGTTTCCCCTCTAGATTATTGGTGGAGAACCGAGCGACAAACGTTGACCAGGAGCGCAGAATCGGAAGCAATTCTCTTCACTATTAGAAATCGAGCCGAGCCGTTGCGCTGGATTCTCAATCGAGCTGATGAAGCGCACGCCTTTGCAGAGACTCTGGCGAGCATGTCGCCGGAGACGATCGAATATAAAGGCCTAACGAGTGCTCACCGAGAGATCCTTGACGCGCTTATGCTTGCCCCATGAGTAAATCACGATATGCCGTAGTTACAGGTGCTAGCAGCGGAATCGGAGCTGCCACCGCTTTGCTGCTTGCTGAAAATGGCTTCCACGTTTATGCCGCGGCTCGGAGAATTGAACGCCTCAACGAACTTGCCGCAAAGCACCCTAATATCGAGACGATAGCCCTCGATGTCACCGACCAAGCAAGTGTGGATCTTCTTGCAGCTCAACTTTCGGAATCACCGCTTGATGTACTTATTAATTGTGCGGGTGGTGCATTTGACGCATCTTCGGTGCTTGATTCAGATCCAAAAATTTGGCAAAAAACGTACGATGTAAATGTGATCGGCACTGTTCGAGTCGTCAAAGCTCTGACTCCCGTGCTTCGAAAGAATGGCAAGGGCCATATCGTGATCATCTCTTCGACCGCAGGACATACGGCCTATGAAAATGGCGGAAGCTATGTTGCGGCCAAGCATGCCGAGACAGCACTTGCACGGACACTGCGCTTAGAGTTAAACGGTGAGCCGATACGCGTCACAGAGATTGCGCCTGGAATGGTGAAGACAGAGGAGTTCTCGCTAGTGCGCCTTGGTGACCCAACGAAGGCCGAGAATGTCTACAAGGGTGTCGATGCGCCACTCGTTGCTGAAGATGTTGCCGAAGCGATCAGATGGTCGGTGATGTTGCCTGATCACTTCAATGTAGATTCGATGGTAATTCGCCCAATAGCACAAGCGGCAAATCATAAAGTTCATCGGACCACATGACAGATCGCAAGAGGGAGTTATCTAGGCTCTGCCGTCAGATAGTAAAAATTGATTCCGCATTCGAACGAGCAATTAAGAGTTACCAGTCCTGCCCATTTGGGATCGAGAAACCAACTCAGACGCATTACCAATCCCTCATTCGCGCGGTTATCGCTCAACAAGTAAGTAGCGCAGCCGCGAAGACAATTGGTGGGCGACTTCAAGAGCGATGCCATGGATCGATCACGGCGGCAAAAGTTGGTGCGCTCTCACTTTCGGAGTTGCAATCGGTCGGCCTCACGGGTGCAAAGGTACGAACGATTGACGAACTCACTCGAGCAACACTCTCGGGAGAGATTAACTTTCGCCGCTTTCCATTTTTATCCGATGAAGAGATTATTGCGGAGTTGGTACCACTCTTTGGTATTGGCCGATGGACCGTTGAAATGTTTCTCATCTTCCAGCTCGGCCGTTTGGATGTCTGGCCAGTAGATGACTTAGCAGTCCGCCGGGGCTGGGATATATTGCATGAGAATTCTGACCCGATTAAGCCAAAAGCGCTCCATCAGCTTGGCGAACCATTGAGAGGCATGAGAAGTGTCGTCGCCTGGTATTGCTGGCGCGCTTCCTAGTTTTTGCTGGCAGACTTCACCACATGCATGAGTTCACCCCGGATGTTGAATCCCTCGCACAGGAGATTTTGGATTATTCGCTCATACGATTGAAGGACAATCCGCCACTTGATGGGCCGAAGAGTGTCGAAGAACTCTATTCACTTGTTGGCGAGACGATTACGGCGGCTGGGCTTGGTGGCAGTAAAGCACTCTCAATATTTAAAGAGGTACTTGCACCGGCTTGTATCTCTACTGATCATCCTCGATATCTCGCCTTTATCCCTTCAGCTCCCACGGAAGCAGCAAACCTCTTTGATCTTGTTGTCGGTGCAAGCGCTCTCTACGGGGGATCGTGGCTAGAAGGAGCAGGCGCGGTCTTTGCAGAGAATCAAGCACTCCGTTGGATAAGTGATCTTGCCGGATTGCCAGAAACTTCTGGAGGAGTATTCGTTCAAGGTGGAACCATTGGCAATTTGTCTGCGCTTGTGACGGCGCGAAACTACGCGAGAACTCTGCATCACTCTGTGGCGAGATGGGTTGTCGCATGCAGCGGTCAAGCGCACTCCTCTATTCAATCAGCCGCAGATGTTATGGATATCGAGATATTGAAGGTGCCAACAGATATCAATGGAATTATGCAAGGCAGCCAATTGCAAAGTTCTGTCGATGAGTACGAGAAAGCGCACCCGAACAATAAAGTCTTTGCAGTTGTCGCAACAGCGGGAACAACAAACCTTGGGATTATTGATGACCTTCATGGAGTTGCGGACTTCGCCCAATCTCGTGGAATGTGGTTTCACGTTGATGGCGCTTACGGATTAGCCGCGCTCTGTTCCCCTGACGTTCGACCAAAATTTAGTGGTATCGAAAAGGCTGACTCTTTTATCGTGGATCCGCACAAATGGCTCTTCGCACCATTTGATGCTTGCGCGTTGATTTACCGAGAGCCATTACGAGCAAAGCGCGCTCACCTTCAACATGCTGAATACCTCGACACGCTTAATGACGATGGTGAGTGGAATCCATCTGATTATGCGATCCAACTGACTCGTCGTGCTCGGGGGCTACCGCTTTGGTTTTCCTTGGCGACACATGGCACCGATGCTTATGCGGATGCGATGAATAAGACGATGGCCGTTGCTCGCGCGGCAGCCGATCTCATTAAAGCTCATCCGCGCTTAGAACTTCTCGTAGAGCCTAATCTCTCGATCGTCGCCTTCACTAGGCCAGGATGGAGTCCAAGTGAGTATCAGCAATGGAGCGATAAATTGTTGGCCGATCAGGTTGGCTTTGTGACGCCTTCGGCGCATGAGGGATTGCCAATATTGAGATTTGCCATTGTGAATCCATGGACTCAAATCAGCGATATCGAAGCGATACTCGACACGCTTTAGATTTAACGGTCTAAGAGATTTCTGACAGGGGAGTACTCGCCACCTTTACGTCGGAAAGCGATTGCGCTCAAAGCCTCTAGAACCACGCGATTTGCGAGCATCGCTGTGATATCTGAGCTATCAAATGCCGGTGCAACTTCAACGACATCTATACCGACAATCGGAAGTTCCATACAGATGCGACGAACTGCTTCAAGGAGTTCGCGAGAGGTCATGCCACCTGGTTCTGGTGTGCCTGTGCCGGGCGCCATTCCTGGATCGACCACATCAATATCAACGGAGAGAAATACCCCATCGCACTCATCGGTCAGCGTTGCGAAGGATTCATCTAATACTGCTTTTAAGCCACGGTGATGAATCTCTGTCATCTCATATGAACGCATCTTTTGATCGCTCATCCAATCGAGCGTGGCAGGCTCAGGCCAATATCCTCGCAATCCAAGTTGTAAGAAGCGATCGCCTCGGACCGCGCCAGAGTCAATCAGGCGTCGCATCGGAGTTCCGTGACCAACGAGCGAGCCATTTTGGGTGTCGCCCGTATCGGCATGTGCATCAAAATGAATCATGGAGACCTTGCCCCAACCAATTTTATTTGCGATACCTACAACATCGGCAGAGGTGATCGAATGGTCGCCACCGAGAATCAGTGGAATCGCTCCGCTTGCCGTGATCTTTTCGGTAGCAACTTCAAGCATCTTCAGTGCCTTGACGAGATCATCGGGTGGCATGAGCAAATCGCCGGCATCAAAGACTTTAAGGTCTTTCAAGCCATCAGCGCGAAGTGCCATATGAGGGCGCTCGCCATCATGAGGGAGGTAGTCAGTTCCTCGAATTGCCTGAGGTCCAAATTTGGCACCAGAACGAAATGAGGTGCCTGAATCGATGGGTGCTCCGATAATGACAACATCAGCCCCTGCATAACTCTCCGGAATTTCCAGATCGCACGATGGAACTCCAAGAAATGTGAATGCAGGTCCGTACATATTGCCGATGTATGCCATGGAAAGATCCTACTTAACTACGCGATAAGTGGCGAGAGACGCGTCAGTTGCATAGGCAATGCGAACTCCAGCGGCTTTTGATTGTGCGAGGCCATCAACAATTTCCTGTGTGAGCACTTCTCCAGGCGCAACGACCGCAACACCGGGCGGGTAGGGCGCTATCAAATCAGCAGAGATTCTTCCTATGGATGTACTCGCAAGGACCATTTCGGTAGTCGCAAAGTAGGCATCTCGCATAGATATTCCTCGAGTAGGGATCACCGACCAACTCAGGGCGGTTGCAGAGGCTCGTGGAGTTTGCTGCAGAGATTGAAGGATCGGAATCAACACATCTGCTAATTTTTCGAATTCGTCAGATTGATCGGCTAGCGTCGCTAGAAAGACTACGGTGTCGCGGTCTGCCATTTCGACCCGAATCCCAGCGAGGCCGAGATCTTTTTCAATGTCGACACCAGAAGCACCAAGTTGATTGGCGCGCAACACTATTTTTGAAGGGTCAAACCGATCCAGAGCAAAGTCCTGAGGATTGAGGAAGATAGAGATATCAAAGTGGGATTGAACTCGAGCCTTGAAGACATTTACATGTGTAAGCAACTCATCGATCAAATCTCTGCCTCGAGTTTCAAGAAGCGCCCGCACGCCATCGATGGATGCAAGAGGTGCGCCAGCAGGCGAGGTGGTGTGGGTCGTCTCAAAGGATTGTTCGATGCGGTCGAGATTGAGGAATCTTCCCTGGGCTAAAAGGAGTGCGCTCGCACTGTAACCAGGGAGGGCTTTATGAACGCTTGTGATGAGAGCGTCGGCACCGAGTTGTAGACAATGTTGAGGAAGATTCTCATGGAAACCAAAATGTCCACCCCATGCAGCATCAATGATGACGGGCATTTTGTGATGGTGTGCTTCTTCAATCAGCGCTGGGAGATCTGAAAGAGTTCCCAAATAGCCGGGTTCTGTGAGTAAGAGAGCGATTGGTTTCTCATCTACAACTTTCTTGAATTCAGCGAGTGAGATTCCGGTGGGTACACCCGTTGCCTGATCAATTTCGGGTGAAAGCCAGAGAGGTTCAAGCCCCGCCAAGACGAGAGCAGAGAGAACTGATCTGTGTGCAGTTCGGGTTACAGCGATCTTCTCACCAGGTTTTCCAAGAGCCAAAATAATTGCTTGGTTGGCGTGAGTCGAGCCGCCTGTTGAGAAGCGCGCATAGTCGGCGCCCCACAGGGTGGCAGCCATTCCCTCTGATTGGCGTAAAACTTGGTTCGTTAATTTGATCTCATCAAGGCCGCCATAGAGTGGAGTATCTGAGTCCACAACGCTGCCGAGTCCAGCATCAAGCCTTGAAGCCCGCTGTTTATGGCCCGGGATTGTGAAGGGTGTGCGCTGACTCTCAAAATATGAGAGGTAGGCATCTAGCAGTGGTGCGCTCGCTCGTAACTCGCTCATAAGGTTAAGCGTAACTTCACTTTGGTCGGCGCGCCGTACCGCCTCAGTGGCTTTAGACTTTACCCATGATCGATACAGATGCTCTTCCGCAGGTACGCCGCGTACTCACCGCAATTCCAGGCCCAAAGTCTGCCGAAATGCTCAAACGCCGCACGGAAGCTACATCTGGTGGACTTGGCATGGCATTCCCGGTGATCGTCGAGAAGGCACATGATGCAATTCTCCTTGATATCGATGGCAATCAGATTATTGATCTAGGTTCTGGTATCGGCGTAACCAATGTTGGCAATAGCGCACCCCGCGTTGTTGAGCGAGTCCTCAAGCAAGTTCGTGAGTTCACGCATACAAACTTCACTACTGCTCCATATGAAAATTACATCGAAGTATGTGAGTGGCTTAATAAGAACACTCCTGGCACCTTTGCTAAAAAATCTCTCCTTGTAAATTCAGGTGCAGAAGCAGTTGAGAATGCCATCAAGATTGCACGTCACTTTACAAAGCGCCAGGCGGTAGTTGTCTTTGAGCACGCCTATCACGGTCGCACAAACCTCACAATGGCGTTAACTGCAAAGAACATGCCTTACAAAGAGGGATTTGGACCCTTTGCTCCAGAGATTTATCGCATGCCTCTTCCATATCCATATCGTTATGAAGGCGACGTCGCAAACATCACTTCTGAATCGCTAGAACACGTCACCCATAAAATTGAGAAGGAAATTGGCGCAAAGAATGTTGCGGCAATTCTCATCGAGCCAATCATTGGCGAGGGCGGTTTTATCGTTCCGCCGAAGGGATTTCTCCCTGGTTTGCAGAAGTTCGCAAATGAGAATGGGATTCTCTTTATTGCTGATGAAGTTCAATCAGGATTCGCTCGCACTGGTCACCTCTTTGCCTGCGAAGAAGAAGGCGTGGTTCCAGATCTGGTAACAACTGCAAAAGGTATTGGCGGTGGCCTTCCACTTGCCGCCGTAACCGGTCGAGCAGATGTGATGGATTCAAGCCACATCTCTGGGCTTGGTGGTACTTATGGCGGAAACCCATTAGCTTGCGCAGCGGCGCTTGGAGTCTTCGAAACAATTGAAGAAGATGGCCTCGTGGCACGCGCCCAAGCAATCGGTGAGATTCTCAGCACGCGCCTCAACGAAATTAAATCTAAGTACTCTGTGATCGGCGAGGTACGCGGTCGTGGCGCCATGCAGGCGATTGAATTAATTAAGCCTGGTACAAAGGATCCAAATCCTGAGGCTATGGCAAAAGTTATTAAATATTGCCAGCAGAACGGCGTATTAATCCTCACCGCCGGTACGTATGCAAATGTGATTCGTTTCTTGCCACCTCTCGTCATTACCGATGAACTTCTTCGTGATGCACTTGATGTACTTGAAGCAGGATTCGCGACTCTTTAATACCTGTAATAGGTTCGCGTTATGAAGAGTCGGATTGCGAATCGCTTTCGCCAAATCGTTTCGGGTTCCCCCGACGGTCGCCCAGATTGGGTGAAGGAGATTGAACGAGGCGATGACGTTGGCCTCTTTGGCGAAGATAGTCCCGTGTGGAAAGTTCATGGTGATATCGCCACACTCGTAGGTGGGGTTCGTGCGCTGCTCCTGCAAGCTGCTCATCCTGCGGCGCTGACCGGCGTCGCCGAACATTCCAGATATGAGAGCGATCCACTTGGGCGGTTGGCTGGAACCTCTCGCTGGCTCACGATCACAACTTTTGGATCTACTGAAGCAATTGCCCGCGAAGCACGTCGCGTAAACGAGATGCATAAGCGCGTCGTGGGGGAGTATTCAACAAAATCGGGCGCCATCTCGCCTTATAAAGCAGCAGATCCGCGCTATCTTCTTTGGGTGCATTGCGCATTTACTGATTCATTCTTGCAAACACATCTCGAATTCCATCCAGATTTTAAAGAGGGTGACGAATACGTAAAGCAATGGGCTAAGAGCGCTCTCGGACTTGGATTGGTTGAGGCGCCTCAGAACATGGCGGAGTTAAAGCGCGTCATGGATGATTTTGCATGCAACGAACTCACGCCTTCAGGTCATACGGCAGATGTAGTTCGCTTCATTTTGAAACCACCGCTTGGGAGCGCCCCACTTCTCTTCTACCGATTCTTAGCAAAATCTGCAGTCTTCTCTCTTACGCCGACACAGCGGGAGATTCTTGGTCTCAAGCAAGTCAATTCTCGGTGGGTTGCTGTGACTGGTTACTTGCTTCGATTTCTATCGTGGACTTTGGGACCAGAGTCACCAAGCCAGAGCGTTGCGAAGGAACGAATAGCGAGAATTGCTGGAAGATCAATATAGTTGAATATTCAACTATATTGATGTAATCTCGTTGCATGACAACGAAGGCCCCGGCTCTCTACATTGGACACGGCGCACCGCCACTCCTTGACGATCCCGTGTGGGGTGGGGAACTCTCTGCGTGGGGCAAGAGCTTGCTCAAGCCGAAGGCGATCTTGATTGTGAGTGCACATTGGGAGTCCGCTCCACTCTCACTTAGTGCGACTGAGCCAGGCGTCCCACTCATCTACGATTTTGGTGGATTCGCGCCAAAGTACTACCAACTTCAATACCCAGCTCCCGTTGCTCCTGAATTAGCTGCGAGGATAAAAGCGCTGATTGGCGAACCCATTGTTGAACATCGCAGAGGTCTTGATCATGGTGCCTACGTTCCGCTGATGAAACTTTATCCAGAGGCAGATGTGCCGGTAATTCAGATGTCGATTCCAACCTTTGATCCAGAGAAACTCTTCGCCTTGGGGCAGAAGTTAGCGCCACTTCGAGATGAAGGCGTCATGATTATTGGAAGTGGGTTTTTGACTCATGGGCTTCCATTTATTCGGGATTGGACTATCAACGCAACGCCACCTGGTTGGTCGACCGAATTCGATATTTGGGCAAAAGAGGCTCTTGAGCGTGGCGCGGTCGATGAGTTGATGAATTACAAATCTCTTGCACCTGGTATGCCATATGCACATCCAACAGTCGAGCATTTCGCACCAATATTTATCACGCTAGGAGCTGCAACGGTTGCTGAACAAGCACCTGAGACAACAATCGACGGGTATTGGATGGGATTGAGCAAGCGCTCGTTCCAGGTAGCTTAACTCTTGGCGCTGTAGAAGCGTCCCAGGAATTCTTTCTTAAGGTCAAAGAATTGACCTTCATCAATTGACGTACGCATCTGATCTACCAATCGCACAATGAATCTCTCATTATGAATTGTTGCGAGTGTTGATGCGAGCATCTCTTTTGCTTTGAAGAGATGGTTGAGGTAGGCCGCCGTGTAATGCATGCAGGTATAACAATCACAACCCTCTTCGAGAGGTGAAAATTGACGTTGATACTTTGAATTCGTGAGGTTAACTCGACCGTCCCTCGTGAAGACGGCGCTTGTGCGTGCTTGTCGAGATGGGGCCACGCAATCGAATGTATCTGCGCCATTTTCCACACCAACAAAGAGGTCATCTGGTTCACCAATTCCGAGCAAGTGGCGAGGCTTGTTATCAGGCAACTCTTCACAGAGCCATCCCACAATCGTTCCAAGTTTCTCTTTGTCGAGCGCACCACCGAGTCCGAAGCCATCGAAAGTGATCCCATCTTCGTCCAAAGCTGAGAGATCCTTTGCAGCTTTGCGACGCAGATCTTCATATTGCGCTCCCTGCAGGACTCCGAAGAGGGCTTGATATGGTTTATCTGCACGAGCTTTCGTCAGCCTTCCGTGCTCAACCAGACAACGCTTGGCCCAAAGCCGAGTGCGCTCCAAAGATTTTTGTTGATAGCCGCGCGTATTGTGAAGCGTGGTGCATTCGTCAAAAGCGAACATGATGTCAGCACCTAATTTATGTTGAATGCCGATCGATACTTCTGGCGTGAATCGGTGCATTGAGCCATCTAAGTGTGATTTAAAAGTGACACCATCATCATCAACATGAGCGAGGCGATCTTTTCCATCTGCAATTACTTGATCGTCGCGAAAAGTATCTTCATTCATCGCGATAACTTTCTTAAACCCGACACCAAGTGAGAGGACTTGGAAACCACCGCTGTCGGTGAAAGTTGGACCTTGCCAGTTCATAAATTTTCCAAGGCCGCCCGCTTCGTCGACGATATCTGGACCAGGTTGCAAATAGAGGTGATAAGCATTTGCAAGCAAAGCTTGGGCGCCGAGTTCTGACATGGACTCTGGTAAAACCGCCTTGACCGTCGCTTTGGTTCCCACGGGAATAAAGGCGGGTGTCGCGATAACGCCGTGCGGTGTGGTGATCTCACCGGTGCGACCGAGGGCGCCTTCAAGTTGCGTATTTTTCTTATAGGAAAAGGCGCTCATTGGAGTTATTCTAGCGAAATGTCGAATCTCCGCTTGCCGCTCAATTACTGGAAATTGTGGAGCGCGACCTTTATTTCAAATATTGGCAATGGTGTCACTGCGATCGCATTCCCTTGGCTTGCCTCTTCGCTCACGCGATCACCGCTCACGATTGCCATCGTTGGGTTGATGAGCCAACTCCCTTGGCTACTTCTCACATTGCCGGCGGGAGTAATCACTGACCGGCTAGATCGTAAGAAGATAATCGTGGCAACTGATCTTGTGCGCGGGGCGGTGACTGCCTTAGCGACATTCGTTTTGATCGCGCATCGCAACGATTTCTCTCATCTCAAGGACCCACTCAACGCTTACCACGGGGGATCGCAACATCTCATTCTGGCAACGATGATGGTTGCAAGTTTTCTCTTGGGATCGGCAGAGGTTCTCGGCAATAACTCATCGCAGACATTTTTGCCTGAGGTTCTTCCAGAAGAGTTACTTGCAAAGGGCAATGGTCAGATGTGGTCGGCTGAGTACCTCTCGAATAGTTTTATCGGCCCAGCTCTTGGTTCGCTCTTGCTTGGTATCGGGATCTATCTACCATTTCTCTTTGATGCTGGTTCATTCTTCTTATCTGCTGCGTTGATAGGACTGATAACCTTTCAAGCGAGAAAGATCGCTTCGCCAAAGCATGTCGGGGAAGGGGATTCTCGTCGATCATTTGTTGGAGAGTTAAAAGAGGGATTTGCCTGGTTGATGGGCCATGATGTTTTGCGCCCGATGGCATTCACACTTGGAGCTCTTAACCTTTTCAGCCAGATCGCCTTTGCCTCCTACATCCTCTTTGTCCAGGAGGTCCTTCATGTCTCAGTATTTATCTTTGCCCTCCTTGGGACTGCTGGTGCCGCCGGTGGATTCTTGGGCGGGATTCTCTCGCCTCGCATCATCAAACGCTTAGGGGAGGGGAGATCCCTCACCGTTGCCTTGATCGGCATGCCGAGTCTCACGACTCTCGCCTTCTTCGTCCATGCTTGGTACTTCTTTTATATCTTGGTCTTCTTAGAGACCTTCTTCTCGGTTATGTGGAATATCGTGACTGTGACCTTCCGCCAAACCATTATTCCGACTGAAATTCTTGGTCGAGTGAACAGTGGTTACCGATTCTTCGGTTGGGGCTCGATGCCGATCGGCTCGATTATTGGGGGCACTCTCGTCACCGTTCTTCAGCACCATGTCTCTAGAAATCTCGCCCTCCGAATCCCCTTTCTGGTGGCTGGGGCGATCGGATTCCTGACCTGGCTAATTGTGAGGAATTCCTTCACAAGCGAGCGGCTGGACGCGGCAAGAGCGGGTTCTGGGCAGGGTTAAATTCCGGCAAATCTCTTCCTAACTCTTGCCACGAATCGGACATATGGTGCAGACTTCCGCTACTACCGATGGGTAGGGGTGGTCACTAGCTAGGTCCACTTCTCCATCGGCCCCTCGAATAGGAGAATAAATGAAAGCACGCATTAACGCGCGCGCTGTTCTCGCTCTTGCATCTGCATCAGCGATCGCAGTAACTGGTGTTCTTGTTGCACCAGCGCATGCAGCTAC
>CAILJM010000002.1 GCA_903834515.1 uncultured Actinomycetes bacterium
CTGAATACAAGTACATACGGGATTTACGCTTATTTCAGGCAAAGGCGCTTAACTTGGAGGTGGGCCCAGACAGGCTCGAACTGTCGACCCACGGATTAAAAGTCCGTTGCTCTACCGACTGAGCTATAGGTCCCACGAGCGCTTTCACGCTCAGTGGGAGAGTCTATACGACAGCGAGAGGAGCATTCACATCACGTATTTTTCGAAAATTCTGCTCTTATTTCTCGTAGATCAAGTCTGAACCAACGCGCTCTATGACCTGATGCTCTTCTTCGCTAATTCTTTTCCACAGTGCAACCCATGCGGCACTCTTAGCTTCATACTCTGAACCGCCGCCCCACTGGCGACCATATGCATCTGCACTTTCAAAGATGAGTGAAAAGTAGGTTGATGGCGAGTTCTGCCCAATCTCAACTGTTCCCATGAGTACATCACTAATACCGAGTTTGAGAGCCTCAGCCTTTATCTCTTCAAAGTAGGCACTTGCCTTTGCATATTGCCCAAACTTCACTCGATAGTAGTAGTTAGCAAAAACTCTCTTACCCATGAAAAATCCCTCTCACTTGTTGGTGGCTAAGCCAAGCAGAAAGAGTGAGAAAATGGAATATCTAAGATGATCAAGCTGCTTCGGCGGCAGTTTCTTCTAGTTCCATGTTTTGAGCGCGAGTGAAATCTCTATTGAAAACCACTTTCCACTTCAACTCATGATGCTCGTGATATTCCCATAGAACCCAACCGACTGTACCTAACATCAATAATGGAAATGCAATAAGAACAAACATTGTGACTCCTCTCCCAGATCGTTAATGGATTAACTTCGGGGAAAGTTATGGCAGAAATTTTGACATGATCTTCGCATTTACGCAGAAGATAAAAAGTGAAATCGGGATGAACCATAGGCGCTAAATGATCAGTCATTCGGCCTAAGAAATCGGACATTTTGTACAGAAGTAAAGCCCCAAGCGTCGATGCATGGGGCCTTACTTTTGTTAGCTTAGATTTACCAGACCGAGATTTCAGCCCTTCGGTTCTTTGCTTGCCCAGAGATAGTTGAGTTTGAGGCCATCGGTTGGGTTGCTCCCGAGTAGTGCAGGTCGACCGACAATCCCGATACCAACTTACTTAGCGCACTCTTTGTGAGCTTTGCACGGTTGTTCGAAAGTGTCTGATTGTCGTATGCATTTGAATCTGTGTGACCGCCGATGACGATATCGGTGTAACCGAGTGACTTCAACAATCCAGCGACGCGATTGATCTCGGCTTGCTGATCAGGTCGGATGTTGTATTTTGCGGTATCAAAGTAGACCACGCCGATAACTTGTGGCTTGGTGCTCTTCACGATCACAGGCGTTACATATGAAGATGTGAGCGCCCCTTTGATTGCATAGATTTTGATATCACTATTTGGTCCGACCAACTTATTGAAAGTACAAGAGAGCATGTAGGTAGTACAGACTCTTGTCCCGTCCACAGTGATGAAGTAACCGAGGGCATTTGGTGACTTCTCCCAAGCAACCGTTGATGAAGTTCCACTCACTATTCCCGCAGTTGGATTGACCGGTGGATCAATTGTGATTACGGGCGCAACTGGTTTTGGCTTTGGAGTCACAATCAGCTGAACGGTTGCGCTGATTGGATCATAGGCAGATCCAGCAGGTGGAGTACAAATGACTTGAAGAGTACGAGTTCCGACTGCTTCAACATTTCCTAGAGCTGGCGTGTAGGTAAGTGTTGCACCCGGAATAGAACAGAGTGCATTGAGTTCCGATGCACCTAGGGTCGCGGGACCTTCTACTGGGGAAGGTGTGGTCCATGTAATTGTGCCTACAGGCTTCACGACAGTAAATGGAACTGTTGCTGTCAACGGACCATAACCCGAGCCAGCCGGTGGAGTACACGTCACCGAAAGTCGGTAATTACCTGGCTGCAATAAGGTGTTTAGTGATGGGCTATAGCTCATGACACTACCCGGAACTGAGCAAGTTGCGTTCAACTCATTAGGAGACAAATTATATGGTCCGGTCTGGTTGCCTGGGTTTGGCCAAGTAATTGTCGGAGTTAATAGAACTGGTGCTACCGGAGCCGGTGGGGCAGGAGGTGTATCCGCAGATGTCGTGAAGGAGAGGATGTTGCCTGCAATAACATTTCCCGAAAGCAAGCCAACCTGCATGAAGTAATACGTTGTGGATGCAGTGAGCCCGGTTACGTTATATGAGTATGTTCCAGGTGCTGTCTGCACAGTAAGCGGCTCAAGGATTGCATTGTTGCAAGTATTCGGAGAGACCGTAACGGTTGAGGCATCAAAAACCACATCATCGAAACAGAAGAATGCGGCATCTGGTGTGACCGTATTGATTGTTCCGTTGAGAGTTGCAGATGACTTTGTGATCGCCGAAGCAGCAACTGTAATAACCGCTGGTGCCGTAATCCAGTGTGCGTAATAGGTGGAATCATGGGCTGGAACCGTGGTCTCAGAGATCAGTGAGCCCGCAGTGTCGGTGTCATACCAACCAACAAAGACTTTGGTTGCATCCACCCATGTTGGAGTTGGAAGTGCTGCACCAACGTTTAGTGCACCACCCGATAGGTCGCTGCCTACCGTGATTGATTCAGTATTCGGTGAGAGCGCAACACCGCCATTTGCATCAAAAGTGACGAGATAGGTAGGCAGCTGCCAGTGTGCGTAATAAGTAGTGTTGCCGTGGATAAGGCTCGCTTCGTTAAGTGGTGTTCCACCGCTTGGTGAATCAAACCAACCTAGGAATGCTGCAGACCATGGTGACGTTATCAACCACGAACTCGTTACATTCGGTACGCCATTTGTTACACCAGTTGGAGTGTTCCAAGCCGCATCCGTTGTAATCACTGCGGTATTCAATGCCGCATCTTGAGTAACAGTCTCGACTAGCGGCGATGTATTGGCCAGCGTCGCGCCATTGACGTCGAAGCTAACCGTGTACGGGGCTGCTGAAAAACCTGGCGGTGCACAGACAGGATCTGCGCTTCCAACAAAGATAACTTCGATGCCTATGTCTTTACCGTATGCAGAACCGTTGTAGTTCATTTTGATAAGCAAGGTTGGAATAACTCCACCGGTTTGCCCGAGGTTTGCGGGGAGAGTCACGGTGCCATCACTTTGAATCGTGGCGCTATCTACGGGTAGAGCCGTCGGCGTACTCGTGTCATACAACTGAGTTCCAGCGGGGTTGAGAAAGTCCACTGTTCCGGAGAGTCCGGATGTGATGTTGTCGACCGGTGTCGTGAGTTTTAATGAGGTGTAGCTTCGAGGAGCACAAAGTGTGCCCGGGGCTAATAGATTCGCGAGCATTACCCGTGATCCATTTGAACCGCATCGTCCACCGGTATATGCGTCAAAACTCTGGATCTGACCCACTTTTGCAATCGTTATGGATGCAGTCCCTGTGTTTGGAACGAATGTGTAATTGGCTGTACCACTATCTGAGTTAAGCCATACGCAAGTTGGGTCATTTGCATCCGAACCAACTGTGTAAACACTTGATGCGCCAGCGGTGGCCGCATTAAATGGGAAGCCGGCTCCGCATGAAAGTCCAGCAACAGACCAATCTGCGCAATGAATCTTATTGTCCCCGGTTGATGGGACGAATACTCGAGTACCAATCACAAGAGCAGAGCCATTACGACTTCCACTAAAGGCAGTGCTGTTGTTCCACATCACTGAAGTCAATCCAGTTGGAACTGAAATTGATGCACCTAGCATGTTGTAACAAACAATGAGTTTGTCTGGGATACAAACGCCGGTGGTATTGCCATTGGAATCGAGAATTGGGAATGCGCCACCGTAACCGCTGTACGCGGTATCTGTTGGGGTTACCCAGCCGACGCAAGGAGCCTCGGTCTTGGTATTAATACATTCAAGCTTTGCTCCACCAGTACCGGTAGTAAGTGGAATCAAAAGATTGTCACCGAAGGTACCGATCTGAGCGACGTTGTATTTAGTACCTGATACAGCATCTGGGAGTGTGAGCGGTGAGCTCGAACACGGAGCCGCTAAATCAACGTTGTAGCACATTAATTTATTCGCGTCGTTAGATGTACCAGCAGATGCAGAAGAGGTAACAAAGTTGACGGCAAAAACTTTACGATTAAGTTGAATCGTTGGGGTTAAACAGTTTGCACCAACGCTATTGGCACACGCGACCGTGTTTTGGGCCATAGCGATAAATGTTGAAGCCCCATTTAGTAAATGAGTAGGGTCAATTTTTTTAGTATCTACTTTGACGATACCCGGTGTGTAAGTAGTACCCGTTAAATTAACTGTGTATGCATAGAGAATTCCAGTTGTTGGATCGATCCATTGCCCTGGGCCATAAGCAGGTAGGAGTGTGTTCGGAGTATTTGTGCCGGTATTTGCATTATTTTGAATCGGATAAGAAACATCGGTCCAGCCCGAAAGAAGTTTTATATCGCCGGTATTCCAACATGGGCGACCATCGGTTCGATTGTGGCAATCTAAAGTAAGTACATTTTTTGTGTTGTGATAGATGTTGTAAACCTTGCCGTCATAGACCGAGATTCCCCAACCGTCACCGCCAGCACCTGCTGCAAAAGTCCCCGCAGGAGCAGGTTTCGCAACTTCACTTACCTTGTATTCCTTGTTCCCCCAACCCCCGCCATCAGCATGTGCGGGTGAGGCAACCCAGGTAGCACTTGGGGCCACCTGCAATAAAGTAAGGAAGAGGCCTGCGATGGTGACCTTGGCAAAATTGTGAGCTAAACGTGAAGATAGATGAATCAATTACAACTCCAACAGATGAGGGCCTTGCGTGAAGCAGCCCGGATTAAGAGTCGAAGTCTAACCTCGCGATATAAGGATTCTGGTCAATTCAATCTTTTTCAAGTTTTTGTCCAATGATTTACGCTCAAAGATGACTACTCGGCGATGCTCGCAGCGAACTGACTGGCGTAAAGGTTGTAGTAAAACCCTTTCGCGGCCATCAAATCATGGTGAGTACCTTGCTCGATGAGTGCCCCTTTATCCATCACAAGAATCACATCGGCATCACGAATTGTCGAGAGTCGATGGGCGATCACAAAGCTGGTGCGACCTGATCGAAGCTTTGCCATCGCCTGCTGCACTAAGACTTCGGTGCGAGTATCTACTGAGGATGTCGCCTCATCCAAGATGAGAATTGCCGGATCTGCAATGAAAGCACGGGCGATCGTCAAAAGTTGGCGCTCGCCATTAGAAACCGTCGAGTTATCATCAGTGAGTAGTGAATCGAAACCCTTCGGCAGGGCACGGATAAAGTGATCAATATTTGCTGCACTTGCCGCAACTGCTACTTGTTCATCTGTGACGTTTGTACTTCCGAATGCAATGTTCTCGCGCATCGATCCACTAAATAGCCAGGTATCTTGCAAGACCATACCGAACTGGCGACGCAAGTCATCACGCGTGAGATTTTTTGTATCGATACCATCGAGTGTGATAGTTCCGCCGTCAATCTCATAGAAACGCATGATGAGATTGACTAACGTGGTTTTTCCGGCACCGGTCGGTCCAACAATGGCAACTGTTTCTCCTGGTTTTACCGTGAGGTTAAAGTCTTCGATCAATGGTTGATCATTCACGTATCTAAAAGAGACATCTTTGAATACAACTTCGCCTTTGGCGCGGCCTATCGATGAAGTATCCGCGCGATCTGGCTCCTCTTCGGTCGCATCGAGTAGTTCAAAGAGCCGCTCTGCGGATGCAACACCGGATTGAACTGTGTTCATCAAGCCAGCAATCTGCGCGAGTGGCATTCCAAATTGTCTCGAGTATGAGATGAATGCTTGAACATCCCCAAGACTCATCGCACCAGTCGCGACGCGATATCCACCGAGCACCGCAATGGCGACATAAATTAAGTTAGAGACGAGCGCGGTGACTGGCTGGATGATTCCAGAGATAAATTGCGCCTTGAAACTGGAGTCGTAAAGCTTTGAGTTCAAGCTCTTGAAATCCTTGATTGATTGATCTCGTCGACCAAAGACTTTCACCAAAGCGTGGCCAGTATGCATCTCTTCGACGTGACCGTTGAGCTTGCCCGTCCAATCCCATTGAGCGACGAATTCGACCTTTGAACGCTTAGCAATCTTTACTGAGGCAAACATCGACGCTGGGATTGCAATCAACGAGACGAGCGCTAACTCAGGACTAATCCAGACCATCATTATTAGTACCGAGAGTACGGTCAGGACTGAGTTAAGGATCTGTGAAAGGCCCTGTTGAAGTGAGTTTGAAATATTGTCGATATCGTTTGTGACTCGACTGAGTAAATCACCGCGTGATTGAGTATCAAAATATTTAAGCGGTAAACGGCCAATCTTCTCTTCGGCAAGACGACGAAGTCGATAGACGGTGCGTTGAGTGACGCCTGCCATCAGGTAAGCCTGCATCCACATAAAGAGTGAAGAGATCACGTAAAGGATGATGGCGAGAATAAGGAAGTGCGCAATATTGTTGAAGTTCATACCGTGGCCCGGGACTACTGAACTCTTTGCCAACATATCAGCTTGGCTCGTTTGACCCTTTGCGCGCAATGCAGTGACAAGTTGATCCTTGGTGAGATTAGATGGCAACTTCTTACCAATGAATCCGTTGAAAATCTCATTTGTTGCTCGACCAAGAATCTTTGGACCAAATGCCCCAATAGTGACCGAGGATGTAATTAACACAAAGACGCTGATCATGATGTGACGTTCTGGTCGAAGTTCGGTCAGAAGGCGTCGAAGCGAACCCTTAAAATCTTTCGACTTCGCCGGTGGCGCACCCATCATGCCGGCCATTGGACCGCGCGGACCACCCATCGGAGCGGCTGTCGGTGCGGGGCGAGTGTTACTCATGATGCTGCCTCTTCAGGACTTAACTGTGACAAGACAATCTCTTGATATGTCTGACAGGTATTCATCAGATCAGCATGAGCTCCGATACCTTCGATCTTGCCTTCATTGAGAACGATAATTTGGTTCGCACTGAGGATTGTAGATACCCGTTGAGCGACGATGATGAGCGTTGAGTCTTTTGCGTGAGTCTCAAGTGCAGTACGCAGCATTGCATCGGTTGTGTAATCGAGTGCCGAGAACGAGTCATCTAAGAGATAGATGCGTGGGTTTTTAACGATCGCTCGTGCGATTGAAAGACGTTGACGCTGTCCACCCGAGAAATTCGTACCTCCTTGGGCGACTCGTGATTGCAAGCCGTCGGCTAATTCGCGAACAAAATCGGCTCCTTGAGCAATCTCAAGGGCTGCCCATAACTGGTCGTCAGTTGCTTGAGCATCGCCATAACGAAGGTTCTCGGCGATGGTGCCACCAAAGAGAAATGCTCGCTGCGGGACGAGGCCGATCTCAGACCAAACCCCTTCGAGAGATTGACCTTTTACATCAATTCCATCGAGAAGTACCCGACCTTGAGTTGGATCAATAAAGCGCGGAATGAGGTTAAGGAGGGTGGTTTTGCCAGAACCGGTGGAGCCGACAATTGCTGTTACCTGTCCAGGATGCGCGGTAAAAGTGATTCCAGAGAGCACGGGATGCTCGGCACCTGGGTATCGAAATTCGACATCATCGAAGGTAAGAACGCCTTCGCGCGTGGTGGGGGTTTGTGGGTTGAGCGTATCGACAACAGAAGATGGAGTATCGAGGACTTCTTTGATTCGCTCGGCAGACGCGGCCGCGCGTGGAATCATCAATGACATCATGACCGCCATCATCACGCTTCCAAGTATCTGCATGATGTAGGTAAGGAATGCCATCAGATTTCCGATAGGCATTGAACCTGAATTGATGAGGTGTCCACCGATCCAAAGAACTCCTACGCTCGAAAGGTTGAGGATCAACATCAGTGAAGGGAACATGATTGCAAATGTGCGAGTAACTTTTAACTGAACTTCCATGAGCTCTTGATTGCTGACCGCAAAACGTGCCTCTTCTTCGCGCGTCTTCACAAATGCGCGGATGACGCGAATACCCGCGATTTGTTCGCGCAAGATTAAGTTGATGTGATCTACCTTCAATTGAGTCTGCCTGAAGAGCGGCACAACTCGTCGCAACAAGAAGAAGATCAAAAGGCCCATGACGGGGACAGATACCAAAAGAAGAAGTGAGAGTCTGGCGTTGGTATGAACCGCCATGATGACTGCGCCGATACCCGTGATCGGTGCACTCACCATCATCGTCAGGCCCATGAAGAGCACCATCTGCACCTGCTGCACATCGTTGGTATTACGAGTGATCAACGATGGCGCACCAAATTGATTGAGCTCTCGAGCCGAGAACCCTTCCACGGTAGAGAAAACATCATCACGAAGATCGCGGCCAAATGCCATCGAGACCTTTGAGCTCAGAAAAGCGAGCCAGACGGATGCGCCCATAATAAGTACAGAGGAGGCGAGCATGATGAAGCCAATGTGCCAGATGTAGTGAATATCGCCCTTTGTCACACCATTGTTGATGAGATCGGCATTGAGATTAGGGAGATACAAGTTGGTAATTGTTTGAATCAAAAGTAATACGGTAATGAGCGCGACGGTAGCGCGATATGGCGTTAGATACTTACGCAAAATTGCCGTCAGCACAGTAACCCCCGCAAACTATTCGTGTGCTGCGCGTTTCAATCGATCGCGGATTGCGGCCGCAAGGCCATCGCCACCTGGTTGAAGGACAACCACTACTTGTAAGCCCTGCTGATCTGCTGATCGCAAAGCTCGGTACAAGTCACGAGCATATTGCTCAATCGTTGAAGGTGCCATGAGCCGGACCACACCATTGGGGGTAGGGATTTGATCAGGTGCAATCAAACCATCACCGGGCTCGGCAATGACATCCAAGATCACCTTTGCCTTCGGTGAGTAGTGCGATTCAAGTGAACCAGATACACGGATCTGGTCTTCATCACTCGTCGAGCTTCCAAAATCAATAACGTCAAGACCGGTGGTCTCCGTGATCATCTCGTGAGTAATCGCACCAAGTCGTAAAATCTTTGGAACGTCACCAGTGCAATCGATGATCGTTGATTCCACACCGACGAGAGATGGTCCGCCATCTAAAATTAAATCCGAATCGGCCATATATTCTTCAAGTTCTTCTTGCACCGCATCGGCGGTCGTTGGCGAGACCGCACCGAATCGATTAGCGGATGGGGCAGCTATACCGAGACCACCAGCGTCAACAAAGGCAGCAAGTAATCCGAGTGCAAGTGGATGGGCAGGTACACGCAATCCCACAGTCTCTTGTCCACCTGTAATGAAATCCTTCGCAGTGTCGCTGCGCTTAAGTACGAGCGTCATCGGACCCGGCCAATAATCACGAGCGAGCTTTATTGCATACTCTGGAATATCAGAGGACCAAGCATCCATTCGCTCCATCGAATCAATATGCACAATCAATGGGTGATCAGCTGGGCGACCTTTGACTTCATAGATGCGGGCAACTGCCTTTTCATTCTGCGCATCTGCGCCCAAGCCGTAGACGGTCTCGGTTGGAAAAGCGACGAGGGAGCCTGCCCTCAACGCCTTTGCCGCGTCAGCCAAAGTATCTGTGGTGCAGACCGAGAAGAGCGTCATGGGTTGATTCTCTCACTTATTTATCAGCGATATTTCGCCCAGGTGGCAGTTCGTGGTGGGTAGAAAGTGGGATGATTGAGGTATGAAAAATAACCGTATTCGTGAGATAGCGATCGCGAGCGCAGCACTCGTAGTTGTGGCTGCCTTCACCACCATGATTTTCTCCCACCATTCCGATATGGGTATGGGTGTGGGTCCAAGTAATAGCCCTCGCTATGTCAGCGTGAGTGGCGACGGTACGGTCAAGGTTGCACCGGACTCAGTGCGTGTTGATGCGAGTATCGCAAATGTTTCAGCAACGTCGGCTGCATCCCTTCGCGCTACCGCGAAATCAGCTGATGCGCTCCGTTCATCATTGAAGGAGTCCGGCGTAGAGGCTAAATACATCTCTGCCGTAAACCTCTCCACCAATCCTGAATATTCGTATTCCAATAATGGTCCAGCGAAGATCATCGGCTACCGATCTACTCAGAATTTCACCATCACCCTTCGTGACGCGAAGAACTCTGGTTTGATTATCCAGAACCTGCAGAACAAGGTCGGCAACGCGCTCTCAATTAACTCGACTTCTCCTTATATTTACGACCAGAAGATTGCCGAAGCAAATGCCCGCACATTGGCAGTCGCTGCGGCCAAGGCAAAGGCCCAAACCTATGCTGGCCTCACGGACTCAAAGCTTGGCAAGGTCTTGAGCATTGAAGAGCAGATCTCGCAATCAAGCCCGGTCCCTATGATGGCTATGGCCAAAGGCATGGATGCTGCGGCCCCGGCCCCAGTTCAGGTTGACCTTGGCCAGCAGTCGATTACCGTGACTGTGACCACCAAGTGGGAGCTCCGCTAGTACGGGCTTTGGCTCGGCTCTGAGTTTTGCCCCACCGCCTGAGTCCGATACCCTTAGCGCTCGCTCTAAACGTCCCCATCGTCTAGAGGCCTAGGACATCGCCCTTTCACGGCGGTAACACGGGTTCGAACCCCGTTGGGGGCACTACCCCCTAAAAAGGGTTCATAACTACATAGAAGTAGACACCTAGCTTTGGTGAGGGAGCAATCCTTCATCAGATGAGATGCCGGTTGAATGCGTAATAGCAGGAGCCGAGCACTCGGTTAGGCCCAGTAGCGCAGTTGGTTAGCGCGCCGCCCTGTCACGGCGGAGGTCGCGGGTTCAAGTCCCGTCTGGGTCGCGGTTGTTTTCGAGAAGTACAACCAGTTCATCAAGTAACTGGCTCGGTAGCTCAGTTGGTACGAGCGCGCGATTGAAGATCGTGAGGTCGACAGTTCGATCCTGTCCCGAGCCACTCTAGTTTTAAAGAAGCAAAAACCTCTGAGATATTGTCTGGCAACTTAAAGTAAGAGTCATTGATCCTCACCCAGAATTTGGGTACGAACATATGTTCATTAGCCCAATATCTCAATTGGGAATTCCGGAAGAACTCCTCAAGGAAAAAGGGTTGCTGGGTTTCTAGTTACTTCTTCTTATATCCCGCCGGACAAGCTGGCTTAATTCCAGATACGTACTTTGTAGTCTTTCCTTTTACACATCGGATTATAAGTGTCTTTCCCAATCCCTTTGGAGTTACATTTACATTGGATGTGGAAGAAGATGAATTTGCATCTGATGAAAGATTGGTTGCCGGGGCTGGAGCAGGTGTATCTTGAGTGAGTTTTACTGAAATTGTTGGATTTGAGAAAGTGAATCCGTTCGCACTCAGATAGAGCCAACCATTTTTTTCGTTAGCAATTGTTGTGGCAACATCATTCGACCCATCTGCACTAATAACTGAGATGGAGGCTTTAATCGGAGCTGAAGTGAAGTTATAAAGGCACCTAGCAACATCAGATCTCACCACAAGGTTATAAGTCCCCTTAAAGACTGAACCATCAGGATTGTAATGAAGGGAAGCAACCTTGTAGTTGAGTGAAGAACCGTCAAATGTCGGTGGACCTTCAGAGTAAGTTGTTGAATTGGTAGTAACTATGCCCTTCACGCCAGGTCCCGAATTGAAGCAGGCTGACACCCCAGAATTTGAAGGGATGGTATTGAACCTCCACGTGGACGGAGAGGCGACTGAGTGATCATGAGTTACTGGCGTCATCGCTTGAAGGGCTTCGATAGCTGCCGGACCATATGGGGGAAGGAGCATAGTGCCGATTCTTTGTGGAAGTGGGTCGCTAAAATTCCCCGCTCCACCGCACTGGAAAGCTTGCGAACTCGCTGTTTCACATTTATTCCAGAAATCTTTAATTTCGTTCGGCAATAAATTCCACGTATCACCGTAACTTGCAATCGGAACGCGGGTAGATAACCCCGAAACTTCAAGTCTTATGCCGCTTTGATTCTTTGTGATACTTATATCTGGATCCGAGAGTCGCCCATGAAACCAACCGATTGGTTCGGATTTCAAACGAATTGATAGTTTAAACCTTGTGTTCCCTGGAAATGCATGTGGAAGTAAACAATTAGGTGTTCCTGAAACATAATCGCCATCGACATATGCGCACTTGAATTCTACAATATTAGGGGTTAGGTTTATTGAACATGCATTATTGAAGTGATTTCTTGCTGGATCCAGCCAAGATCGACATTGGGCTGGCTCAAGTGGAGCGCCACCATTCATTTCTGATATTGGAGTCACCGAGGCGCTGATGGAATTTCCTCCATTATTTTTGCCAAAAGATCTCCCACTAATCGCTACATTCACAACGTACTGATTGCCAAAATTATGAGGAGTCCCTTCTATTGTCCAAATACTCGGGCTCGCATCAGTTGGAATATCGAGCGAAGGATCTGCCTCAAATAAATTTGGATGTTTGTCATTTGTGTATTTGTTATATACACCAATAGAAATTTTCCCCTCTGAATTCTCCGTTGAGATGCCCTCCACACAATCTGTCTGAACCTGGCTCAAGCAAATAGGCAATATCGAATTGAAGTCATAAAAATCTGCATTTACACAATCTTTATCCTTTGTTGAATGGCAAACATACCGATCAAAGTTATTTGGATTTGGGTCGCGATTAAAAGTTGCTAACAAATCAGAAAAAGTGCTCGTCTCATTTCCAGCATTTTGAATTGTGATTCCATGGTAACCCAGGGTAAATAATTGTGGACTATTCCATTGTTCGTCTTCAACAGCTCCTGCTATGGATGCTGTACTACAAAATAAGGTGAAGGCGCCAAAAATTAATCCAGCTATTAGCTTTTTCATTTTTTCTTATATCCCATCGGGCAGGTTGGTTTAATAGCTGAAACTTTTTTGGTGAGCTTGCCTTTCATGCAGACAGTCGTAACTTTTGACGCGGTTTTGGTTGAAGGTGTTGGACTATTCGCTGCTGGGGAGGTCGAATTCGGCGATGATGAAGCAACAGGCGCCGGTGCATCCTGGATCAGTTTCACTTGGATCGTTGGATTTGAGAAAGTAAATCCATTTACTGACAAGTGAAGCCAGCCAGCATTTTCAGTGAGTGTGCTTGTCGAGATTGAAGTATTTCCTTGGCTATTTAAGACTTCAACTTTTGCACTTACAGGAGCGTTAGTGAATTTATAGAGACAGCGTGCAAATGTTGAACTCATCAAAAGATCGTAGCTACCGTGAAACTCAGAACCATCGGGCAGATAATGCAGGGCTGCTACGTGGTAATTCATCGAGCCATTCTCGAATGCAGGTGGAGTTCCGTCATATAGCGTTGCGTCAGTACTCACCACTCCATCAACCTTCCCAAATTGACTACACGGGAAACCTGAATTCACGCTTCGAACTGACCAAGTGGGCTTTACAAGCTGTGCGGTGTTGTTAAGCTGATTTGAGAATAAATCAAAATATTTGGCGAGTGCGACGTTATTTGATTGCATTCCCCCTCCGCAATATCCGCCACTACAGAAAAAATTCGAGAACGCTTGCTTCTGAGAATCGCTCGCATTTGCAACGTCAACTTTTGCGCTGACCAATGGAATTGATGCCGGTTTAGCGAGAATTTTGAGCCGGTAATAATTTGAGTCAATGGCTTCAATCGAAATATTAGGATCAATAAATCGCCCCATATACCAGCCTGAAATTATTTTTGGTAAATGTAAAACCAACTCTAGTTGAGTTACTTCCGTAAAATTCGATGCAAGCCCACACTTGCCTTGTTCGTGCCATAAACATACTGGAGGCGCAGAGCCGCTAAACCCTTTGTGTCCTTGCGAGGTGATGTAAACAGCTTTTCCTCCAAAGTTTCCCGTTACAGTTTTGTATGGAGACACGGAAGCAGAAAAATTCTGAATTTCCGTGCAATTGGCATTTGCTCCACACCCCCCTGATCCGTTTACAGAAACGATGTATCCGTCGCTTGGATTACTATCCGCCGGATCTCGCCAGAGACTTGGAGCAGATCCGATACCTAGTGATCTCCCCACCGAGCCATCCCATTGAAGCGGATTAGAGATTATGTGATCCAAAATCAATTTTCTAGATACTCCGGAAGCGTCGGTTGCTTGCAATCCTTCAATGCAGCTTTCTGCCGAATCCCCATTTCTACAAGGGGGCAAAATTCTGATGAACTGCCAATTGGGATCCGGGGAATTCTTACCTACGCATGTAGGGTCGGCGAATCCTTCACATGAGAAAGTTGCACTATCAATATTTGAGGGGGTTAGGACAGGATAGAGTCTTGAAACATCTTCGCCACCGTGTGTGAAATCATCTACGATGGCGAACGAATAACCTTGGATAGGGGTACCTGGAATACCACTCGCACCATAATATGGCGGCCAGTCGTATGGGCCAGAAACATCCTGACCATTCCAAGGGAAGGCCGATGCTGGTCCAGAATGAGCAAAAGATATGAACGTGAAAATAATGAGAAGTGAGGCTAAAAGTCTTTTTTGCTTAAGTCTCATCTTTTACTTCTTCTTATAACCACTTGGACAGGTTGGGTTAGCCCCTGTGATGTGTTTAATTAATTTTCCCTTCGAACACGAAATCGATATTTTTACTTGCTTGGCTGTGTCTTGGCTTATTTTAATTTTTATAGTCGGGTCAGAGAAGGTGAAGTTTTCTGCACGCATCGTTAAGAATCCATTGCTCTCGTTAACAGCGGTTGTTGCAACACTATTAGCTCCATCCGAGGTTATGACTTCAACCGTGGCGCGAACTGGAGCTTTTGAAAAACCATATATACAGCGAGCCACATCTGAATTCATATTTAGTGAGTAGGAACCTTTAAAGACTGAACCATCTGAATTGAAGTGAGGGGCGCCCACGTGATAACTCAGGACACCATCCGTAAATGAAGGCGGCCCTTGAGAATAAGCCGTTGCATTAGTCGAAACCATTCCCTTCAAACCAGAACCTTGGCTGAAGCATCCAGAAAATCCATTCATTTCTGGCGTACTCAAAGTTCTGATCGACCACATTGAAGGCGATGCCGTGGCTGAGTCCTTCACCAATGGAAGCCATGCTCGAAGAGCGGAGATCGAGTCTTCGCTCCAAGGCGTCGGCACGCTTCGGTCGTTTCGAACAAAGGGATCTCCCGTGCCTGGAGTAAATGCCGACGCCGCATACGAACAAATCCCACTGTATATTTTGAACTCTCCACAGTAAGAGTAATCTTTTTGAATTTGGACAGGTAGGTTCTTCCAAAAGTCTCCATAGTACAAAGTTGGGACGATTACCGAAGTTCCTTGGACTGAAAGCGAATATCCAGCTGGCAACTTTTTTATCGTTATATCTGGGGAGCCTACTCGACCATGAAGCCATCCATTTGGTTCTTGTGAAGTTCTTACAATTACCCTTATTTTTGTGTCAGCAAGAAAAGACTGCATGAGAACGCAATTATTTTGCTCAGTATGAGCAAAACAGTTTTGATTTCCGTTCGCACTAGCATTTACAAAGCAATCAAACCAAGAATGCATTCCTGAGTCTCGGCAAAAATTAGCATTCGGCAAATCTAAGGCATTAGACAAGCAATCTTTAGGGCCGCGAAATTGGAGAAGCGGGACAATGCATTTCGGTGGGATTTCCGGAGTTATGCTGACTGGAGCAATGTAAGCCCAAAGTGACTGGCCTAGATTACCTGTCGCACCATTGAGTGGGTTATTTAAGTCGCCCCCCGCAGGAATTGAATTTCCTTGTCCAATATCCACGCCTATCAAACCGGAGCTACCACCTGCGGAACTGGGTAATTTCCAAAGAGAGATTGATTTTCCTTCAGGAATGCCGTGGGCCAAGCTCTGGCCCCAAAGATTTGGGTGACTCGGATTTGTGTAACCTTCAAAAACTGCCTCGGTTTCCTTGCCTTGCGAATCGAGCGCTGTTATTGATTGGATGCAATCCATTTGATCAAGAGATGTACATGGACCCATGATCGAATGCCAGGCAAATTTCTCCAGGGTGGAACATTTTTGTATGTTGGAAATATTTGAACATACGAAGTTCGCATTCTGTGCCGCGTTGGTTCCCCCTACCCAAGAAAAGGATTCTTCAAACGGGATTTGATCTTGGAAGAGAACGGATTGATACCCAATCTCAGTTGAGTTAGGGGCTGCAAACGGTTCTGAGAGAGTATTAGCCGAAGCACTCACGTTAATCCATGCAACCGCCGTAAAGGCTACGACAATCAAAGTTACAAATTTTATTAGCGTTTTTTTCATTAGGGACTATTTTTTCTTAAACCCGAGAGGGCAGATGGGCTTCGTAGTTAGCACGTACCTAGTCAGATTCCCTTTGATGCAAGCAATTTTTATCATTTTAGGATTGGTTTTTTTAGCCTGAGGTGATGGCAATTTCGCTGCAGGTACCGGCGAAGATGACGCTTGAGGAGTCTCAACTGATGGCGGTGTAGCGACTGGTGCTGGTACTTCCTGCGTGAGCTTTACATTGATAGTCGGTGATGAGAATTCAAAGTTTGATGCCCGGAGGTGAAGCCAACCATTATTTTCGCCCAGCATTGTTGTTGCCACTTCATTCGAGCCATCGGCCGATGAAACCGAGATGGAGGCACTCACTGGAGCTTTCGAAAATCCGTAAACACACCGCGCAACGTCAGAACGCATCACAAGATCATAATTACCTTTAAATACGTCACCTGATGGCATAAAGTGCGGTGCTGCGACTTGATAAGTAAGTGTCCCCGAGCTATTTTCAAAAGCTGGCGGACCAGCCGAGTACTCGGTGGAATTGGTGGTAACGATTCCCGTCACGCTGCTCGCGCTTTTAAAACAACTATTTGACCCATTCTGTTCCTGCGAAGTAAGAGTTCTGACTGACCAAGTCGACATAGCAGCAGTTGCCTTGTCATCAACGTAAGGCAACCAGGCCTTTAGTTCAGAAATACCTGAGGCGCCCGAAGATGAAGGCGTGCTTGTGATGTTTCGAATTTTCGGATCGGATGGATTTGTGCAGCAGTGTCTCGACATGGCGCCTCCACTTCCGCCTTTAAATGAACCAGTTGTGACGTCATACGCATCCTTAAGGGCCTGTGGCATGTCCGCATACAAGTAAGCTGCATAAACGATCGGCACTGTGATGGGCGTTCCCTGAAGACCTAAAGTAATAATCCCACCGTCTTTTGAAATTACAATATTGGGATCGCTCATGCGGCCGTGTAGCCACCCGCTAGGGGAACGACTTAATTTAACGGTTAAGTAGTATGAGAAGTCCTTTGGGAAGCCAAAGCGTTGTGCGCACAGGCTTTCGTGAGTTGACCAAGCTCGGCAATTATGGACGCCATCGTATCCCGGACCTTGCAACCCATACTTTCCACCGCTGTTCGGATCCACATTCGCATAACCTGCATTTGGACAATTAGCGTTTCCACACACCACTAGCGGTTGTAACTGAACGGGCGAGATAAAGGCCGAAAATCCACTCAGAGTGGAATCGCCAGATCCGCTTGAACTGGTGCCATTTCCTGACAAAGTAACGTTCACATAAAATTGATCTCCGCCTGAATGCGTTACTCCCGGAATAGTAAAAAGACTTCCTGATGTGCCCGAAGGCAAACCCCAAGTTGGGTTCCCTACGTATTCATTTTCAGCCTTCGGAGGAAAATAGCGGTTGAAATTTCCCCCGATCCGATTGCCCAAAGAATCGATAGCACCAAACTCCGAAATGCAATCTATGGAAATAGCGTTTGTGCAAACGGGGATAACCGCGCTGTAGTGATACGAACTCAGAGGGCAGCTTGGATCTTGAGTACCCGTACACGTGGGATTTACACCAACTTCCTGGCTCTTCGAATTATCAAATAAAAATGAGGCCAAGTTGCCTATCGAATTGTCCAGGAATAGCACACCTGTGCTGCCATCTCGCACATCATTCGGAATTGACCACGACTCATCGGTTGAAGTGGACGCGTTTGCAAAAATAATTCCGCTAAACGCCAGTGCTGTCCCGAGAGCAAAAGCGAGCAGATTCCGCGACTTCATCATCTTCATCTTGAAATAAATAAGTTAATTGAGCGGATTAGACTCTTGGACCAATCTGCTTGAATCCCTTCGGACAGACCGGCTTGGTACCGGTGACCTTCTTAGTCGATGCGCCGAGCGCACAGGTTACAGTCACCTTAGGCTGTGGCAATGATGCAATCTTTGCCTTCGAAGGCTTGTAGCCTTTCTTGAGTTTGATCGACAACTTAGGGCGAGAATAATTGAACCCTGATACATCAATGATGATGTTGTTATTTTTTGCAGAAATAACCGAAATAGCCGAAGTAGTACCACCGGCCTGCGTGCTAAGTGATACGGTGAGAGCTGTTGTCGCATCTGCCGGGTTGGTCAGACCAAAGAGCAGCGCTGCATCTTTAAATGGAATCACAGCTTTATAGAAGCCCTGATTCACAGTCTGTCCATCGGCCGCAAAATGGGGTGCTGACGCTTCCCACGAGAAGATTTTGTTCGTTGCATCCCATGTCGGAGTCGAGAGTGAACACACTCCATTCGAACCGACATAAAGATTTCCCGTCGTTCCATCAATCCCAAATCCAGATTGATCGTTCTGTGGGATTATCAAAGTTTGGAATTGGCGGACATTTGCTTTTGCGACGCCGGTTTCAGTCGAGCAGTCATTTGCTGGGTCGGTAGCCAGAGGCACTGTGACTGCTGACCCCTCAACAGTCACCAGGGTGTAATCCCCGCGATTCTGAGTGAGTACGGTCGTGTCAACACCAACGGCAACGGTTACGCCAGTTTTCATATCTCCGGTACGAACATTTACTTGAATAGTTATGTCGGGATCAAGATTGAGCGCGTAACCCTTTGAACCTGGTTGAGAAGCGAGATTTACTTTGTTGCTCGCATCGGTAAGTGTTGGAAGCACATCAATAAAAAGATTATTGCTGAACTCATTCGCCGCTTTAGCCTCAACATAGAGACCGTCGTAGCCGAGTTGGCCGAGATTCAATGTATTCCACAATGGGGTGGTCCAGTGACCAGCAAGTGCGCGTCCAGCCTCTGCTGGAGGTGCAACATTTGTCGATGCATTAGGTGCCAATGGAGCTGGAGCCACTCCGGGCACAGCACCTGGGCCCGCTGCCGCAGGTGTTGAACCTGGAGTTGGAGTCGCCGCCGCAGAAGTTGTGGCTGCAGGAGATGCGGCGGGTGTTGCCGTCGCGCTTGCTGTTGGGCTGGCGGCCACTGAAGGCGCAGCCGATGCTCCTGGTGAAGCCACAGGCGATGGGAGCGTTGTTACAGTCCCCGCAACATCCCACCCGTTAATCAAGGAGTTATTTGTTACCCAAATTGGAATGACGAGTGGGACCAATTTAGAGAATGTCTTTGCAACAGGATCGTACTTTGCGCCAAAATCTGGTTGCTGTTGAGTGTTAGCAAGATCTTTTAGATCCACAAATGTTTCGGTGGCGAAACGCTTCGACTCGGACGCGCCTTTTGTTGCGTCTGTGTAGTCAAATTCCATCTTGACTTCGCCATCTTTAATAATGACAAGTGCGCTCTTGAAGCAACTAGTCCACGCAACACCCGGGGTTGAAATTTTTGTCACTGGATCAAAGCATGTTACTGGCGCTGTCCAGCTATCTGTTGGGCGGGTAGTGTCAAAAGTTTTCTTAACTGAGTCGTATTTCGCTCCTTGTACAGGAAAACTTCCTGTACCAATCAAATTAGTGACATCCATGAAAACAGCTGTTCCGGAGGTGAGAACGTCGCGCTGGTACTGATCTGTCCACCACCCGTTTCCGATAACAGTCTTTGCAGCATTGAGCTCGGCCATCGGTGCAAAAGAAATGCCAGCGTTCGCAGGCTGTTGGGGTACTGGATTCCCGTTTGGAACCCACATCAATGGAACGGATTGTCCCTGGGCGGTCTTAAGGAGTACTGACTCAACGCAATATATGCCATTGATCTGTGCGCAGGCTGCAAAGGCAGTCTTCGGCACTCGAAGTGTTGCTGCATGCGAAGGCAACGCGCTTCCGACAAATAATCCAGCTAGGAGAGCGAGGATTGATCCCCGCGCAATGAGTGAAGTGCGCACGTAGTTCTCCCTAAAGAGTTTCAGGATGTAACCGAAATTGGCTACTTGTTCTATGTACCGTATTTTATGGTCAAATTTATGCACCGACGAGGGTCGGATTGCCCTTTATATGGTCAAGGCGCCTCGAAACCGCATAGGGCAGGGATGCCCTACTTTTTCTTGAATCCGGCGGGGCAGACCGGGGAGACGGACGTTATTTTCTTCGTGACCACGCCTTTAATGCAGGTGATAGTCGTCTTTTTCGCCACGCTCAGAGTCGGTTTCGGGGTGGGGGTCGGGGTGGGCTTTGGAGCTCCAGTGACCATCGGATTGCTGACTGATGATGAGCTCATGTTGTAATTAGGATTTAACGTGATATCCAACAAAGGGTCTGGGAAATTAAACCCTGAGACGTCGATGATGATGAGCCCGTTTCTAGCCGAGACAGATTTCGTCGCTGCCACCGAACCACCGGCGGAAGTTGAAATTGAGACCACAAGTGCTGAGGCTGCGTCCGCGGGATTTTTTAGCCCCCAAAGTGCCAAAGCATCAGCATAAGAAATCACGGCATGATAAAAACCCTTATTCACCGTTGTGCCATCCGGAGCAAATTTGGGTCCGGAGGCGGAATATCTGAAGGCTTTTGTATCGGGATTCCACACTGGAGTTGAAAAGTTACAAATCCCATTTGAGCCCACATACAACTTACCGCTCAAGCCGTCGACGCTGAAACCAAATGGATCATTCGAGGGCACGATCACAGATTGAAATTCTGTTACTAACGCGACGGCAACGCCTGAGTCACCCACACAATCCTTGGTCGACTTTGCAAGCGGAACGCTTACGGGATAACCAGAAATTTCAGCGGTCGAATAACCTGATGCAGTGCCGATATCAAGAGTTGCATCTGCGCCAACTCCGAATGTCACGCCAGTTTTAATGTCACCGATATGAAGTTTTATATCAATTGAGGTCTCTGAATCTAAATTAACTGCATAGTTTGGACTCGCATCTCGCGCAGCAAGATGCACCGACCTGCCCGTAGAAAGTGTCGGTTGGGCATCCACATACACCCACGGAACAAACGAGTTTGCTGCTTTGGCGTCGATATAAATTCCATCATAATTATTGGAATCAAATGCCCCTACAGCCGTCCATCGGCCTGGCAATATCGATTTTCCGGCTACCACTCCAGTCGATATTCCAGCAGCTGTACCTGCACTCCCTGCAGGAGTCCAAAGAAGAACAATCGGTTTTTGTCCACTCTTCGTCACACTGACACTTTCGATGCAGTAATTAGTAAGAGAAGCTGAGCAAGGTTGAAAAGAACCAGCTGGCAAACTAATAGCTGCATTTGCCGCCAGCGGAGCCAAGTTGAACGTGAATACTGTTACAAATAGCGTAATTGATGTGGCAAGGAATTTTCGGACCTTTTTTGCGAACATCGTTTACTCTCCACAATCTCTCATCACTAGCTTATGACTTCTAGTGTGCAGGGGTTAAGAACCAATTCCACTGCCAGGTCGAATTAGAGCCAACAGTAAGCCCTTGCGTGAACTCTGGGAAAGTGTAAACGAGTAGTGCCGAATTTCCGGGGGTAACAGTGACTGGTCTAGAGGAACTCACGAGCGGCTCATGATTAACAAAAATCATCAGTGCGGGATTTGCCGTCACGATATCGCCAGTGTTGTTCTTTACATTTAAAATCCAGGATGTAGGGCAAGCACCTGTCGAACAAACCTGCCACGTAACTTTAAGCCCAACAGAAGTCAGGCCACCGAGTGTGTCTCCGATTCCTCCGGCCTTAGAAATGGCAGTTAGGTCGCCAACGCTCTGTTCCCAAGTTACGGGATAATCAGAAATTAGGTGATCGATCAGATTTGGTTGCAAAGCATGAGTATCTCCCGAACCAATTGCTCCACTATTACCCGTATTCTTGGCTGCAAAATTGTGCTGACTTACAAATCTGCCGAGAGTGAAAATACCAATGGCTGTCATAGAGGAGAGAGCGAGGATGAGAGAAATTATTATTGCTCTGCGAATACGCCGGCCTCGTATCACGTTAAAAACAGAAGAAACCAAATCTCTTCCAGAATATTCACCTCTGCCGATCATCTTGATCTCGTGACTGATTATTGCGTCAATATCATTCACTCTTCAATCACCACCTCTCCATAAACCATTTCAACTATGGTGGATTCGAAATTCTCTACGTTTTTTTCTTTCAAAAGTGGAGGAAGTGACTTTTTAATTGACTTTTCAAATTCAGGAATGAGTTCTAAATGCGCCGCAACCGCCGCTTTCCCTCGTGCCAGATGAGATCCGACAGTTCCCATTGGAATCTTTAAGATATCTGCAACTTCCCTAAGTACTAAACCATGCTCATAAACCAGCACCAAAACAGCTCGTTGGGCTGCTGTTAGAGTTTTAAGTGCCGATTGAACCAACAATCTCTGAATCACGTCATCAGATTGATCGGCGATGTTCCGAACGTCCTCTGCAAGCTCCCATGGAGTTTCGCTTTCGTACTGTTTACGAAGCCATTTCCGGCGCATATCTGCATGTTTTGAAACCATGACACGAATAACATAGGCCTCAGGATTCTCATGCTCTTTTACTTTGTTCCAACGTAAGTAAACATCAGCTAGCGCTTCCTGGAGCACATCTTCTGCATTTTGACTGTCAAAGACGATGGTACGTGCGGCTCTTAATAACGCACGTTCGCGTTCGCGCAACCAGATCGTGAATTCGACCTGGTTCTCTTTTCTCATGACTCGAAGGTTACTCTGCATCCGCAGTTCGGATGAAAAATACAAAGAGTCCAACCCATGCCAAACCAGCAAACCCAGTCACATATTGCTCGACCGACTTATTTGTCATTGGGATCAATACTGCGCAGAATGCAAAGATCCCCGATAAAACCCACAAAGTAATAGCGGCGATAGGTCGAGCCATTCCGGCCCGAATCAATCGATGGCTTAAGTGATCACGTCCACCTTGGAAGGGCGAGATTCTTCTACGAAGGCGCGAGAGTACGGCAACCGATGTATCAAGTATTGGTACTGCGATCAACAATACCGGCGTGGCAAAAGATGTCCACTTCGTCTGGGCGCTCGGATGAAGTCGGATTGTAAGTGTCGCAATCAGGATCCCAAGAAAGAGCGCGCCTGCATCACCCATGTAGATGCGGGCAGGGCTCTTATTCCACAGTAGAAACCCAATCGTTGCACCCGCAGTCACTGCAGCGAGACCAGCCACTAAATATTGTTCGCCATTGATTCCTAAAATCGTAAGTCCTATTGATGAAATTGCGACTGTTCCAGCTGCGCCACCATCGAGATTATCGAAGAAATTAATTGAGTTACATATTCCGACTATCCATAGCGTTGTAATGATGGCATCGATAATTTTTGATCCAGTCGGGGTGCCGACCGTACTTGATGAGATCAAGAGTGCTGATGTGAAGAGTCCTGCGACGGTTTGTGCAACGAATCGTGGAATTGGCGGCAAATTCTTTATGTCATCCCACAGGCCGATTGCCCCTAAAACGAGAGCTGGGCCAAGTACAGATAAACCGAGCAAATAATTCTTACTTGGCGAAGCTTTGATGAGAAGCGATCCAAATGTGATGATGAATATTCCGAGAATGATTCCAACCCCGCCCAAGTATGGGACTGGCTCTTTATGTGTTTTATGTGAAGTGATTGGTGCGTCCATCACCTGATGCTTGATCGCAATCCTGCGCATGAGCGGAGTGAGGGAGCCAACCACAATAAATGAAGCGACTAAGAGAATGAGGTCTTGGGTGTGGGAGATTTTCATAGTGAGATAAGACCGCTGAGAATTGAGCTACTGGGCGTTAATCTTGTTGAGCAGCGCTTTCACTTCGGATTCTTTATATCGACGATGGCCACCAAGTGTTCGAATCGAGGTGAGCTTTCCAGCCTTCGCCCAACGCGTAACCGTTTTTGGATCGACGCGAAAGAGTGCGGCTACCTCTGCTGGTGTCAGCAAAACTTCTTGTGCCGGAATCTGGTCACTCATAGGCTGCCTCCTCACTCTTTGTTCGTGATTCACACAGCGCCTTTGCCGTGTCCGAATCGTCCGTTATGAGAGGAGTATTCCCTGCAGAAGATGAAAAGAGAAGAGAAACCTTTGGAAATATTCGAAAAAGTGGAAATTACGCGTGCTACATAGCTTGTTCGAAGGCCGCTACGCGGCGCCAACGAGAAACGAGCCGTTCGTAGCCCTGACCAGCCATCGCGCCATCACCTTGGGATAACCCGGCAAGAGATAAATGAATATCCTCGATTGAGGTATCAGCCTCTAACCCTGGCTCGCCATTTGCGATCAACGCCTGTTCTAAATAGTCGGCGAGGCCGCCGTAATCACATTCGACAATGGAGTCGGCGTGGAACATCGACAGCCACTCCAACAAATCCGCGATCTCTTGCTCGATCGGCCCATTTCCAAATGAAGCGAGAACGGCTTGGTGGGTATACATGCAACGCTGCTTTGCATTTGCGACAGATGTGCGCATCACTGTGTATGCACCATCTTCTGCGCTACCGCGGAGTCGTTCATCCGTTGAGAAGAGTGAGAACCAGCGAGGTGGGATCATCCACGTCTCAGTAATAATGTGTGGGACTTTCTCATCAAGTCCTTCGCGTTCAACATTTACAGTGATCGCTTCTTCTACGGATTCAGGTAGAAAGAATTTTGCGAGTGGCGCTGGCAATGAATCTTTAAAAGTTTCTAAGGCTGCCCAACAACGCGTAGCAGTTGACCACGGTGCGACATAACGCTTACCTTCGAATTCAAGGATGTGTGCACCATCTGCCTGAAGAACGGGTGGCTCAGTGAATATCGTTCGACGCAACGCACGGATCTGCTCTTCACGACCAGTGAGTGCTGTCATGGGAATAGATTCCCAACGCAGTTGATCTACCGGCGCAAAGGCATCGATCGGTTCGTAGATACGAAGTGATGCTACATACGGAGTTGGACGCATAGCGATTCGTTATGCGAACTTATGCACGACGGATGTAGTTGCCCTCTGCGAACGGGTCATCATCGTTCTGGTTGTCTGTATCAATTTCGCCATGGAGCTCTTTAGCAAGACGTTCAAGATCCATCTCTTGACCGTTGTACTTAAGATCTCTTGCGACTTTAGTCTGCTTAGCTTTCGCACGGCCTCGACCCATAGTGAGACCCCCTTACTGATATCAAAATTCGTCAGAGGCGTAGATTATCGGAGTTGGTAGTTCCCCACCAAAGCAGCACCCACTGAACCGGTCCTATCCTCAATAACGCCGGCGACCCAGGCTTTCATTCCCCGGGCTGCGAGCGTGCGCAGGGCCCGATCGGCCTCTTCGGGGGCCAAAATCGCGCTCATTCCGATGCCGCAGTTCCAGGTCCGCTCCATATCACTCTGTGGGACGCCGCCAGCCTTGGCTAGGTACTCGACCTCCACAGGCAGTACCCAGGTCCCCCGGTCATAGCTCGCCATGAGGTGATCCGGCATGACTCGAGCGGTATTTTCGGCGATCCCGCCACCGGTGATGTGGCTAAAGCCGTGGAGTGATCCCTGCATCGCCTTATAGAGCGCCAAGCAATCGAGTGAGTAGATCTCAGTTGGTGTCAGGAGAACTTCACCCACGCTCTTGCCGAGCTCTTCGATATGGGTATCAAGCGAAATCTTTTGAGTCGCGACAATGTGTCGAACGAGTGAGTAGCCATTCGCATGGAAACCGCTTGCTGGCATCGCAATAATGAGGTCACCCTTACGAACTTTCTCAGCACCAAGCAAAAGCTCGGCATCGACAGCGCCAGTTGCAGCTCCTGCGATATCAAATTCATCTTCTTCGAGAAGTCCAGGATGCTCTGCAGTCTCGCCACCGACGAGCGCTACTCCAGCTTTCGCGGCGCCGATTGCAATTCCTTTTACAATCTCAGCGATTCTCTCTGGAATAACTTTTCCAACGGCGATGTAATCGGTCATGAAGAGTGGTTCAGCGCCACAGACAACAAGATCATCAACAACCATTGCGACAAGATCTTCACCGATCGTGTCGTACTTGCCGAGTGCTCGTGCAATCTCAGTCTTAGTACCAACGCCATCAGTAGATGTAGCAAGAAGTGGTCGCTTCATATCTTTCAGGGCTGATACATCAAAGAGACCTGCGAAGCCACCGATATCACCCACAACTTCCGGACGGCGTGCTCGCTTAAGATGTTCCTTCATTAATTCAACAGCGCGGTCTCCCGCATCGATATCTACACCGGCTTCTGCGTAAGTGCTCACTCGTAACGATTCACAATCTCTAGCAAATTCTTTCCATTGGATATATCCGCTGGAACTTCAATGGGATAACTTCCCGTAAAGCAAGCAGTACAGAGTTTTGATTCGGCAATTGTGGTCGCCTCAACTAATCCCTCGAGTGAGACGTAGCCAAGTGAGTCTGCGCCAATAGATCGGCGAATCTCATCGATCTCTAACCCAGATGCAATGAGCTCGGCACGGGAGGCGAAATCAATCCCATAAAAGCAGGGCCATTTCACTGGTGGACTAGAGATACGTACGTGGATCTCGAGTGCGCCCGCTTCTCGCAACATACGAATCAATGCTCGCTGGGTATTACCGCGCACGATCGAGTCATCGACGACGACGATCTTCTTACCTTCGATAATTTCGCGAAGTGGATTGAGTTTTAAACGGATTCCGAGCTGGCGAATCGTCTGACTTGGTTGAATAAAGGTCCGGCCAACATAAGAGTTCTTCACGAGTCCAGATCCATAGGGGATTCCTGATGCACGTGCATAGCCAACGGCAGCAGGGGTTCCTGACTCTGGGACCGGGATAACAAGATCTGCCTCAACGGGGTGTTCCATCGCTAGGCGCTCACCGACTGCAACACGAGTTGTATGAACATTGCGACCGGCGATCGTTGTATCGGGCCGTGCTAGATAAACATATTCGAAGATGCAACCTTTAGGAGTTGCTGGTGCCCAGCGATAACTCCGAAGTCCGTCGCCATCAACGGCGACAAATTCACCCGGCTCGATTTCGCGAACAAATGATGCACCAACGATGTCGAGTGCTGCGGTCTCAGATGCGAAGACCCAGCCATGTTCTAATTTTCCGAGCACAAGTGGCCTTACCCCATGTGCATCGCGTGCTGCATAAAGCGTGTGCTCATCCATGAAGACCAACGAGAAAGCGCCGCGCAACATAGGCAAAACTTTCATCGCGGCATGTTCGAAGGATTCGCCTTCTTGAGCAGCAATAAGGGCGGTCATAATCTCGGTATCAGTTGTTGCGTGATTGCCGTGATCCTTGTGACCAGGAACGTTCTTCTCGAGATACTCGGCTAGGTCGCCGGTGTTTGTAAGGTTTCCATTATGCGCCAATGCGAGGGTTCCGTGATTTGTTGCGCGAAGAGTTGGTTGAGCGTTATTCCAGTTTGATGAACCGGTCGTGCTGTAGCGACAATGGCCAACTGCAAGATTTCCGGTGAGTGTTGCAAGATCATTTTCTGTAAAGACTTGTGAGACAAGACCCATATCTTTGTAGACGAAGATTCGTTCGCCATCTGATGTGGCGATTCCGGCAGATTCTTGTCCGCGATGTTGCAGTGCATAAAGGCCATAAAAAGTGAGCTTTGCAACCTCTTCATCTGGTGCCCATACGCCAAATACACCGCATTCATCTTGAGGCAGGTGCTCTTCACTAAAGAGTTCGTGGGTCAAACGTCCATCGGGGCGGCGGCTCATGAGGAGATCCTAATCTTTTGAAAGAGTACCGATAAGTCAGAACGCTCACCCGAGGCGTGGATCTCACCAGTTGAAACCCCGGACTCCCAGGACAATTTGCCTGATGCGAGTCGAAAGAGAGCATCAGCATTCATTTCGACGACATTAGGCGGTGTACCACGCGTGTGCTTGGGGCCGGTGCCGCACTGAATCGCCGAATATGGAGGTATCCGCACTTCAACAGCATGGCCAGGTTCGGCGATCGAGAGCGCGAGCAAGATCTCCTTCACCTTTGCCATGATCACTGGATCTCTCATGCTGGCGAACTCTGAATTAACCGAAGAGCTTAGGGAAGGTCTCGGTGAATGCAGCGCGAAGTTCAGTGAGTGGGATTGATGCACCATTGATAGAGAGGAGATCGCCACCAGTAGTGCCGACCTTGTGCATCGGGATGCACTGCTCATCCGCTAACTTCTGGAGTGCTGCAACATCTTCACTCTTTACCGCGACTACAACACGACCTGGCGTCTCCGCGAATAATCCCGCAGTAACACCGCCAGGAATATATTCAGCTGGCAATTCAATATCTGCTCCAACGTTGCTCTTCAAAACCATTTCAGAGATCGTCGCAGCAAATCCACCATTGCTAATGTCGTGTGCGGCAACAAAGAGACCTTGCGCCTCAAGAAGGAGTTTGACCAACCGAGTCTCGTGATCGACATCAGGATGTGGTGCGCGATCACCCATCTGACCATGCAGGTGAGCCCACTCAGATCCGCTGAAGTTATCGTCAGTGTTCCCGAGCTGGAATAGCTCCAAGCCGGATTCGTTGAATGAGATAGATGTACGAGTCCGCACATCTTGGATAACACCAAGAACTCCCACAACAGGTGTTGGCAGAATTGCTACCTTGCCAGTTTGGTTATAGAAGGAGACGTTGCCACCAGTGACCGGTAGGCCCATCTCTAAGCAGATATCAGCGAGGCCGCGAACGGTCTCGGCAAATGTCCACATGACTCCTGGATCTTCGGGAGAGCCGAAGTTGAGACAATTTGTAATAGCAAGTGGTTTTGCTCCCGATGTTGCGATATTTCGGCAGGATTCAAGAAGCGCTAATTTCACACCGTTATATGGATCGAGGTAACTCCAGCGTGCGTTCGCATCAGTGGAAATAGCTATGCCGAGATGAGTTTGCTCATCGATACGGATCATTCCCGAATCTTCAGGCTGAGTGAGAATCGAGTTGCCTTGAACATATCGATCGTATTGCTTGGTCACCCATGATTTATCAGCGATGTTCGGGGCGGCGATCAATTTCAAAACCGCAGCCTTTATTGTCTCGGGAGTTTCAATACTCTCGAGCACCACGCTCTTGAGTGAATCCAAATATTCAGGACGAGACATAGGGCGAGTGAGGACCGGACCATCGTGTGCAACGGTGCGAGGAGGAACATCAACAATCAACTCGCCATTGAAAGTAATATGGAGTCGCTCACCTGAAGTAACTTCACCGATCACTGTCGCAGTGACATCCCACTTACGACAGATTGCCATAAACCGAGCAAGCTTGCTTGGTTCGATGATCGCACACATACGCTCTTGAGATTCAGACATCAAGATCTCTTCTGGCGATAGTGATGGATCGCGAAGCTGTACCTTCTCAAGCTGAACATTCATTCCACCGGTACCGGCAGAGGCGAGCTCAGATGTTGCACAAGAGATACCGGCTGCACCGAGATCTTGAATACCAACAACGAGGTCCTCTGCGAAAATTTCAAGCGAGCATTCGATGAGAACTTTTTCAGCGAAGGGATCACCAACTTGCACCGCTGGTCGCTTCGTTGGCTTGGATGTATTAAATGTTTCGGATGCAAGAATCGAAGCGCCACCGATTCCATCGCCGCCGGTCTTTGCACCAAAGAGCACTACTAAGTTGCCAGCACCGTGTGCTTGGGCAAGTTTGATATCTTCGTGACGCATGACGCCCACGCATAATGCGTTGACCAATGGGTTTCCTGCATATGTCTCATCAAAGACAATCTCGCCACCGATATTTGGCAATCCAAGGCAATTTCCGTAGCCACCGATACCTGCCACAACCCCTGGTAATACCCGCTTTGTATCTGGTGCATCTGCCGCACCAAATCGAAGTGGATCCATAACGGCGATAGGACGTGCACCCATCGTCAAAATATCTCGGACGATGCCGCCGACTCCGGTCGCTGCGCCTTGGTATGGCTCAACAAAGGATGGGTGGTTATGTGATTCAGCCTTGAATGTCACGGCATAACCTTGGCCGATATCTACGACGCCAGCGTTCTCACCGATACCAACGAGAAGGGCATCAGATTGTGGGGCCTTCTCGCCAAATTGTTTTAAGTGAACCTTCGAGGATTTATACGAGCAATGCTCAGACCACATCACTGAATACATGGCGAGCTCGGATCCAGTTGGGCGACGACCCAAGATGCCTTTGATCTTCTCGTATTCATCAGCCTTTAAACCAAGTTGTTCAAAAGGTAGTTCGAAATCTGGTGTCGAAGATGCGTGTGAGACGGTATCGAGCGCCATTACTTCACCCCTGCAATCATTGAATGTAAGACTGAGGTAAAGAAAGTGAGTCCATCTTTACTTGGGCCGGTTAAAAGATCGATTGCGTGTTCTGGATGCGGCATCAATCCGACCACATTTCCGCGCTTATTTGTAATGCCAGCGATCGCATCACGCGAACCATTTGGATTAACACCTACATAGCGCGCAATAACTCGACCCTCAGACTCAAGCTCATGAAGCGTTGCATCATCACAGTTGAAGTTTCCTTCAGCATTTTTCATAGGAATAACAATCTCTTGGCCGATCTCAAAACCATTCGTCCACATTGTTTTGTTGTTTTCAATTTTAAGAGTCTGGTCAGTGCAGAGAAAATGCATATCGGCATTTCGAGTCAGCGCCCCAGGCAATAAATGTGCTTCAGCTAAGACTTGAAATCCATTGCAAATTCCAAGAACTGGGAAACCATGCTCTGCAGCGATGATGATCGATTTCATGATCGGTGCTTTTGCCGATATCGCGCCACAACGTAGGTAATCACCATAGGAAAACCCACCAGGAAGTACTACCGCATCGACATGCTTGAGATCATCACTTCCGTGCCAGAGCGATACCGCCTCTGCGCCTGCATACTCCACAGCGCGAGCTGCATCGCGATCATCAAGGGTTCCGGGAAAGGTGACGACTCCTACCCGCATTACTTCTCAACCTTTACAACAAAGGTTTCAATAACGGTGTTCGCAAGGAACTCCTCGGCCGCCTTCTCAACATCGGCGAGCATTGAGGGGGTCGGTTCACCGGCAACTTCAATTTCAAAGCGCTTTCCTTGGCGGACTGCTTGGGCGAAGGTGAAGCCAAGGCGTGGGAGTGCATTTCCGACGGCTTGACCCTGAGGATCCAAGATCTCTGGCTTCAACATAACTTCGACGACGATCTTTCCCATTTACAGCGCCTTTCCAGTGAGCAGCGTAAAAGCTGAGTTGTAACGCTCTTGCGTCTTTGCAACAACATCATCGGGGAGTGCAGGAGGAGTGCTTTCGCGATCCCAACCAGAGTTCAGTAACCAATCACGAACAAACTGCTTATCGAAGGATGTTCGGGAGGTCGCATCCCAGAAACGAGATGAGTCTGGAGTTAAGGCCTCATCGCCTAAGCAGATATTACCCTCTTCATCGATTCCGAACTCAAACTTCGTATCGGCGAGAATAATTCCCCGAGTTGCCGCGTAATCATGTGCGCGGGTGTAAAGCTGGAGCGTTAGCTCGCGAAGTCGCTCTGCCGCGGCATATCCAACAATTTCAGAGGCTCGGACGAAATCGATATTTTCGTCGTGGTCGCCCATCTCTGCCTTCGTCGCTGGCGTGAAGATTGGCTCGGGTAACCTATCGCCATCTTTCAGACCTTCTGGGAGCAAGATTCCACAGATCGATTGCGACTTCTGATACTCAACCCAACCACTGCCAGTTATGTAACCACGCGCAACACATTCAATCGCAAACATTTTCAATGGCTTCACAATAACTGCTCGTCCTGGAACATTATCTGGGACGTCAGTTGAAATAATATGATTCGGTACGAGATCTTTTAAGAAATCAAACCAGAAGAGTGATAACTGAGTAAGCAATACGCCCTTCTGCGGAATCTCTGTCGGCAGAATGTAATCAAAGGCGGAAATTCGATCAGAGGCAACGATGAGCAAATGACCAGAATCATTGGTGTAAAGATCGCGCACTTTGCCAGAGCGCAGGTGGTTCCATCCTGCAATCTCAAGCATTAGCGAATAGATCCAGGCCGGTACTGCGCTGCGGCAGGATGTGCGGAAGTGATCGCCGCGATGCGATCTGCAACTCGCACTGTCTGTGCATGTGCATCGCCAGTGAATTCAAGCGGTGTCTGTAAGAGATATTCAAGCTCACTTTTGTTCAATGGAATTCTTGAATCTGCAGCGATCGCATCGATCATGGTATTTGGCTTGCCGGCGCGAATTCCGAGTGCTGCAGCAACGGCATGTTCCTTAATAACTTCATGCGCTTCCTCACGACCGACCCCAGCTTTGACTGATGCCATCAAGATTTTCGTTGTCGCAAGAAATGGCAGATATCGATTGAGTTCAGCAGCGATCACATCAGGGAAGGCGCCAAACTCTGTGAGAACGGTCAAGAAGGTTTCAATCAATCCATCAATTGCATAGAAAGCATCAGGCAGTGCCACGCGACGAACCACACTGCAAGAGACATCGCCCTCGTTCCATTGGTCGCCAGAGAGTTCACCGACCATTGATGCATAGCCACGCAAGATGACCGCTAGTCCATTGACGCGTTCGCAAGAGCGAGTATTCATCTTGTGCGGCATAGCTGACGATCCAACTTGGCCAGCTTTAAATCCTTCAGTGACGAGCTCGGCACCGGCCATCAGGCGAATCGACGTCGCCAACGATGAGGGCGATGCAGCAATTTGAACCAAGGTTGCAACGACATCAAAATCAAAAGAGCGTGGGTAGATCTGGCCGGTTGAATCCAAGACGCGTTCGAACCCAAGGTAAGCAGCGACCTCTTGTTCGAGCTGAGCATGCGATGCGGCAGAACCGAGTAGATCAACGGAATCTTGCGCGGTGCCTACTGGACCTTTGATACCGCGAATCGGATATCGTGAAATTAAATTATCGAGACGCTCATATGCAAAGAGGAGCTCTTCCGCGGCCGATGCAAAACGTTTTCCTAAAGTTGTTACTTGGGCAGGAACATTATGAGAACGACCGGCGATAGGTTGATCAATATATTCGGTTGCGCGAATGCCGAGAAGCGCGAGGGCTGCAACAACTCGATCGCGTACAAGAAGTAATCCATCGCGAATCTGCATCGCCTCAATATTTTCAGTGAGGTCGCGAGAAGTCATACCAGCATGGATTGATTCGTGGCCGGCGAGTGCGTTGAACTCTTCGATACGTGCTTTCACATCGTGGCGGGTAAGTTTTTCACGAGCATCAATAGATGCGAGTTCTACCTTTGAGATCACAGCTTCATAATCTGCAATGACTTTCGCATCAATCGTATGACCGAGATGTGATTGCGCCTTCATCACAGCGATCCAGAGGCGGCGCTCTGCGATGATCTTCTGTTCGGGGCTAAATATTGCGCGCATCGCAGCCGATGCATAACGGTCAGCGAGCAGGCTCATGCGCCAATCCTATCTTTTTGAAGGAGGCACTTCGAATTACGCTCGAGTAATCGACTCCGACCAGAGACTGTAAAGCGCCTCACGCGCAAATGGCTGAACAATCAGCATGCCGCCAGTCAATGGAAAGAGATCTTCCTCGCCTGCTTCATTGAGGACGATGCATCCTGCTTCTTTTCCGATGAGCGCTGCCGCTAGATGATCGATTGGGCTGAAACTATGCACCACAGCGCCAACTCCGTAATTGGCGGCAACCGAGGTAAGGGTCAAAGTGCCCGCCCCCATAATCCGCATCGTGCAGTAGTTCTCATTGAGGGCATCAAGCATCTTAATCAAACCGCTCCATGGCCTGGATCCTGCGAGTTCAGTAAGCACTACTCGCCCGTGAAGCGGGCTCTCTGAGGTCGAAACTTCTACCGCCACGAGAGGTACGCCATTAATCGCAGCTCCACCATTTTTGACAGCTGTAAAAACCTTATTTCGCCACGGATCAATCGTTGCTGCCACCAACGGATCACGGCCCACAGCGAGCGCTAGCGAAAATGAACTCCATGGGGTTCGATTTGCAAAGTTTGTTGTTCCATCAACGGGGTCTATGTACCAGGTAGGTCGTTCGCCATCAAATTCTCCACCAAATTCTTCGCCCACTATATTGTGCGTCGGAAAGTTCGCCAGAATCATCTCACGGGCATGATGCTCAATAAAGATATCGACCTCTGTCACAAGGTCTGCTGGATTAACCTTTGTGAGAATTTTTCCTGGCTCCATCATCTGACAAACCATGAGTGCCCACTGCGCAATGGAGTTACATAACTCAGATGCCCTCGCAAGGTCCAGTGGATCTATCTCACCATGTTCGGCGAAGATTTCCTTTGTGAGATTGAGTTGATTGCTTGTAACTGAATCAATCCCAATTTCTTTCGCCCATCGCAAAGTTGGTGCATCATCGATCGTCCATGCTGAAGTTTTCAAACCAAGAGAATGGACATGAGCAACTTTCTCACGATTCCAGTACGAGTAGTGAGAGTTGATGTATTCGGGTCTCACATCTTTAATCAGATCCAGAGTTGGCATCTCAGGCTGGTTCCATGGGAACCAAATTCGTGCCTCTGGCGAACCCTTTCTGATCACGCGCATTGCCTCTACATCACCGCACCAGATAATGCTTTCGGAGGAGAGCGGTGAATCTTTAACCACTTTAAGTGCGGATTCTGCATGCTCTGAAGTATCCATATCGATCATCAGCATCGACGGTCTATCAACAAACAGTTCAAGGGTTTGCTTGAGAGTCGGGACTCGATTTGAACCAAATCCAAGAGAAGTTACTTCATCAAGAGTAAGTGCGTTGACTTCACTTTCGTATCCCCACAGACGAGTGAGGGTGCGATCATGCAGAACAACAACTTCGCCATCCTTGCTCTCTCGGATATCTATTTCAACGATATCTGCTCCCGAGTCGATCGCTGATTTAATCGCGACCAAAGTATTTTCTCGGAAACGAGAGCTATCGCCACGGTGCGCGGTTATTAGCGGGCGAGTCATATTCTTAGGCTACAAGTTTCCCATTGTGATAGCGAAGCGATTTCTTTATGCCCACATGCACACTCTCGCCTAACGCCGGCACGTTCTCATTCATGAATGCCCGGAAGAGCCCATCATGTCTACGCACAACGATTTCATAGAAATGACCGCGAGGAATCACCAGCTCAACAGTCCCCTGATGCGATCCCTCGATATAGTTTTGAGCGATGACGAGATCTTCGGGGCGAATCCCTACTATTCCCTCGCCAGAGCGAATCTGACCATCAACTAGCTCTCCTTCGAATCTATTGAGAGAGCCGATAAAGGTAGCGACATACTCTGTAGCTGGATGGCGGTATAAATCTTGAGGACTAGAGAATTGTTCGATACGACCTGAGTTCATGACCGCTACTCGATCAGAGATCGATAGCGCTTCTTCTTGATCATGTGTAACGATCACTGTAGTAATTCCTAGGCGACGTTGTAGTTCGCGGATATCTTCGCGAACCTTTTCTCGAAGTTTCGCATCTAAATTGCTCAAAGGTTCATCCAGAAGAAGAACATCTGGCTCCTGTACTAGCGCGCGAGCCAAGGCAACACGTTGCTGCTCGCCACCGGAAATCTGGCCTGGTCGTGAATCTTTATGATGGAGGAGTTTGACGAGTTCAAGGGCCGCCTCAACTTTCTCGTTAATCTCAACCTTGCTCAACCCTTTGATTTTTAGCGGGTATGCCACATTCTTTGCTGCGCTCATATGTGGCCAAAGCGCATAATTTTGGAAGACCATGGCGCTCGGCCTTTTATCTGGTCCTAGTTGGGTCACATCCTTGCCAGCGAGCATGATCTGGCCCGCATCCGCAGTCAAAAAGCCAGCGATCATCCGAAGGGTTGTGGTTTTACCGCAACCAGAAGGGCCGAGGAGTGAAATCATTTCGCCTTGCTCGACACGAAGATCAAGGTCATCGATAATGACTCGACCACCGAGAATCTTCTTCAATCCACGAAGTTCTAGTCCCATTTCATCACTTTCTTTTTTCATTTGAGTTGGAATCCTTCTGCGAGCTGCCCACCCATGATGTGTTTCCTTGCAAGGGATAGCAGCAGAACAGATGGGATCGCGAGCAAAATTGAGAAAACAGCTGCCACTTGAATTGGATAGTTTTGAACAAGTGAATACATCTCTGTTGGCATCGTATAAATACTTGGTGCACCGACGAGATACGAGCCTTGGGCTTCATCAAAGGATGCAAGAAAGGACATCACAATGGCGACCAAGATTCCAGGCATAGCTAATCGAAGGGTTATCGTTCGAAAGACTCTGAATTTGCTAGCTCCCGCGTCGCGAGCTGCCTCTTCTAAATTCCTAGGGACGGCAGCAAAGGCTGCTGCTGGAATCCAGGTCATGTAGATAATCGTTCCAAGGAGTTGAACGATCACCACTCCCAGGAATGTACCCATCAGATTCAACGCGTAATAGAGGGTCGCAATCGCAGCGAAGAGACCAATTTTTGGAAAGGAGTTGGCGGAGAAGATCCCCACCATAAAAGTCTTGCGACCCGGGTAGTTCAATCGACCGGCTGCATAGGCGGCTGGCAAGCAGATTATCATCGAGATAACCACGACAATTGGACTAATTATTAGAGAGTTGCGAATCGCTGTGGCAAGAGCTGAATCCAAAAATACCTTGGACCACCAATGAAATGAGATCCCACTTGGATAGAGGTTTGGATACTTCCAATCGCTTGCAAAGGCATGCACTGCAAGCCATACGATTGGTCCAAGAATGAAGAAGGCAAGAATGAGAATGCCAATATTGATCGCGACTCTTCCGATGGATACTCTCTTCACTCTTAAATCCTGCCGCTCTCGCGCGCGCTTTTTACATTCGACCATACGTATGCAATCGCAATACCGGAAGCGATCATAAATACCATAAATGCCATCACCAGAGATTGCTGCGGACGATTATAGGAGCCGAAGAAGTTTGAGATCTCAACACCGAGCATTGTGGGCTGGTTTGGACCCAAGAAGAGTGGAATCGTAAATGAGCCAAGGATTCCGATCGCCGTGAAGGATGTTGCGATAATAATGGGTGTCTTTGCGAGAGGAATCAAAATGTTTGTAATCACTCTGATGGGGGAGGCTCCGCAATCTTTAGCGGATTCAATAAGAGCATCAGGGATACCTTGTAATCCTGAACTGATCATCAAAATAGCAAAAGGTAAGGATGTCCAAACAGTCCCGATCACTATGGCTGAAGGCGTTGAGGTGAGGGTTGGGAAATTGATTCCAAATTGAGAGAAGAAAGATCGCATAAAGCCATCGCCGCCGTAGAAAGTGTGAATCGCCCAAGCAGAGATCACAACGGGGACAAACAGGGGAATGATCGAGAGTGTGACGAGCAACGAAGATTTCTTGCCGCCTATCAAACGTTGATAGAGCGCTATCGACAACGAAAGTAGAATTACGAGGATTGTTGAAAGAATTGTTACGAAGAGAGTGAGGCCGAGGTCGCCTAAAAATCGACTGTCGTGTATGACGTCGCTGTAGGCAGCGAAGGTCCCCCACCAATGATTCTTCTTGTGGATCTGTTGCCCGATAAGTGAGACGACACGGTTAGGGCCTGAAGTGAATCCAAGACTAAAAGTGAGGCCAATCAGGATCGGCAAACCAACAAATATGAGTACGAGCAAAAGCGGCGGAATAGAAAATGCCAAGCCAAGAAGAGAAGGCCCCTCGTCCTTTCGGACAAGGAACCCTCTCTTCGTGGAAGTTGATTTACGCGATCTCACAAATTAATTGCGATATCGGAATTACTTGCCAGGGACTGTTGAAGCCCACTTGCTCTTGAGGTCGTTTGCGTTGGCGCTGAGGTAGCCAGGACGTAGGTTCTGGATATCCACACCCTTGAAGGCAGCCGTAGCAGTTGCATCGAGCTTGCTCAATGGAATTACTGGGAAGCCATTAAGTGTGCCGCTTACGATCAAGTTTTGGGCTGCTGGTGAAAGAACCCAGTTTGCAAGAAGGCGAGCGCCAACTTTGTTGGTTGAGCTATTTGGAATACCAAGATATGAGGCTCCACCAGTCAATGATGGATTGCTAATCTGAGCGACCTTGATATTGGCAGGCATGGTGCCAGCCTTCAGCGCTGAAGCAAATTGATCAGACCATACTGTTCCCATATCTACTAACCCTGTTGCAAGATCCTTCAGAGTTTCAGCATTGTTTGCTGGATATGTGCCGTTCTGGCCATATGTGTACTTATTCAATTGACGAAGAGTTTCAAGGCCGTCAGTCCATTTTGTCTCTAGGTCAGGAGCAGCCTGCTGGACAAGTGTGTTCCGGTCAGCGGCTGAAAGATATTTATCAACAACAGTCTGAACGAAGGAGTAACCACTTCCGCCACCGCTTGGTGCGTTATATGTGAACTTTCCTGGGTGAGCCTTGATCCAAGTCAGGAGCGCATCAAGTGTTGCAGGAGGAGTGGTCACGTTTGTTGAGTTGTATGCAAGCAAAACTGAAGATCCGCGGTATGGGATTCCACCCTTACCTGCGGTGAGTACTGCGCGATTTACATCTTTGATGTTTGGAAGCAATCCTGCATTTGGACGGTAAAGAAGTCCTGCAGCGCCAAGAGTCGTTACAAAACCGCCATCGATAAGGTCGACGCCTGGATCTTTATGTAGAACCGCTGCGGCTGTGATCTTTGCTGTCTCTTGTGCATCGTGGTCACCGTGTAGATCGAAAGTTACTTTGACGTCATAGCCTGGATATGCGAGCTTGAATGCTGGCACTAGTGACTTAACCCAAAGATCTTGAATATTTGTATCTGCAGAAATATAGACCTGAATTGTCTGGCTGACAGCTTGTGACGATGGCGCTGTAATTCCAGTAATACCAAGTGCAAGCGAAGTTGCTGCAGCAAGTGCAAGCGACTTCTTCATTGTCATCTTAAGCAAGGAAATCCTCCATAGTTAGAAACATAGGGCTAAAAAGTAGGTGTTTGACCTAGTGGAGGGATCATCGTGAACCTAAGGAACTAGGTAGTGAATTGAGGAATCCTTTTAGATGAACGAAGGGTTAAACGATCTATTAATATCTATTAATAATGTGTGGTGCTAATTACCTTTTTCAGCGATAGAGGCGTTGAGCGCGATATCGCTTCGATAATGGCTGCCCCGGAGGGTGATGCCAGAGATAACTCGGTAGGCCTTGTTCCTCGCCTCTGTTAGATCTGCGCCCATGCCGGTGATCGCTAGAACGCGCCCACCCGATGATTTTAGAATGTCACCATCACTCACATTGCTAGCGTCGAGGGCCGTACCCGCGTGAAAGACTTCTGAGCCTTCGATCGCATGGATCCCCATGATTGGCTCCCCAGCAATCGGCGCGGTTGGATATCCCTCGGATGCCAAGACAACTGTCACTGCCGATTCCTCGGACCATTCCAATGGTGCATGCCCCTTGAGGTCACGGGTTGCGGCCTTCAAAAGTAGTTGGGCGAGCGGTGTCTTTAAGCGAGGTATCAAGACTTCTGTCTCGGGATCGCCGAAGCGAGCATTAAATTCGATTACTCGTGTGCCCTTTGTAGTGAGTGCAAGACCGGCGTAAAGCAATCCCACAAATGGTGTTCCTCGCGCAGCCATCTCAGCGATCGTTGGCTTTAAGACTTGCTCTAGCGTCTCTTCGACAATTTCATCTGGTGCCCAAGGAAGCGGTGAATATGCGCCCATGCCGCCGGTGTTAGGTCCGAGGTCCCCGTCGAACGCTCTCTTGAAATCTTGTGCCGGTTGCATTGCAAGTATATTTTTTCCATCGGAGATTCCAAAGAGTGATACTTCAGGCCCATCAAGGAATTCTTCGATGACTACCAGTGGGCTAAGAAGCGCATGTTCAAGAGCAACTTCGCGATCATCGGTAACAACGACGCCCTTTCCCGCTGCAAGGCCATCGTGTTTCACGACGTACGGTGCGCCAAATGTATCGAGCGCTTTCTCAACTTCATCGCGGTTATGACAAGTAAAACTTCTTGCGGTTGGTACACCAGCATCCCGCATCACTTGCTTTGCGAAATCTTTTGATCCCTCGATCTGAGCAGCTGCTTGAGATGGCCCAAAGACCGGAAACCCAGCGGCGCGAAGTTCATCAGATAGACCTTGGACAAGCGGCTTCTCTGGCCCAATCACAACGAGATCGATTGAGAGCGACTCTGCCAAGGAGATAACGGCGGAGTTGTCGTCAGTGTTGATTGCGTGACAGGTAGCAATCTGAGCGATCCCGGGATTGCCTGGGGCCACATGAAGCTCTTCTAATTGTGGATCTCTGATTAGCCCCGCAGCGAGTGCATGTTCGCGCCCGCCAGAGCCAATGAGTAAAACTCTCAAATGAGGGACCGAACTGAGATCGTCTGATCGCGGCCTGGGCCAACGCCAATCGCTGACATTGGTGCCCCAGAGATATCTTCGAGGAATTTCACATATGCACGAGCATTCTCGGGAAGATCTTCGAGCGTGCGTGCTGAGGAGATGTCACACATCCAACCAGGAAGGTATTCATAGATTGGCTTCGCATGATGGAAATCAGATTGAGAAGAAGGGAGTTCTTCGACGCGAACGCCATCGATTTCGTAAGCGACACAGACCGGGATCTTCTCCCATGTGCTGAGTACATCCAGCTTGGTCAGGAAGAAATCGGTAAGACCATTTACTCTCACTGCATAACGTGCAATCGGAGCATCGAACCAACCACAACGACGATTACGTCCAGTTGTTACACCGACTTCTCCGCCGATTGAACGAAGTGCTTCGCCATCTTCATCGAAGAGTTCGGTTGGGAATGGCCCAGAACCAACGCGAGTTGTGTACGCCTTCAATATTCCGATTGATCGAGTGATCTTTGTAGGTCCGATTCCAGAACCTGTTGATGCACCACCGGCAGTTGGATTTGATGAGGTTACGAAGGGATATGTTCCGTGATCGACATCAAGCAGAGTTCCTTGCGAACCTTCAAGAAGTACAACCTTGTTCGCCTTGAGAGCGTTGTCAAGAAGTAAGACTGTGTCAGTTACGTAAGGGCGCAAGACTTCTGCGTAACCAAGGTATTCGTTCAGGACATCTTGTACTTCGATGCCCTTGCGATTGAATACCTTGATCAACACTTGGTTCTTATCACGCAACGCGCCAGAGATCTTCTGCTCGAGAATTGACGGATCGAAGAGATCTTGGACGCGAATTCCGATTCGATTGATCTTATCTGCATATGCAGGTCCGATACCTCGACCGGTGGTTCCGATCTTGTTGTTACCTAAGAAACGCTCAGAGACTTTATCAATGGTGCGGTGATAAGGCGTGATGAGGTGCGCATTGGTAGAGATCTTCAATTTAGAAGTATCGATACCGCGTTCATTCAAACCCTTGATCTCTTCAAGTAATACTGAAGGATCGATCACAACACCGTTGCCAATCACTGGCACCACGTTTGGGCTCAAAATGCCTGAAGGCAGCAGATGGAGTGCGTACTTTTGATCGCCAATAACTACTGTGTGGCCAGCGTTATTTCCACCTTGGTAACGAACAACATAATCAACTTGATCACCAAGTAGATCGGTCGCTTTACCTTTTCCTTCATCGCCCCATTGGGCGCCAACGAGTACTAGTGCAGGCATGAATTAATACTTACTTACGAAGTGAAGTGCCGGTTGAGCGAAGGTCTTCGCAGGCAACTCCAACACGTGCTGCGATACCGGCTTCTGCAGCCTTGCCCCATGCACGTGGATCGTATGCCTTCTTATTTCCGACTTCGCCATCGATCTTAAGTACGCCGTCATAGTTCTTGAACATATGCTCAACAACTGGACGTGTAAATGCATACTGAGTATCGGTATCGATATTCATCTTGATGACGCCATAATCAAGAGATTCGCGGATCTCCGAGAGAAGTGAACCTGAACCACCGTGGAAGACGAGATCCATTGGCTTTGCACCTGCGCCAAGGCCGAGCTTTTCAGCAACAGCATCTTGGAGAGTGCGAAGAATCTTTGGCTGAAGTACAACGTTTCCTGGCTTGTAAACACCATGAACGTTTCCGAATGTTGCAGCAACCATGTAGCGAGCATCTGCTTCATTGCCGAGAGTTTCAAGAGTAAGAAGAGCATCCTCTGGTGTCGAGTAAAGCTTTGCATCATGCTTTGCTTCGATTCCATCTTCTTCGCCGCCAACAACGCCGATTTCGATTTCAAGAATTGTGCGAGCTGCCTTTGACTTCTCGAGTAGTTCCTTTGCAACCTTCATGTTCTCTTGCATATCTACAGCAGAGCCATCCCACATATGTGAGTTGAAGAGAGGTTTCTGACCAGCCTTGATGCGATCAGCGCCGATAGAAAGGAGTGGACGCATGAAACCGTCGAGCTTCTCTGCTGGGCAGTGATCGGTGTGAATCGCGATATTGACGTTGTAATTTTTCGCAACGATATGCGCATACTCAGCGAGCGCAACAGCGCCGTCAACCATGTTCTTCACAGTTGAACCTGAGAGGTACTCCGCGCCGCCCCATGAGATCTGGACGATGCCATCTGACTCTGCCTCTGCGAATCCGCGGATCGCGCCGATCAGTGTCTGTGACGATGAGACGTTGATAGCTGGGTAGGCGAAAGAACCAGCCTTCGCACGGTCCAACATTTCGGCATAAATTTCGGGGGTTGCAATTGGCATTTCAGATCTCCTTGATCCCATTCATGATGGTGAGAAAATTCGCGTAAGTTTCTAGCGAGACACTTCGTTGGGATCGCGAGGCTTACGGCTAATCCCACCATATTTTGGGGCGGATTGGAATTTACGAGGCGCTTTTACGCTCGAGAGCGCTCATTTTGACTGAATGGCAGCGCCCTTGTGGGCGGTGCTTTGGGCTAGAAGCCGATCCTGGTCAAGAGGCGATCGAGCCCCAAGAGGCCGAAGTTCGAGTGAAGCAGGGTCTGGCTCCCCTTGGCTACAAGCTTCACCGTCGTGCTCAGTAAATGAAGATGTGAAACTGCTGTAATTAAACGCATCCACCACATTTCTCTTTCTCCTTTCGATTTACGTCCAACCATCGATTTGGCTGGGAATGAATGGGAAGGTACAAGTGGTGGGTTGTAAAAATTCGAGGGCTAAACCCATAGTGTGGATAACTCTTCGCTGGTAATCTCGAAATATGAGTACTGAGGAAATCTCTAATTTAGGTCACGAAGGTCGCCATTTCGCGCCATCTGCATCCTTTGCGGCACAAGCGAATGCAAAGGTCGAGCTGTATGACGAGGCGACTCACGATTACGAAGGTTTCTGGGCAAAGGCCGCTGGTGCTCTTCATTGGGAGAAGAAATGGGATCGAATCCTCGAATGGGAACTCCCTTTCGCCAAGTGGTTTACCGGCGGAAAGATCAATGCATCGTATAACTGTCTCGATCGACATGTTCTTGAAGGCCGCGGCGATCGCGTTGCCTTCTACTTCGAGGGTGAACCTGGCGATACTCGGACTCTGACATATAAAGATATGTTGCGCGAGGTTTCCAAAGCGGCCAATGCTCTCACCGAACTTGGCGTACAAGCAGGTGATCGTGTTGCCATCTATATGCCTCACATCCCCGAAGCTGTTATCTCGATGCTTGCCTGTGCACGTATTGGTGCTGCACACTCAGTGATCTTTGGTGGATTTAGCGCCGACTCATTGCTGCAGCGCATTCAAGATGCTGACGCGACGATAGTGATCACGGCAGATGGTGGATTTAGAAAAGGTGCAGCATTCGCTCTCAAACCCGTTGTGGATGAAGCGCTTAAAGGTGAGACCAATGTTCGCAAAGTTCTCGTTGTACAACGCACCAAGCAAGAGACTACGTGGAATCCTGAGAAAGATATCTGGTGGCACGAGATTGTTGATCGCCAATCAGAGACGCATGTTGCAGAAGCATTTGATTCTGAGCAAGTGCTTTTCATTCTCTACACATCAGGCACAACAGCGAAACCAAAGGGAATCTTCCATACAACGGGTGGATACCTGACGCAGACTGCCTTCACTCACAAGATGGTCTTTGATATTAAGCCAGAGAGCGATGTCTACTGGTGTACTGCCGATGTGGGTTGGATTACCGGTCACTCCTACATGGTCTATGGACCAATGATTAATGGCGCAACACAGGTAATTTATGAAGGAACTCCTGATACACCTGCAAAGGATCGCATCTTCCGATTGATCGAAAAATATAAGGTGACAATTCTTTACACGGCACCAACACTTATTCGCACGTGGATGAAATGGGGGGATGAGTTCCCAAATTCATGTGACCTATCATCACTTCGTTTGCTTGGATCAGTAGGTGAACCAATTAATCCAGAGGCGTGGATGTGGTACCGCGAAGTTGTTGGTCATAACAATTGTCCGATCGTTGATACCTGGTGGCAGACCGAAACAGGAGCAATCATGGTTTCACCGCTACCTGGCATTACTTCAACGAAGCCTGGATCTGCGATGCGACCACTTCCTGGTGTCGATGCGACCGTCATAGATGATGAAGGAAAAATTGTCGGTAATGGCCATAGCGGTTACCTCACTCTTAACAAACCTTGGCCTTCGATGATGCGTGGCGTATGGGGTGAACCCGAGCGATACAAGGAGACATATTGGTCTCGCTTTGAAGGAAAATACTTTGCCGGCGATGGTGCGAAGTGGGATGAAGAGGGAGCCCTCTGGTTACTTGGTCGCGTTGATGATGTTATGAATGTATCCGGACATCGGATCTCGACTGCCGAAGTGGAATCAGCGCTGGTCTCTCATGAAGCGATCGCAGAGGCTGCAGTAGTTGGTGCAAATGATGCAATGACCGGGCAAGGGATCGTCGCCTTCGTTATTTTGCGTCGCGGTATTGATCACACTGAGGGTGAGACACTCACGAAAGAACTGAAGGCACATGTTGCAAAAGAGATCGGTGCGATCGCAAGGCCGCGTCAGATCATGGTTGTGAATGAATTACCGAAAACTCGTAGTGGCAAGATCATGCGCCGATTGCTCCGCGACGTTGCAGAAAATCGGGCCGTGGGTGACTCCACAACGCTTGCAGATCCCAACGTAATGAAACTTATTTCAGAAGGTTTGCAGACGGCAAAGAGTGAAGATTAAAAGTAATCTTTGGCGCGCGGTTCTCTAACTTGGTGAAGAGCGCGCTTTGGGGGATCTCGTTGTGACCGATTCCCCATGGCATTGCAATTAATAATTTGCCGAGGATAAATATCAGGATCAATGTACGTGCCACCGATAACACTGCACCAAGTATTGAATCAGCCCATTTGAAGGGGCCGAACAAGATCTTCCCATGAAAAAAAGCTGCGAAGCGTCTCAAGATCGCCTCGCCTATAGATGCCCCTACAAAGATCGCGATAATGATCGCCGAGAACTTATTGATATTGCTCTGCCAATGGGCGACATAGTGAATTGCGATCAGCAGGCCCGCAAAACCGCCACCGATAAATCCAATCGCACTAAAAAATGTTGAGAGTAATCCAGCTCGATAGCCGCGAATCAACGCTCCTAAAACCGCTACGAGGATGACCCAGTCAACCCAGTTCTTCATAGAGTGATGCCAAAGTATTTTTTAACAAGTTGCGCAATTTGACGATCTGATACAAATAATCCGACCTGCTTATAAACAACCTTGCCTGAACCATCAATAAACCAGGTAACCGGAACGCCCATCCCGAAGATCCCTCGCGTCGATGCCTTCTCGTCGTAAAGCTGAGGCCAACTCATCTTGTGGGAGGCAACAAAAGCGCGACCAGCCGCCATATTGCGCTCTTCCACATCGATTCCGATGATCGCAATTTTTTTCGTTGAGGCCGCCTTCACCAGACGTGGTATCTCTTGTTGGCATGGCTCACACCATGATCCCCAGACATTGACCAAAACCGGTCCACGAATCCCTTCATAAAATGCACCGCCACTGCCATTCAAACATGGCAGAAAAATTCCCTTTTTAACGCTTGCGCTCTTAATTGCGCTACATGAAGGCGTTGCTACAGCATGAGCAACTGGAAGAGAGGTAAATAGGAGAGTCATCACGAGCAGAATGATGCGCTTCATCGAAAATCCGCATCTGATTTCACAAGCGCCATGGCCTTAACTTTATCGGTTTCACCGATTCCAAATGATGGACATAAATCGGCGAGCGGACAGGCACCGCATGCAGGTTTACGACTGTGACAGATACGTCGCCCATGCCAAATTAATCGTTGCGAGAGATTGGTCCACTCTTTCTGAGGGATCAACTTACCAACAGCAAATTCCACCTTTACGGGATCTTCAAACTCGGTCCAACCAAATCTTCTCGCTAAGCGTCCAAAGTGTGTATCCACTGTGATGCCGGGGATATTGAATGCATGGCCTAAAACAACATTTGCGGTCTTTCTACCAACCCCAGGAAGTTTTACGAGCTCTTCTTGAAGAGGGGGTACTTCCTCGGAGTAGTCATGCATGAGAATTTCGCTCAAACCTTTGAGGTGACGAGCCTTCACATGGAAGAAGCCGAGGGGTTCAATGATCGTTTCAATGTCAGGGATTGCGGCTTTCGCCATCTTCTTCGGTGTTCCATATTTTTTAAAGAGGCGGGGTGTCACAGAGTTGACGCGCTTGTCAGTGCACTGCGCGCTCAGGACGGTTGCAACCAACAATTGAAAGGGCGTTTCAAAATCGAGTTCGCATTCGACATGTGGGTAGCGCTTGGTAAGGACTCGGTACATTGCCTTTGCGTTGCTGCGTTCGGTTGCAATCTCCACCTTACTCACCCTCCTAAGGTTAGTCGGACTCCTCAAGTTTGGTGATCTAGCCCTCACTTGAGTAAAGTGGCATTCGTGAGTAAAGCTGCCGATGAATCCGTAATTCGATCCGCACCACTTTTTAGCGCCTTGAGTGATGATGAAGCCGCTGCGCTTCGCTCTTCAATGACTCAGGTCAAAGTAACCAAGGGGCATACACTCTTTAAAGAGGGCGATGAAGGTGATCGTCTCTACGTCGTGCTAGAAGGAAAACTCAAGCTAGGTACTACTTCAATGGATGGCCGGGAGAATCTGCTCTCTATTCTCGGACCTGGTGAAATGTTTGGTGAACTCTCACTCTTCGATCCAGAGCCTCGCACAGCCACCGCAACTGCAGTCACTGATGCAAAGTTATTAGCACTTGCTCATGATCAAGTTATTGGTCTAGTGACTGCACATCCAAAAGCGTCGCTCGAATTGTTGCGCCGACTTGCTCAGCGTCTACGTAAATCAAATGAAATTTTGGCAGATCTCGTCTTCGCTGATGTACCGGGTCGCGTTGCAAAGGCGATTATCGATCTTGGCTCACGCTTTGGAAATCAAAAGGATGATGGTCTTCATGTTAATCATGACCTCACCCAAGAAGAGCTAGCTCAATTAGTGGGAGCATCCCGCGAAACCGTGAATAAAGCACTTGCAGATTTCGCAGCACGCGGTTGGGTTCGACTCGAACCCCGCGCCGTAGTCGTCTTGGACTACGAGCGCATCTCTAAACGTGGAAAGTAATTAAGCTACTTCTACAACGAGTTCGATCTCTACTGGTGCATCCAGTGGCAGTTCAGCAACGCCAATCGCAGTGCGGGCATGCTTTCCATTGACATCTCCCCAGATATGAATGAGGGTCTCAGAGGCGCCATTGACAACACCAGGATGTCCTACAAATCCGGCGACACCGTTAACAAATCCACGAACCTGAACTACGCGAACAATTGAATCAACAGGTGCAACGAGTTCGACAGCGGCGAGTGCATTCAAGATGCAGATCGTTGCAAGTTCCTTTGCGCGTTCTGGGGTAACTGTTCCGCCAACTTTGCCGGTCTCAGCCATCTTGCCATCGACGAGTGGAAGTTGTCCCGCGGTGAATACAAGATTGCCAGTGCGAACTGATGGCACGTATGCGGCAACAGGGAGCGCTGCAACTGGAAGTGTTAATCCGAGTTCTGCGAGTTTTGCACGAACATCCATTTACTTAACCTCACGCTTCATATAGGCGACTAATTGTTCTCCGGTACCTGGTGCTGGAACTACTTGTACAAGATCCCATCCTTCGGATCCCCATGTATCAAGGATCTGCTTCGTTGCATGCGAAAGAAGTGGAACTGTTACATATTCAAACTTCGTGTGATCTGACATTAGTTACCTCCGCTAAGTGCTGCTTTGACGAGAGCTGAGACAGAACCACCATCGGCCTTGCCTGCGATCTTTGGTGAAATTACTTTCATAACGAGACCCATTCCTGCCGGTCCTGATGCTCCGGTTTCTGCGATTGCGCCAGCGATCATCTCTTTGATCTCGGCCTCAGAAAGTTGGGCAGGTAAATATCGGGCGATGACTTCGCCCTCTTTGGATTCAAGCTCTGCTCGATCTGCTCGACCGGCATCTTTAAAAGCCTCGGCTGCCTCACGGCGCTTCTTCGCTTCGCGTGAGAGAACGGTGATGATCTCAGCATCACTGAGCGTACGAGCCTCTTTGCCGGCCACCTCTTCGGTAGTGATTGCAGTTAAAACCATGCGGATCGTCCCTGAGGTGAGCTCATCACGTGAGCGAATCGCCTCGGTTAAATCGTGCTGGAGCGTCTCTTTAATACTCATAGAGAGTATCTTCTCACGCCTATGGCTTATCAACTACGTGAGGCGACTCTGCCGGTGCTCCCACCAGGGGCTGCGCCGATTCGAGTCCTGCATTTTTCAGATCTTCATCTCACCCCAGCACGCCATCATGAGATCGCAGATATTAAATCTTTTATCAATCTCAAGCCTGATCTCGTCATAAGCACCGGGGATTTCTTGGCCCACAAGGATGCTGTTCCTGTTGCACTTCACGCACTCGATGAACTTCTTGCGCTACCCGGACTCTTCGTCTTTGGTTCAAATGATTACTACGCACCAAGATTTAAAAATCCATTAAATTACCTTCGCAAAGATCATGGCCCACGAATACTTGGGAGCGAGTTGCCATTTGCAGATCTTGCTTATGGATTAGAGCGACGCGGCTGGAAGAATCTCAATCACTCGCGCGCGATGGTGACAATCAATGGGACGAGGATCGAGGCTCGAGGCACAGATGATGCTCACTTAAATCGCGATGATTACAACCAAGTTGCTGGTGCACCCGCTGATTGTGATTTAGCTATTGGCGTCACACATGCGCCCTATAAGCGGGTACTTGATGCGATGAACCGTGATGATCTCGATATTATTTTTGCAGGTCACACTCATGGCGGGCAGATCAGGCTCCCATGGCCTGGTGGATCGAAGGCGCTCACGACTAACTGTGATTTACCAAAGTGGCGCGCACGCGGTGTGAGTGTTCAAAAGGGCGAAGCGTGGCTCAATGTATCTGCAGGAATGGGCACATCTCCATTCGCTCGCATTCGAGTCGCTTCGCCCCCAGAAGTAAGTCTTATTACGCTTGAAGCAAGTATTTAATTACTTCTTCTTTGTTTTTTTCTTTGTGAGTTCAGCTGCAACGAGTTCTGCAATCTGAGCAGTGTTGAGCGCTGCGCCTTTACGTAGGTTATCTCCGCATAAGAAGAGATCGAGCGACTTCTTATCGTCGAGAGATTGGCGAACGCGACCAACCCAGGTTGGATCAGTTCCTACAACATCATTTGGTGTTGGGAATTGTTTTGTCTCAGGATCATCCTTAAGGAGTACGCCAGGTGCCTTCATCAATATCTTCTGCGCAGCCTTGCGAGAGACTTCGGTTTTAAATGTCGCGTGCACCGCAAGTGAGTGAGTTGTTAGCACCGGAACTCGAACACATGTGGCGGATACTTTCAGCTTTGGCATTCCTAAGATCTTGCGTGATTCGTTACGAACCTTGAGTTCTTCGGAGGTATATCCCTCTTCCTTAAGTGAACCAGCCCATGGAACAACGTTCATCGCAAGTGGTGCTGGGAAGGGCGAGTCGGCTGATACATGGTTTCGGACATCACCGGTAGATTCACCAGCGTTAGTTCCTGCAACTGCAGAGATTTGCGCACGAAGCGCATCGATACCTGGC
>CAILJM010000003.1 GCA_903834515.1 uncultured Actinomycetes bacterium
GCCCTTACCGTTTTGGCTGAGGTCAGTGAGCTTCTCATACTCAGCTTGAAGATCAAAGGTCTCGAGGCGGCGCTTGATAGCAGCTGCTCCCATATCGCCCTTGAAGTAAACGCCGTAACGATCACGGAGTTCGCGGTACAAACCTTCATCACCTTCGAGGTCTTGGACCTTGAGGTTCTTAAAGCGTGCCCATACTTCATCAAGACGATCGAGCTCGCGCTGCGAGCGATCACGAATCTGCTTGAGCTCGCGCTCTGCTGCTTCGCGAACCTTGCGCTTAACATCAGCCTTCTCGCCGGCAGCTTCGAGCTCAGCAGTATCTGCTTCGAGCTTCTTCTGACGTGCATCGAGATCGGCATCACGCTTGGTCTCAATCTTCTTCTTGTCAGCGTGCATACGCTTTTCAAGTGAAGGAAGATCTTCTTCGCGTGCTTCAGTATCAACTTCAGTGATCATGTATGCAGCAAAGTAAATAACCTTCTCGAGGTCCTTTGGTGCAAGATCAAGGAGGTAGCCAAGACGTGATGGAACGCCCTTGAAGTACCAGATGTGGGTTACAGGAGCTGCAAGCTCAATGTGTCCCATGCGCTCACGGCGAACCTTGGCGCGGGTAACTTCGACGCCGCAACGCTCGCAAATGATGCCCTTGAAGCGTACGCGCTTGTACTTACCGCAATAACATTCCCAGTCACGAGTAGGTCCGAAGATCTTCTCATCGAAGAGTCCGTCCTTCTCTGGCTTGAGTGTGCGGTAGTTAATGGTTTCAGGCTTCTTTACCTCGCCGAAAGACCATTCGCGAATATTGTCGGTTGAAGCCAAGCCAATTCGTAGTTCATCAAAAAAGTTAACATCTAACATTTTTTATCCCTCTCCTTAAACTTCTTCAACACTTGAAGGTTCAACTCGTGACAAGTTGATTCCAAGTTCTTCGGCGGCACGGAAGACTTCTTCATCGGTATCGCGCATTTCAATGGCGACACCTTCTGAGGAGAGAACTTCCACATTGAGGCAGAGTGACTGCATTTCCTTAACAAGAACCTTGAATGATTCAGGGATACCTGGTTCAGGGATGTTCTCGCCCTTAACGATCGCTTCGTACACCTTTACGCGACCAAGGACGTCATCGGACTTAATGGTGAGGAGCTCTTGGAGTGTGTATGCCGCTCCGTAAGCTTCGAGCGCCCACACTTCCATTTCACCGAAGCGCTGGCCACCGAACTGGGCTTTTCCGCCGAGTGGTTGCTGGGTGATCATGGAGTAAGGACCTGTTGAACGTGCGTGGATCTTGTCATCTACCAAGTGGTGGAGCTTCAAGATGTACATGTATCCAACAGTGATGTGCTCCTTGTAAGGCTCTCCGGTACGGCCGTCGAAGAGACGAGCCTTTCCGTTAGGACCTACTAGGCGCATGCCATCCTGGTTAGGGAGTGTGGAATTAAGAAGACCAACGAGTTCTTCTTCCTTAGTTCCATCGAATACTGGGGTAGCAACGCGAGAGTTTGCAGGAACTTCTGTTGCGCCGATTTCACGCAAGTTCTTCTGCCACTCTTCATTGCCTTCGAGCTTCCAACCAGATTTCGCAACCCAACCGAGGTGAGTTTCGAGAATCTGACCGACGTTCATACGTCCTGGAACACCGAGTGGGTTCAAGATGACATCGACAGGAGTTCCATCCTCAAGGAATGGCATATCTTCCTGCGGAAGAATCTTGGAGATAACACCCTTGTTACCGTGGCGACCAGCAAGCTTGTCACCATCTTGGATCTTACGCTTCTGTGCAACGTAGACGCGGACAACCTGGTTAACGCCAGCAGGAAGTTCGTAATCCTCTGAATCGCTAATGGTTACTGCGATGACCTTGCCTGATTCACCGTGTGGAACCTTGAGTGAGGTATCGCGAACTTCGCGAGCCTTCTCACCAAAGATGGCACGGAGCAAACGCTCTTCTGGTGTGAGTTCAGTTTCGCCCTTAGGAGTTACCTTTCCGACCAAGATATCGCCTGGAACAACATCGGCGCCTACGCGAATGATTCCGCGATCATCAAGATCTGCAAGAACTTCTTCAGAGACGTTAGGGATGTCGCGAGTAATTTCCTCGGGTCCGAGCTTGGTGTCGCGGGCATCGACTTCGTACTCTTCGATGTGAATCGAGGTAAGTACATCGTCTTGTACAAGACGCTGCGAAAGAATGATCGCATCTTCGTAGTTGTGGCCTTCCCATGACATGAATGCCACGAGCAAGTTCTTACCGAGAGCCATTTCGCCCTTATCGGTAGATGGACCATCTGCAAGAA
>CAILJM010000004.1 GCA_903834515.1 uncultured Actinomycetes bacterium
GCCCATGGAACAACGTTCATCGCAAGTGGTGCTGGGAAGGGCGAGTCGGCTGATACATGGTTTCGGACATCACCGGTAGATTCACCAGCGTTAGTTCCTGCAACTGCAGAGATTTGCGCACGAAGCGCATCGATACCTGGCTGTCCTGCGCCAGATGCTGCTTGATACGAGGCAACAACGAGTTCCTTCAATCCAAAAGCCTTGTTGAGCGCACCCATTGCAACGATCATGGAAAGAGTTGTGCAATTTGGGTTAGAGATAATCCCCTTAGGTCGCTTGAGTGCATCCTTTGGATTCACTTCTGGGACTACTAACGGCACCTTTGGATCCATACGGAATGCACCTGAATTGTCGACCACGACCGCACCACGTGCGGCGGCAACTGGGGCCCACTCTTCCGAGATCTCATCAGGCACATCGAACATCGCAATATCAATGCCATCGAATGCTTCAGGGGAAAGTGCGACGACTGTTAGTTCTTCACCGCGGCACCATAATTTTTTGCCAGCAGAACGTGCCGAGGCAATCAGACGGATTTCACCATACACATTGGCACGCTTTGTGAGGATATCGAGCATGACTGTGCCTACCGCACCTGTGGCTCCAACAACTGCTAGCGATGGAAGTCTCTTATTCATCGTCCGCTACCTCCGTATACAACCGCTTCAGAATCTGCATCGAGCTCAAAGGCTGTATGTGCTGCCTTTACGCCCTTTTCGAGATCGCCCTCGCGAACGATTACAGAGATACGAATCTCTGATGTAGAGATCATTTCGATGTTGAGTCCAGCATCAGCAAGACAGGCGAAAAATGTTGCTGTCACGCCTGGGTGGGATCGCATGCCGGCTCCAACGAGAGAGAGTTTTCCGATTTGATCATCGTATTGAAGTGAATGGAAGCCAATTTCACCTTGAATATCTTTGAGAATACGAGTTGCTTCTGCGCCATCATTTTTTGGCAATGTGAATGAGATATCGGTAAGTCCGGTTGCGGCCGCAGATACATTCTGAACAATCATGTCAATGTTGATATCAGCATCAGCAATCGTTTGGAAGATTCGAGCAGCAACACCAGTTCGATCAGGAACTCCGACGATCGTGATTTTTGCCTCGCTCTTATCGTGAGCGACGCCAGCGATTATTGCCTGTTCCATATTCTCTCCTAGTTGTCCTCCTGGATGATCTTTGACCACCCATGTGCCTTCGAGATTTGAAAATGATGATCGAACGTGAATCGGTAAGTCGTAACGACGCGCATATTCGACACAGCGAAGGTGCAGAACTTTTGCACCACTTGCAGCAAGTTCGAGCATCTCTTCATAAGTGACTGAATCTAATTTGCGAGCACTTGGGACGATGCGAGGATCTGCTGTGTAGACACCATCGACATCGGTATAGATCTCACAGACATCCGCTTCCAACGCGGCAGCGAGCGCAACTGCAGTGGTATCTGATCCACCGCGACCCAGAGTGGTGACATCGTTCGTATCTTGGTTGATACCTTGGAATCCAGCGACAATTGCAATCGCGCCATCGTTGAGCGCTTCTACGATGCGACCAGGCTTCACATCGATAATGCGAGCCTTGCCATGGGCTGAGGTAGTAAGAACCCCTGCTTGTGAACCTGTGAAAGATCGAGCCTCGTGACCTAAATTCCCGATCGCCATCGCAAGTAGAGCCATTGAGATTCGCTCGCCGGCAGTGAGAAGCATGTCTAGCTCGCGACCATTTGGCATAGGTGTGACCTGCTCGGCGAGATCGATCAGCTCATCTGTCGTGTCACCCATCGCAGAGACGACAACGGCAACCTGGTGGCCTGCCTTCTTGGTAGCAACGATTCGACTCGCGACGCGCTTGAGCCCCTCGGCATCGGAGACCGATGAGCCACCGTACTTTTGAACGATTAATCCCATGGCTATATGAAATCAGATAGAAAAGGCTGGCGAGGAGAAATATCTGGAAAATCTCATATATTGGGAAGCCTACGCATACCAAATAATGAGACTTTCGATACGATTATGAGATGTCAGCCGATTTCGCCTTTATCGCCGTAGATGGTGGCGGTGGCGCCCTAAGGGTGCGAAGTGGCCAGGTTGGGGAAGCCAATGCTGGCTCGCTGACCGAGCGTACTTATCCCGGCGCAACTCTCGGTGAAGTGAGCCTCGGTGACTATTACTGCGACGCCCTCACAGATTTCATCTCGGCATCAGCAGTCAAGCCCGATCGGGTCGTCCTCGCCGTTGGCGTCTTACCTGGGTTGCCGCAAGCGCGCGAAGATTTATTGAAACTCATCAAGGCTGCAACGGGTGCGAAGGAAGTATGGCTCACCAGTGACTCAGTAGGTGCCCATTGTGCATCGATCAAGGGCAATGGCATCGTGATCGCGGTCGGGACCGGCGTCGCTGCGCTCGCGACTGGGCGAAACCGAACCTATGTCCATGAACTATCTGGGGATAGCTACCTGATCGGTGATGAGGGCGGTGCTTACTGGCAGGGCAAGAGTGGATTAAATAGCGCACTTCGCTTTAAAGATGGTCGTGGTGGAAGCGAGGCCCTTTTGAAAGCTGCCCTCACGTATTACAAGACGACACCTGATTATCTAGCCGATCTTGCAACTGAAGTTGATCGACCTGTCCATACGATCGCAGGATTTGCACCCTCTGTTTCGAAATTGGCAAAAGATGGTGATCGGCACGCGCTAGCAATTATCGAGAAAGCCTCTGAAGAGTTAGCGCTCCTTGCAACAACCGCACTACGGATTTGCGGTGATGCAGATTTTGAAGCGGTAATTACCGGGGGAGCGATTCTTGAAGACGGTTTACTCTTTCACAAGACATCAGAGTTAATTACCGCAGCAGGGATCCCAGTGAGAGTGAGTGAACGCTCGAACTTAGATGGAGTGACAGATTTTGCACAATGGGATAACCCTGGGGTTTATAGCCCAATCGTTCACTTACTTTAAACGGTTCGGCGACCTTCAAAGGCGCGACCGAGTGTTACTTCATCGGCATATTCAAGATCTCCACCTACAGGCAATCCCGATGCGAGACGACTTACTTTGATCCCCATTGGTCGAATCTGGCGGATTAAATAAGAGGCTGTAGCTTCGCCCTCGAGATTTGGATCGGTAGCGATAATGATTTCAGCGATATCTGGATTTGAAAGACGCATCATCAGTTCTCGGATACGTAACTGCTCGGGACCAACGCCATCGATTGGGCTTATAGCCCCACCCAAGACGTGATACTTGCCGCGAAATTCGCGAGTCTTTTCAATTGCCATGACATCTTTTGACTCTTCGACGACGCAGATTAACGTTGCATCACGACGTGGGTCGCGACAGATTCGACATAACTCTTCTTCGGAGATATTTCCGCACTCCGTGCAGAACTTCACGCGCTCTTTTACGGTGCGCAATACATCGACTAGGCGAGTCACATCCACGCGCTCAGATTGAATAATATGAAAGGCGATACGTTGAGCAGACTTGGGACCGATACCAGGTAAGCGCCCTAGTTCATCGATCAGATCCTGGATCGCACCCTCATACATCGTGTGTGAACTTCTTAATCACTTGTGCGCCAAGCTCTTTTGCAAGCAGCTCGGCACCGCTGAGTTCGGTCGCATCAGTTGGATCTTCAACGGTGCGTTCTGGGGTGGTTGTAGAGGCGTTCACAGATGGATCGACAATACATTCGATCTTGATATCAAGTCCTACTACCTCGGCAAAAGCTTTACGCAAAATGAGATCCGATTCAGATCGAATAAATGAATCCCGTGCGCCAGAGTTCACAATGCCTATGGTGATCGCCTTATCGTCAACGGCTAAAACTTGGGCACTTGCAGAGAGGAGCGACCAAGTAAGGCGACGCTGCTTCTTCACATTCTCGATAACCTCCGGCCAGAACTTTCGAAGGGCTGCGATATCGACCGGTCCGGCAGGTCGAACAACCTGCGGTGCTGATTGAACGGGTTCTGCAACTTTCGCTTTAACCTCAGGCTTTATCGCAACTTGTGGTGCTTTAGTTTCAACAGTTTCACTATTGAGATCAGGTGATGGGGCTATCTTCTCCGCGACCGTTGGTTGAGTAGCCGATGGCCTGGTTGTCGATTGCTTGGCAACAGGAGCTGTGATCGCGATGCCATTCTCTAAACGTTCTAGGCGTGCGAGAAGTCCTTGATCATCGCTACCTGGTAAGAGGATACGTGCACAAATAAGTTCCAGAATGAGTCGAGGAGCAGTGGCACCGCGCATCTGCGTAAGTCCATCTGCTGCAATGTCGGCCGATCGGATAAGAGTCGCTGCACCTATTACTTGGGCTTGAGACTTCATTCGCTCGAGTTGATCTTCTGGATACTCACGCAAAATATGTCCAGCATTATCTTTTGAGGCCCCAACAATGATGAGATCGCGTAATCGCTCTAAGAAATCTTGTGTGAATCGGCGTGGGTCATGCCCAGATTCCACGACTCGGTTAACAGTATTGAACATCGTCGCCCCATCGCGGGCCGCGAGCGCATCGATCGCCTCATCCAGAAGTGCACCATCGGTGAATCCAAGAAGCGCTGTCGCAACTTCATATGTCACGCCATCTTTTCCTGCACCGGCGAGGAGTTGGCCGAGAACCGAGAGCGCATCGCGCACAGATCCGCCTGACGCACGAACAACGAGTGGAATAACACCCTTTGCAACTTTGATTCCCTCTTGCTTGCAGACACCTTCAAGATGCTCGGCAAGTACTGCAGGCGGAACAAGTCGGAATGGATAGTGATGCGTACGCGAGCGAATCGTCGCAATCAATTTATCCGGCTCTGTCGTCGCGAAGATAAAGAGAACGTGGGGAGGCGGTTCTTCTACAACTTTGAGCAACGCATTAGCGGCGCCGGGCCCAAGTTGGTGTGCTTCATCAATAATGTAAATCTTGTAACGAGATTGAACTGGCGCAAAGAATGCCTTGTCGCGAAGATCGCGCGCATCATCAACTAATCCGTGAGTTGCTGCATCGAGTTCCATGACGTCGATAGAGCCTGGGCCATTCGCAACGAGATCTTTGCAGGACTGACATTCACCACATGGGTTCGGTGTTGGACCCTTCTCGCAATTGAGCGAGCGCGCCATGATGCGAGCTGACGATGTCTTGCCGCAACCGCGAGGCCCGCTAAAGAGATATGCGTGATGGATTGAACCTGAACTCAGCGCATTTGAGAGTGGTTGAGTGACGTGATCTTGACCGATAACTTCGCTAAATGTTGATGGTCGATACTTGCGATATAACGCTAGCGACATCGCCATCTCCTTCTCTTCTTAGCTGCTTATCGAGCACTGCTTCATGGACCAAAATTATTGGGACCCCCCGCACACCCGCCAGAGCGGACCTACCCTTGCTGCATTCCTGCCCTGGGGGAGTTCAGTACGATGGCGTCGCACGGAGGATCTATGGAGAATCATAGTTTCTAGAGCCGATAGGCTACGACCCGTAATGACGCGCAGAATCTGCCCTCTCAGGGTGAATTTTCGTGGCCAGCACAGGAGGATTCGCATAGCGGCCGAGTGCGCACGCTTGGAAAGCGTGTAAAGGGCAACCTTTCGAGGGTTCAAATCCCTCATCCTCCGCCAGTTTTCTGGGATTCAAAAAATTCATTGATCTTTTTTACTCGGCTGAATTACGCTCCGAATCCATTTTTCATTGAAAAGTTACTTTCCGTAAATCTCAACGGCTCAGATGGGGATCATCGAATTCGGCCTCGTTGATTTCAAGAAATTCTATCTGCATGAACAAACTCTATAAATATATTGCTTGTCTACTCTCGATTGCTGTCCTAGGTTTTGACCCTGCTTTCGGCGCTTCTCACGCTTCTAAAATTGTTAAACCTAGCTGCAGATTGCAGGTTGATAACGCTCATTTATCAAAAACCCTCTTAAAGCATCGCAATGTCAGCGCAGTCAAAATAAATGGGTATTCAATCTGCGATCAGTATCAGACGGATGTGAAAATTACACTGGTGATATTTAAATCCGAAATGCCGATTGATCATGACTATGGTCCATTTATGAACGGATCAAAACCGGGTGAGAACGCAGGATATCGAGTAGAACTTCAAGATAAATTTGTAATTTGCAAGAATTCAAAACCCACAGAATGGTATGGGGTGGCTTTTTCAAAGGCCACGATAGGTGGAAGACTGCAATATGCGGGTCGGACTCAGTCGCCACAGAAAAAAATCCTTAACTGTGGAACTTGAGTTAAAGTTGTCCTGTGAAGACACGAAGACTCGAACGGCTGGCTTCGTATGCAACTTACATGCAAGAAGAAATAGAAAGTTTGTCATTAGAGTCCCAGCCAGAAGTACAAAATTACCTTTCATCTTTCTTCGTCCTTCGTGATCACGATGAAGATCGACTCAAAGATCTAGCCAGAAAACTTCTTGCACAAAAATTTTTGAAAGAGAAGATTCAAGGGATAGAAATATCTTATTTAATCAAAGGTCGAATTTTTCAATATTCTTTTCTGCCAAACCCAAAAAGGACGATCTACTGCACACTCTCACATCAAAAATTATGCCGGCGCAAAAAGCACAATTTACAAATACTTGTAGATGCAATAGCTGAGTGCGAGACACTGGCTAAACTGGGATATTCGTCCCACTGATCGTCAATCTTTTAATGAGTGGCTCAGCCAGCCAGCTAACAAAAGTGTGGCTACCGGGAAGAACATTGCAATCGGCAGATTAAACGCCTGCGCTAATCCGCCGGTCACGGTTGGCCCAATGAAGTAAGCACCCATTCCAATAATTCCAATTCGGGCCATTGCAACTGATGGCGCGATACCTGGAAGCGCAGCTGCAGCGAGCATCATCGCCGGAACCATGGGACCGATTCCGAATCCAGCAATAATGAATCCAAGATCGATGACGATCAATGCCAATGATTTATGCGAATGTGAGAGCGGGATACCGATCCCAATTCCCAGTCCCATTCCAATACCACCCAGATAGCCACCGAGTTTGACGGTTTTTACTGGCCCAAACCGAGTGAGTACTCGATCGCCAATCATCCGCGAGACGATCATCGCAAGAGCAAAGCAACCAAAGCCTGTGGCGTTCAGCCCCTTGCCGATTCCCATATTCTCTTTAAGAAGAATCGCACTCCAGTCACTTACCGCGCCTTCAGGGAGCAAGGCGCCGATCAGGGCAACTCCAAGCAACCAAAGGATGAGATATCGCTTTTCAAAGAGTGAAATTTTTCCAGTCGCCTCTTCAGAGCCTTCGTGAAAATCTTCATCGTTTCGAAGAACAAATTGCATAGCGATCAAGTTAAAGATGATGCCAGCAATTCCAACGATGAGAAGGTTGGATTCAGGTGAGATGAAGTGTGAGATCACTCCGCCGAAAACTGTTGTAAGGAATGATCCGATTGACCAGAGTCCATGGAAACTCGACATGTAGCGTTTCTTTAAGTGTTTCTCAATCGCCACAGCTTGTGTATTCGAACTTACGTCAGTTCCTACATACCCGAAGCCCATAAAAAAGAGGGAGAAGAACATCGCTACGACATTGTGCGTAGAAATCGACATCAAAATAAGTCCGACCGGCATTGTGACCGTCATTATTCTCAACACGCTCTTCGAACCAAAATGGTGAACTAATCTGCCGCAAGCTTGTGTGCCGACAACAGCGCCGATAGTGCCTCCGAGAAGAACTAAGCCAAATTGACCGTTATTGATTCCTAGAGATCTTTTAATCTCTGGGATACGGGGTACCCACGCCATCGAGAGAATCCCCATGACAAAGAATGTGGTCCATATGGCATTTCGCGCATGTGTAGCGCGTACCTCGATCGAAGCCACTAGATCTCTACGCCGATGAATTTAGTCTCCAAGAATTCGTGGATGCCGTCGAAGCCGCCTTCACGTCCAAGCCCTGATTGCTTAACGCCACCAAATGGCGCAGCTGGATCTGAAATTACACCGCGATTGATAGCAACCATGCCTGCTTCCAACGCCTCAGCTGTGCGGATAGCACGCTTGAGATCCTCGGAGTAAACGTACGAGATAAGGCCAAAAGGAGTGTCATTGGCTAGTTTGATAGCTTCTTCATCCGAATCAAATCGAACGATAGGGGCAACTGGACCAAAGACTTCGTTCTGCAAAATTGCATTGCTCTTGTCGACGGTAATCACAGTTGGCGGATAGAAGGCCCCAACACCTTCGGGAGTACTCGCACCGGTATGAACAGTCGCACCGGATGCAACTGATGCATCGACTAATTCTGCAATTTTATTTCGCTCTTTCATAGAGACAGAGGCGCCGAGTTGAACACCCTCACTCAAACCATTTCCAACTGTGAGTGAAGCCATGGCTTCTGCAAATTTCTGAGTGAACTCATCAGCAACTGAACGTGCGACATAGAACCTATTGGCGGCAGTACACGCTGCACCGCCATTGCGCATCTTTGCAATCATCGCGCCTTTAACTGCTTCGTCGATATTTGCATCATCGAGTACAACAAATGGTGCGTTACCACCGAGTTCCATCGAGGTCCGGATAACTAAGTCTGCAGATTCTTTGAGAAGCACTCGTCCCACTTCGGTAGAACCGGTGAAAGAGAGATTGCGGACTCTTGGATCGTGCAAAATCTTCGAAATCATTGGACCCGTTTTTGAAGGAAGAATTACGTTGACGACGCCTTTAGGAAGTCCAGCTCGATCCAAAATATCGGCAATTGCAAGCGCAGTAAGTGGTGTCTCACCCGCTGGCTTCAAAATCATTGTGCACCCTGCAGCAATCGCAGGACCAATCTTTCGCGTAGCCATGCCAGCTGGGAAGTTCCAAGGTGTTATGAGCAGTGATACGCCAATAGGTTGATGTGTGACGAGGATGCGTTTATCCCCGCTTGGGCTCTTGCGAAAATCACCGGGGGTACGGACTGCTTCTTCTGAGAACCAACGGAAGAATTCGGCGGCATACATGACCTCGCCCTTGGCATCGCTAAATACTTTGCCATTTTCTTGTGAGATCAGGGTGGCTAGGTAATCGGCCTCGGCAACCATGAGTTCAAAGGCTTTACGAAGGATTTCGGCACGAAATCGCGGGGCTGTTTTGGCCCATTCGGGGAAGGCATCGTGAGCTGCAGTTATGGCTGCTTCACACTCGGCTTCTCCTGCTGTCGCGACCGCTGCGATAACGGTACCTGTGCTGGGATCCATGACATCGAGGGTTCCATCTCCGGATACCCATTTTCCGTCAATATAAAGGCCAGTTTTCAACTCCATGGCGGCAAGCATACGCCCGCCTAAGTAGTTAAAATGGCGAACTCAGCGAACTTCTTAACTAGAGGAATACCCGTGCCACAATCATGGAGCGATAACGCCCCCGCACCACAAGCGTTACAAGAACATGCTCATCTCAAAGATTCGTTCTCCTATCGCATCAAAAAGACTTTGTTGGGAGAACCCCTCAACCGACATTCGCTATCACATCAACGCCTGAGCAAAACTTTCGCACTTGGCATCCTCTCATCGGATTGCATCTCATCCTCTGCATATGGCTCTGAGCAGATCCTGCTCGCCTTGCTCCCCGCATTTGGCTTAGCCGCTTTCAACATCTTGATGCCTATGACCGCAATTGTTCTTGCAGTACTCGTCATTGTTACTTTTTCATATCGCGAAGTTGTTCAGATCTACACAAAATCTGGCGGAGCCTACGTAGTTTCGCGAGATAACTTAGGCCCGATCTTCTCCCAGATCGCGGCTGTTGCGCTGATGCTCGATTACATAGTCACGGTAGCGATTCAATCATCGGCGGGCATCGATGCCATCATCTCGACTTTTACGGGTCTGCAGTCATACAAACTTTGGATGACACTCGCAGTTATCGCGCTCCTCACCTTTGGAAATCTTCGTGGCGTTAAAGAAGCTGGGGCTGCATTCGCATTTCCTACATATCTATTTGTGCTCTCACTTGTCACCGTCTTCGGCATGGGTATCTATCGAATGGCCCAGGGCACGCTCCCTAAATTTGATCCGACAGCACTTCATGGCGCCGTTGCGATTGGACAGGCAAAGGGGCTCCTCAATTTCGCAGCAATCTTCATCCTGCTTCGCGCTTTTGCAAATGGTGGTTCCTCACTCACTGGTCTCGAGGCTATTTCAGATGGTGTCTCTCTCTTCCGCGCACCTGAAGGGGTAAATGCACGAAAGACGCTCGTAGTCATGTCCACGATTCTGGGATCACTTGTATTCGGAGTCTCATACTTTGCACACCGTACCTGGGCTACTCCGTATGAAACTGGTACGCCTACTGTGATCTCCCAAATCGCTAAAGCAACTCTAGGAAATGGCGCCTTTGGAACCGTAATGTTCTATGTCGTACAGGGAACAACGATGTTGATCCTGATTACCGGAGCAAATACTGCATTCTCTGGCTTCCCTTATCTCGTGAACTTTGTCGCGAATGATGGATTCTTGCCTCGTCAGTTGACCAAGCGCGGACACCGCCTCGCATTTTCAAACGGCATCATTCTTCTCGCCACAGGTGCAACTTTCCTCGTTGTTATTACGGGTGGATCGGTAAATCATCTCGTTGCCTTCTATGCCCTTGGAGTATTCACCGGCTTTGCACTTGTTGGTTTTGGGATGGGAAAGCGTGCACTTAATCAGAAAGGATCTGGCTGGCGCTATAAATTAATCGTCAACTGGGTCTCCGGAGTGGTTTCTGCAGCGATCATCGTCATCTTTGCAGTCGTGAAGTTCACTGAAGGTGCCTGGGTTATTTTGGCCATCACACCAATCATTGTCTTTGCACTTATTCGCCTTAATCGCCAATATCGATTAGAGCAGGCAGCACTTCGCATTAGCGAATCTAGCTCTCGAGCAACGTCAATTACTCGACATGATGTTGCGGTTCTTGTTGATGCAGTCGATGTCGCGACAGTTGGTTCAGTCCGCTATGCCCGAAGCTTGAATCCTCGTGACCTCACGGCGGTACATTTTGTTATTGATGATGTCCGTGCTGATGCAATAAAGGAAGCGTGGGCATCAAATGCTGCGCTGGCGGATGTCCCAATCGAATTCATTGATTGCCCCGATCGACGAATTGCAAATGCAGCGGTGGATTATGCGATCCGGGCCACATCATCACCTGATGTTGAATTGACGCTTCTTCTGCCTCGTCGCTCATACTCACCATTACTTGGCAGATTGCTGCATGATCAGACCGCTGAAGAGATCGCCCGTCCTATCTCTCAACTCTCTCGCGTCGTTGCGACGATTGTTCCCTTTGATGTTGAAAAAATTATTTCTGGTGAGACTCAATTAGTTCACCCAGAACAATTCACCACAACGCAGACTCAGCAAACAGCACGGCCACAGACTCGAAGAATCGATGAACCTGCACCTGAATCTGAGGGCGAAATTTCTCATTACTCAGAGAATCGAATCCCAATCAATCAAGCAACCTGGCGAAAGCGTGCTCACGTGCGAGGGAAGGTCTCCTCAATCCGCACGGCCCCATCAGGTGGCGCACCACGTGTAGAAGTCGAAGTGTGGGATGAAACCGGCGGAATAACCTTGCAATTCCTGGGTCGCAGAAATGTTGTAGGACTCGACGTTGGTTCAACCATCTGTGCCGAAGGTATGGTCGGAGAAGATGACGGTGCGCTCACAATATTGAATCCGTCGTACGAGATTATTATCGAAGGAACTCGTTCCCAACATTAATATTTAGATGTGTAAGAAATCTGGCGGTGGCGGTGGGATTTGAACCCACGGTGGAGTTTCCCCCACTCACGCTTTCGAGGCGTGCTCTTTCGGCCGCTCAGACACGCCACCATGGGCGAGCCTATTACTAACGCTGGGCTTTAAAAAATTCTGTTAACAAAGCGGCGCATTCGTTCTCCATGACGCCAGAAATTACTTCAACCTGATGAACCGCCCGTGGGTCGCGCAAAATATCCCAGACGGAGCCAACTGCCCCAGCCTTCTCATCCCAAGCACCAAAGACCACGCTCTTTATCCGCGCTTGCGAGATTGCACCAGCACACATCGCACAGGGCTCAAGAGTGACAACGAGTGTATGACCATCAAGGCGCCATGAACCCTTCTTCAACGCTGCTTCGCGCATTGCAACAATCTCGGCGTGAGCTGTTGGATCGTGATCACGTTCTCGAAGATTATGTCCGACGCCAACAATCTCACCTGCTTCGTTAAGAACCAACGCTCCAACAGGTACATCACCGCTCGCAGTTGCTGAGTCTGCAACTTCAAGGGCTTCTAGCATCGCCTTTTTGTTATCAATCATAAAGTTCATCGAATTGAGTTCCGAAACCTAAGCGATGAGCAATTGCAGAGATCGCCTCGTCAGGGAATAACTCGGGATCTGATGCGAGCGCTTCAATCTCCATAACGCTCATTCCGAGGTCGACGAGCAAGTCGATATCACCGCCGGGTTGAGATTCATCCTCTTCCTCTGGAAAAGGCAGGTCCAGGACATCAACGAGATCCGCTGCGAGATCGCTCTCGAGTGCAAAGGTCACATCACTAATCATCATCTGTAATGAGCTTCCAAGTGCGCGAGCGACAATAAAGTAATCCTCATCGATAGCCATGAGACCGACTGCGCCTCCATTAGTGCGCTGCCCCTTGAGGCGGTCGATGATCTCAGTGAGATCATCGGTGGCGAGTTCGGCGACCGACCAACGGCCATCTTCATGCCATGCAACCACGCCAATATCGTTAGCCATGTGCTCATAGTAGGCTCGGAATATGAAGATTCACATAGCCGAGCACCCACTTATTAGTCACAAGCTGACAGTTCTGCGCGATCAACGAACAAAATCTCCAACATTTCGCCAATTAACAGAAGAGATCGTGACTTTGCTCGCCTACGAGGCGACTCGCGAGATTAAGACAGTTCCAGCAACCGTGATGACACCGGTAGCACTCTTTGAAGGACTCGAGCTGGCTCAGCCACGTCCAGTTGTTGTACCCATTTTGCGCGCTGGACTTGGAATGCTCGAAGGGATGACCCGACTCATTCCTACAGCAGAAGTTGGATTCTTAGGAATGGTACGTGACCATGTCACGTTACAAGCATCTACCTATGCCAACCGCCTTCCAGAGAACCTCGAAGGACGTCAGTGCTACATCTTGGATCCAATGCTTGCTACGGGTGGCACATTAATCGCAGCTATCGAGTATCTCTTCGAGAGAGGTGCAACAGATATCACCGCAATCACAATTTTGAGCGCCCCCGAGGGAATTGCGGCAGTGGAAGAGGCTTTTGCTGGTAAAGATCAGAACATCACGCTCGTGACAGGCGCAGTCGACGCTAAACTCAACGAGAATGGTTACATCGTCCCAGGCCTTGGTGACGCCGGAGATCGTCTATACGGAGTTGTGTAAATGTCATCAACAAGCCCAGGATATGGAATCACGATTCGTGTTGAGGGTCCACCCTCCGCACAGCCAGTAGCAGAAGTCACTAATGCGATCGTTGCAGCAGGAGCCAGCATCACTGCACTCGACGTCGTCGAATCCCATCTTGATCATGTAGTTATTGACGTAACCTGTGATGCAATCGATGCAGATCACGCAGAACGTATCAGTGCTGCAATCTCGCAACGTCCAGATCTTACGGTTCGTAAAGTTTCAGATCGGACCTTTCTTCTGCACCTTGGTGGAAAGATTGAGATTCAATCGAAGGTCCCACTCAAAACTCGCGATGATCTCTCGCGTGCCTACACACCTGGTGTCGCTCGGATTAGTCAGGCAATTGCAAAGGATCCATCCGATGCTCGTCGATTAACAATTAAGCGCAATACCGTTGCAGTGGTCACCGACGGATCTGCAGTGTTGGGTTTAGGAAATATTGGTCCCGCAGCGGCGCTCCCTGTTATGGAAGGAAAAGCAGCGTTATTTAAGCGTTTTGCCGATGTCGATGCCTGGCCCGTCTGTCTTGATACGCAAGATGTCGATGAGATTGTACGTACTGTCCAGATTATTGCCCCCGTCTATGGCGGCATTAATCTCGAAGATATCTCAGCTCCGCGCTGCTTTGAGATCGAAGCGCGCCTTCGCGACTTGCTCGATATTCCAGTATTTCATGATGATCAACACGGCACGGCCATCGTCGTTCTCGCTGCGTTAAAGAATGCTCTGAAATTCGTGAAGAAGGATCTCGCAGAAGCAAGAATCGTCATGAGTGGTGCTGGCGCTGCCGGTACCGCCGTAGCGAATTTGTTGCGCACCGCAGGAGCGAAAACGATTCAAGCCTTTGATAAAGATGGCGCTGTCGGTGACTTTAACGGGACAATTCATGACGCGATGGTTGGCGCAGATATCTTTATCGGTGTAAGTGCACCCAATGTACTTACTGAGCAAGATGTAGCTTCAATGGCACCTGGTGCTATCGTCTTTGCACTCGCAAATCCTGATCCCGAGATTGATCCGGTGATTGCCAGAAAATATGCTGCGGTCGTCGCTACAGGCCGAAGTGATCAACCAAACCAGATCAACAATGTGCTGGCCTTTCCTGGAATCTTCCGCGGACTTCTCGATGGACGTATTACCAAGATCACTGATGAAATGTTAGTCGCTGCATCGGATGCAATCTCCGAATGTGTTTCGGCAGATCAGCTCAATGCGAACTTCATTATTCCCAGCGTCTTTGATGCCCGCGTGGTGTCCAATGTTGCTGCGGCAGTTCGAAAGTTTGGTTAATTTAATTCCTCGAGCGCTGAGGTAGCGATCAACCACTGCTCTTCGAGTTCGCTCTTGCGAGCTAAATTGGCAGAGAGCGCGGCACTGACTTCCGCTAACTTCTCGTACTCCATCGCATATTCAGCTTGCTGCCCCAAGAGATTGGCATGCTCGATATCGGCCTTCTCGATCTGACGATCGAGCTTGGTAATCTCTTTCTTGAGATCGCGCTGCTGCGCAGCAGTTGAAACACCCGAGGTACTCTTTTGTTGAACAACTTCTGCGCCGCGAGAACGACGCAATTGAAGATACTGCTCAACACCCCCGGGTAGATCTCGCAGGGTCTTATTTCCAAGAAGTCCTACAAAACGGTCGCAAACCCGTTCTAAAAAGTAGCGATCGTGGGAGATGACTAGCATCGTGCCGCCAAAAGAGTCCAGGAGGTCCTCAAGGGCTGTGAGCGTCTCAACATCGAAATCGTTTGTTGGTTCATCGAGAATCAAGACATTGGGGCTATCCATCAAGAGACGTGTGAGTTGAAGCCTGCGGCGCTCACCTCCCGAGAGATCGCCCACTGGCGTCCACTGGGCATCTTTGGAGAATCCAAGGCGTTCACAGAGTTGCGAGGCGCTCAATTCTTTTCCATTGCCAAGTTGCACTCGGTTAGCGATCTTTTCAACCGCTTCCAGAACTCGCCATGTGGGATCTAACTCTTCAAGATGTTGTGAAAGATAGGCGGGTTTTACCGTAACACCGGTAACAAGTTTTCCTGCACTTACTTTATTTTCACCAATGAGTGTTCGGATGAGTGTGGTCTTTCCTGCCCCATTCACACCAACAATTCCAATGCGATCACCAGGACCCAGGTTCCAGTAAATATCTTTAAGTAACTCTTTATCTCCTGCCTTAATCTCAGCTTGGTGAAGTTCGTAGACGGTATTGCCGAGACGATTTTGGGCGAAGTTTAAGAGTTCGGCCTCATTACGCGGTGGTGGCTCATTTGCGATTAAAGTGTTAGCTGCTTCAATCCGAAACTTCGGTTTGGCTGTTCGAGCTGGTGCACCTCGGCGGAGCCATGCCAACTCTTTGCGAATCAACATATTGCGCTTGCTATCTTCCACACTCATCTGCCGTGATCGCTCTGCTTTAGAGAGAACATAGGCCGAGTACCCGCCCTCGTAAGTCTTTATCTCACCATCAACAACTTCCCAGATCTGTTCTGAGATTTCATCCAAGAACCAACGATCGTGGGTAATGACCATAACTGCCAGATCCACGCGAGATTTAATATGTGCGGCGAGCCAAGCAACTCCTTCGACATCTAAATGGTTTGTCGGCTCATCAAGGAGCAAGAGATCGAGATCTGCAACGAGAAGCTTGGCGAGATTAACGCGACGACGTTCGCCTCCGCTCAATGAGTGAAAATCTCGATCCAGTAGGTGGTCGTCAAAGCCACCGAAGAGCCCAGTAAAAATTTCACGAATATCCACGCTCGAAGCCCATTCGTGCTTCTCTTTTTGGCCAAGCACGACATCACGGACGCTTGCCCCTGCAGCCGCAGTATCAGCCTGACTCAGGATTCCCATCGAGAGTGAAGAGCCCTTAGCCACTCGACCGCTATCTGGTTCCTCGATTCCGGCGAGCACCTTCATGAGCGTGGATTTTCCGCCGCCGTTTCGGCCAACAACGCCGATGCGCTCCGCGGCATTTATTCCGAGTGAGACATTATCGAGAAGGGGTTTGATTCCAAAGGATTTTGAGACCGCTTCAAGGTTAATAAGATTTTTTACGGCCATTGGAAAATACTAGTTGATTCTGTTGAGATCAAGATAAAGTAAGGAAATGGCTATTACAGATCGTCAATATGCGCTCGATTTAGATGCAGAAGATCCCCTCGCAAAATTTCGAGATGAATTCATCAATAACACCCCCGAGATGTGCTACTTAGATGGAAATTCACTCGGTCGCCTGCCTAAGCGCACCGTTAAAGCAGTCAATGATTTCATGCTCAACGAATGGGCAAATGAGGTTGTTGATGGTTGGTCGCACTGGATTGATGAGGCTCAGCCAACCGGTGATTTGATTGGACGTGCAGCGCTGGGGGCCGCAGCAGGACAAGTATTGGCATGCGACACCACATCTGTAAATTTCTTTCAATTGATCGGTGCAGCCCTACGCGCGCGACCAGATCGCAAGACAATCATTATCGATGCCGCAAACTTTCCAACTGATCGATACATTATTCAAGGATATGCCGAGCGCCATGGCCTTACATTGATCACAATCGACAATGAGGAAGGTAGCGATTGCGCACATGAACGCATAACACCTGAGATTCTCGAGAAGTACCTCTCGCAGGATGTAGCAGTCGTCACGCTTGAAGTTATTCAATATCGCTCGGGTGCACGTAACGATATAAAGGCAATCACCGATCTCTGCCGAAGTTATGGCGCATTAGTAGTCTGGGATGCATCCCATGCCGTCGGTGCGATTGAGATGAATCTCGATGAGAGCGGCGCTGATCTTGCAGTTGGTTGCACCTACAAATATGGAAATTCAGGTCCGGGTGCGCCGGCATGGCTCTTTGTCGCAAAGCGAATGCAAGCAGAACTTCAGGTTCCGATTCAGGGGTGGTTTGCTCAGAAGGATCAGTTTGCGATGGGCCCAGAGTTTGAGAAGAGTAAAGATATTCGTGGTTTTCAAATCGCAAGCCCTTCAATCATGGGGCTGAGGGTTATTCGTTCATCCTTTGAAATCATTGAAGAGGCTGGTATCGATGCCATCGCGCAAAAATGCGCAATCGGTACCGAGATGATGATCGGCCTCTTTGACGAATGGCTAGCACCTCTTGGTTTTACGCTCAATACTTCACGAAATCCCAAGGAGCGTGGTGGTCATATCTCCTTGGTCCATCCCGAAGCTAAGCGCATCGCCGTTGCACTTCGCCAATTTGCCAATGTCATCCCTGATTACCGGGAGCCAAATTCAGTGCGAGTTGCGATTAGTCCGCTTCCGACAAGTTATGTCGAGGTCTGGGATGGATTCCAGCGCCTGCGCGATCTCGTCAGCACAAGACAGTACGAGAAGATCAGCGTGGAATCGCAGCGTGTCTCATGAGTGCGCATGACTCAGCACTAACTTATACCTCTTACCTTGCGGTAGATGAACTCTTGCAATTACAGCGTCCTTTATCTGATGGACCTGAACATGACGAACTTCTCTTCATCGTAATTCATCAAACTTATGAGCTCTGGTTTAAGCAGCTAATTCATGAAATCAAACATGCTGCATCCGAGATTGAGGCTGGAAATACCTTTCCCGCCATCGCCACACTTGGGCGCATCAGAACAATTTTGAAGGTCTGTGTTTCACAAGTAGATATTCTCGAGACGATGACCCCGTTGCAATTTAATTCTTTTAGGGATCGTCTCGCTTCTTCTTCTGGATTTCAATCTGCACAATTTAGAATTGTTGAAGCGCTCTTCGGTCGCCGCGATGCAAAGATGGCGGGGCACCTGCCTCCTGAAGCACAACGAGAGATCGCCGGCATCACATCTCAACGGTCAGTGTGGGATTCCACTCTGCTCTACATAAATGGTCGTGGCTTTTCAATCCCGCAAGAATATTTAGATCGCAACTTCTCACTTCACTACACGCCAAACCCAGAGGTTCAAGCTTCGTTGATTGCACTTCATAAGAGCGATCCAGAGGCGGCGATGCTATGTGAGCGTCTGCTTGATATCGATGAAGGTCTACAAGAGTGGCGCTATCGTCATGTAAAGATGGTCGAACGAACGATCGGCCACAAATCTGGTACTGGTGGATCATCGGGAGTGGGCTACCTCAGCAGCACGCTCTTTAATCCAGTCTTCCCAGATTTATGGGCGATCAGAGATCAGCTTTAAGCCTTCAACCAGACGGTTGTGTTCTTAGGTAACTTGCGTCCCTTGAGTGGGCTACTTGAATGCAGGATCTCACCCTTAGGGAGCGTGAAATCTTCGCCATCGAAGTTCGTAATGCAATGCCACCCATTTTTGCGAGAGAGATGTAAGACCTGAGGGTTCCCGGTCTTGACCCACTCGAACTCTTCGGTTGTCTGTAACTTCTTCCGAAGCTTCAGTGCGGTGCGATATACATCAAGGGTTGAACCAGCAACCTTTGCCTGTGCTTGAACCGAGAGCGGACCATACTCGCGTGGCTGCGGAAGATGGGCATGAGCAGAGCCGAATCCAAATGAAGGACCCGTTGAAGTCCATGGGAGCGGAACACGACATCCGTCGCGACCCTTTTCGATATGGATTTCAGCAACGCCAGTGATCATCTTTCCTTGCTTCTTGAAGAAGACGCGCTCTGGCTTAAGGACAACATTGCGCTTCCAGTTTGGATCTTGAAGATCTGTTGGTTTTAAATCTGCAACCTCAAAGAGTCCAAGCTCTTCACCCTGATAGATATAGGTCGAGCCAGGTAGAGACATGATGAACATTGCTGCAGCACGCGCACGCTTTTGTCCAAGTTCGATATCAACTTTGATTGATTTGCCATCGGTCAAGAGCCACTGATTAAAATCGGTGCCCTTCGGGAGTCCAAATTTTGTAACGGTGCGTACCTGGTCGTGGTTATTTAATACCCATGTCGAGGACGAACCAGATTGCGTCGCAAGTTCCAAGTTCTCAGAGACGATGCGCTTGTAGTCACGAGCAACAAATGGTGTGGTGAGTAGGTCAAAGTTAAATGCCTGGCCGAGTTCATCTGGACTTGCATACTTTGTACGACGCGATGCAGGGACATATGCCTCTGCGACAGCAACGCGAGGTGGGTTGTACTGATCGAAGAGTTTGCGCCATTCGCGATAAATCTCGTGGACCTCATCGCGATCAAAGAGAATATCTTTGCCATTTGGCTTCACATTCATTGAGTCAATCTTTGTATAAGACTTATTAAATCGAGTGAAATCCTTCTTCAGCGCATGAGCGACGTCGATACGGAAACCATCGACACCTCGATCCGACCAGAACTTCAGAGTCTTGAGGAAGTCGAGTTGCACCTCACGGTTATCCCAGTTGAAATCAGGCTGTTCTGGGGCGAACATATGGAAGTACCACTGGCCATCTGTGCCATCTGCATTCTTCGAGCGCGTCCAGGCTGATGGCGCGAAGTGAGAGACAAAGTCATTGGGTGGAAGTTCGCCGTTCTTTCCTTTGCCATCACGGAAAATATAACGGTTACGCTCTTTCGACCCTGGCTTTGATGCAAGTGCCGCCTTGAACCACTCGTGTTGATCTGAGGAATGGTTAGGAACGATATCTACAAAGACCCGAATGCCTTCGGCGTGAAGTGCTGAGAGCATCTCATCAAAGTCTTTGAGTGTTCCAAGCTTTGGATCAACATTGCGATAGTCAGCTACGTCGTAACCGCCATCAGCAAGTTCTGATGGGTAGAAAGGTGAGAGCCAGACTGCATCAAGGCTCAGTGATTTGAGGTACTTTGCACCTTCAGTTACGCCCTTGATATCGCCGAGGCCATCGCCATTTGAATCCTTAAATGAGCGTGGGTAGATCTGATAAATGGCAGCCTGACGCCACCAGTTTGTATCGTTCTTCAGCATTATTTCCTCTTCGATAGTGGGTTTAAAAATTACTTAACAGCCCCAAGCGTCACACCGCGTGAGAGTGTACGTTGGAAGATCAAGTAGAAGATGACAGATGGAATAATTCCAAGTAAAGCTGCTGCTGCTTGAGTCGTCGGGTCACTCGTGTACTGACCACTTGTCACTCCAAGTGAGAGAGAGACCGTCTGATTAGCATTATCAGCAAGTAAGACCAATGGGATCAGATACTCGTTCCAGACCCAGACGAAGAAGAAAGTGCCGAGAGCGAACATTGTTGGTCGAACGATGGGAAGCACGATGTTCCATAAAATTCTCCGCGGGCTTGCGCCATCGACCTTGGCCGCTTCAAGAATTTCGGTTGGGAAGGAGCCCAAAACGACTGAGAGCATGTACGTACCGAAGGCGCTATAGATGACCGAGAAGATCACCACGAGGACCCAGACCGAGTTATATAAATGTACTTGCTGCGAGAGGTGATAGAGCGGGAAGACCAATGATTCCTGGGGAACCGTGAAGGCAACCATGAATAAACCTAGGACAAAGTAACGACCTCTAATTCGCCCAATTCCGATAGCGAAGGCGCTGAGGAAGCTTATAGCGACTCCAAATAGAGCGACAAAGAATGAGACGATAAAGGAGTTCAGGAGCTTTTGAGGAAAGTTAACATCTGTCCAAAAAGCTTGAATGCTCTTGAGGAATATGTGGCGTGGTAGGGCTAGTGGGCCATGGTGGAGAAAATCAAGAGGCGTCTTAATCGCATTTACCAACGCCATCCAGAGCGGAAAGAGCCAGACCAATGAGATCAAAATTACCGTTGCAAAGACGAGCCATGACGATACTCCGCGACGCTTAAGATTCTGCTTGCCTCGATTTGGAGACCAGATTTTACGACCAATTGCACTCTCTACCGGGTTGCTCATAGATCTACTCCCTTGCGATTCTGGAATCTGAACATAGCGACGGCTAATACAGAGAGGATGACCATGAGAACAGTCGCAATCGCTGAGCCATAGCCAACTTTTTGAGTTGTGAAGAAGTTGAAGTATGAGAAGAAGGCTGGAACATAGGTCGAAGTTCCTGGGCCGCCCCCGGTCATGATCTGTACCGGCGCGAAAATCTTGATCGCTGCAACGGCCGTTGTCAGAATAACGATCGAGATCTCTGGGGCAAGTTGTGAAAGCGTGATGACGCGGAAGCGTTGCCACCAGTTTGCGCCATCGAGTGATGCAGCTTCATGTAACGCCGGATCGATTCGACCCATGCCAGTCACAAATATTGTGACGGTATAACCAATCTGAATCCAGACCAACATGATCGAAATCGAGAGAACTGCAGTGTGGCTATTTCCCAACCAGTTTGGTGGATTATGAATTCCGACAGATTTTAAAACGGTATTAAAGACGCCAGTATTTGGCGAGAGTAGCCAGTTCCAAAGAATCGAGATAACTGTGATTGGAATAATTTGAGGCATAAAGAGGCTTGCGCGAACAAATGTTGTCCAGCCTTGCCCAAAATACGGTGATACAAAGTCAAAGATGAGAGCGCCGAAGAGGAGGCCGAGAACTGTAGGGACGAGCGACATCGCAGCGATGAACTCAGCCGCGTGTGCAAAGGAAGCCCAAAATGTTGCATCGTGGAAAAGATCTACGTAGTTCTTCCAGCCGATATAGCGCGGAGTGCCATAGCCATTCCACTTATAGAAACTGGTCTTTACGTTTTGGAAAAGTGGGTAACCAATCACAGCTACGAAGGCGAGAATTCCTGGAATTGTGTACCAGTAATAACTAGCGCGACTATCGCGTCGAGAGCGATTTTTTCGCTTCTGTCGTTCGCTCACTACTTCGACTGTACTCATCAGATGGATTCCTTTAAAGAAATAATTATTCGATTTATTAAAGTATTAACTGAATATCTCTAGAAAACTAAGCAGGTGCACCTGAAAAGGCGCACCTGCTTAGCCGATTATTTCTAGCGAAATAACTGGGTGATATTACGGCTTGTTAGCAGCGTAGAAATCGCCAGTTGACTTCTCGTACGCAGCAACGTCATTGTCTGACAAGAGCTGTGTTCCTGCTGCGAGAAGGTTGTTGTAGTAACCGTTTACAGGCCAGTCTGGATACATTGCCAAGCCCTGCTTCTTCACGATGCTAGAGAAGACAGTGTTTGTGAGCAATGCAACTGGATCCTTAACAGTTGCTACATACTTTGGATCAGCTGCGATTGGAAGACCGCCGAGCTTTGCGAGCTCGTTCTGATACTTAGTTGAGAGAACCATGTTGATGAATTCAGCAGCAAGATCCTTCTGCTTTGACTTTGCAGGGATTACGAGCAAGTTACCAGCTGAACCAACTGAAAGCTTGCCTGGGTTTGCGAACTTACCCCACTTGAATGAAGTTGCCTTTGCCTGCATATCCTGGTCAAGCCATGTTCCACCGAAGAGAAGTGGGTATGTGCCCTTTTGGAAGTCAGCAACTGCAGTTGCAGCATCTACACCTGAAACGTTTGGCTCGAAGTATCCAGCCTTGTTCCAGTCAGAGATTGTCTTAGCAGCGAATGTCCACTCTGGACCAGAGAAGTTAACTGGGTGAGCGAATGCCTGGAAGTCACGAACCCACTGGAGGCTTGCCTGTGAAGCAACAAGACCATAAGCAAGGTGAACGATGAGGTAATCCTTACCAGCAAGTGCGATTGGTGGAACACCAGCAGCCTGGAACTTTGCAAGTGCAGCCTCGAGCTGTGCGAATGTTGTAGGTACAGCTACACCGTACTTAGCAAACATATCCTTGTTGTAGAACCATGAAACGTACTCACCGTATGAAGGAACTCCATAAAGCTTTCCTGCGCCCATGATGCCATTTGTGTACTGGCCATAAAGCTTTACAGATGGAACCAAAACCTTGTCCCACTTGTACTTAGCTGCATATGGTGTGAGATCTGTAAGCAAGTTAGCCTGTGAAGCGCTACCTGCTGTTGCATTTCCCTTGTTCCACTCTGAAAGATCTGGAGCAGATGATGAAGAGAGGAGAGCGTTTCCAGCGTTCTGGAGCTGTGCCCAAGTCTTCAACTGGAAGTTAACTTGTACATCTGGGTGAGCCTTCTTGAACTCTGTTAGTGCATCGTTCCAAGTGGTAGCCATAGCGGTACCCTTTTCGTACCACCAGATGTTGAATGTCTTCTTTGGTGCAGCATGTGCACCTGTTGACACTGCGGTGGTCGCAAGAGCTGCTACTGAAGCAACTGCTACAACGCGCAACGCCTTCTTTGCATTGAACTTCATGAAGTTCATACCTTTCGATCGGGGGGTGAGGCTTTTCGCCATGTTGTCGACACGCGTCGAAAACTAGGGTGACTGTAACTCAATATTTCTACGCTTAAAAGGGGCCCCAAGCGTGGGAATTGAAATGTAATCAGATCGTTATAGTGGCCCATTCATCGACGGTGGTCGACAAACTGGTACCTAGGCGAGTATCTTCCACGCATGGCGACGCGGGCAGATGTGGCAAAAATGGCTGGGGTCTCAGAATCGACAGTCTCCTACGCGCTCAATGGGAAGCGATCGATCTCGCAGGAGACCCGCGACCGGGTCCTGGCAGCAGTTAAAAAGCTTGATTACAAACCCCACTTTGCCGCGGCGCTTCTGGCTGGCGGGAAGTCGAAGTCAATCGCTCTCTCCTTCGGCGATGTAGGTATCTCGCCCGGAGCGCTTGAGTATGTCAATGGTGCAGAAGCTGCCGCGACCGAAAATGGCTACCACTTAGTCTTGTGGCCAAGTGGTGATGAAGCAATCAATGAAATTAAAAACTTGGTAAAGAGCGGACTCTTAGCCGGAGCGCTTCTCATGGAGACAAAATTAGATGACAAGCGGGTAGAAGTTTTGGTCAGGGAGAAGATTCCCTTCGCAATGATTGGTCGCGTCGCAGACAATCGAAAATTGAACTATACAGATCGGGATTTTGTCATCGCTGCCGAAGTAGGAGTCTCTTATCTAGAATCACTTGGCCATAAAGAGATTGCATACATCAATACTGCTCGCGGGCGAGGTGTATCCGAACTGAGCGTGGATGTTCGCTTCCACGAAACGATCGTTGCAGTTGCAACATCACATGGCATGAATGCATATGAAATTTTGGCAGAGAACAATCCCGCTGCAGGTCGACAAGCCATGACAGAATTATTGGAAAGTTTTCCGTTTGTCACCGCAGTTGTTGGACTGAGCGATATCTCCACCATAGGTTTATTGTCCGCTGCAACTGAATTCGGAATTCGAATCCCGGATGAGCTATCGATCATCTCGCTATCAACCCCAACCACTCAAATTACTTTGACATGGCCACCTCTCACAACCGTGAGCGTTCCTGCCGACATCATGGGACGGGATGCCGTTATGGCGCTCATCGATGAACTCGAGGGTCGGAGTCAAAAACCTCATCAACGTTTGTACGGTGGGGAACTTGAAATTCGGGGCACAACTTCTGTGCCAAGAACTGGCGACATTCAACGAGTCGAGCTGTGAAAAAGCCTCTCTACCTTCGGCGGATGAGACGAGAACGTATTAATTCAAAGCATTCCCTCTTTGCAATTCCAGGCCTACTCATCTTGATTGCAACTGTTGGTGGCGCCCTCCTTTTCAATTTCTATTACAGCTTTACTCGTTGGATCGGATTCGGGACTCCTCACTGGGTCGGGCTTCGAAACTACCGCTACATGTTTCAAAATCCAGATGTACGGGAAACTGCTTTGCATGCCGTCCTCACCATCATTCCTTATTCAATAATTCCTACTTTTCTAGGTTGTTTCTTAGCGGCAATTCTCTTCCAATATATATCGCCACGATTTGGTGAAGCGATCGCCTCTCGCTTTAGAGGGATTTTTTACCTCCCTCAGATAGTCCCTCTCGCCATGACCGGTGTGGTGTGGAACTGGCTTCTTGACTCGAAGACAGGACTTCTTAATCAATATTTACACGACCACGGTGCGAAATGGCACATTGCTTGGATGGAGAAGCCTCTCGCGACCCAACTCATCTTTGCCCTGATACTCATCTGGCTCCAGCTCGGTTTTACACTTTTAATATTCATTGCCGGGCTCTCAAGAATAGATACGAATATTTTGGAAGCGGCACAGATCGATGGCGCAACTTGGTTCACTCAATTCCGCCTAATCCTAATTCCGCTGCTGAGAAATGAAATAGCGATCGTCCTCTTAACAACTTCAATAAGCTCTTTAAAGATATTTGCCCCGGTCTATTGGATTTCACATGGTGGTCCAAATAATGCAACTCAAGTCCCATCAACCTATGTCTTCCATCAGTTCTATAACGGAAGCAATGTCGGAAGCGCCGCGTCCATTGCCACAGTCTTCGCTCTCATGGTCGGAGTCTTTACGGCCGCTCTCATGAAATTTCAACAGCGTGCTCACGTGGTGAAGATATGAAACGTAGAAATCCGATGTCGTGGGTAATTCTCGCTATTCTCACCATTACCGCCGCTATTTGGATAATTCCTTACTATCTCGTCTTCACTTATGCGATTAAATCTCCCTTCGATCAGGCATCAACAAGTTTGTGGGCACCACCCCATTCCTTCAATGCGAGTTACTTTATTCAGGCATGGCAGTGGGGAGATTTGACCCCGAAATTTCTCAATTCTGTCTACATCAGTTCTGTTGCCACTCTTATAAGCCTTCTGCTTGCATTCTTTACTGCATTCTCACTTGGGATCGGCAAACCAAAACATCGAACTCTTATTCTCACCATTTGTATGGTGATCTACGCGATTCCTCAAGAGGCGATCGTCTTTCCATGGTTTAAGTTCACAGAGGCAATCAATATTTATGGAAATCAGATAGGTGTCATTCTTATTCTCGGAATTTTGTATAGCGCCTTCGCAACATATTTACTGACCACGGTTTTAAATGAATTTCCCAAAGAGATTTTGGAGGCGGCCTACGTTGATGGAGTATCTAGCTGGCGACTCCTTCGAAGCATCATTTTTCCTCTCATAAAACCCACTCTCGCAACGTTGGCGGCGATGATCTTTATTTGGGATTGGAATGAGTACATGATGCCGCTCATTCTTCTCCCCAATAACAACACCCAAACCCTTCCTATCGTGATTGCAACTGCCTTGGGTGGTAACCCTGATACTGGGTCACCAGGTATGAATGTCAGCGTCATGGCCATGGGCTGCGTTTTAAGTGCAATTCCCTCAATTATCTTCTTCCTCATCTTCCAACGAACTCTGGCTCGAGGGATCTCGGTGGGGGCGGTGGATTGATGAAAAAAGAGAGATATCTCTGGCTCGATCTACTTCGGGGAGCAGCCGCAATTGCTGTCCTTAGCTTTCACATAGTTGTGAATCATCGCCCGCAACTCAATGGACTCTACGTCCTGGTCGATTTCTTCTTTGTCTTGAGTGGGTTCGTCCTATGGCCAACTATGCCAAAAGAGAGGAGAACCTTCGGTAAAGATTTTCGCAATCTTCTCTTTCGGAGAATTCTGCGCCTCTGGCCGATGCTTATCGCCGTCATTGTGACGTCAAATATTATCTATCTCATTACCCATTGGCTGACTCATGAGTGGCGCTTTGATCCAAATAGACGCTGGGGTTACATCGTTGCAGCGCTTCTCTTTCTTCAGACAATTGTCTCTACTTCGATGTTTATGGTTGTTCCGCTTTGGTCGCTCTCTGCCGAATTCTTCGTCAACCTCTTCTTCGCGCCATTTACCGCCATAAAGGGGAACAAAGCGATTTTCTACTCTGTGATCTTTGGTTACCTGGTTCTCAATATTGGGTTAACAATGGATCAAGGGTGGATTGGTTTCATTGGACCGATTCGAGGATTTGAAGCGATCGGTCGAGCAATTATTGGCTTCGGCATTGGATTACTTCTGAGAAAAAATTTGGATCGTTTGAAACGAATTCAAAACCTGTTCTTCTTAATCTTGAGTGGGTATGGGGCTTGGTGGACTCTCTTTAGCGATCAGAGCTATGGGTACAACAATACGTATTTTGTGGGCTTGATTTATGCATTCTTTATCCTGCAGGTCTCTCGTTACCAATTAACCTCTGAGTCGGCGATTGGAAAATTCGCCGGATTGATGGGTAGGTACTCTTACGGTATTTATGGATTTCATCAGGTAATGATCGATCTGACTTCTCATATTTTAAAGAGCCCAAACTCTTTTAAATCGGATCATGTCTGGCTTAGATATTTCATCGAGAAATCTTCACTCGTCTGCTTCTTGGCGATTCTGGCAACTTTTCTTACACATAAGTTATTTGAGGGGCCCATTCAGCGTTGGGGTTCGAAGGTAATCAATCGTTAGCGCTGTAGCCATACTGTTGTGTGTGGTGGGAGTGTGAGGACTTCCGAAGCAAATCCAACGCCTGGTCCAGATGTATGAAGTACCGATGTCGCTTCTACATCCATAACAACTCTTTCATCATGTGTGTTTGCGACGACTACTAACCCTGGGACCCGCGTAAAAGCGAGCACTCCTGGCTTGGTATCTAGGAAGGTGATCGATCCATCGCCCCCTAGCGCCGGATGGCGCTTGCGAAGTTCGAGGGTCTTCTTGTAAAAATTGAGAAAACTATGTGGTTCTTTAACTTGGCGTTCAATCGCATATTCACCGTAGGAGTGCATTTGAGGTAACCAAGGTGCACCCAATGAGAATCCAAAATTAACCTGGTGCGCGCTCCACGGAAGTGGTACTCGACATCCATCGCGCCCAAGATCGGCTCCCTGTGAACGAATTGCAATCGGATCTCTCCGAGCTGAAAGCGGCATCTCGCCATCAGGCAATCCAAGCTCTTCCCCCTGATAGATATAGAGCGATCCTGGTAGCGCAGCGGTGAGCAAGGCAAGGGCACGCGCTTTATCTACCGATCCCAAGCGAGAGAGTAAACGAGGTGAGTCATGATTATTGAGCGCCCATGTTGCTGGTGCACCAACCGTTGCTAACTCAGAGATCACTCGCGTTGCCGCTTCCTTGATTTTCTCGGCATCCCAATCAATCAGTAAGAAATCAAAGTTAAATATCTGGTGGAGTTCATCATGGCGCACGTAATTAGCAAGCCGAGATGTTGGATAGACAAAGGCCTCGCCAACGGTCATCCGATTCTTGTATTCGTTAAAGATCTTGCGCCATGCACGATAGATATCGTGCACACCATCACGATCAAAGAAAGGCATATCGCTTAAGAGATCGGCTCTCTGTTCTGCAGTGACATCGTTGGTATCAATGCGAAGTGCTTGCGTGAGCAGATCTGGGTCACGGTGATCGACCAAGATCTCTTCCTTCACTAAGCCATGTGAAACATCGATACGGAATCCATCAACTCCTCGATCCAGCCAGAATCGAATGGTGGTTTCGAAATCCTCGTGAACATCGGCGTTATCCCAATTGAGATCAGGTTGTGATGGGTCAAAGAGGTGGAGGTACCACTGGCCATCTGGTACTTGCGTCCAGGCTGATCCGGTAAAGAGTGAGTTCCAGTTATTTGGTGGAAGTTCTCCGTGCTCACCGCGGCCATCGTAGAAATGAAATCGTGCTCGCTCAGCAGAGCCTGGTGCGGCGCGAAGTGCCGCTTGGAACCATATGTGATCAGAGGAAAAATGATTTGGGATGATGTCGAAAATGATTTTGAGACCGCACTCGTGCGCCTCTTTTATAAGTAGCTCCGCATCAGCGAGCGTCCCAAAGAGCGGGTCAATATCTCGCGGGTCGGCGACATCATAGAAGCCGTCATTGTTCGGCGATCGATAGATAGGGGATAGCCAAATCGCATCAATACCAAGTGAGGCTAGGTAGGGCAGACCTTCGATGATGCCGCGCAGATCACCTTCGCCATCGCCATTTGAGTCACGAAAAGAGCGTGGATAGACCTGATAAATAACTGCATCTCGCCACCATGCATCGTGCTTCGTTAAGGATGGCATGGTGACGAGTCTAATGCAGGGGTTCTAACTAGTACCTACCTAGTTAGTGGTACTTCCTAGAACTACTGAATAGGTTTTTATCGATCCATCTGGAAGTGTCGCTTTGATCTTGATTGTCGCACCAGGCACACTGGCACGTATCCGAACGATCGCAGTAACTTGATCTGGAATCTTCACGCCATCGATCTCATTCACAATCGCGCCAGCTGGAATTCCTGCCTTCTGAGCTGCCTCACCGGCGACGAGTGAGAGGATCTTTGCACCATTGCCTGTGTAGGCGTTATCGAAGGTCACGCCCAGGAATGGTCGAGTTGATTGATGCGTAGGAGAGTTGATGATCTCGTTGTAGACGCGCTTTGCCTCATTAATAGGAATCGCAAAACCAATACCGATATTTCCTGATTGCGCACCCAATGTTGAAGAGCCGGTTGAAGCGATCGCAGAATTAACTCCGATCAAATTCCCGAGCGCATCGGTAAGTGGTCCTCCGGAGTTGCCAGGATTGATTGAGGCATCAGTCTGTATCGCATCGACATACGAGTTCACTCCACCGCTCTGCTGTGTTGTCACAGGACGATTAAGTGCCGAGATAATTCCTGATGTCACAGTGTTTGACAGCCCAAGCGGTGATCCAAATGCGATTGCAGAGTCACCGATTGAAACTGCAGAGGAGTCGCCGATTGAGATCGGCGTCAGATTTCCTTGATTGATCTTGAGGACAGCAAGGTCGTAGTTCACATCACGGCCAACGATAGTCGCTGCTACTTCATCACCATTATTAAATTCCACTTTGACGGTACCGGCACCATTCATCGCTGCATCAATGACATGGTTATTTGTAAGTATGTATGAGTATGACGCTGTACTTTGAATAATCGAGCCCGAGCCAGTGTCACCACCGGTCGCAGTTTTCACATTCACGGTCACCACGCTTGGCGATACCTTTGCCACGATATTTTTGATGGATCCCGCGGGGGATCCGAGCGCGACGGTGGTGCGGCTTGATGAACAGGAGCCATTGGTTGAGAGATAGAGCGCACCGGTGCGGTTATCGGCACATGCAATAGAGGTGGAAGTTGAGAAGGTTCCGGCAGCGGTGGCGATACCCCCGATTGTGGATGCTCCAAGGATGAAACCGATCGTGACCTTTGAGGCGGTACTCGTAAAGCGCATTTCTCTCTCCTATATGTAACTCAGTAGATGGCTAATTACTCTGCGTAGGTTGGCAATTTAACTCTGACTTTCTATAAGAATAGTCAACGAAAACTAAGAGTTCTCTGTGAGCTGCATCTTCCAGACCGAGGGGAAGGAGAGCATCCCTGTGACCACTATCGCGCTCAATACCGCCATGCTGATGAAGGTCTCCTTCAGTCCAATCGCATGAGCGAGCGGGGCTGCCAAGGCGAGCCCTATTGGACGAGTGAGTAGCGTGCCCATTCCATCAAATGCCGATACCCGTGAGAGCGACTCCTTTGGTACTTCGCGTTGAAGTGCTGTGCTCCAGATGGCGCCCCATAAATCAAAGTTCACTCCAAAGAAGAAGGCGAAGATAGCGATCAGCCAGACCGAGTTACTGAATGCGAGAGCAACTAAGTAACCACAAATCGCATATGTGCCAAGGAGCAAGAAGCGCATCGGATATTTAGGTCTCACCTTTAACGCGATAAGTGATCCAGAGAGGTAACCTACAAACTCTGCCGCCACAATAGTCGCCCACGAAGTGGCCCCGTGAAATTTTTCGATTGCCAGCAAAGGTCCTAAAACGGAATCGATTGCAGACCAACACATAAAGACCGATGAGAAACCAAAGACGACGATGACAATCCATCTAAAGGAGAGAAATACCTTCCACCCGTGTAAGAGATCTTCGATCACAGTATTCTCGGTCGGCTCTGGCGCGATCGTAAGATGTCTGAGAGTCACGACTGTGAGACCTGAGATGATGAAGGTAACGGCATCAACTATGAGGGCGGTTGAGCTTCCCTTTGTTGCAATGATCCAACCGCCGATTGACGTTCCCAAGATCAACATTAAATTCGAACCCATTTGAGTCAGTGCATTACCGGTCATGAGCTGATCTTCTTCAACAAGGGCAGGAACAATTCCTGAGAGTGACGGCCAAAAGATAGCCCACATTGCGCCGAAGTTAATCTGCGCCATAAGTAGGAACCAGAACGGTACATGGCCAGTTGTAAACCAGATCGCCTGTGCCAAGAGAACGACTCCACCCCAGGTATCAGTAATCGCTGCCATGCGGATGCGTCCATATCGATCAGCGATAACCCCGCCGAATGGACTCAGGATGAGATAGGTAAGGGATGTTGATCCAACGACGATGCCGAGCTCGGTCGCACTTCCACCCCGCATATGCAATATTGCAAAGGCGAGGGCGATCGTTCCCATTCCATTACCGAAATTTGAAATAAGCCGAGCCGCTAAAAATCGTTGATAGTTGCGGCGCGAGAGAATTGCGCGCAATGAACTCACCTTTTGTTGCCTTCGATATCCTTCAAGACTCGATGGATATCTGCGGCAATCTCTTTTAACTCTGCAAGTTCTTGGTTTGCAAGTGTGCGAGCCTCTTTAGCGAGTTCAAATTCACCCAATGATGCCGCGTGCGTCTCATTTATCTTCTGCTCAACCGACGCTGATGCAACATTCTGCCCAACCATAATGATTGATAAGAGAACCAACTGTAAGAAAGTTTGGGCGATCCAGCCGACGATTGTGATGAGATTGTGGCTATTGATCGCAGCGGGCAGAGAGATCAGAGCAATTGCGGCGAAGAGATAGGCGCACCACATTGTGGCGACTCCACTAGTGATCTTTGCTGCAAGTTTTCTATTGAAATCATCGATCTTGCTCATAAGGGTAATTTTACGCGGTTTCGCTCAATTCTCAGGCTTCCACCTCGCGCTCACCCACTACAATTCCTCAAATGCGCGGATTACCCTCAAAGATCATTGCTGGCGCCTCAGTTGGCATCGTGGTCCTATCACTCGCCTTTGGATTTTTTGCAAAGACCGCTGGCTCTGCAATTCCACGGTCTCATGCTCTCAAAGGAGCATCGCAATCAGCAGGTGGCGATACCAACATCTTGCTCCTTGGATTGGATTCACGTCGCGCCAATGATGGTTCTAACCTTCCACGCAAACTCCTCGACTTGATGCATGTCGGTTCTTCGAGTTCTATCGGTGGATATAACACCAACACAATGATCTTGATTCATATCCCAGCGAACGGCAAGAAAGCTGTTGCGATATCTATCCCTCGCGATGATTACGTCGACGTTCCTGGACAATCGCCCAAAAAGATCAAAGAGGCATATGGATATGCCAAGTACTACGCTGAATCGGCGCTGTATAAGCAGGGCGTAAAGAATCCGCAGTTAGAGGCGCTCTCGCGCGAGGCTGGCCGCACGGCGACAATTAAGACAATTTCGGCGCTCTTACAAGTTCCTATCGACCACTTCGCTGAGGTAAATCTCGTTGGTTTCTACGACCTCGCAAATGCAGTGGGCGGCATCCAAGTCTGTCTCAACCGCGCCGTCAATGACTCTCAATATTCTGGTGCGGTATTTCCTGCAGGCGTGCAGACGATTTCAGGGGTCCAAGCTCTGATGTTCGTGCGCCAACGACATGGGTTGCCTAACGGCGACTTAGATCGAACTCATCGCCAGCAAGCATTTATCACTGGAGTTATCACTAAATTCCGAACCCAAGGAATCTTTGGTGACCTCGGCAAAGTTTCAGCGCTACTCAATGTTGCAAAGAAGGATGTTGTGATTGATAGCGGTTGGGATGTTCTTGGATTCCTGCCACAAGCCAAGGCGCTCACTGGTGGAAATATCACCTTCCACACTCTTCCGATCGAGGGATATACGATGATCAATCACCAATCGGTAAACAAAATTGATGTACCAACGGTACGTAAATTTGTTCATGATCTCTTCTATCCAGTAAAACCAACTGCGACGCCAACTTCTTCAACATCTATTAAACCAACACCTAAACCAACGAAGATTAACTTTGCACATCTTGCAAACGGTAAAGGCGTCGATGGCTCAAAGATTCCGTGTGTTAACTGATGCTCTATCCCCTTCTCGCAGTTTTTGTCGGTGCGCTCACAGCGGTGCAATCTCGACTCAATGGCCAGCTCTCAAAAGATATTCATAATGGGATCGCGGCGGCGATTATCTCCTTTGCAACGGGCTGGATAGTTCTATTCATCCTCTGCTTCGGTTTAAAAATTGAGCGACAGGGACTGAGAAATATTTGGCAGGGCGTACGATCTGGTCGCTTAAAAAGGTGGGAGATCATTGGTGGAATGGGTGGTGGCTTCTTTGTCGCTACACAATCCATCACGGTTCCAAAACTTGGTGTTGCCATCTTTACGATCGCCACTGTGGGCGGCCAGACCGCCGCTTCATTACTTGTCGATAAGTTAGGAATTAGTCCCGCCGGCAAGAAGCACATCACTGCCCCACGCGTATTCGCAGCGATCATGACGCTCATCGCAGTGACAGTCGCGGTATTTCCAGATCTTTCGCATGCAACGTTTTCAGTTATTGCAGTCGCGATGACACTTGTGGTGGGTGTGGTCATCTCGTTCCAGCAAGCACTTAACGGTCGAGTCAATGTCGTTGCCACGCGCCCCCTTGCTACAGCCTTTCTTAACTTCCTCATGGGGACGGTTGTACTTCTTGTTGCACTCTCGATTAATTTGGCAAATGGCGGCAGCATTGGATCTCTGCCAACCAATCTTTGGATTTATCTTGGTGGACCAATCGGAGTCATATTCATCGCAGTATCTGCCTTCACTGTGAAGCAGATGGGAATCCTCAACTTTATCCTAGGTAGCGTTACAGGTCAGCTCATCGGTGCACTCCTACTGGATTGGCTTGCTCCCGCAGCTCATACCTCGGTGAGTGGATATCTCGTCACCGGCGTCTTCATGACTCTTGGTTCAATTCTTATGAGTCGCTATTTCGAGAGCCGCAAGGCATAATTTCAGGGTGCCAAAGATCCAAGCTCCAACACTCATTGCTCACCGCGAACTCCGCCGTCAGCAATTGATGGCCGCTGCGATGGAGTTGGCGATGGCGCAAGGTGCTGCTGCGATCACAGTTGCTGCCGTTGCTGCAAAGGCAGGATTGGCTAGATCTTCCGTCTATGAGTACTTCGAAAGTTCGGCGGATTTAGTTGCGGATCTAGTAATCGAGGAACTTGATTACTACACAGATCGCCTCGCGCTCGCAATCAAGGATTCGACTGATCCTTTCGAACAGATTGAACTCTGGATCGCAGAAGGACTTCGTTATGTTGCAGATGGACGCCACATGTTGGTGAAATCTCTCAACACAATCCAAACTCCTACCTATCGCAAGGACGAGATCTCACTCGGCCACCGCAAATTAATGGCCCCACTTCGCAAGGCTCTTGAAGCGACTCTTGTTCCTGATCTGAAGGTCGCAGCAGCGTTCTTACAGAGCGTCACAGATGCCGCATCTGTTCGAATTGACGCCGGTAACGACGCAGAGCTCGAAATCCAGAGCGCTACAAAATTCGCACTTGCTGGACTCCGAGCCCTGATTTAAAAATTACTTTTTAACCGTTACAACAATATTTCCCTTAAGGGCGCCGTAATTCGCCGTCCCTGGTGCTGTGGCAGTTATTGCACATGTACCTAGCTTGACCCCTTTTATAGAACTCTTACTCACCATGCAGTTCTTGGATGAACTCTTGTAGGTAATGCTCTCTCCAAAGGCTGTCGTTGATGAGAGCGAAAGGCTCTTGCCTGCCTTTACTGCAAGCGAAGTCGTTGTTAGCGACTGAACCGCCGGTGCGAGGATAAGTGGGAAATGTGCTGTCTTCGAGGCGTGTGTTCCATCTCCAGGTGAAGTAACGGCGATATCGCAAGCACCGCTTCCCTTAAGAGCTTCGACGACGTTTCCGTTTACAGGACAGAGGTCAGGTGTATACGACTTGAGAGTTGCCGTCGTACTAGTTCCAGTTGTCACTACAAATGTGAGTGGTGTGCGATAAGTGATAGCTCCAGGTACGTTTTCGGTGAGAGTTTTACCGTTTGCTGTTACTACCAAAGTATCTACAGGAAGGGGAGCCGCTGATGGTGCAGCAGATGCTGTAGACGTTGGCGCCGGGGCAGTAGAAGCATCAAAGGTAAGAGCAATGAATTGATCTTCAGATGTATCACCTGTTGCCGCGTGATCCAACCGAATAAATATCCCACACTCTTGGTGTGCACAATCAGCGCCCCATGAATGTCCATTATCTACAGTGAGCACCACATCGCCTTTGATCGACTTTGCACCTTGACTCGTATCTGAAGAAAGCCAAAGTTGCGTAGCTGCATTGGTCATTGTTGGGCGTGATCCGGCTGCAGGCTTCACAGCTTCAAGAACATAGAGCCCGTGATTAGTAGGGTAATTAGCAAAAACCAAGTGAATATCGGTTGGTTTATCAAAGGAGAGTCCGGTGAGAGGACCTCCTTGTAATGAAGTTGAAGCAAACGATGCTGGCGCTATGGCCACACCAAGTATTAATGCCGCCGCTGAAATTATCCGCTTCATTTCTCCGCTCTCTCTAGGTTCTATTTTTTAAAGGTAAGTGGGACTGTAAGGTCATACGAGCGATCATCACCGCGAGTGTGATCTGCGCGTGTATAAATCGCGCAGGCAGTTTTGCGGCAGTCGATCGCCTTGCCGTTAGGTACAGCAATCATGGGTGAAACTTTTACGCTCACTTTAAATCGACCACCCGGAAGATAGGGTTTTGCTAATCCGATTCCATACGTTGGCGGATTCGAACTTATCCACTCAGATGCCCCGGTTCCACCCGATTTATCTGCGCCTCCACCACATGGCGTAGGAAGTTTTCCTGCTGGTACTACTTTGCAGAAAGCAACGTATATCCCGATTGTTTCATCATAATGTTGGCCTGAAACGATGAGAAGATCACCACTTTTAACCCCAGTAGTTTTAGAGACTTTAAGTATTTCACCGTGACTACCTGTGGCTGCAAAAGCTTGAGAAGTCCCAAAGGTATTGATTGGGGCGATGATTAACCCTGAAACCACTATTGAGGCAGATATCCGCTTGAACACGGCAATAATGTAGAACTCTTTCCAGGCCTCCACTCCGACAGATTTCGTCACCCTGTCGGGATAACCTCTGAAAGAATTGCGCCATGAAAAGGATGAGCGTACTTCTCGTGTGTGTAGCTCTCCTTCTCACTGGTTGCGCGACAACTGAACCCACCGTGTCTGATATATCTGCTGCGGATATCACATTGCCGATTGTTCACTCTGATGAGATTCCGAAGGTTAAGCGAGTAGTTGCACTGGCTAACGGTTCTGCTGAAATTGTTGCGGCACTTGGATTTGAGTCGATCCTTGTTGGTCGCGATGTGGCATCATCGATGCCAGCACTCTCGAAAGTGCCCATCGATAACCCGGGACATAATGTCTCCACTGAGACCGTACTTTCACAAAACCCCGACCTTATCCTGATCGATACAAACACATCTCCAACATCCGCACTCGATACCTTGAAGAAATCTGGAATCTCACTCGTTACGATTCCTTCTACTTTTGATCTAAAAACTATTTCCCAGAAAGAGCTCGCTGTAGCAACCGCCATTGGTGTACCTCGCGCCGGTCAACTTTTAGTAGATCAAATCTCTTCGATCGCAAAGAAGAACGCACCAACCAAAGCAATCAAAGTTCTCTTTCTCTACTTACGCGGGACTTCAAGTATCTACCTGATTGGCGGTAAGGGTAGTGGTGCGGACTCACTTATAGAGGCGATGGGCTTTACCGATGTAGGCGCAGCAAACTTAGCCCAACCCTTTAGTTCTATGAGCGCAGAAGAGCTCATCAAGCTCAATCCCGATGTAGTTCTCTTGATGACGAAGGGGTTGGTCTCGGTAGGTGGATTAAACGGTCTGACTCAACTGCCTGGGATCGCACAGACTGTTGCTGGCAAGCGAAAGCGCGTCGTCACTGTAGATGACTCACTCTTATTAAGTTTTGGTCCAAGGTCGATTCCACTGATTCCACTCCTTAGAGCAGATATTGTGAAAGCATCCACCTTATGAAGAAGATTGCGCTCTACATATTCTTCAGCACCGTAGCGCTCGTACTCTTCGTACTCTCCTTGCGCATCGGAATCGTGCACCTTCATTCTTCAATCTGGCATCTACTCACTCATCATTCAGGTACTGACGCAACGACGGTGTGGCAGATTAGATTCCCACGCGCACTTGGTGCGGCAATTATTGGTGCGGGCTTAGGTGTCGCCGGTGCAATCGCGCAAGGAATCTTTCGCAATCCACTCGCAGAACCAACGCTGATTGGGCTATCGAGTGGTGCGACACTTGGCACAATTGCAGTCATCTCATCAGGAGCTGCCGCCTACGGTTCACGTACCAATGCAGAATCCGCAATTCTTTGTGCCATTCTTGCCGCCTTCCTCGTTCAATTCCTAGCCCCCAATAAAGGTTATGGCTTCTTGCTCACAGGTATCGCACTCTCTGCGATATTAACTGCTGTGGCAGGTCTTGTGATCTCGATATCACCAAAACCCGGTATTCAAAGTCTCTCGTTCTGGAACTTCGGTTCACTCGCCCTGTTAAATAACCAGACGGTTCAAGTAATTGCACCATTTATTGAAGTTGGCATAATTCTCGCTTTCTTTGTATCCCGCAAACTTGATGCTTATTCATTAGGTGAAACAAGTAGCCATTACCTTGGAGTTAACCCAAAGCGCTTGCGCCTTCTCGCAATTATTTCAATGGCCTTTTTGGTCGGGGCATCTGTGAGTGCAGTTGGCTCGATCGCGTTCCTGGGCTTGCTTGTTCCTCATATCGTGCGCCTGCTTGTAGGACCAGCACACCGCCGAATGCTCTCTTTTTCTGCCTTGATTGGCGCCACTTTGCTACTACTCGCTGATTTAATGGCTCGAACGCTCTTTCAACCACATGAGATTCCGCTCGGGCTTATTACGAGTCTCATCGGAGCACCTGCACTCATTATCTTGTTGCGGACTCAGAAGAGTCAGTGGGTAGCTCATGATTGAGATTAAAGAGCTGACCTTTTCGCGTGGAAAAAATCTCATTCTCGATCGCTACTCCACTGTTATTCAAAGTCCCGGTGCCACTCTCTTAAGTGGTCCGAATGGATCGGGAAAGACCACGCTCTTGCAATTAATTGGTGGGGTTCTTAAGCCTGATTCGGGATCAATTTTTATCAACGGTTACGACCTATCCGAGCTGAAGACCAAAGAGCAAGCAGCCCTTCGCTCAATAGCCCCGCAACGACGTATTTTTGAATTTGCTTTTACCGTTCAAGAGATCTTTGAGATTATCAAAGTAAAGAATCGAGCCGCTCACGCACATGAAGTTTTTGATGCTCTTGAAGTTCACGACTTGCTTAGATTAAGAGTCACCGAGCTATCTCTTGGCCAACAACAACGAGTAAGTGTTGCTCTTGCCTTGATCCAAAGTGCGGGGTATTACTTACTTGATGAGCCGTTCAGTGCACAAGACTCAGATTTCGCACAGAAGATGCTTGATCTCATCAGTTCGCTCAGCAAAAAGACCGGTGTTCTGGTTGTAAGCCATAACACCGGTCAGATTGAAAGTTACTTCCAAGAGATAATTCATCTCTCTTAATTATTTTAATTTGTAATTACTTAGTACGAGGCTTCTTCTTGCCTGCAACCTTCTTCACTGCAGGTTTTCCTGGGCGGCCAGGCTTAGAGGTTTTTGGTGCAGCCTTCTTGCCAGCTTTCTTGGCAGCAGATTTCGCACGGAATCCATCGGTTGGCTTTGAAGCCATTGGATCAAATTTATTTGTGCGGTACGGCTTCTCAGATTTTGATGCAGCTGTTTTCTTGGCTGGACGCTCAGAGTTGCGAACCTCTTGTGGTGTCCACTTCTTCTTTGGTGCGCGATCGCGTGGATCAAAGTCTGGACGCTCTGCACGCGCAGGGCGTGCTGGACGCTCATTACGATCATCGCGAGCCGGACGTGCTGGACGCTCATTACGATCATCGCGAGCCGGACGAGCTGGGCGCTCATTACGATCATCACGAGCAGGACGTGCCGGACGATCATTACGCTCCCACGAACGAGCGGCTGGGCGTTCCTCGCGTGATGCTGGGCGAGCAGGGCGATCAGTTGCGCGAGCAGGGCGATCATTACGCTGCGGACGCTCGTAATCCCTTACTGGACGCTCATTATTACGGAATTCAACGACTTGTTCTGGCTTCTCCTTCTTAACGAATCCGCCACGTCCACCGCCGCCGCTGCTTCCGCTATTACCTTTATATGGAGCGCGCTCACGCTTTGGATAATCTGGGCGATCTTGATTGCGAGCAGGGCGATCCCCATCACGGCCGCCACGATCACCGCGGTTGCGGCTTCCTGGCTTTCGTGAACTCTCGTGCTTCTCTGGCTCGGCCTCAATAGGAATACCTGAAGGTTCTTGTGCGCCAGTGACGCGAACGAGCTCTTGATCAGATGGCTTTACAAATACTTCTGCAAGTTTCACCGCAGCGCGTGAAGCGAGACCGTGAATACCTTTCTTCTGCTTTGAGGTAGCAAGTGTGACAACTGTTCCTGATGTACCAGCACGTGCGGTACGGCCAGCGCGGTGTAGATAATCCTTGTGATCTGCAGGCGCATCAACGTGTACAACAAGTGAAACATCATCAACGTGAATACCACGAGCGGCTACATCGGTTGCAACGAGTGCATTTGTCTTGCCATCCTTGAATGCTGCAAGTACGCGCGTGCGTTGGCCTTGAGATTTTCCACCGTGTAATACACCGACAGGGACACCTGCGCGGAGCATCTTCTCGGCGAGTTTATCTGCGCCATGCTTTGTACGTACGAAGAAGATTGTTCGCCCTTCGCGTGCTGCAATCTGCGTTGAGATCAAATCTTTATGTGCTTGATCCATAATCAAAATGTGGTGGAGCATACGACCAGCAGTGGTCTTCTCGTTTTCAAGTGAATGTGTAACTGGATTCTTTAAGAACATCTTCACGAGCGAATCAACATCGCGATCGAGTGTTGCAGAGAAGAGAAGGCGTTGGCCATCCTTCTTTGTAAGCCCAAGGATCTCTTTAACTGAAGGCAAGAAGCCCATATCAGCCATCTGATCTGCTTCATCAAGAACAGTAAGTTCAACATCACTGAGGTTGATGTGGCCCTTGTCGAGCAAATCCATCAAACGACCTGGTGTTGCAACAATGATTGGGACTCCGCGCTTCAACGCTTGAATCTGACGCATATATGGCATTCCGCCTGCGACAACCTGAGAGTTGAGATTCACGGTACGAGAAAGTGGTGCAAGAACTTCGCTGATCTGTACTGCAAGCTCGCGAGTTGGAGCGAGTACAAGACCGAGTGGGTGGTGTGGGCGTGCGGTGCGACCGGCGAGGCGAGTCATCATCGCTAGACCGAAAGCAAGTGTCTTACCTGATCCAGTCTGACCACGGCCAAGAATGTCGCGCCCAGCAATCGCTTCAGGAAGTGTCGCTTCTTGAATCGGAAAGGGGCTTGTTTTACCTTCATTTGCGAGGGCCTGCGCTAGAGCAGGGTGAACGCCAAGTTTTTCAAAAGACATAGCTATACCTATATACCAATCGGGACATCAAGCGCGTCTCGTTGGTGCCGAAGATTAAGACTCGCATTCGGGGTTGTTGCAATGGCAACAATGAGAAGAGTTTACCCCACATTAGCGAGGGCTAGTTACCGCGAGCCCGATCGCTAAAAAGATGATTCCAATTGCAGATATCGCCGTTAATGAGCGTCTTACTGCAGGTCTGGCGAGGAATATTGATGATTTGTGTACTGCAAATATCAACGATGTGTACCAGAGAGTAGAAGTTGTCGCCTGAACACATGCAAGCAAAAAAATGCCAAATCCAAGATTGAAGCCCTTGGGTACGAACTGTGGAATAAATGCAACTGCAAATACAGCAGCCTTTACATTAGTTAAGTTGGTGAGAAGTCCGAGTCGATAAGCGGCGAAGAAGGATGTCTTCGCGCCACTATCAATATCGAATTTTCCAAACTCTTTTCGAAGCTGCCACAAGGTCTGTCCCGACAAGATAATCAGAAAAATAACGCCGCACCATTTAAGAATATTGAATGCCAGATGTGATTTCGCAAATACCGCAGAGAGACCAACACCTGACATGGCTCCCCAAATGAGTAAGCCTGTGCTATTTCCAGCCACGCTATAGAAGGCCGCGCTTCGGCCCCCAACTAATGATTGTCGCAGAACCATCGCTACGCCTTGTCCCGGCACCATCGCCAAGATCAGTGCGGTGAGTGCAAAGGCTGGGATGACCGAGAGCACTACTTCACGACTTTGCGACGAAGTTGTGCATATTCATTGGCAAGTGGATCAACGACGCTCACAGGGGCACCAAGTGCGCGAGAAAGAAGTAGGTCTGCGAATTCTGGGTTACGAGCCAAGATTGGTCCATGTAGATAAGTACCAAAGATATTTCCGGTGATGGCACCATCGATCTCTGCGGCGCCATTTCCATCTCCGACAACGACAGTTCCGAACGGGGTGGTTCCAGATTCCAAGATCGTTTTGCCGCCGTGGTTTTCAAAGCCGGTCAGATCTACTCCCAAAAGTTCGGAATGGACTTTGATATCGCCTACATAGCGCTGACTGCCAGGTTCGGTACGGATATTAAGGAGTCCTAATCCACGTATCTCTTCACCATTGGCATAGAAACTCTTGCCGAGGATTTGAAATCCTGCACAGATTGCCAGGAGAACCGCACCTTTCTCGACCGCCCCATGGAGTGAACCGCTACTGAGCGCATTGCAGGAAAGTACTTGGGCGGCATCTTCCGCTCCGCCCATCAAATAAATATCGGCATCGCTCGGAAGTGCATCGCGATAAGAGATATCGATTACCGTTGCAGATATTCCTGCTAGACCAGCACGGTACGCCAAAACATCGGCATTGCCTCGATCACCATAAGTGCCGAGTAACTCGTTATGAATTCGTACAATTTTAAGAGCCACGATTATCGCCCTACCAATGCAAAGAATGCCGTGTAGGCCGCAAGAACTTCTACGGAACCAATCCCACATAGCTCTATCGCCTGATCAAAGGTGTCGACAAGTGTTGATTCAATTCCTTCTACATGGATTCGATAGGCGAGATCTGCGCCCCGTTCGCCAGCGACGATTACCTTCTTCCCAGCCAACGTCGCATACGAGACGTCCCATATCCACGAGGTGTCGATCCCATCAACTTCGCGCGCATTGAGCAGGAGAATCACGTTATTTCCGGTTATCCCTGCGAGTGCTTCACTCCATGATGCTGGATTCTTAGTAAGTCTGATTCGAGCTTTTACGCTACCAAATACCTTCTCGGTTGCACGCTCCATGCCGCGATAATCAGTACGAAGTTCAATATTTGTCAGAGCGTTATGTACACCCACCGTATCTGCCGCCAGTGAGGCGAGAACAAAATTTCTATATCCAGCAGAACCAGTCGCATATAGATGATCCGCGTATTCATTACTCAAACCACAGTCGCAGTGATACTTCCCGAGGTTCCAATCAAGATATCGACCACACGATGGGCATACGGCACCGTCAGGATGTCGTCCATTTGCTGCCCCGCCGAATGAGACTCGGATTGCAGAGGCTGCACCAGTGATTGCGTAATTAACAAATGGATCGTCAACATCAGCGATAAATAGCGTTGATGGATCTGCTTCTTTGCACATCTCGTGCCAACGTGTCGCAACGCGCTTTACTTCATGCATTCGGTGGAGCTGATCACGAGTGAGATTTAAAAGTAGAACTATTGCGGGATTAGTCGCTGCAACTACAGCAGGTAAATGAAGTTCGTCGACTTCAAGAACTGCAAAGACCGAATCCTTCATCAATGCACCAGCAACACCGCGAGTGAGATTAGAACCAGATCCCGATGTCACCACTGTGCCAACTGTGCGAACCTGTGAGACCAATTCTTTGGTAGTTGATGTTTTGCCATTTGTGCCCGAGACCAGAATGACGACCCGAGAGCGTGAAAGAAGTTCGATCGCGTTAGGGCAGAGCGTTAAGAGCACCCGGCCAGGTAGCGTCTCGCCTGATCCGCGACCTAGCGCCTTTGAGAGAAAACCTGCGCTCTTTGCGATCGAGATCGCGAGCGTCAATCTCACATCTGGCAGGCTCTTCACATGCCGAGTCTACTTAGCGCTCGGTGAGAAATCCGCAGTTGGCTCACAGGTTACGCACTGCTTCCACAGACTTTCGCAGTGCACTCTAAAGCCATGAAACTTCACCTATCGATCTTGGCATTTGGAATCGCAGTAGCGGCCGGAGCCACTTTCGTGCAGCTCGGTGGATCGCCACTCTCGACGACTTCACAAAGTTCTGCATCTGCGCTCACTTCCCCAAGTGGCAGCGGCACGATCGTTGCTTCGGGAGCTTCATTTAAAACGAGCGCAAAACCACAACTTCGAAGCGGCGGAGAGAATAACGACGACTAGAAGGTGAACTGCTCTTACTGAGCGACTCTAGTTAGCTCAACAATCCGAGCAGATAACCAACGTCGTAATTCGTAGGCCTCGTCGACCATAGATCCGTGGCCAAAGAAGCCATGAATCATCCCTGGATACTCTTTCAAAATAACGTGCACGCCGTCATCGGCCAAACGCTCACCATACTTTGCGCCTTCATCGCGCAAGCAATCATGTTCGGCCAATGCGATCACCGCAGGGGCTCCGCCCTTCAATGATGTTGCGTGCATCGGAACCGCATATTTATTATCGAATTGATCAGCGGGGATATAAGCATTCCAACAAGCCTTCATTCCAGCAGCTTCCAAACCAAAGCCCTGATCATGGTCGCGATAGGACTGATTGGTGTAATCAGTATCAACACAGGGATAGATGAGCATTTGATAAGCGAGCGCAATGCCCTGATCGGCAGCTTTGAGTGCAACTGCTGCAGCAAGGTTGCCCCCAGCGCTATCACCACCAACACCTACCTTTGTTGGATCGATTCCCAATTCAGTTGCATGTGCCAGCGTCCACTCCAACGTTGCGTAGCAATCATCGAATGGAATTGGGAACTGATGCTCTGGTGCCTTTTGGTAGTTAACGGCGATTACTGTGAAGCCAGTCTCCGATGCGATCTGGGTGAGCATTGGTTGATATTTCGTATGTTGGTTAAATACCCATCCGCCACCATGGAAATAGACCAAGGCACCCGATCCGCTTTTATGGATCTTTGGTCTAATCGTTAATAGTGGAAGATCCGCAGTTGGCCCGGCGATATAACTGAATTCGACATCGACATCGGTTGCGCTCTCGCCATAGATAAGTGGGGCGTCGAGGTCCGCCGCTCGCAATTGCTGCAGAGGAGCTGTTGATGCTGGTCCGCCATGAGCTTTACGAAAATCAAGAACTGCTTGGGCTTGTGGGTGCAGAGTCATATCAAGATTCTAGGCCAAAGTCACAGCGCTATTGCGGGGGTGGCTACCCGTTCACAATAGATAGGTAACCGATAATAGAAGTATGAAACGCCTTCTTACTGCCGCACTCATTTCACTTTCAGTCGCATCCACCGGGCTCACCCCCGCCCATGCAGCGCTGACCCAGGCTGGCAGCATGACACCGATCGTCGTCACCTTCGATCAGAAGACCGTCACTCTCGAACCACCTACCTCGAACTCACCAGGAAAGTGGACCTTCGTTGCGGCAAATACCGCGGTTGCAACAATTTCAGGCAATATTGCAACGCTCGTTGGTGCTGGGTATACGCGCATCACCGCTACACAGGCAGCAGCCGGGGGATATAACGCGGTCACGAGGGTCACAGAACTCACCGTGAAGAAGGGTGTTCCTGTTATCGCTGCAATTCCCAATCAAACGGTTCAATTCGCCGCGAAGAGCTTCACAATCGTCCCGCCTGCAAGCCCAAGTGATGGCGCTTGGAGCTACATGATCACTGGCGCTCCATTTGCAACGCTTACTCGCAATGTCATCACCTTTAACGATGGCGGAATTGTTTATGTCACCGCTACCCAAGCAGCAACTCCAGTCTGGGCGAGCACGACACTCAATTTCATGGTCACTGTGGCACTCATTCCACCGACGATTGGGACATTCGGCGATATTTCACTCAATCGCGATAGCGTCACAACGCTGACACTCAACCCACCAACGTCTAATTCAACAGGCGTCTGGACATTTACCTCTAGCAACCCTGCAGTCGGAACAGTTACCGGCTCTACATTCAAACCAGTATCTATTGGCACAACGACGATCACCGCGACTCAGGCAAAAGCAACCCCATATGCAACTGCGAGCGTTTCAATGAAAATTACAATTACTGGAACTGCTCCTACTGTGAGTTCATGGCCGGCAATAACAGTTCAGTACTCGGCAACCTCTGCCAAGAGCGCACTACTCGTTGCACCAACATCAAGTTCGCCTGGTCTATGGAGCTACACATCGAGTGATCCTTCAACCGCATCAATATCTAGCAATACCGTAACTTTTATTAAACCAGGAATTGTTACTCTTACTGCAAATCAAGCGGCCTCTGGAAGTTACAACGCAGTCGGTCCCATCACTACGACTTTGACTATCCAAGGTGCGCCAACGATTACATCGATGGTGAACTTACTTCGGGTCGCCGGCGATCCGGATATCGAATTAATTGCACCTACTTCGACATCGCCTGGCGTGATCACTTTTGTATCAAGTGACCCTAAAGTTATTGCCATCACTGGTAACACCGCGAAGATTGTTGGCGCTGGCTCTGCAATCATCACGGCAAACCAAGCAGCAAATACATACTGGCTACCTGGCTCTACCTCATTCACAGTCCAGGTCAATGGGATTATTCCGACCCTAGGAACATTTGCTCCGATTACTATCCCAGCAGATAACAACCCAGTCACAATCGCGGCACCGATATCTAATTCAAAGGGTACGTGGATATTCACCATCAAGGATCCAACTATCGCAAAGATATCTGGCGGATCAATCATCGGTCTCAAAGTTGGGACAACAACTGTGAACGGTGTGCAAAGTGCCAGCGGGCTTTATGGTCAATCCAATATTCTTTCAGCGACAGTGACAGTGACTACAGCAGCGATCAAACCGACTCCGACGCCAAGTGCAAGCACCACACCAAAGGCGACGGTCACACCGAGCGCGACTCCTATCCCGGCTTCAAAGATTGCACTTATTAAAGTCACCATTGCCAAGCGTGTGGTTACTGTTTCGAGCAATGTGAAGAGTGTTGTCGTAACTATCGATGGCAAAGTCAGTGGACTTGGACGCCACACCTTGACCCCGGGCAAGCATGTTTATTTGGTGATGCAGGGAACAACGATCGTCTATTCAAAAACGCTGACCATTAAATAATCCGACAGATGTAATTACTGGAGCCTCAGGCCGGGATTGAACCGGCGACCTGTCCATTACGAGTGGACTGCTCTACCACTGAGCCACTGAGGCCTGTTACTTACAAACGTTCTCTTGAATTAAACAAACGAGTACAAACCTTTAAAGACTTGTAAAGACTTGTATCAACTAAGAGATCACTGCCCCGTTGCTAAAACCAATTGAGACGATCCCTGATTCACCTTCAGCTGTTGATGGATCAACCCACGTGACATCAAGATCGCGAAGGGCTGCGTGAATATCATCTTTGAACCAAGAGTCATCAAGCTCGCCATTTGCGGCAATCTCGATCTTTGAAATCGAGGTGTGCGCCTTGCCATCAACTGATGGGTGATCATCGCAGAGCCATTGAATAAAGAATGGAAGCTCTGGTTGTTCTGCAATCTCGATAACACCGAGTTGCTTCCATGTGAGCTCAGTTCCATCTGGACGCTTGCGCTTGCCTTCGACTGCTGGGCGACCAAACTTATCTTCAATCGGAGAAATATCTTTTGTTGAGAAGACCCAGGTGAGCCATCCGCCACCCTCGTTAGCCTTCTTTGTTACTGCCTTACCCCACGCGGTTGCTTCAGCTGCTGGGTGATCAAGCGGGCAGACGATTTCAACATACTGGCCGTTGAGAAGTGAGGCGGTGAAGTTACGAGTACCGAAGCGAGGGTGGATTCCGCCATCAACGAAGGCAGTCCCAAGCTGGGATCCAATTCTCTGAACGACATCTGAAACCTGGTCGTGGCTGGCAACGTAAGAGACGTGGTCTAAGCGCATATGCAAATAATGCACCATGAAAAGGGGTGCTCATTACCATCTGGGGATTAGGCAAGAGCTAGCGAATTAAGCGCCAGGGGCCTTACACGTAACCGATGCTGGTGGAATCGCTCCGGTCAAGAGGAAGGCATCCACCTTTGAATCGATACAGACCGAGCCTCGGTTATGCCCAGTATGGCCATCGCCGTCGTAGGTCAAGAGCACTGACTGAGCAAAGTCTTGATGCAGTGAGACCGCCCACTGATAAGGGGTCGCTGGATCGCGCGTCACACCAATGACGATCACTGGTGGGACTTTCTTCAATGGCGAGAAATCTGATGTGACTACAGGTGGGGCATGCCAATACTTACACGTGAGTCCCGCGTAACCGAGATAAGGACCAAAGACCGGTGCGACCTTTGCAAAATCTTTTTGATCTGCAGTCATCTGATCGATCGATCGAGGATCAGCAAAATCTAAGCACGAAATGATCTGCTGTAGGTCAGTTTGATTACTCATGAAGTGACCATTGCCGTCACGATAGTTGTAACTGTCGGCCATTGCCAGGAGTTTCACGGGTGGTTTATTTGCAACGACTTCACCGAGCGCAGAAGTCAGTTGCGGCCAACCTGTCTGATTGTCGTAAAGTCCTGATGCAATCGCCGTTATCGCGAGCGATTGGGTGAACTCACGTTTGCCGATCATGATGGGTTTGCCTTGCAAGCCATCAAGGAAAGTTGTGATCTGATTTGCGGTAAAAATCGGGTTCGTCGAGAGATAACTCTTCAACGCGAGATCAAAGCCTTTTGCTTGATACAAGTTCTGGTGGAAGACAGACTCTTGCGGGTCGATTGCACCATCCAAGACCATGCGTCCCACATCCTGTGGGTAGAGATCGGCATAAAGAGCGCCTAGGTATGTTCCATATGACTTTCCAATAAAGTTGAGCGTGGGTGCACCAAGCACTTGTCGGAGCAGATCCATATCTCGCGCCGCATTGAGCGTGCCATACCTACCAAGTTTTGCACCAGCAGCGCTAGCGCACTTATCTGCAAAATCCTTCGCGCTCGCGATTGCTGCATTAAGAGACCTTTGATCAACAACCTTGCCATCAGTACTGAGATATTTATCTTCTTGCTTATCTGTCAAACATCGAATTGGTTGCGAGTGATTCACGCCGCGTTGATCAAAGCCAATGATGTCGTAACGATCCGATATCTGCTTCGAAACAATTGTCTCCCAGTTGTATGCGTAATCCACGCCAGAACCACCCGGTCCACCAGGGTTCACAATGAGTGCACCTAATCGATGTTTTGGGTCGGTCGCTAGATGACGAAGTACGAAGAGTGAGAATGATTGATCCGGGACGATATTTGCGTAGTTATACGGGACTTTGAGAGTCGCACACTCGACACCCTTTGAACAACTGCTCCACCATAATTTCTGGTGCTGGTACTCCTGAAGTGAAGCGAATGTCGTCTTGGTCGAGAAATAAGTGAACCCAAAAATCGTAAGTAGGATTGAAAAAATCAAGACGTTTGGGATTATCGTACGGCGCTTCATCGAAGTTGCACCATCATCGCTTCAATCACGAGCAACGGTGCCGCATTGAGCAGCAAGTTTGCTCGAGTCTTCATAATAATCTCAATCTTTGCAAGAGTTTTTTCAGAGGTGCTCTGAGATGCCATGGTCTGAACTACGTCAGCTAAATCAATATTGATGAGTTCATCTGTGGATCCAGCTTGAACTAAGAGTACATCCCGATAGAGAGTTGCGACATCTAGAAGTGCGCGGTCCAAGTAATCCCTGACCATTCTTGTCTGGCGAGATTTCTGTTCCTTCTCTAACTCTTTAACGGCCTTTGATCCACCAACGACCATCTTTGTGCCTTGTTGACCCCACGCCTCTTTCAGCGCCGCTAACTCACGATCATTCTTTGCTTCAGCATCGCGTTCAGCCTGGGACTTAGCCGCATCTACCAAGCGAGCGGCAGCGCTAAAGGCGGTTGCAACATCGACGATCGTTGTAGGTAATTTCATGATGTCATTGCGGGTATCGCGCGCAGCTTGATCGCGTGCCAAGTATCTGGCGCGGCCGATATGGCCTTGGGATGCGGCCGCTGCGAAATTAGCAAGGTTGAGTGAGATGCCTTCACTCTGCAGAAGTTGTGAAACTGCATTGGCCGAAGGTGTTCGAAGCGTCAGATTGCGCGTTCGAGACCTAATCGTTGGCAAGACATCGGTGATAGTTGGGGCGCAAAGCAGCCAGATCGTGCGTGAAGATGGCTCCTCAATCGCCTTCAGCAGTGCATTTGCCGCAGATTCAGTCAAGCGATCGGCATCTTCCATCACAACTATACGGTAATTGGCAACAGATGGCGTCCATGCTGCACGTGTAATGAGTTCACGGATCTCATCGATCTTGATTGATAGGCCTTCGGTTTGAATTAATTCAACATCCGCATGTGATCCGGTGAGGGCGGTACGACAATCTACGCATTCACCACACCCGTTACTGGTGCAGACAAGCGCGGCAGCAAAGGCGAGCGCGGCATTCGATCTCCCTGAACCAGGTGGACCAGTAAAGAGCCATGCATGAGTCATATCTTGTGATTCATCCGAGCTATCGCGAGCTGCAACCAATGCGCGCTCAAGGACGGCGACAGTCTCGCTTTGATCAATCAGAGTGTGAAATACCGACATTTATTTTTGGAGCTTTGCGCTATTAATTTTTAAGAGTGCGAGGTGCGATACACGTTCCTTTATCTGATCGTGAATCGCTTCTATGGATTGCGTGGCATCGATGACTGCATAACGTTCTGGATCGATATTTGAAAGATTGAGGAATTCATTACGTACTCGTTCATGGAAAGCAAGCGGTTCAGATTCCAAACGATCTGGGTTTGCCCCAGCGCGTTTCAATCCAATCTCGGCTGGTAGATCCAAAATAAATGTCAGTGTTGGCGTTAGTGATTCAGTAGCCCACCGTGAAATACGAGCCACTTCTGATGGTGCAAGAACTCGACCAGCGCCTTGATAAGCGATCGATGAATCAATGTAGCGATCAGTGATCACCACAGATCCAGCATCCAGAGCAGGTTTAATCATTGAATAGACATGGTGGGCACGATCGGCTGCATAGAGCAGGGCTTCACCGCGTGGTGAGATATGACCCGTCTCATTCGCTAAAAGAATTTCGCGAATCTTTACTCCAAGTTCGGTTCCGCCAGGTTCGCGGGTAAGTAAAACCGTCTCACCGATTGACTCTAAATAATCCTTGAGTAATTTCGTCTGCGTCGACTTGCCCGAGCCCTCGCCACCTTCGAAGCTGATGAAGATCCCGGATCGAGTAGCCCCAGTAATGCCACCAAGTTCACCTCGGACTGCGTTTTTGATATCTGACCAGAGCGATACCGACGGGCGATCCTTCATGCGGTGATACGAGAGGACTCCGACTGCAAGGCCAATAACTCCGGCCGCAAACATAGTGAATGCCGCTCCGTTATACGCGACTGTGTATCGACCAAAGTGATAGGTATGGCGACCAATAGAAGCGGCGATCACAGGGGCAACCGCCAAGACCAATACAAGTGAGATGCGGATCAAACTCTGCACGAAGGCAAAGGTGCGACCACGGACTTCATCTTCGACTTCTAGTCCAAGCATCGTGAAACCAGTGACCCACGAGAGTCCAGCAAAGGCACCAAGCAAGACCACAAAGACAATTGCAAGAACCAAGTTTGTGATCGTGGCTAATACGATCAAGAAGAACGAAGAGACTGCTAGTGATGCACCAAAGATGCGTCGACGTGAGAACTGACTAAAGAGTTTTGGTCCCGCAGAAATACCTAGAGCCAATCCGGTAAAGACTGAACCGAAGAGCACTCCATAAGCGGCATCTCCGGCATGGAGATCGCCGACAAAAGTACGAGCTAATCCAATGACAGCTCCCGCCGCAAAGAATGCACCGAGCATTCCAAAGATGAGCCCGGAGATGATCTTTGACTTTGAGACAAATTTGAAACCCGCGAGCAGAGATGTCGCGATATTTTCGTTTGCTGCAGTTTTCGATACCCCACCCTTAGGAAGTCCCTTAATTCGAGAGACAACCCAGGCGGTGTACAAGAATGAGATGGCATCGATATATAACGCGAGGTCAGCTGTCGATGCATAGCGATGCGAGACGATCTTCTCTAACCCACCGGCAAAGAGCGCGAGCAATGAGAACATCACTGCTGCGATCGGTGCAGTGCCATACGATGCAAGAAGGGTTACTTGGTTTGCTGACTCAAGTTTGTTTTTGGGCACCAGGTTAGGGACTGATGCCTCTTTCGCTGGTGACCAGAAGAGCGTCACTGATTCAACAAGAACGGTGGCGGTATAGAGCCAGAAATAGTTACCAACGAGCGGTATAGATAGGTATAGACCAAAGCGGAGGATGTCGCAGACGATCATCAATCTACGTCGATCAAACCGATCGGCAATCACACCAGCGATCGGCCCCAAGATCACGGCGGGGAGCAACCGAACAATAAAGACGCCAGCTATCGCAAAGTTCGCCTTTGAGTAGTTGCCACCAGCTAACTGTTGAGCGAGCGCAGTCGTGGCCAACAAGCCCAACCAATCTCCAAACGATGAGAAGGCCATGCTGTTCCAGAGCTTTCGAAAAGCTGGAATAGAGAGGACAGAGCGCGAATCAGCCTGAGCAGGGGCTCCGGGGTATGGCATCGATTGCGACATAAGGGCAGTCTATCGGTCGGGCCGAAGGGCCCCTCAAGCCACCAAATTGAGCGAGGATCTAGCGGGTGACCTTGATCTTCACGCTATATGAGCCATTTTCAGCGGTACAACGCATCGCCTCGCCACAACTTGTCCGGGACGCCGCGATCACTGCGGTACCAACCGCCTTCGCCTTGAACTTCCAGGTGACTGTCCCACAACCAGATCCCGCGATTGTGCAGCCCGCTGGGGCGGTCGCCGATGGCATGATCGCCGTGGCAACAGGTGCGCCCACTGCGGTAACCACTTTTGAGGAGGTCATCGGTGTGTACTCCCAGTA
>CAILJM010000005.1 GCA_903834515.1 uncultured Actinomycetes bacterium
CTATCGAACTCAAAGTTGTCCAAACAGAACTTGAAGATGTCTCAATTGATTTGCGCCGTTCGCAGGTCGATGTTGAAGCTGTTGTAGACCGAATGAAGAAAGATGAGGCGCGCCTTAACGCCGGAACCGCTTCTCCAAAAGAGCTCGAACAGACTCAGCACGAACTCGCCACACTCACCAAGCGCAAAGCTGAGCTAGAAGATAGCGAGCTCGAGATCATGATGCGTCATGACTCGGTCCAGAAGCGTCTTGATGAATTAGCAAGCGATGAAATTGGGCTGAAGCAGTTGGAGCTTGAACTTAACGTCAGACTTGAAAATTCCAAGACCGATATCGGTGCAGAGCTTGATCGCGCAAAGAGCGAACGAGCTGCCTTGGTTCCGCAGATTGATGAGCCACTCTACGATCTCTATGAGAAGGTCCGATCATCGGCAAACGGGGTCGGTGCTGCTCTGCTGATCGGCAATAAGTGCGATGGTTGCCACCTTGAGATCAATGCGATTGAAATCGAGCGTATTAAAGGATTGGCTTCCGATGAAGTCCTGCGCTGCGAAGAGTGCCGTCGAATCTTGGTTCGCATTTAATGGCTCGCCATTTTCAGATCACAGCAGATGGTGGTTCAAGGGGTAACCCAGGGCCCGCTGCCTACGGTGCAGTAGTCACAGAGAATGGAAAAATTCTCGCTGAGCTCTACGCAACCATTGGGATAGCATCGAATAACGTCGCCGAATATTCAGGGTTAATCGCAGGGCTTGAACATGCACACTCACTCGATGCCGAGGCGACTATTGAAGTAAAGATGGATTCCAAGCTTGTTGTCGAGCAGATGTCGGGACGTTGGCAAATTAAGCACCCCGATATGCGCGAACTTGCCAAGAAGGCGCGTGAGTTACACCCGCTCTCACTCATTACCTTTACGTGGATTCCTCGAGACCAAAACTCGCACGCTGATCGACTTGCCAATAAGGCACTTGATGGTGAAGTGGCGAAGGCGCCGATGATCCAGAAGAACTTCCTCCACTCGCGATTGATCTCTGATGAAATTCCAACAACGATCTATCTCATTCGCCACGGCGAGACACCGCTAACACCAGAGCGTCGATTCAGTGGATCCGGTGGTTCAAACCCAGGGCTTACAGAGAAGGGTCGCAATCAGGCGAAGGCGGTCGGCAAGGAACTCGCCGCTCGCAAGCCAGATGTTCTTCTTGTTTCACCGATGCAACGCACAAGGGACACTGCAGAAGAGATTGCACAATTTGTTCCGCTCCAACCAGTCTTTGATGAAGATTGGATTGAGGCATCTTTTGGCCACTGGGATGGATTAACTCCACATGAAGTTGAAGCCCAGCATGGTGATGAATTTAAAGCCTGGGTCTCTGACCCTTGGTATGCCCAAGGTGGGGGAGAGCCTTATGCAGCAGTGGCTGAGCGAGTCGCTACATCTCTCTCAAAAGTCGCAGCTGAGTTCCCAGGAAAAACTGTTGCCATTGTGACTCACAATGTTGTGGTGAAGAGTGCGGTCTGCGTCGCGCTACAGACACCAATCGAGAGCATCTACCACGTTGATATTGCACCCTGCAGTATTACAACGATCAAGATCTGGCCATCAGATGGATTAATCGCAATGACGAGTATGTCGGAGCGCCCAGCTTAAATTCCTGCGGCGTGGCCTTCGGCTCGTGGATCAGATCCAATTGCAAGCGTCCCTGTTGGTAGGACCTCAAGAACCTGCACCGACGATGCGTGGCCATATTCCGGAAGTACGACGACTTCGTGTCCACGAGATTTCAGATCAGCGATAACCTCTTCACCGAAGCGAGATTCAATAGAAAGCACTCCCTTGATCGCTTCATTGACCGCTGATGTCGATGGATCTGAGAGATGCATCCAGCGTGGAGCTTCTGCTACTTCTTGAACTGTCATATTCTCGTCGATCAACCCTGTGACGAGCTGGAAGTTGGTCTGCACCTGAACATTCGCACCTGGGGTTCCACCTACATACTTGAGTGTTCCATCAGGGTCGGTGATGGTAAATGCTTGCAGAGTGTGTGCGGGACGCTTGCCCGGTGCAATGAAATTCGGTGATGCAGGATCGAGATTGAAACCGGTTAAGCGGTTATTCAAGATCATGCCAGTTCTAGGAACTGTCCATGATGAACCAAAGCCATGGAATACAGATTGAATCCAGGAGACAGCATTTCCTTCGCCATCTGCCACTAAGAAGTATGTGGTGTCGCTACCTTCGGCCGGGCTCTCACTGCGATTATCGGCTTCTGCCATATTGATTCCTGCGGCGCGAGCAGCGATATGTGATGTGTTAAGAATTGAATCAACATCGACCGGACTAGTTTCAGGATCAGCGATGATGGAGTTGCGATCGGTGAAGGCAATCTTCTTCGCTTCAACCTGCATGTGCAGCCAATCGGCCTGGCTCATTTTCGATTTATCAAAGGTATTTGCAATGAGCAATTGCTCCATCAAAATCATGCCTTGAGTTGGCGGGGGATTGCCGTGCACCATGTAGTCGCGATACTTAATACTGAGTGGTGCCGATACTCGAGTTGTGTGTGCTGCGAGATCCGCAGCGCTAAACCAGCCATTCGTGCCATGAATGATTTTCTCTGCAATTGACCCACTGTAGAAAGCTTCACGACCGCCATTTACGATTTCTCGCAAGAGCCAACCCATATCGGGATTCTTTACAGTCTCACCAAGCTTTAATTCACGAGAGAGCCCTAGCTCTTCAAAGAGTTCGGTACTTGGGTATTGCTCGAGATGCCACTTGATACGACCGATGAACCCTTCGTTAGCCGGGAAGCCCTCTTCGGCATAAGCGATGGCAGGTGCCAAGATTTCAGCCATCGACAACTTTCCGTAACGCTCGTGCGCTGCATACCAACCAGAGACGACACCAGGAACTGTCGCAGATTTGAATCCATGGATTGGAATCTCGTTCTCGAAGGCGTCGCGCGTTGCACCATGTGGTGCTTCGCCCGATCCATTGAAAGCAAGATTCTCTTTCGTAGCGGCATGGTGAGTGACGAGGAATAGGTCGCCACCGAGCCCTGATGCACCTGGTTCAATGACAGAGATGACTGCAGAGAGTGCGATACCGGCATCGATAAAGGAGCCACCAGCTTCGAGGATCTTAAGAGCTGCCGAGACGGCAAGCGGCTGAGATGCTGCAGCTCCACCATTCTTGGCATAGACGATTCCGCGGTGTGTAGTGGTCCGATTCATGCGTGAAGCCTAAGGCAAAAGATTTCATTTGGAAGAGGGGAGTGGCCACCGTATCCTTAAACCACTGAAGAGTCGCCCGGATCACCGCGTTACGTAAGTACCGAGGAAAGTCCGGACTCCACAGAGCAAGGTGATGGCTAACGGCCACTCGGAGAGATCCGCAGGAAAGTGCCACAGAAAATAACCGCCTCATTTCGGTGAGGTCAGGGTGAAACGGCGGTGTAAGAGACCACCGCATCTGCAGCGATGTAGATGGCAAGGTAAACCCCACTTGGAGCAAGACCAAAACGATGAAGAGCTGCTCGCTTAATTCATCAGGTAGGTTGCTTGAATCTGTTAGTAATGGCAGATCTAGATGGATGGTGATCCGTTCGCAAGAACGACAGAATCCGGCTTATAGGGCGACTCTTCTTTAAATTTGTATTGCTACTATTCTTCGATGAGCTTTCCGGTTGTTAATGGCCTACGTGGAATCGAGTTCGGCACCAAAGGTGAATTTCGAGATGAGTTGATTGCACTGATTTTGCAAGGAAAGAAAAAAGCCACAGCAGGAACATTGGAGTGGGACTATCGGACTAACGGCGAACCCATCGAATTTGTTGGCGAAAAGCTCGCAGTACTCAACAACGATGGAGAACAAGTAGCAACTATTCAAGTAACCCGAGTTGACGTTGTTCGCTTCGCTAATGTGCCTGATGAATTCGCTCTGGCTGAAGGCGAAGGAGATCTTTCCGGTGATGAATTCCGAAAGGGTCACATGCGCTATTGGACCAAACTGGGCCTGACAATCAATGAAGATACAGAGATTGTGCTTCTCTATTTCGACCTTATTTCTCCAATGAACAATGAATCCGGCTTATAGGGCGACTCTTCTTAACAACATGTAGGCCCCGCATAGAAATGTGCGGGGCTTGCTCCTTTATGCGCTGAAACTTTTTATAAGTATTACCAAAACCTAGCAAACTTTAATTTACATTTAAGGGTAAATCTTGGGGCAATTAGGGCAAGAAATAGGGCGACTCTTTTTGTGCCGAGATGTATTCTTCCTAAATGGAATATCGGGATCTTGATCAAGATAGTCAGATCGCAGAGGTTCAAAAACTTGTACCAAGTCTCTTGGCAAAGTATGGAATCACAGCCAAGTCAGTTGAGAATGTAAACCATAGTTACAACTCAACATTCAAAATTGAGAGTGCCAGTGGGGATTACGCCTTGAGGGTCAATCTTGGAGTCTCTCGGCAAGTAAACCAAGTATTGGCAGAGATGCAGTGGTTGGAGGTGCTAGCGGAAGAAGGCTCATTGCTTACCCCTGTTCCAGTTCGGACCCTAGATAACGAACTTTGCGTAAGTACCCGTTTTGATGCTTTAGATCTAGACACAACGGCTGTCTTGGCCAAATGGATTCCAGGCGAAGAAGTGGGTGATGAACCGAGTGCTGATCAGCTCTATGAAGTTGGACGCAATATTGCCAAGCTTCAACTGATCTCAAAAGAGTTTACCTTTGAAGGTGATGCTTATCGCCCGACAATCAATCGGACCCTCTTGGATGCAGAGGACAATCTCAGAAGCGGGCAACCCGAATTAATAGATGACAAGCTCTATGGCCAGATCCTTGAAGGACTCTCTCTGTGTGACTCGGTGTACTCCAGAATCTCAGCACGAGAGGATGTACTCCTTATCCATGCAGACTTACACACCTTTAATGTCATCCAATCTGACAAAAGGCTCGGGGTAATTGACTTCGATGACTGCGGTCTAGGGTTGCCGGTACAAGATTTGGTCATTAATAATTATTACCTGCGCGAAGATCGGCAGCGCGAGGAGTATGTCAAAGCTGGATATTCATCGCTACTAGAGCTACCAAAAGTTTCTACGGAGGATTATGAGGTCCTTCTCATGGGAAGACTCCTGCTGCTGTTGGGGACTGTTCTTGAAATGACGGCCGCAGATGACGTTGCAGCGATACCCGGATTTCTCATCAAGGTAAGGAATCGGCTCAACCACTTCTTCGATACTGGGGAATTTTCGCTGATCTAATTGGTGGAGACTGTCTCCTTGGAAATAGATTTTCTAAACTCTTTGTTTTCCGGCTTATAGGGCGACTCTTCTGTATTCATGATCCTTACCAGCTGAGCTGTTCGGAACATAATCGAATGAGAACGCGTAACAGAATCCTTTTCAATTACAGACGATCACCGTCTCTGCACAAGAGTTCGTTGAGCTTTTTCTAATTGGGCCAGACGCTTCCGAGCTCTTGATTGATTTCGGCGGCCGTCTTCTTCAAAATCGGCCAAATTCTCTCCTCTAACTCCTTCATGCTCAATCGTGAAGAAGGCACGGAAATATTGATCGCCGCATACGTATCGTTGACGTGGCTGCCGATCGAAACTCCTATGGAGCGAAGGCCAATCTCTAGCTCCTCATTAATGATGCAGAAGCCTGATTTGCGTACCTTGGCCAACTCCTTCTTCATCTCCGACATCGTTGCAATTCCATTCTTGGTGGGTGGGTCGAGCTTCATGCCAGAAAGGTACTTATCGAGTTCTTCTTCTGGTAACTGAGCGAGCATCACTCGGCCCATCGAGGTATAGAGCGCTGGAAGCTTGGTTCCAACCGATAATCCAATTGTCATCAATCGATTGGTCGAAGCGCGCGCAACATATACAACATCAGGAAATACGAGAACTGAAGCAGATGCGGATTCGTGGAGTTCGGTCGCTATGGCGTTGAGATGTTTTTGAACGATGTCATTGAAGGAGAGCGTGGATAGGTAGGAGTACCCAATCTCCATCAATTTGGGCCGAAGGTAAAAATACTTTCCATCAAATCCAACATATTCCAGATCGACCAAAGTAAGAAGTAGGCGCCGAGCAGTTGCTCGCGATAGGTCGGCAAGGGCGGCAACCTCTGTCAGGGTCATTCGAGATTTTCCGCGGTTGAAGGCCATCAGCACGTTTAGTCCACGGGTAAGCGATTGCACGGAATCGGATGCATGGGGAGTTCGACCTTCCTTCATCTCGCACTCCCATCCGACTTGATAATCAAATTGTTATAAAGATGTCGTTGACATCTGGCTCCACGCTACCAAGAATAGTGCAAATAGCGAACAATTGTTCACTATACGAACAAGAGATTTTGGGGGCATGATGGAGTTCATCCACGAGACTCATACCCCGCGCGTAATTTTTGGCGAGCATTCACTTTCTTCGGTCAAAGCGGAATTGGAATTACTCGGCGCAACTTCAATTACCTTTATTTCGGATGAGAATACACAAGCAGTTGCTCAGAAGATTTCAGCAGAACTCGGCGAGAAAGTTAATCAAGAGATCACACAAGTTGCCATGCATGTGCCAGATGAATTTTCTGAACCCATCATTTCAACTGCAGCCGAACTTGGAATAAATGCGATTCTGGCTATCGGGGGAGGCTCTTCGACGGGACTAGGCAAGATCATGGCCCTCGAACTTAATCTTCCTCTCGTGGTCATTCCCACGACGTACGCCGGCAGTGAGATGACTCCCATTTGGGGGAGAACACGCAATAAAGAGAAGATCACCGGAGTTGATCGCAAAGTACTTCCTAAGACCGTTCTCTATGCTCCTCAACTTACGCATACGCTTCCACTTTCCATCACGGTAAATAGCGGAATGAATGCGATTGCTCATGCGGTTGAAGCGCTTTACGCACCTCAACTCTCCCCACTTGTTGAACTTGCCGCCCTCAAGGGAATTGAAGTAATGGCTCAAGGGCTACGAAAGATCGCAAATAGCCTCGATGATCATTCGGCACGTGAAGATCTCTTTTATGGCGCGATGCTCTGTGGTTTTGCTCTTGGAAATAGCAAAATGGGTATCCATCACAAGATTTGTCACACTCTGGGGGGCATGTACAACTTGCCACACGCTCAAATGCATTCCGCGGTTCTTCCCTACGCCGTTAAATACAACGAAGGCGTTGCTCGTATCCAGATGTCCAAAGTCGCCGAGATCCTAGGGGCAGAAAATGCAAGCCAAGGTTTGTGGGACCTTTCTACCGCAATCGGAGCTGAGACTTCACTCGGCAAACTGAATTTCCCCGCAACCGAATCGGCGAAGGTCGCTGATTTTATGTCCTCTTACCCTTTGGTAAACCCACGCGCTTTCGATTACGAAATTGTCGTGAAGTTACTTCAGGCGGCAAGTTCGGGATCTCGCCCAGATGACGAGTCCTGGTAAGTCAACCAAGCAGATGAGGAGAGTTACGCAATGGTTGAGTTGAAAAGAAAGAAAGTAATCGCAGGAGTTCTTGCATCAGCACTTGTTGTTGCGCTTGCGACAACGTCCGGTGCAACAGCTGCGAGTGTGAAGACACTCAAAGTTGGATTTGTCTCGCCTCAAACTGGACCACTTGCTGGTTTCGGTGAAGCAGATAAATACGAAGTAACTCAAATGACTGCTTACTTCAAGAAGAATCCAATCACCATCGGATCTTCAAAGTACGCAGTTCAGGTAATCCTTAAGGATGCTCCTTCATCTGCTGCAGCCGCCACGGCTGCGTCAGATCTCATTAATAATGACAACGTCGACTTAATCCTTGCTTCCAGCACGCCGGATATTGTCAATCCAGTATCTGATCAGTGTGAAGCAAATGCTGTGCCTTGCATTACAACAGTTGCGCCATGGCAGGCTTATTACTTCGGTCGCCAGAAGGATCCGGCACACCCAGTTGCATTCAAATGGACCTATCACTTCTTCTGGGGTCTAGAGGATGTCATGTCTACATATGAAGATATGTGGAGCAAGGTTGTAACCAATAAGGCTGCAGCAGCGCTCTGGCCAAACGATCCAGATGGTCAAGCTTGGAGTGGTGCTAACGGCTTCCCAGCAACAACCAAGTCCGTCGGCGTCTCGGTAACAGATCCAGGTCTCTATCCAAACGGAACTCAGGACTTCACTTCCCAGATCTCAGCATTTAAGTCAGCAGGTGCTCAGATTCTTCTCGGTGTCCCAATTCCTCCAGACTTCACCACCTTCTGGAACCAAGCCGTACAGCAGGGTTACAAGCCAAAGATTGCAACTATTGGTAAGGCACTTCTCTTCCCATCCGCAATCGAAGCACTCGGCAAGAATGGTCAGAACTTGGGAACCGAAGTTTGGTGGCACCCAACCTCTCCATTCAAGAGCTCACTTACAGGTCAGACTGCAAAGCAATTGGCAGCTGCCTACGAGAAGACAACAAAGAAGCAATGGACACAGCCACTTGGTTTCTCCCACGCACTCTTTGAAGTCATGAGCGCAGCTCTCAAGTCTGCTGGTTCAACCGATAAAGCTGCAGTTGCGAAGGCAATCTCGAAGCTCAAGGTTAAGACAATCGTAGGTACTGTTGATTGGACTTCCGGACCAGTTGGTAACGTTGCTAAGACTCCTCTTGCAGGCGGTCAGTGGCGTGCTGGCGTGAACGGTCACAAGTATGACTTGGTCATTGTCTCTAACAAGACAGCACCAATGGTTCCACTTGGCGGGCAAGTTCAAGCACTTAAGTAAAAGTAGGTAGAAGATAGATCGATTGGGCAACCACAACGTTGTGGTTGCCCAATCCACTCAATGAAAGGATCACAATGGTTAACGAAACCCAGTCTCATGTAAGTGCGCTAACTGTTTCTGATCTCAATAAAAAATTTGGACGAGTAATCGTCGCTGAAGGAATCTCGTTCGATGTGAAAGCGGGCGAGGCGTTTGGAATAGTGGGACCTAATGGCGCTGGAAAATCAACGCTTCTTAACCTCATTAACGGGACAGAGCCAAGTGATAGCGGGGAGATTCTCTTTCACGGCGAGCCACTCAATTCGCTCGATCCAGCAGAGCGCACCCATAAAGGAATTGCCCGTACCTTTCAGATCCCTAAGCCATTTAGTGAAATGACTGTCTACGAGAACGTACTTGTCGGAAGTACCTTTCTCAAGAGCCATCACTCACGCCACGAGCGTAGTGAACTTGCCATAGATGCCATCACTCGGGCCGGGCTCACCCCATTTTTTAACACCCCAGCCGGAAAGCTCCGGTTACTCGATCGAAAGCGGCTTGAACTTGCTCGTTCTCTGGCTTGCCAACCCAAATTGCTACTTCTTGATGAGATCGCCGGTGGACTCACCGATGCTGAGTTGCCAGTGCTACTTGAGATAATCCGCGAATTGAATGCAAGTGGCGTAGCCATCGTCTGGATAGAACATATCGTTCATGCTCTCGTTTCTGTAGTAGATCGATTGATGTGTATTGCCGGGGGAAAAGTCATCGCTATTGGTGACCCGCACACGGTTCTTGAAGATCCAAAAGTTATAGAAATTTATCTTGGAAGCGACTTCCAAGTTGGTGGAGCAGTATGACACTCCTTGAAATCGTCAACGTTGAAGCCAGGTATGGTGACCTCAATGCACTTTTTGGGGTATCTCTGCAAATAAGCGCTGGAGAAGTTCGCTCGGTTATTGGTGCAAATGGTGCGGGAAAATCAACGCTACTTAAAGTCATCGCCGGAACGATGCCGGCTACCCAAGGAAGTATTAAATTTAATGGGCACGACATCAAGGGGCTATCGGCCGACAAGAGAGTGCGAGCTGGAATCTCACTTGTGCCAGAAGGTCGGCGGATCTTCCCCTCGCTCACCGTTGAAGAGAATCTTAAGGTTGGCGCATATTCCAAACGCAAAGGGCATTGGGATCTCAACACCATCAAGGCGCTTTACCCACTTCTTGCAGATCGCTGGGATCGTATTGGCTTTCATTGTTCTGGGGGTGAATTACAAATGCTCTCGATTGGCCGAGCGCTTATGGCAAACCCAGAAATTCTTCTGATTGACGAAGCGTCTCTGGGGCTTGCTCCCGTAGTCGTTGCGCAAGTGTATGAGTCACTCTCTCAAATAACTTCACAGGGAACTGCTGTTCTCATCGTGGAACAAGATATGCGCCAGGCGTTAAAAGCCTCTACATACTCCTCTGTTCTTCTTGAAGGACGAGTAGTCCTCGAAGGAAAGTCAGCAGAACTCAATGAGAATGCAATCCACAAGGCTTACTTTGGAATGGGTGATCGTTAATGGTCTGGACCAACGCCATTATTCAGGGCCTTCTTACGGGTGGCCTCTATGCACTACTCGCTTCAGGGCTCTCGCTGATTTTTGGAGTTATGCGAATCGTGAATTTGAGTCACGGAGATTTCTCAATACTTGCGGCTTACGGCGTCGTCGCACTCGCTATTCATAGCAACATGTGGGTAGGAATTCTCGTTTCGCTACCAGTGATGGCGATTCTTGGATATCTACTCCAGCGCACCATTCTTAATCGCTCGCTAAGTCAGGGAGCGCTTGCACCATTGCTTGTAACATTTGCTTTTAGCATTATCATTCAAAACTTATTGCTCCAATTCTTTAGTGCAGATAATAAGAGTATTCAAACGGGTCGATTTGCGTCGATGAGTATCCATCTTCTAAAAAACCTTCAAATTGGGATCTTGCCGCTTGTCACTTTCCTGATGGGAATTTTCGTCACCCTGACTCTTCATGTTTTCCTCAACTACTCGCGAGTTGGAAGAGCGCTCCGTGCAAGCAGTGATGATCCGGGTGCTGCCGACTTGGTTGGTATCAATAATCGTCATATCTATGGAATCGCTACAGCTATCGGACTCTTCTCAGCTGGCATCGGTGGCGTACTTTTCGGAATGCGGACTCAATTCGCGCCCAGCTTTGGGCCAATAGCTCTGATCTTCGCCTTTGAAGCGGTGATTATTGGTGGGCTTGGTTCACTGTGGGGAACTTTGATTGGTGGGATCGTGCTGGGTATTGGACAGAGTATCGGTGCCCAAATTCGACCATCTTATGGAGTTCTCGCGGGCCACCTTGTCTTTATCGCCATCTTAATCTTCCGTCCACAGGGCCTCATGCCAAAGCAGAAGGAGCGATAGTGATGGCTACATATTCTGTTTCTCGGGGAACCCGACTCAATAAGTTCTTGCCCGTTATTTTTTCCGCTGTCGTTGCCCTACTCGCTTTTCTGCCCAAGTTTTTGCAGATTCCATATCAAGTCAAATTTGTGCAGGCGTTTATCCTCATCATTTTGGCAACGATGTGGAATCTCTTAGCAGGCTTCGGCGGCCTTGTCTCCATCGGGCAACAAGCATTCATCGGAATTGGTGCATATGCATTGGTTTACTTTGCCGATATCCAAGGAATCAATCCCTTTCTTTCACTGATTCTTGCTGGCTTGGTTTGCGTGGTTTTTGCTCTGCCGCTCTCATTTCTAGTCTTTCGACTATCTGGTGGCTACTTCGCGATTGGAACTTGGGTTATTGCGGAGATAATCAAACTTTTCACGGTTCAAATTTCGCAGTTGGGAGGGGGTTCCGGAATCTCGCTCGGCGCATTTTCTGGAATGGGTCGCGAGATGCGAATTGCTGCTGTCTACTGGAGTGCACTTGTGACGATCTTTTTGGTTCTACTATCGACCATTCTCTTGATGCGAAGCAAGGTTGGTTTAGCGCTGACGGCAATACGCGATGATCAAACTGCTGCTGGAGTCCTGGGCGTTAATGTTCAGCAAACTCGTCGTTTGATATTCCTGCTCGTCTCCATTGGATTTGGACTCGCTGGCGGACTCATTGCCATGAGCAATCTTCGAGTCCAGCCAGACGATATCTTCAGCGTTAATTACAGCGCGATCATGATTTTTATGGTGGTCATAGGTGGGCTAGGCAGTATTGAGGGACCGATCATTGGAGCCGTGGCTTACTACTTCTTACAGGACAAACTCAAAGACCATGGAACTCTCTACCTCATCATATTGGGTGTGCTCGGTATCTTGATTGTTACCATCGCACCCCGTGGGCTCTGGGGCTTCATCTCTCGAGAGAAGATCTCACTCTTTGCTACGAAATACCGCATTTCGGAGAATAAGCAGAAGGAAGGTGCCTAGTGGCCACATCAGAAAGCGAATTGACTGCAGAAGTTATTGAGAGTTTCAAGAATACAGCCGATCCACGCCTTAAAGAGATTATGCAATCTCTCGTAAAGCATCTTCATGCTTTCGCGCGCGAGATTCGAATCACGGATGAAGAGTGGCTCTTCGCTATCGATTTCCTCACCAAAACGGGTGCGATGTGCTCAGATGTCCGGCAGGAGTTCATCCTTCTCTCTGACACTCTTGGCCTCTCAAGTTTGGTTGATTTGATTAATCACTCTAAAGGCGATGATCGAGCGACCGAGCCGACAATTCTTGGACCTTTCCATGTTGCCAACTCGAAGCTCCTCAATTACGGCGATTCCATCGTCGCTCGAGCGTTATCAGAGGGCGAACCGGCAATTGTGCGGGGCCGTGTAGTGGATGTTGACGGTGCACCGATCGCAAATGCGATGATTGATGTTTGGCAGACAGATGCCAATGGACTCTATGACATTCAAGAATCCAACGAGGTGAGCGGAAACCTTCGTGGCCTCTTTAAGACTGATAGCGATGGTCGATATGAATTCAAGACAATTCGTCCAGTTCCATATCCCATCCCTGCAGATGGTCCCGTCGGAAAGATGCTTCGTTCAGTCAATCGACATGAATGGCGAGCGGCTCACATCCACGCAATAGTTGAGGCGCCAGGATATCGCCAGGTAACAACTCATATCTTTGACGAGGAGAGCAAGTATCTCGATAGCGATACTGTCTTTGGAGTTAAGGGCTCGCTCATAAAAAAGTTTGTGAAGCAACCAAGCGGAGATCTTCTTTTGGAATATGACTTTGTATTGGTTAAGGGATAACTAATGATTAATAAAGTTGTATCAAGTGCTGACGAGGCAGTCGCCGACCTCTTTGATGGCGCCTCTTTGGCCGTCGGCGGATTTGGTCTCGTCGGAGTTCCCAATGTCTTGATACAGGCGATTTTCCGAAAAGGAAATCGCGAACTGCGTGTTGTCTCTAATAACTGCGGTGTAGATGGTGGAGGGCTCGGCATACTGCTCGAGGCGGGAAGAATTGCCCACGTTACCGCTTCATATATTGGAACTAATAAAGAGTTTGAGCGGCAATATCTCGAAGGTCTCATTGAACTCGAACTTACTCCGCAAGGAACACTGGCCGAGAAATTACGATCTGGTGGCGCAGGCATTCCAGCTTTCTTTACCCCCGCGGGAGTTGGAACATGGGTTGAGAGCGGCGAGCTTCCCACTCGATTTGATAGTAGTGGTGGAGTTATCAAGTATGGAGCTCCAAGAGAGCGGCGAGAGTTCAACGGCAAGCAATTTATTCTCGAAGAGACCATTACCACCGACTTTTCGTTAGTGCGCGCATATAAAGCGGATACCCAAGGCAATTGCATCTTTCGTAAGTCTGCTCGTAACTTCAATCCTAACGCCGGCATGGCTGGGCGAATCACTATCGTTGAAGCGGAAGAGATTGTTGAGGCCGGGACACTGGACCCAGAGAACATTCATTTGCCCGGGATCTATGTAAAACGAGTTGTTGCATTGACTGCAGAAGAATCTGCAATAAAGGGAATTGAACAACTCACAGTAAGGAAGCGTGGTTGAAATGGCGCTTACTCGCGAAGAACTAGCTCAACGTGCCGCCAAGGAATTGCGTAATGGCGAGTACGTCAATCTCGGAATCGGGCTGCCGACTCTTATCCCCAATTATCTTGATCCAAGCGTCAACGTGATACTCCACTCCGAGAATGGGCTACTAGGGGTAGGTCCGTATCCCTTTGAAGATGAAGTTGATCCGGACCTCATTAATGCCGGCAAGGAAGTGGTTACCGCCCTACCTGGTGCCTCATTCTTTGATTCTGCACTCTCCTTCTCCATGATTCGAGGTGGAAAAGTCGATGTCGCCATTCTGGGTGCAATGGAAGTATCCTCGAGTGGCGATCTTGCTAATTGGATCATTCCTGGGAAGTTAGTTAAGGGCATGGGCGGTGCAATGGACTTGGTTCATGGCGCTGGTCGGGTAATCGTTTTAATGGAACATGTCTCGAAGAACGGTAAGCCTAAGTTGCTTGCCAAATGTTCCCTACCATTGACGGGTATCCAAGTCGTCCATAGAGTCATTACCGATCTGTGCGTCCTGGACACTTCCTCTGAAGGTTTCTACTTACGTGAACTTGCGCCTGGAGTCACGTTAGAAGATGTTCTCAACAATACTGATGCAACCGTAATAGATAAGAGGAGCTGACTATGTCAACAGATACACAATTAATCGAGACCGATGTGCTTATCGTCGGATCGGGTCCGGCGGGATTGACGACAGCTGTTGGGTTGGCAAGTCAGAAGATAGACCACATTGTTATTACCAAGTATCAGTGGACTGCAAATACACCGCGCGCACACATCACCAATCAAGGCGCGATGGAGATCTTCCGCGATTACGGAATTGAAGAAGATGTTAAAGAGAAGGCAACAGAACATAGTTTGATGGGCGATACCGTCTTCTGTACCAGCTTGGTAGGCGAGGAGATCGGACGTATCCGCACGTGGGGATGCCACCCACGCCGAGAAGCAGATTATGTCTTGGCAAGCCCCACCGAGAATTGCGACATTCCTCAAGATTTGCTTGAACCAATACTCCTGACTCGTGCAGCTGAGCAAGGTTCCAAGGTGCGCTTCAATACTGAGTTCATCAAATTCGAAGAAGATGCTGATGGAGTAACAACAACAGTTCTTGATCGCATCTCCGGGACGCAATACCAGATTCGAAGCAAGTATCTTGTTGGTGCTGATGGCGGTCGTTCAAAAGTTGTTGAACAACTTGGACTTCCTATGGAAGGTCAGATGGATGTCGCAGGTTCAATGAATATTGTCTTTAAGGCAGATCTCACTAAATTCGTCGCTCACCGTCCGAGCGTTCTCTACTGGGTTCTCCAACCCGGTTCAACCATTGGCGGAATCGGACTTGGCTTAGTTCGCATGGTTCGTCCATGGAATGAATGGCTCATTGTTTGGGGGTATGACATTTCACAGCCAGCACCTGTGGTTACTGATGAAATGGCGATCTCGGTTGTCCGCAATCTCGTTGGAGATCAAGAGCTAGAGGTGGAGATAACCTCCACATCGGTCTGGGGTAATAACAAGATGTATGCCAAGCAGTACAACAAAGGTCGCGTATTTGCCATGGGTGATGCCACCCACCGCCACCCACCTTCAAATGGCCTCGGCTCCAATACCTCGATCCAGGATTCTTATAACCTCGCCTGGAAACTTGGCTACGTTCTTAAAGGAAAGGCCGGCACTGAATTGCTCGACTCCTACAGCGCAGAGCGCGCACCAGTAGGAAAGCAGATCGTTCTTCGCGCCAACAAGTCGATTGAAGAGTTCGGCGCAATTCTTGAAGCCCTTGATGTACTTGGTACAAATGATCCTGTTGTAATGCGTCGCAACATTGAAGCTCGTCGCGATAACACTCCAGAAGGAGCCAAGCGTCGTGAGGACCTTCGAAAGGCGCTTGAACTTAAGGATTATGAGTTCAATGCGCATGGTGTCGAACTTGGTCAGCGGTATGCCTCCTCAGCCGTTGTAGCCGATGGGACGCCAGAGCCTGAGTACGCGCAAGATTCTGAACTCTTTTATCATCCAACAACTTGGCCAGGCGCTCGCGTACCTCACGTTTGGGTTGGCAAGGATGGATTCAAGGTGAGCACCAAAGATTTGGGTGGGAAGAATCGCTTCGCTCTCATCACTGGAATCGCCGGTAGCCCTTGGGATGAGGCAGCCAAAGCTGTTTCTAAGGAGTTAGGAATCGACTTGAGCTCGTACATCATCGGTCCGGGACAGGAATATACCGATCTCTATGATGACTGGGCTCGTGTCCGCGAAGTACGGGAAGATGGTTGCATTCTCGTGCGCCCCGATAACTTTGTTGGATGGCGAAGTGACTCTATGGTCGCGGATCCGAAGGCCGCGTTATTGAAGGCTCTTAAGTCAATTCTTAGTTTGGCATAAATCGCATGAGTGCATACATCGTTGATGCTGTACGTACCCATGTCGGTAGATATGGTGGTGCACTTGCCAACACTCGCGCTGATGATCTAGCCGCTGCCACCATTGAAGCTCTTCTCCAGCGAACTATGGTGAGTGGAGAAATCCTTGATGAAGTCATCATGGGAGCAGCTAATCAATCGGGCGATGACAATCGAAACCTTGCGCGTATGGCGCTGCTTCTAGCGGGCGTTCCTGAGTCGGTTCCGGGATACACCGTAAATCGACTTTGCGCCTCTGGCTTACAAGCGATCGCTTCTGCCGCAGAATCAATCAATTCTGGTCGCACAGAAGTAGTGATCGCAGGTGGTGCTGAATCTATGACCCGGGCTCCATGGGTGAGCGAAAAGCCAAGTAAAGCGTGGTCTAAGCCTGGCCCGGTATTTGATACCGCCCTTGGTTGGAGATTCATCAATTCGAAGATGAAAGAGCACGACAGTGGTCGATCGGTCTTATCGCTCGGCGAAGCCACCGAAAGACTTGCTAGAGAACACGGCATCTCAAGATCGGATGCAGATCTCTGGGCGGCAGCTTCGCATCAGAAGGCTCATCAAGCATGGCAGGATGGCTTCTTTACTAGCGCGCTCATTTCTGTACCGGGAAGCGAGAAACTCACCGCTGATGAGACGATTCGTGAGAGTACAACCTTTGATGTATTAAGTAATTTAAAGCCATCATTCACAAGCGATGGTGTAATTACTGCTGGAAATGCATCACCGCTTTCTGATGGCGCAAGCGCTGTAATGGTGGTCTCAAAAGAGGCGTTGGAGCGTCATCACTTAACACCCCGCGCCGAGATTTTGGGATTCGATGCCGCAGGCGTGCTTCCCTATCAATTTGGTTTTGGTCCAGTACCGGCAACAGAAAAATTGCTTACCCGACTTGGTATGTCTGTTCAGAATCTTGATGCCATTGAGATCAACGAAGCTTTCTCTGCGCAAACTCTCTTATGCATCCGAGCTCTCGGTCTTGAAGAGGAGCGAGTTAATAACCGTGGGGGAGCAATCGCACTCGGTCACCCATTGGGCTCATCCGGCAGCCGTTTAATCGGAACTCTTCTTTCTCGTCTGGAGCAAGATGATCAAGAGATCGGTCTAGCCACGCTCTGTATTGGAGTCGGTCAAGGCGCATCCATGATCATTAGAAGGATCTAATAAACTTTTTACATAGAACCAGCATTTGTAACTGGAAAACCAATGACATGGCTTAGCCATATTGGTTGGGATCGATTCTTTGGGAATGGGCTAAAATACGATTCATATTTCAAGCACACTCACCTTGATGATCTGAATAAAAGAAAGGTACCTTCGTGACCGTAAAATTCTTGGGACTTAGATCTTTGATTTATCCAGCGCCGAGAATTCAAGAATCTAAAGAATGGTGGAAGAAGACCCTAGGTAAGGATCCGTACTTCGATGATGGCGGATACGTCGGTTTCGACCTCGGCGGATACGAGCTTGGCCTAAATAGTTTTTCAGAGTCGCTCAAAGGTCCACTCACATATATTGGTGTAGAGGACGTCCAAGCTGCAGTTGATTCACTCGTCGCGGATGGAGCAAAAGTATTAATGGGTCCGATGGATGTAGGTGGCGGAATCATCTTGGCGGATATTGAGAGTCCTACTCGAGAAGTTTTCGGCGTTATTTTTAATCCTCAATTTAAGCTACTTTAGAAATTTAATACGGCTTATAGAGCGACTCTTCTTCAATTTCCTCGTAAATTGATTTATGATTTATTCATGGCTGAAAAGAAAGTAACTGGACCGGCTTCGTATTTCCCCTCTATTGAGAAGAAGTACGGCAAGCCAATCGAGCATTGGATGAAGGAACTCAAGAAGGTCTCCAAGCTTGCCCATATGGAGCAAGTAGCTCACCTCAAGGAAAAGTTTGAGATGGGCCACGGCCACGCAAATGCGATAGTCCATGTATTTCGCCAAAAGAATGGGCTATAAAAATGGATGTAGATAAGATTTCGAAAATGCCCGTTAATGGCGTTTATCAGGCCTACTTGAAGAAGGTGGAGCGCAAAGGCGGGAGTGAATCAGATCTCGTTAAGGTGATCGGCTGGCTCACAGGATTTGATTCGAAGGTATTGAAGTCGCATCTCAAGAATGAGACTAATTTTGCGGATTTCTTCAAGAAGGCAAAGTTAAATCCGAACGCCAAACTTATTACAGGGTCGATTTGTGGGGTCAGGATTGAAGAGATTGAGGATCCCCTCATGAAGAAGATCAGATATATGGATAAGTTAGTGGATGAACTAGCTAAAGGTCGCCCAATGGAGAAAATTCTTCGTTCCGGCTTATAGAGCGTCACCTCATGTAACAAAAAGAGTGAGGGCTTTTTGTCAGCCAACTCCATCGCTTGTGAAGCGGAGCCAGAGGGCGCCACACACGCCTGAAATAAGTGCAGAGATAAAGAGACCAATTCGCACTTGGCCTAACTCATCCTGAGTTGTCAGGGTGATTTCTGCAATAACGATAGAGACAGTGAGACCCATGCCAGCGAGGGTTCCAACCCCAACAACTTCTTTGAGATTAAGCCCTTGGGGAAGTTGTAGTTGAGTGAATCTAGTGAAAACCCAGGCCGCGAAGGTAATACCGACAACCTTTCCGACGACGCGAGAGAGAATCAAAGCGACACTTATTTTGTTAGTTGCTAGTGAGAAATTTAGATGCGATAGGAGATTGATCCAAATATAGATAGGTATCACAACGAAGGTAGTTGCCGGTGAGAGCCACTTGATGAGCTGGGTGCGAAAGGGGAGAAGCGCCCCAAGAGTTGCCGCCCCGAGTGTGTAGGTAGCGCTTGCAATGTGAAGTTGATGCCGGAAGAAGATTCCGATTACGACGAGAGAGAAGAAGTCGTCAGCTACTGCAAGGGTCAGTAAGAATAATCGTACCGACGGGTTGACCCGCTTCCCAAGAAGACTGAGGGCGGCAATAGCGAGAGCCACATCCGTGGGCATAGCAACCGCCCATGAGTTAGCGCCAGTTCGTAGCGAAATAAAAATGATCGCCGGGACGATCATCCCTGACAGCGCGCATAAGCCCGGAAGTAGAGCATCCTTGGGTTTCGTTAACCCTTCCCGAATCTCCAACCCAATCAATACAAAAAAGATGAAGGTTAAGAGTTCTGAAAGCACCCCCACATCGTACTCGCGACAGTTCTGGCTTACTCTGAATATGCTCCCCGGTTTTGCGGCTATGTGGTTGAATATGAAGATGAAAACGATGACCTGTAAAGATCTTGGTGGGCCATGCGAAGTTGCGCATTCGGGTATGGATGCAAATGTGATCATCAAGGCTCAGGACAAACATCTTCGCGAGGCAGTGGCTGGGGGAGACCAGACTCATGCGCCCGCTCTTTTGGAGATGAAGGGTCGTTGGAAGAATCCAATTGGCGGTATGGGTTGGTACCGCAAGGTCAAAAAGGATTTTGCGGCGCTTCCTTCTTGCAATTAGTGACCTTTAATTAACTTACCCACATGGCCTTCTTGCGTGTTCAAGGAAAACGATGTGCGGTTACTTTAAGAGTTTCCTTGCTGATGCGGTTAAGGAGTAATACGCCCATTTGCCACGTTGGGATCTCTCTAGAAGCCCAGCATCGACCAATAACTTCAAATGATGGCTGACGGTGCTTTGGGCGAGTCCGGTATCTGGAGTTAAATCGCAGACGCAAGCCTCGGCATTCTCCCCGGCCGCTACCGCCATGATGAGTTGGAGGCGAGTCGGGTCGCCGAGTGCCTTAAATTGCTCAGCGAGCAGGCTCAGCTGCGCAGGAGATTTTCCCAGCATGATCGATGTGGACACGATTGAAGCCTACACCTAACCCATTGATGTTTATCGATATGACCTGATACTCTTCCATCGATGAAATTCGATAGGAGAAATCATGGCGATTGAGCTCAAAGTTGTAGATGCAGGTTCGACTTCCTGCTGCGCTCCGGTCGAGGCGAGCGAAGATCTCTGCTGCACCCCCGAAGAGGCGGCACAAGAATCTTGTTGTGCCACCCAAGAAGTGGGTAAAGCGGATCTTGCCCTGTGGAAGTCTGCAAGCATCTTTCTGGGTCTAGTCGGCCTCTTTATCGTCGCTCACTATTGGTTTGGCAATTTTCTTAAGGCTCATTTTGCTGGTTTCTCACCGGCCGTCGAGGACTCTCTCTCATTCTTTATCGCCCATTCAATTGGATTATTGAGTTTGTTGGCAGCGATAACTACTCTCGCAGTCTTTCTTAGATCTTTTATCAATTCTGACAAAGTGCGGACGCGCATGGAGAAGGTCAATTCCTTGAAAGGTCATGGCATCGCTGCAGGAATTGGAATGGCAACTCCGTTTTGTTCATGTAGCGCAGTCCCGGTTTTCACCGGATTTGTCCGAGCAGGGGTACCAGTGAGCCAGGCGATGTCCTTTCTTGTCGCGAGCCCGCTAGTAAATGAGATCGCCGTAGTCATGCTTGCGACAACAGTCGGGTGGGGGATTGCTGGCGCATATGCGGGGATGGGATTTGCAATCGCTGTCGGCGCCGGAATCGCGCTTCGTAGATATGCCAAGCCAGATCTCACGGAAGTAAGCCCGGTAAAGAGTTTGAATATCATTGATGCACATGGCGTCACGATCAGACCTTCGAGTGAAAAGCGTGCGCATGCCGCACTGCTCGAAGCGAGAGATACCGTTAAAACGACATTCGTTTATATTCTCATCGGTGTAGCCGCTGGGTCGCTCATCCACGGCTGGGTACCCACAACAGCGATCCAAACTATTGCCTCTTGGGGGCCGGTGGTTGGCGTGCTAGCTGCGACGGCGATCGGCGTCCCGCTCTACTCTGGAATTGCTACTGTCATACCTATTATTACTGCGCTCTCCGAAAAGGGAATGCCGATGGGTACGTTGCTTGCCTTTGCGATGAGCGTGACAGCCTTATCTTTTCCTGAAGCTCTGCTACTTCGTAAAGTTATGAAACCAAAATTGCTCGCGGCATACTTTGCTACAGTGACAACTGGCATCGTTCTAGTGGGCATTACCTTCAACGTACTGCTTAATAAGTAAGGGATCTCATGCGTAAATATTTTGCTGAGTTCCTCGGCACGGCCACTCTCGTTGCAGTTGTTGTGGGCTCTGGAACCATGGCGACTCAGATGAGTGCAGATCGTGGTGTTGAGCTTCTTATCAATACGATTTCAACCATCTTTGCTCTCGGGATACTGATTTTAGTTCTTGGCCCCATCAGTGGCGCCCACTTCAACCCAACCGTATCTTTGAGCGAGTGGGCTCAAAAACGCCTGGCCTTCTCATCGCTCATTGGTTATCTCATCGCACAATTCGCAGGTGGAATTTCTGGGGCGATGGTTGCAAATCTCATGTTTAGAAACCCGGCTTATTTCCCCTCTCATCATCTTCGGAGCGGGGCAAACCTCTGGCTTGGTGAAGTTGTTGCTACGGCAGGACTCCTATTCCTCATTCAGATGCTGAGGGGGCAGAAGAAAGATGCCTTGGCATCTGTAGTTATCGCCTCCTGGATTGGGAGTGCTTACTTCTTCACCTCTTCGACATCTTTTGCTAACCCGGCGGTCACTCTCGCTCGCACCTTTTCAGATACCTTTTCGGGTATTGCCATGGCATCGGTCGCGGCCTTTGTGCTTGCTCAGCTAGTCGGCGCCTTCATTGGCTCCATTCTTGGAAACTATTTCGGACACGTTCAGACACCCAACGCCTCACAGAATTAAGGATCAACAAATGACTAAGAAACCAACAGTGCTCTTTGTATGTGTTCATAATGCTGGCCGGTCACAAATGGCCGCAGGATTTATGCGCGAACTAGGTGGCGACAGGGTTGAAGTTCTATCCGCTGGCTCTGCTCCGAAGGATTCAATCAATCCGATTGCGGTCGAAGCAATGGCCGAACTTGGCATTGATATAGCTAATCAGCAGCCTAAGGTCCTGACGACTGAGGCAGTCATGGAATCTGATGCAGTGATCACCATGGGTTGTGGCGACGCTTGTCCATTCTTCCCAGGAAAGCGATATGAGGATTGGGTCCTAGAAGATCCAGCAGGTCAAGATATTGAATTTGTACGTAAAGTACGAGATGAGATCAAGAGCCGAGTCGCATCTCTTCTTGGCGAACTTCTCGCGTAAAGCGCCGCGCTTAAACTAAATATCAATCCTCTTCAAAAATTAGAAGTCGCGTTTTCCATAAAGATTGACTTGTGACTTCAATTCCCGCATGTACGTGGGCGTTCTTGATGGATTTTCGAACTGCGTTTCTACTGAATTGGAAGAGAAGAAATGCAGTCGGAAGTTCTACGACGATTGCTGAAGAGAGTGCAATTTTAAAGTCCCAGCCTGGCTTAGAAGTAACTACATCGAACCACGAATCGATGATGAGAAAAGTTGCCGAGATCATCGCGCCTGGAATTGCTGCCTGACGGTGATTCCACAGTGCCCAGCTCGTTGCAAGCAAAGTAACAGTCATGCCAAGGTCATAGCCGAACCACGCCACATTCCAATGTTCAGCGCGGTAAGAGGTGGGTAACGCTTTGAGAAGATAGATCATCCATCCAACAAGAATGAACGAAGCAAGCACAAGTAAGAGGCTTCTAATTCGGTTTCGGCGCATCAGGCCCCTCTCCTTGATTACTTGTTTTAGTATACCCCCAGGGGTATAGTCGTGGATAGGGGCAAGGGAGCCTCAGAATTCGGAGAGTGAAATGGCAAGAGTCGTCATCCTTGGAGCGGGAGTAGCTGGGCACACAGCGGCCCTCCACGCCAAGCGCTTACTGGGCAAAGAGCATGAAATCATCGTGATTTCGCCTAACTCCAAGTACAACTGGATCCCATCGAATATTTGGGTTGGCGTGGGGAAAATGAGCGCCGAGCAAGTGACCTTTCCGCTAGCGCCTGTTTACACGAAGAAGGGAATAACCTTTCATCAGGCCCTAGCCAGAGAGATTCATCCCGAGGGAGATACAACTACCAATTCTGGCTTTGTCTCCGTTTCGTACACCGACCCTGCTCGGAGCGGTGAAGAAGGAAAAGTTGAATATGACTTTTTAGTAAATGCGACTGGACCAAAACTCAATTTCGCAGCGACCCCGGGCCTTGGCCCTGATGGCCATACTGTCTCAGTCTGCACCTTTGGACATGCAATCGAAGCAGCAAAGTCTTTGAAAGAAGTTATTGCTGTAATGAAGTCAGGTAAGCGACAAGCGATTGCTGTCGGGGTAGGGCATGGCACTTGTACGTGTGAAGGTGCTGCCTTCGAATATGCCTTCAATGTCGAGCACGAGATTCGCGCCGCGGGCGTCCGAGATTTGGCCGATATTACATACATCACCAATGAATACGAGCTGGGAGATTTCGGCGTTGGCGGAATGATCTTCTCTCAGCAAGGATTTCAAACATCATCGAAGATGTGGACCGAATCACTCTTCCGAGAGCGAAATATCAAGGCGATCCTTGGCGCCCATGTTGAGAAGATTGAACCACATGAAGTTCACTATGAGCTCGCAGACGGTACGAAAGACGTTTTGAACTTTGATTTTGCAATGCTTCTGCCGCCATTCCGTGGAGTCGATATGAAGGCCTTCGATAAGACTGGGGTCGATATCACCGATAAATTATTTGCACCATCCGGATTTATGAAAGTTGATGCAGACTATTCAGGCAAGCCATACGAAGAGTGGTTGGCTTCTGACTGGCCGAAGACATATCGAAATCCACTTTATCCAAATATTTTCGCCGTTGGGATCGCATTTGCGCCTCCGCATCAAATCTCAAAACCCCGCAAATCTCCGAATGGAACACTCATCGCACCTTCGCCTCCCCGCACCGGGATGCCATCAGGAATCATGGGGAAGACCGCAATATTAAGTATTCAAGCACTCATCAAATCAGGCGTGGATGCTGACGTGGCATCAGCCTCGATGTCTGACATGGGCGCTGCCTGCGTCGCCTCGGCTGGCTCGGGAATGAAGCTTGGCTCAGCGGCTTCAATGACGATGTACCCCGTCGTTCCGGACTACGTGAAATATCCAAATACTGGCCGAAGCTTAGATGACACCTACGGAGAGATCGGTCTCGCGGGGCATTGGATAAAACTACTTCTGCACTACATGTTTATTTATAAGGCCAAGGCCCGCTTCGGCTGGTTCTTGATTCCGGAATAAGGGGAGAGTCGAAAATGGAAAATCCTAATGAGAGTATCGCAAGAGCGCCGCTTCCTACAGAAAAGACGCTCAGACAGAGAAGCAATGTATTGATTCAAATCACCAGATTTTGTGCCATCAACCTGAAGATGGTCAGAATGATTCGCAAAGGCCATCACCCTATGGAAAAGAAAGTGAAGTAATTAATGTCTTCAAAGAAGCCACCTACTCATACTCTACAAAATGCTGAAATCACTTCGGCATTGGTTGCAAGAGTGAAAAAAGCCCAAGGTCAGCTGGGAGCCGTCGCAAGAATGTTAGAAGAAGGCCGAAACTGTGACGAGGTTGTTCACCAGATGTCCGCTGTATCCAAGGCCGTTCACACTGCAGCATTCACTCTGATTTCGGCAAGCCTTGAAGAGTGCATTCTTGAGGGTAAGAGTGATCAGCGTGAGGTCTCAGAGAAACTTCAAAAACTATTCCTAAGTTTGGCTTAAATATGAAAAAACTCATAGTTGTTCTATTCGTTTCAATCTTTGCCTTAACTGCTTGCGGAAATACTGGGGGAAAAGTGAATAATTTATCGGTCGCAGATTTCGCTACGAAAATTTCCGATAGCTCTGTTGTATTGATGGATGTGCGAACCCCAGGGGAGTTCGCCTCAGGTCATATCGCCGGGGCAACTAATCTAGATTTTGAATCGGGTGTTTTTGACCAAGAGATTCAGAAACTTGATAAATCGAAGGTCTATGCCGTTTACTGCCGAAGCGGCAATCGATCCGGCCAAGCAACGGCCATTATGGCGAAAGATGGTTTTAAGGCGATATTCAATCTAGATGGTGGGATTATCAACTGGAGCACCTCGGGACGTGCGCTGGTGACCAACTAGTGAGAAAGATTGTTGTTATAGGCGGGGTAGCCGGCGGCATGTCATTTGCGGCAAGGATGCGAAGGCTCGACGAAACCGCCGAAATTATTGTGATCGAAAAGAGCGGCTTCGTCTCCTACGCAAATTGTGGACTTCCTTATTACCTGGGAGGCGTTATTGAGAAAGAGGAGTCCTTGCTCCTGCAGACGCCATCATCTCTCTTTAAGAGATTTCGACTCGACGTGAGAGTGGATACCGAGGTTTTATCAATAGATCGCACCTCAAAAACGGTCGCCGTCCTAAATCACGCCGATGGTAGTAAATATTCGATTGATTTCGACTACTTAGTTCTTAGCCCTGGTGCAGCCCCCATCCGTCCTTCCCTCCCTGGAATCGAGCGTACGCTCTCGTTGCGCAATATTGAGGATGTAAAGAAACTTTTCCAGGTGGCCACTGATCATCCTAAGAACGCTGTAGTAATCGGTGGAGGTTTTATCGGGGTTGAGATGGCTGAAAACTTAACGCATCGCGGCATTCCAACTTCGATAGTGGAGGCTCAAGATCAAGTTCTGATGCCTCTTGATCCTGAAATGGTTTCATTTATACATGCCGAACTCGTAAAAAAAGGGGTGAGGTTGTATTTGGGTTCTGCTCTTTCGGAGATTACAGCGAACTCTGTGAAGCTTGCTAACGGGGTGGAGATTGAAGCCGAATTAGTAATCATGGCGATTGGTGTTCGACCTGAAGTGACTCTGGCAAAAGCTGCTGGATTGGCTATTGGCGAACGCGGCGGCATCAAGGTTGACGAATATCACCGGACAAGTGACCCGAGCATTTACGCAGTAGGTGACGCCGTGGAGAAGAAGGATGCATTGGATGGGAGCGCGGCCTTGGTGCCGCTTGCAAATATCGCCAATCGCCACGGACGAGTTATCGCCGACCATATTGCGGGCAAAAATATTCGTCGGATTGATGCACAAGGAACAGCCATAGTGAAGGTTTTTGACCTGACAATTGCTTCCTCGGGCTGGAATGAAAAGCGATTAAAGGCCGCTGGGAGAGAATTTCTGGCGATCCACAGCCATCCGGCATCTCACGCAGGTTATTACCCAGGCGCCCAAGGCATGTCCCTCAAATTATTGGTTGATCCAACCAGTGAGAAGATCATTGGCGTGCAAGGCGTTGGCGGCGAAGGTGTCGACAAACGCATTGATGTGATTGCAACAGCTATGCGAGGTGGCATTACTGCGCCGGAATTAGCTGATCTTGAGCTTGCCTACGCACCGCCATATGGATCTGCAAAGGATCCAGTAAATATGTTGGGTTATATTGCCGAAAATGTTCTTTCGGGCATCACCCCAACAATCCAATGGAGCGCCGTTGATGAATGGATCTCGGATGGTTTCCCCATCATCGACGTTCGAAGCGAAAGCGAAGTCGCTGGGGGATCAATTCCTGTTGCGATCAACATTCCCATCGATGATATCCGTCAGCGAAAAGCCGAACTTCCTCTTGGAAAAATCCTCGTGACATGTCAAGTGGGCCAAAGAGGACATGCGGCGACACGTCTCCTACGTGAAATGGGCTACGACGCCTACAACCTTGATGGTGGCTATATGACGTGGAGCAATTCACCTGCACATTCAAAGATCACTCATGAACAGAAAGTAGGAAAATAGTTATGTGTACAAGAACAACATGTCGTAAGTGCGGGAAGGTCTCTTGGTCAGGTTGTGGTCAGCATGTAGCGCAGGTAATGCGCGGAATTCCAAAATCTCAACAATGCCAAGGCCATGCCAATGATCCCAAAGAGCCAGGATTGTTTTCGCGCTTATTTGGAAAGAAAGGGTAATAAATGTGCAGTGCGAGGTAATCACTCAAGATTGAGAGAGCACCTCGTGAGTGCGGCGTGTACCCTTTCATAATGCGTATACCTGTCGGAGATTATTGGCGAGAAGCTCTTTCAACCTGGGCGATCCCACAAGCGATACTCGATCAGGCCCCAGAAGATCCTTGGATCCACCCACCCGTAATGTTTCAAATCCCAGAGCTGATTGAAGACTCGATCTCTCACCAAAGAGCCCGAGAGGTAATTCCAGCGGGTGGATCGATTCTCGACATTGGATGTGGTGGAGGAATCGCAGCTTTTGCAGTGACACCACCCGCAAGCCATGTGATCGGAGTGGATCACCAAGGCGAAATGCTCGAGATGTTTACCCAAAATGCAAAGGCAAGAGGCGTAACTTCGGAAGTTTTCGAAGGGTTCTGGCCTCAGGTTGAAACCTCCGTCCCAGTTGCTGACGTAGCAGCGGCCCATCACGTGACCTATAACGTCCCCCAGATTGAAGACTTTCTTCTCGCAATGAGTTCCCATGCAAAAAAACGTGTCGTTCTGGAGATGCCGCAACGTCACCCATTAACAACGGCCGCGCCACTATGGAAACATTTTTGGAACCTCGATCGCCCAGTTGATCCAACTCCACGTGACCTAATGACGGTTATCCGCGAGCTAGGGTTTAATCCTCACCTAGAACTATGGGATGGCTCAATGCGTTCTGAAGCTGATCTTGAATCTACGGCACATTTTTCCCGAATTCGACTCTGCTTGCCGGAGAGCCGCGAGTCCGAGGTTTTGGAGTTTTTAAAGAGTGAACCAAAGATCGCAATTCGCAATCTCGCAACAATTTGGTGGGATGTGTAGCCGAAAATAATGCGAATTGGGTCGAGTTGTCTCAACCATCTGGTGGATCTCTTAGTTAGGGCCATGGGAGCTTTCTCCTTGGGGCTGTGTTAGGAATTCGTTAGGATCCCTAAAACGGGGCCGAGTTTCAATCCAAGTCGCCCGTAGAGGGGTACCTTTCTATTCGTGAGCGGGCGAGAGCAGAAGGTTTTTTGGGAAAAATTGCGGTGGGTGGCATCACCGATTTTGGTTCTCTTGGTAATGCCGACCACCCTCTATATTTTTAGAATTGCACTCTCTGAACGACTAGCCCTTTCATCCTGTACCTTGATTCTGCTTGTCATCACCGTAATCTTTTCATTAGGTTCGCGGGCCATTGTCTCGATTTTGCTCTCGGTTGAGAGCACGCTCTTCTTGAACTATTACCTCACTCCTCCTTTCCACTCCTTTCGAGTGGCTACTTCCGGTGACATCGTCACACTCATTGTTTACATCTTTGCCAGCATCTCAGTCTCTGGATTGATCAACCTGATAGTGACGAAGCAGAGCGAAATCGAAAATCTCATGAAGCGCCTCGAAAATGTGAAGGCGCGGAGCAACCAATCGCCAGAAGCTAGCTACTTGCTGGGGCACTGGCAGATTGACTTCGAGAAGCGGACTATCTCATCGACTCTTGGGGAGAGCTCCCATGTTCATCTGACCCCCATTGAGTGGCAATTACTTGAGGTCTTATCCCGGGCCGAAGGCGGCTTGGTGAAGCAGGAACAGATTTTGAAAGCTGTCTGGGGCGAGAAATACGAGAAAGAGACAAACTACTTGCGACTCTATTTGAGCCAACTTCGCAAGAAGCTCGAGGCATCTCCCAAGCGTCCAGAGCTTCTCTTAACCGAATCGGGTTCTGGTTATCGCGCCATCGCCCACAAGGTGAGCGCCAGAAGTGAATAAAACCTGGCTAGATAACTCTCCTGAACCGACGGTTCTGGTTGAGCAAGAAGAGATACGCGATACGTTTCAGTACGCCTTGAAAAGAAAGCTACTAGGCGCCCCATTGAACCGTCACGATCTCGGTCATCAACGGCTTGCAAAGCGATATGCGCTTGGAATTCTCTCAAGCGATTGCATCTCTTCATCAGCATACGGAAGTGAGCAGATTTTGATCGCCCTCATCCCATTTATGGGGATGCTCTCGTTTGGCGTTTTGATGCCAATGACGGCGTTAATTTTGTCGATTTTGGTATTGCTTACGCTGTCGTACAACAATGTCATTTCAAAGTACACCTCATCTGGTGGTGCATATATTGTTGCAAGAGAAAATTTAGGAACCTTTTGGTCGATTGTCGCTGCTGTTGCGTTGATCTTGGATTACATCGTCACTATTGCGATTCAAAGTGCTGCTGGCGTAGTAGCGGTGGTCTCTTTCTTCCCCTCTCTTGCTCCCTATCTCAATGTTATGACCATTGGCGTCATTATTTTCCTGACGTATGGAAATTTACGGGGAGTTAAAGAAGCGGGTAAGGCATTCGCGTTACCTACGTACCTCTTCGTTCTGAGCATGTTTGTCGTCTTCGGGTTGGGTTTATGGCGGGAATTCACTCATGGCCTCACAGCTTCTGTGCAAAACGGCGAAACCATGCAACTTGGAAATCATTCCGGACTACTCTCGGTGGCATCGATATTCATTCTCTTTAGGGCCTTTGCCAACGGTGGGTCATCGCTAACAGGCTTAGAAGCGATATCAAATGGAGTTTCCCTCTTCAAATCGCCCGAAGGTAAGAATGCGCGAATAACGATGAATATTATGAGTGGACTATTGGGAACTCTAGTCTTTGGTGTCTCATGGTTTGCATCTCATCTCAAGGTCGTTCCTTACTCTTCAGGTACACCATCGGTAATTTCGATTATTGCAAAATCACTTTTGGGGAACGGAATTTTTGGCCACATTTGGTTTGGTTTTACTCAGTTCGCAACGATGTTGATTCTGATTGCTGGCGCCAATACCGTGTACAACGCATTTCCAATTCTTGCTGCAAATATATCTGCCGATGGGTTCCTCCCTCGACAGTTCGCAAGTCGTGGGCATAAATTGGTCTATTCAAATGGCATCATCGCCTGTTCATTATTTGCGATTTTTCTCATTATCTTCACCGGCGGATCGGTAAACAAACTCGTAGCTCTCTATGCACTAGGTGTCTTCACCGCATTTACGATTACTGGATATGGCATGTTCATTCATTCTCGTCGGCACAGGGAGAAGCGCTGGATCGTCAAAAGCGTCGTGAGCCTTTTAGCTTCATTCACTTCAGCGATCGTGGTGCTGATCTTTGCAACTGTGAAATTTACTGAGGGCGCTTGGCTTATAGTCGTTGTTGGACCAACTTTGGTTTACTTTATGTATCGCTTCGCAAAGCAGTACGAACGCGAACAGCGAGCTCTCAATTTGCACGATGGAGCGGCGGCCGCCTCAGCGCAGGCACGGCACGATGTGACCCTACTTGTCGACTCAGTCGATGTTGCGTTGGCCGGTGCTGTGAAGTATGCACGATCGCTTGGACCCCACCGGATCGAGGCTGTGCACTTTGTGCTTGATGATCAGAGGGCGGCCCAGATAAAAGAAAAATGGGAATCGACCACATCGTTGCGAGGCATCTCTCTGAAATTGGTGGATTGCCCAGATCGTCGACTCGCACGATCAGTAACAAAATACGCTAAACGTGCGATTGCGGATGGAGATGTTGAATTAACACTTCTATTGCCTCGCCGCATCTATTCAAAATTCTTGGGCAGGGTTCTTCACGATCAAACAGCAGAGCAGATAGCAGCAGCGGTTAGCTCCACTCCAAATGTTGTCGCGACTATCGTCCCGTTCGATGTGGCAAGCGTTATTGCTTCAGATCTTGAGGGAGTTACTGTTCAGGCTCAGTCGCATGTCGTCGACCAGCGCGAGAGCGCATCGGCAGATCCAATCAAGCGTGAGTCGCCGGTTGTTGTGGACTTTCCCTTTACGCACTTTGAACCAAATCTCAAACGAATTTGCGACATTAAGTGGCGGCAACGTTCCCACGTATCAGGTCAGGTGGTATCAATAGCTACTTCCCATAACCCATCAAAATCAGTGAGTGTGGAGATATGGGATAGCTCGGGAGGGGTATTTCTTCAATTTCTTGGCCGAACCGAACTCTTGGGCGTGAACGTAGGGACGTATCTAACCGCAGAGGGAATGGTTGGCGAAGTTGATGGCAATCTGACCATCATGAACCCTCGTTACGAAATATTGACTCAACAGAGACGTTAGTTTAAGTACGCGATGATCGCGCCGGCGATCGTCAAATTGATCGCATCGTTTGCGGTCTCGATGATCCACACTTTCAAAGTTTCGCCACTAAAGAGACGATGGCTCAAAGAAGAGAACATTGAGATGCCAACCCCGAGGGCGAAGCCAATACCGGCGCCATCTAGGATTCCAAGATTTGGCTGGAACTTTTGCAGCGAATTAATGATCAATCCGAGAGTGGTTACCTGGATTGCAAGTCCAATGATTGTTCCGCCAAACATCAGCGCGGGCTTATTTTGATTCGCGCTGAGCTGACCAGACTCGATTCCGCGAGCTTTCATCCAGACCGGGTAAAAGGTCTTTGGTCCAAACCAAATAGCCCCGCTTGCGAACGAGAAGAAGAATGCAACGAGCACACCAACGATATTGAGTCCAGTAAATGTCATGTCTAATTTTCTCATGAGTCTTCGATCAAGGCGAGGATTTAGAGCGAATTCCACCCCCCTTCCTTATACTTTCGTTGTGGCTAAACCGGGATCCAAGGCAAGAGCGTCCAAGCGTCCTGTCCTAAACGGGGAAGTAGATGCCGCATTTTATGAAGCCCTTGATGGCGAGTGGCGCAAAGTCGGATTGGCTGCACCGGCCAGACGGGCGCTGGTTGATGCAAAGCTGTATAAAGTCTCAGATCTACGAAAAATCACGTTATCGGATCTCACAAATCTGCATGGCATGGGCAAGTCGGCAATTGCCAGGCTCACCAATCTCATGGAAGCAAAGAAGATTCGCTTCCGCTAAAACTACTTGGCAGCCAATGCGATCTTCTGAATCGCTTTGACGATAGGTCTGATGCGTGGATCCATTCCACCGGGGTAAGTAAATCGACGTACCGTATAACCGAGAACGATTTCGCCAACAGGGTCGGCAAAGACCATCGCGCCGGCTGCGCCATCGTGGCCAAAGGCAGAGATCGACCCAAATGGTTTCGCTCCACAAGGTTTCATGAAGATAGTTCCAAAGCTCATGTTGTAGGTATCAAGTACTAGATCGAAACCATTCACCTGCAACTGAGAGAAGTCCTCGATAACATCCTTATCGAGCCCAGAGTTTTCCTGCCCATATCCGACTGCCCATTGAAAGACAGTTGCCAATCCTTCAGCTGATGCGAGTCCGCCCGCTGCAGGGTGACCAAAGACCATTCCGCGCGTTGCGGTGAGACTGTAATCGGCTTCTGGACCTGCAGTGGGTGCAAGTCCTGCAAAGACATGCGCGTTATAGGGGCCAGGCACAAAATTCTCTGGTGGTCCGTACGCCTTCAATTGTTCGGCGCTCGGAATTTTTCCTGGCAATAGAGGAGCGACACGATGATGTTCTGATTCTGGTAGCCCAAGGAATGCTTGAGCACCTGAAGGTTTGCGAACATTCTCTTCAAAGTATTGCTGAATCGTTTTACCAGTCACTCGAAAAGCTAGTTCACTCATAAATGTTCCAATAGAGAGGCCGTGATAACCAAAGGCTTTCCCCGGAGCCCAGAGCGGGCGCTCAGCCGCGAGGAGATTCGCTGCTTCGTGATCGGTGAGCCACTGAGAATTCTTTATTCCAACTCTTGTTTCAGGGAGTCCCGCTTGATGAGAGAGAAGTTGTCGGACTGTGATCTTCGTCTTTCCCTTTGCGCCAAATTCGGGCCAATACGTGACAACGGGGTCATCTACATTGATCAGACCGCTCTGGACGATATGTGCAAAGGCGATACCACTCAACGCCTTAGAACACGAGAAGACATTGATTAACGAAGCTGGGTCGACCCCAGTTGAAGTATTAATTACCTGCTTGCCCCCGACAAAGACGGATAGTTGAGCACCATCCTCTTCGGGAATTGCAGAGGCAAATAGGTCGACTACTTCTTGATACTGTGAATCACTCATCCTGGAATCTTAGAGGCAAAGCTTTGCCCGCAACAGGTCTGAAGAGAGGTTTAAAGAGAGGTCCAGGGTGAAGTTTTTACTTCTCTTTAAAGAGTAATTCTTCGACAGGAATTCGATGCGCCCTGAAGGAGTTGTCCTTGGCATCACTGGGGTAACCGATCGCAATGCCACAGAGAATTTGGTATTCATCAGATATCTCAAACTCTGCTCGGACCGCATCTTCCCAGATCGCAACCGCACCTTGGGCGCATGTGCCAAGACCATGTGCATGGGCAGAGAGAATGAGGTTCTCCATCATCAGTCCGGCATCACTGGCAGCGAAGATATCCAGACTCGTATGAATAAAGACGAAGAGTTCAGTGGGGGCGCCATAAAAATCGTAGTTGGTACCCCACCATGCATCTCGGGCATCGCGATCATCTCTTGCAATGCCTAGAGTTCCAAAGAGTTCGGCGCCAAGTCGCATCGAGGCGGGTTTCAAATCGGCATGGTATGGCTTGCTTATTAATCGATTGCTCGTTGGCGATCCGTAACGGGTAAGGAAGAGTTTTAACTTCCCAATTTTTCCTCGTTTGAGATTTGTCGCGACCGTAGACCAGCGAGCCCCAAACTCAGCACTGAGGCGATCTCGTTTATCTCCAGAGGCAACCGCAATTTTAAATGGTCTGGTGTTAGACCAACTTGGTGCGGTTAACGCATCGGTCAAGACCTGATCGAGCAACTCTTGCGGGATTGGCGTCGGTAAGAATGAACGAGTTGTGCGCCGTGAAGCTAAAAATGCTGAGACCCACGCACTCTGGGATTCATTGGGGCTCATTGTCATGTTGAAATCGTACCCTCTTGATTATGAAGAACTTTCCATTATGTTAAAGCCATGAGATTTTTTATGGCAGTCATCGACAATGGAAAGACGATCGATGGTCCGGAGGTAATGCCCCGCATCGATGCCTTTAATGACCTTTTGAGAGAGAAGGGTTATTGGATCTTTGCTTGGGGGCTTGAATCGCCTGCACAATCGAAATTATTTGATAATCGAAATGGGGCAGGTATTGTCACCAATAGCGCTCTCATTCCCCATGTCGATGGTCAGGAATATATCTCTGGACTTTGGATCGTTGATGTACCAAGCGCAGAAGTAGCCGCTGAACTTGCTGCGGCAGGATCACAAGCCTGTGATCGCAAAGTAGAACTGCGACCATTCCATTGAGCCAGGGGAGTCGGGCTGGCCAGCCTAGTGATTCACATACCCACCTCACGTCCCTAGCGGCCGCTCAGGAACATAAGCTTGTAAAGTCATTAGGACGAATAGATATCGTCCTCTTCATTATTGCCGCGTACATCTCGTTGGATACGATCGGGAGTATCGCTGCAGGTGGATCACAATCTCTCTTCTGGGCAATATTTATAGTCATCACCTTCATGATTCCAAATGCGCTCATCATGGCCGAGACTGGCTCGGCGTTCCCTGAAGAGGGTGGGCCGTACCAGTGGGTGAAGTTTGCGTATGGTCGACTGCCTGCCGGAGTTGCATCGGTTCTTTACTGGATCACAAATCCGTTGTGGCTCGGTGGATCACTCTGCTTCATTGCCTATGAAGCATTTACTACGTACCTCGTTCATATCAAGTCGGGTTCGATTTTTGAATGGATTTTCAAACTCGCATTTATCTGGCTTGCAATCGGCCTTGCCATGATTAGTTTGAGGAGCGGCAAGCGGCTTATTAATATCGCTGCATACTCAAAGATCGCCGTACTTGTCATCATGGTACTCACCACGGCTATCTATGGAATAAAGCACGGATTCCAACCTTTTGATTTCAAGGGACTCACCCCAACGATTTCAGGATTCATGGGAGTTGCTCCCATCATCCTCTTCTCTTATGTCGGCTTCGAAGCGCCCAATGCCGCTTCAGGCGAGATGTATGACCCTCAGAAAGATACGGCTCCCTCAATTCGAGTAGGGAGCATCGTTTCTGCCCTCGCCTACGTACTACCAGTGCTCGCAATTTTATTAGTTGTGCCTCGCAAAGATGTTGGTGGGCTCTCTGGTTTCATGAGCGCTGTCGAAACTGTCTTCAGTGTTTATGGGGGAGCGAGCAAGTTCCTGCTCGGGATCGCAGCGCTCCTCTTCATTTTTGGTTTGTTGGGACTTGGCTCATCGTGGATGATGGCAACTGACCGCGTGCAAGCGATCGCTGCTGCAGATGGTGCATTCATGAATGGTTGGTTCGGTGAATTTAGTCAACGTTTTGGCACACCGCTTCGCGTCAATACGCTCTCAGGAGTTATGGCATCTCTCTTTCTTGTGGCCGGCATGCAACTCGTCAACGGTGACTCGGGAGCAATCTTCAAGGTTGTCCTATCTTGCGCCGTCTCTACGCTACTTGTCTCTTACTTGATCATCATTCCGGCGATCATGAAATTGAATCGCGATTTCCGCGACACCCCAAGACCATTTTCAACACCCGGGGGAGTGCACGGCTTTCAAGTTATGGGATGGATCATATTCGCGTATATCGCGATCGGATCCATGGGGGTCGTTTTCCCCGGGACTATCGAAGGGCTCCTCGGAATTGATTACAGCTTTAAAGATATCTGGGGTTTAACTCGTGGACGGGTAGAACTCTTCACGCTCGGCACGATCACAGTCGATCTGCTCGTTGGATTTATCGGATATGCGCTTGCTCGTAAAGTTCGCGCAGATCTTGTCAAGCGGAGCGAACTTTAATCTTCACCAATTTTCTTGATCTCAATATTTCTAGATTGGAATTGTGAAGTTCGATCCTTCCTGAAATCTTCCGGTCTGATTTCCAGTAAGTAGGTGGACTGCACCTTTGCCAACGACGCCCCACGTAGTCGCATCGTCAGACCACATCGCGGTATCTTCATCGATCCCAGTGACCCAGACATGCTCTGGCACTTTCAGAAATAGTTGGGCTGCGCCATCAGGTATCCAGCCAAAAATTTTGTTGTAATGCGGAATTGTTCGGATGGCAGGAAGCAGACCTAGCCCTACCGAACCTGGAGATTTCATCTTGCGAAAATTAGGTATATCTGGACCGAGAGCCATCGCTCCAGCGCTGCATCCAGCAAGAGATGACCCGGCCCGCCAATTGCGTGTTATCGCTTCCCACACCGGCGTTCCATACAACGTCTCGGCGAGGTAATGGGGATCGCCACCACTGAGATAGATCAATCCCGCGCCATCAACTTGTCGAGCCAAATCTTCGCGCATGGCATCCTCGCGATTAAATATGGGGAGAAATATTTGTTCTGCTCCGAGGCGATCGGCCTGCTCTTTGCCAATTCGTTCCCAATATTTCAATCGCTCAGCGTTCTCACGACCGGCGGCTGTCGGAAGCTGCACATACTTATTGGAGCCACCAGCTTCAAGAAGGATCCGCTCAAAATCCTGCATGACTGGCAGATACTCACCCGAGCCAACGAGTGCGATGCGGCCATGGTTCTTCATCTCTTAACCGTACTCGTCATTACTGCGCCATGATGGCATCGTGAACGTATTGCGCCAGCCCACGAACTCGCACATCGTAATATTCCTTAAAGCGTTGATCCTGGATATACATCACCGCAAGCATCTTTTGCATATCAATGGAACAGTCGTAAAACCACTTAGTAATGGCAGCTCGATGTGAGGCCACCGCCGCGCGGACCTCATCTGAGCTAATGTCCAAACTGTTTCCGTAGGCATAGACAAATAGTTCAGTCGCTGCCTCTTGATCGACCCGTGCCGCCGCAAAATAAGTTTGAGAGTATTTGGATGTGCGACTTTGGGATTGCCGGAACTCAGGACTCTCACCCCACCGCTCTTCAGCCTCTTTCTGATACTCATCCACGTCATGATTGTAGGGTCTCGTAACATTCTTTAGGTGGATTAAACTTATAGAGTGAATAAGCGCGTAGATGTAGCACTTTCTAAAGAGACCAGATGGCCGATTGAGATGGCAGAGTTACGAAAGGTTGCCCTTGCCTCGGGTTTAACCGAGGAGCTCAAATGGGGTCAACCTTGTTACACACTCGATGGCAAGAACGTCTTCCTCATTCACGCCTTTAAGGATTATTTTGCGATTCTCTTCATGAAGGGCGTCCTCATGAAGGATCCCAAGAAGATTTTGATTCAGCAAACGGCAAATGTGCAGAGTGCTCGCCAGATTCGTCTTTCACATTTAAGTGAACTCAAGAAAATGAAGAGCACGATTAAGAGTTACATCGCCGAAGCAATTGCCGTTGAAGAATCGGGTGTCCAAGCCCCGGTTAAGAAGGCGGCTGATTTCGAAATTCCAGATGAGATAACGAAGGCGATGAAGAAGATAGTCGGCCTCACGCCAGCATTTAAGAAGTTAACCCCAGGAAGACAACGGGCCTACGTACTTCACTTCCAAGGGGCAAAACAAGAAGCGACTCGAATTTCCCGAATAGAAAAAGCGGTTCCTCGAATTCTGCAAGGCAAGGGCCTCAACGACTAGTCAGAGAAAGAAAAAAGCCCCTGAATAATCAGGGGCTTTTCTTTGAAGCTCTTTACTTTGCAGCGATTGCTGAGATTTCAAACTCAAGCTTGATGTTCTCAGAGACGAGGATTCCGCCAGTCTCAAGCGCAGCGTTCCATGTAAGACCGAAATCCTTACGATTGATCTCTGCTTCGCCTTCGAAACCAACGCGAGCGTTTCCGAATGGATCGGTCGCAGCGCCTGTGTATTCGAATGTGATCGAAATTGGCTTTGTGACATCCTTGATTGTGAGGTTTCCATCAACAACAACCTTGTCAGATCCAGAATCCTTGACACCGGTTGAAACGAAAGTGATCTTTGGGAAGTTTGCTGCATCAAAGAAATCAGGTGATTGCAAGTGGCCGTCACGATCAGCGCTACGAGTGTCGATCGATGAAACGGAGATCTCGACATTTACAGAGGCAAGGCCATCGGCGATCGAGCCAGTTCCTGAGAACTCGTTGAAGGCGCCACGGACTTTAGTTACCATTGCGTGACGAGCGCTGAAGCCGATGCGGCTGTGGGATGGATCGATGGTGAATGAACCGGCTGGCAAAGTTGAAATAACTGACATGAATATTCCTTTTCTCTATCTGGTAAGTACCTAGTGAGTATCTGTTGTGTAGCTGGTGAATCTAAATCTGCTTACAGTGGAACCGTAAACCGTGTAGGTGAACAATAGGGGTTGATAGTTGAAAATTCAACTAAACAGATGTGATCTCAGACCTATCTATTTGCGACCTCCTTGCAACTAGGATTGATATCAGGATTTAAAAGGGATACGGGCAGTCTTTCCAGATAGACGCGATAGGCGAGATAGACGAGATAGAAGGGTGAGGTGCTGATATGTGTAGCGCCATCAGATGCAATACATGCGGGAAAGCCACGTGGAGTGGGTGCGGGGAACATATTGAGGAAGCCCTTGCTCCCTTTAGCGATGAGCAGCGATGCAAATGTGAATCAGGCGTGACCACGTGGGTATCAGATTCCTAGAGAAATTTCGCCTACAGTGAGTACCCTCGCTCATGGCTAAACGCGGCAAGTATGTGATGGATTGGGCCAGCCTGATTGTGGGCACAGGTGCCGGACTAACGCTCGCCCTTTATGCAGAGACTCTGCTCCATGCAGATTTTGATTCACTGAATTCCATTGTCACATCACTTTCGCGCATATTCGCATTAATGGGCTCTTACTTTGCTTTAGTGGTGCTGGTCTTGGTCTCCCGCATCTCGTGGATCGAGAAGTCGGTCGGCCACGATCGGTTGGTGCAATGGCATCGCAAGTTAGCCCCTTACTCTCTGTACTTGATCGCAGCTCACGTGCTCTTCGTCCTCTTTGGTTATGCGGCAAATGACGGCCTCTCAATTGGTCGCGAGCTCTGGACGATGACTTGGCATTACTCGTGGATGCTGCCTGCTGTTGTTGCCTTTCTATTCTTTATGGCTGCAGGCATTACCTCTTACAAGAGAGTGCGCAGGCAGATGAGTTATGAGACCTGGTGGTCCATACATATTTATACCTACCTTGGAATCACTTTGAGTTTCATGCACCAACTTCTTACTGGTCCGATCTTTGCGGGGCATCCTCTTAATAAGGCTTATTGGATCGCTCTTTATGCGATCACAATAGTGACGATTATTTATTGGCGCGTAGCTGTTCCAACGATTCGTTCGTTCAAACATGGGTTGCGTGTATCTGCGGTCATCAACGAGGGCAACAACATCACTTCTATCGTTATGACTGGTAGAAAGTTGAAGAAGTTGAAGGCGCAGGGCGGACAATTTTTTAGTTGGCGCTTCTTTACTCCGGGGCAGTGGTGGGTTGCTCACCCTTACTCACTCTCGGCGGCACCAACTGATACTGAAATGCGCATCACGATCAAGAACCTTGGAGATGCCTCCGGAGGGGTCTCGCAGATCCCGGTGGGGACAAAAGTATTCTTTGAAGGGCCATATGGAATCTTTACCGCCTCAAAGGCAACGAAGGGCCTGGGCCATGCAGTACTCGTTGGTGGGGGAGTCGGCATCACTCCGATTCGAGCACTTATGGAGGAGTTCGATGCTTCGATTGAGGTCGACCTACTATTTAGAGCGAGCTCAAAAGAGAGTTTTGTATTAAAGGATGAGCTCGATCAACTTGCAAAATCGCGGAACGCGAAAGTCCACTACTTAGTCGGTTCCCGTAAGGATCATCCGATGAATGCAAGCCACATAATGAAATATGTACCGGCATTTCAATTCTGCGATGTCTACGTATGCGGTCCAACCCAACTTGTCGAGTCTGTGAGAGAAGCAGCAATTGCCTGTGGAATCCCGAAGGAACGTTTCCATGCGGAGGCCTTTGAGTACCATGGCGAGTAATATCCGCCTATGAGTAAGTGGAAGATTGGCGCGGTTGTTGTCGCGACTGTAGGCGGCCTCGGGGCTGTACTTGCCTACTCTCCACCGAGCACAAATGCAGGTGGGGTAACCCCGGCGCCACTTGATACCCCGACAGATGCCGGTGCGACGCCTGCTGCCTCAGAATCTGCGACCGAATCTGCA
>CAILJM010000006.1 GCA_903834515.1 uncultured Actinomycetes bacterium
ATGCGATCAACTGCGCGAGATAGCCAGGATCCGCCATTGGCTCGGTCGGCTGCGAGTTCACGTGCGCGATGCACCTGCTCGGCAACATTTGCAAGATGGAAGTAAGTACTGAATGCCCGGACTAATTGGATCTCTTCTTCATTCGTGAGGTCTTCGAGCGCGTGGGCGCCGGTGCCTTCACGGACTGCTTTGCGGACTCGCTCAACGAGGGCTAGTAACTCTGGGCTCTCCTGGCGAACCAGGCTCTGTCCTAATAGATCGCCAAGTCGGCGTACGTCGCTGCGAAGTTCGAGATCATCAGTTGCCACTGGCTAATCATTACAGGTTTAATGGAGTCCTCTACCCCCCTCTCTTCGGATTGCGGGGGTTCAAGTGCGTTCTTGTGAGTATTTATGCGTAAATATCGAGTCAGCGAGAGGCGGGTGTAAAAGAATTAATGTCGTTGTTACATGCCTTCTCGCATATTGAACTTCCTGCATCCCTTTTGCACGAAGCATCCGTCTCAATCCCATCGACCCAAGGGATTTTCGCTGCCCTGGCATCACAACGAAAGCCGACTCTCCTCGTCACGGCTTCATCGAGAAGGGCTGATGAGCTCACCGAAGAGCTCAAGGCTTATCTGGCGCCCCACCTAGTCGAAGTATTTCCACCGTGGGAGACGCTGCCTCACGAAAGGTTGAGCCCGAAGAGCGATACCGTCGCGGCTCGTTTTAAGGCGTTACATCGTTTAGCCACTTATAACCCGCCCCAGGTTTTGGTCACATCGATTCGAGGTTTGATCCAACCGATCATTGCAAATCTGCTTGATGCGAAGCTGCCGATTCTTGAGATTGATCAAACAATTCCAATGTCATCACTTATCGAATCGCTTTCCTTCCTCGGATACACCCGCAGCGATCTCGTTGAGCGCCGCGGGGACTTTGCGGTTCGAGGTGGAATTATCGATCTCTTCCCACCCGATCTCGAACATCCCATCAGAGTTGATTTCTTTGGCGACGACATAGAAGAACTCGCATATTTCACCGTCGCTGATCAACGAACCTTTGCGCCAGTTGTGGGTTCGATTACGATTTTTCCTTGTCGTGAACTTCTTCTCACCGACGAGGTGAAGGATCGTGCAAGATACCTCGCTGCAGAATTCCCACAGCTCACCGAGATGTGTAGCAAGATCGCCGAAGGCATAAGCGTCGACGGGATGGAATCCCTGATTGGTCTCCTTAATAGTGAGATCCAGTCACTTATTCACTTCTTGCCTGTGGAGTACCAAGTAATCATCATCGATCTGCCACGAGTCTCTTCACGGGCAATGGATTTGATAGAGACGAATAAAGAGTTTTTGGATGCCTCGTGGTCTAATGCCGCACTCGGTGGCAAGGCACCTGTAGATATTTCAGGCGGGTTGGAGTTAGGGGGTTATTTCACCCTGGATGACCTTGCAGGCAGAGCATCTGCAAAGGGCTTGGAATGGCGATCGCTCAATCTTTATGCGGCCGATCTTGAAGAAGAAAGTAGTGACTTTAGAGCGCTCCCGATCTATCGGAACGATCTCGATGCCGTCGAGAACGATCTCAAGAGATGGCTTTCTGATGGATATCTGATCCTCTTTAGCGCTGCCGGTCCAGGCATCGTTGAGCGATTTAATAATCTCTTTATTGAAGTTGATCTCCCAACTCGGGTATCGAAGACGATCGATTCGCAACTCACTCGCGATGTAGTGCACTTAACGACATCTCCTGTTGAACATGGTTTTATTGCGGATTTTGCTAAAACTGTCTTCATCACCGAGAAAGATATTTCTGGCCAAAGAAGTTCTAACAAAGATCAGGCTCGGATGCCTTCACGCCGAAAGAAGGCGATCGATCCGATCGAGTTAAAACCAGGTGATTATGTTGTCCATGAACAACATGGTGTCGGTCGATATATTGAGTTAGTTCAACGCACCGTAGGTAAGAGTTCGCGCGAATATCTAGTTATTGAATATGCATCCTCTAAACGCGGCCAACCAGGGGACAGGCTTTATGTCCCTACCGATGCACTCGAACAAGTGACGCGTTACGTCGGGGGAGAGGCCCCTGCTGTGCATCGAATCGGCGGTGCAGATTGGCAGAACGCTAAGAAACGGGCTCGCAAGGCGGTTAAACAGATCGCAGCAGAGTTGATTCAACTCTATGCAGCTCGTATGGCAGCCCCAGGCTACGCATTCTCTGCGGACACTCCATGGCAGCGAGAACTTGAAGATGCATTCCCGTATGTCGAAACAACGGATCAACTCTCGACAATCGAAGAAGTTAAACGCGACATGGAAGCCTCGCACCCGATGGATCGCATCGTCTGCGGAGATGTTGGGTATGGCAAGACCGAAATCGCAATCCGCGCAGCATTTAAAGCCGTGCAAGATGGAAAACAAGTTGCAGTTCTTGTACCGACAACACTTCTTGTGCAACAACATCTTTCGACCTTCCTTAACCGCTACACCGGCTTCCCGGTCAGAGTTGCTGGCCTCTCTCGATTTAATACTCCGAAAGAGGGCAAAGAAATCCTGGCAGGGCTTGGAGATGGCTCGATCGATATTGTGATCGGTACGCATCGATTGCTCTCGAAAGATGTGCAATTTAGAGATCTTGGGCTGGTGATCGTCGATGAGGAACAGCGCTTTGGCGTCGAGCATAAAGAAGAGTTGAAAAAGACTCGAACGAATATCGATGTCCTATCCATGTCTGCAACACCTATTCCACGCACGCTGGAGATGGCGATTACCGGGATACGAGAGATGTCGAATATCACGACGCCTCCTGAAGAGCGTCATCCAGTTCTTACCTATGTCGGTTTCTATGATGACAAGCAAGTGACGGCCGCAATTCACCGTGAGTTATTGCGCGATGGCCAAGTCTTCTTTGTTCACAATCGAGTTGAGGATATTGATCAGGTTGTAGAGCGACTCAAGAAGTTGGTGCCAGAGGCTCGCATTCGGGTAGCGCATGGTCAGATGAGTGAGCGCGAACTCGAAGATGTGATTCTCGGATTCTGGGAGAAAGATTTTGATGTTCTGGTCTCTACGACAATTATCGAGAGCGGTATCGATATTCCGAATGCGAATACGCTGATCGTAGATCGCGCCGATATCTTCGGACTCTCTCAGTTACACCAACTTCGAGGTCGAGTGGGTCGTGGACGTGAGCGCGCTTATGCCTACTTCCTCTACTCTGCCGATAAGCCCCTCACTGAGATTGCGCATGATCGCCTAACAACTATCGCGACAAATACCGATCTTGGATCCGGCATGCAGGTAGCGATTAAAGATTTGGAAATTCGCGGCGCAGGAAATCTTTTGGGTGGTGAGCAATCTGGCCATATCGCAGAAGTCGGTTTCGATCTCTATATGCGAATGGTCGGTGAGGCGGTCGAAGAGTTTAAGACTGGCTATGTAGACGCTAACCCTCGGGTGAAGGAGTGCAAAGTTGAACTTCCGATCACGGCGCATCTTCCCATTGAGTACTTACCTTCTGAGAGATTGCGACTGGATCTCTATCGCCGGATGGCAGATGCATCGGCCAGTGCCGATCTCGATGCAATCGTGGAGGAGCTAGTCGATCGCTTTGGCGAGCTACCCGAACCGGCGGCGACGTTGATTGACGTGGCAAGACTTCGTGTCCGGGCCAAGCAGTTGGGGCTCACCGAAGTTGTCCTTCAGGGTAAATTCCTCAAACTTGCCCCAGTCACCCTGCCAGAATCGCTCCAAGTGCGCTTAAATCGCATGTATCCGGGCTCGCTTATCAAAACGGCTACCGAGTCGATCTTGGTGGCTCGATCGGCCGCTCCAAATTGGCAGGCAGGCGGGGATCTAGGGGATACTTCGATCCTGCCGTGGACCATGGAGGTCCTCAACTCAATTCTCAAGTGATGGAGCAGTCTGTGATCTCAATGAAGAAGCATGCAGTCAAGAAGGTTATCGCTCTCGCATCGGCCGGAGCCGTCTTGTTGCTCGCTGGATGTTCAAGCCCAACTGCCGCTTTCAGCGTTGGCAAGAAGAGCACCACCGTTAATGAAGTGCAGACAAGTGTTAACAACATCATGGATGCTCGCAAAAAAGTAGATACCACCGGCATGAACTTGCAGACTGGTAGCGCACTCGTCGAAGGTCAAGTCCAATTCTTGCTCATCTCACAACTCTTAGCCGATACAGCTAAATCTGTCGGAATCACCGTTGTTCCAGCTGAGGTTGCTTCCGAAAAGGCTGCAGCGATCAAGCAAGTTGGTGGCGAAACTGCGCTTCCGAAGGCGCTTGTTGGTGCTGGGATTGATCCAACAAAAGTTGATCAATACTTCACAAGCGTTATCTACTCACAAAAGTTGAGTGCATATGTTCAAAAGGCTGGAGTCGATAAGACAAAAGTCGGTGCCGCTCTCACAGAGATGGTTGCAACGATCGCTACTAAAGAGGGCGTCACTGTAAATCCACGTTACGGCACATGGGATCCAAAGAGTGCAACTCTCGTCCCTGCTGATGCATCTTCAGGCGCCGTCAAGACGAAGTAATGTCAGAACTCAATCGCCTCCGCGAGGTGATGGATCGACTTCGTTCGCCCGGGGGATGCCCTTGGGATGGAGAGCAGACACATGCCTCACTCTTGAAATATCTTCTTGAAGAGAGTTATGAGTTTGTCGAAGCAGTCGAACTCGATGACCGTGAAGCAATGCGAGAGGAGCTCGGAGATCTGCTTCTTCAGGTCTATTTCCATGCTCGCGTCGCAGAAGATCATGAGAGCGATCCATTTGATGTTGAAGAGGTCGCCGGGGCTGTCGCTGATAAATTGATCCGCCGTCACCCACATGTTTTCGGGGATGCGATAGCAAATACCAGCGAAGATGTGATGAAGAGCTGGGAAGCCCAGAAAGTTGCTGAAAAGGGGAGAACTTCTGCCCTAGACGGGGTCCCGTTGGCTCAACCTGCGCTCATGTTGGCGAATAAACTTGCCTACAGAGTTGATAAATTTGGCTATGGGTTCAGCGTTGAACAGCCTGTAAAGATCGACGAATCGACCACCCAAGAAGGTCTCGGAGAGATCCTCTTCGGGATTATTGAACAGGCTCAAAAGCAAGGTTTAGATGCCGAGGCAGCGTTGCGCGGTGCAGTTACGAAGTACATCCGAATGATCGAAGAATACGAACGTAATGAAAAGGAGAACGCCCGTGGCGCTCATTGATGCAGTACATGCCCGTGAAATTTTGGACTCTCGCGGAAACCCAACTGTCGAGGTAGAAGTCATTCTCGAAGACGGAACCACTTCGCGTGCCGGAGTGCCAAGCGGCGCATCCACTGGTGCTTTCGAAGCAGTTGAACTTCGCGATGGTGGCAAGCGTTATCTCGGCAAGGGTGTCGAGAAGGCGGTTCACTATGTCAACGATGAGCTCGCTCCTGCGGTGATTGGTTATGACGCACAGGATCAACGCATGGTTGATGCTGAGATGCTCGAACTTGATGGAACTGCGAATAAGGGTCGTGTCGGTGCGAACGCAATCCTCGGAGTCTCACTTGCTGTCGCTCGTGCCGCCGCGGATTCTGCAGACCTCTCACTCTTCCGCTACATCGGCGGACCGACAGCTCGCACTCTGCCTGTCCCAATGATGAACATTCTCAACGGTGGCGCACATGCTGATACCAACGTTGATATTCAAGAGTTCATGGTGGCGCCAATTGGTGCCGAGTCATTTAAAGAATCACTTCGCTGGGGTGCAGAGATTTATCACAGCCTGAAGTCAGTTCTTAAGAAGCGTGGCCTCGCAACATCTATCGGTGATGAAGGTGGATTTGCTCCAAACTTAGAGAGCAACCGTGCCGCACTTGATCTCATCCTTGAAGCCGTTACCGCTGCAGGGTTCAAGCCAGGAAAAGAAATTGCTCTTGCAATGGACGTTGCTGCGACAGAGTTCCACGAAAAGGGTAAGTACAAGTTCGAGGGTTCAGAGCGCACATCTGATCAGATGATCGCTTACTACGCCGATCTCGTTGCCTCCTATCCGATAGTCTCTATCGAAGATCCACTTGATGAGGATGACTGGGATGGCTGGGCAAAGATGACTGCAGAACTTGGCCAGAAGATTCAAATCGTTGGCGATGATCTCTTTGTGACCAATCCTGAGCGTCTGGCAAAGGGAATTTCACTCAATACAGCTAATGCGCTCCTCGTGAAGGTAAACCAGATTGGCACCCTCACCGAGACAATCGATGCTGTCTCAATGGCTCACCGTGCGGGATATCGCTCAATGATGTCGCACCGATCTGGTGAAACCGAAGATACAACGATCGCAGATTTGGCAGTCGCACTTGAGTGTGGCCAGATCAAGACCGGCGCACCTGCTCGTTCAGAGCGCGTTGCGAAGTACAACCAATTGCTTCGCATCGAGGAAGAACTTGCTGACACTGCATTCTATGCAGGTCGCGCAGCCTTCCCTCGCTTTAATGGATAATTAATATCGTGAAGTGGCTACGAGGGGTAACAGGTCGCAACCTTGCGGTTGCAACTGTGCTCTTCGTAGTCGCTATTACCTTAGCTCCACCATTACAGCGATACTTTGCACAACGTGCGCAGATCAATGCGCTCAAAGTCCAACTCCATGATTCACAGGCAACACTTGATGCTGCAAAGAACGAATTAGCTAAATGGAATGATCCTGCCTACGTAGCATCACAAGCTCGAACTAGGTTGCATTACATTTTTCCTGGTGAACATCAATACATTGTCATTGGCGCGACTACAACAAGTAAAACGGAACATAAATCTGCTGGCGCTATCTCTACCGATATTCCATCCGGATTACCGTGGTACTCAAAGGTCATCTCATCCATTACGAGTACGAATGTGAACCCATAACTCATGGCAAACGATAAGCCGACGCAAGCTGACATTGATTCGATTGCATTACAACTTGGTCGCCCCCCTCGAGATGTTCATGCGATTGCCTATCGCTGTCCATGCGGCAAGCCTGCAGTGGTTGAAACACCACCACGCCTATCTGACGGCACACCATTCCCAACTTTTTATTACGCAACCTGTCCTAGATTGACTGGTGCCATATCCACACTTGAAACAACTGGGATGATGGCCGAGATGGAATCTCGACTCGGTACTGATCCGAAAATTGCCGGCCAATACCGAGCAGCACATGAAGATTACTTAGCCGCTCGGGCAGCGCTCGGAATGGATGTTCCAGAAGTAGAGGGGATCACTGCTGGCGGCATGCCTACTCGTGTGAAGTGCCTACATTCCTTGGTCGCTCATTCTCTGGGCGCCGGTCCCGGAGTGAATCCTTTTGGCGATGAAGCCCTCGCGGCGCTTCCGCAGTGGTGGGCAGGTGAAGCGTGCGAGTAGCAGCGATTGATTGTGGCACCAACTCAATCCGCCTTTTGATTGCAGATATCCACGATGGTGGCTTCAAAGAAGTCGTGCGCCAGATGGAAGTTGTCCGCCTTGGTCAAGGCGTCGACAAGAACAAGGCCTTTGATCCCGAAGCCATTGAGCGAACCCTAAATGCCACCGGGAAGTATGCCCGCCTGATCGCAACGAAAGGCGTCGAAAAGATCCGCTTCTGTGCGACCAGTGCGACCCGCGATGCAACCAATCGTGACCTCTTTATTGATGGGGTTCGCAATATTCTCGGAATCGATCCAGAAGTTATTCCAGGTGTCGAAGAAGCTGCCCTCTCTTTCATGGGAGCGACAAATGAACTTCACCAAAGTGATGCTCCTTTCCTCGTAGTGGATATCGGTGGCGGATCAACCGAGTTCGTACTGGGGAGCAAGAGTGTCGAATCAGCAATTTCGGTAAATATTGGTTGCGTTCGCATGGCCGAACGCCACCTCAATCAACAACCACCTAGTCACGAAGCCATTGCTTCGGCAACTGCTGATATTGATGCTGCAATTGCATTAGCGGCCAACTCTGTAGCAATCACGAGCGCAAAAACTCTCGTATGCGTTGCAGGTACGGCCACAACTGTTGCCGCAGCCGCACTTGGACTCTCAGAGTACGACCGTTACGCAATCCATCTATCTCGGATTCCCGCTCAAAGAGTTCATGATGTCGCAGCGATGTTTCAATCGATGAGTCGCGATGAGATCGCCGGACTTGGGTATATGCATCCAGGTCGCGTCGACGTAATTACTGCCGGATCGCTAGTCCTTTCGCGCGTTTTGGATGCGACTGGTGCGAAGGAATTTGTTGCGAGTGAGTCAGATATTTTGGATGGTATCGCCTGGGGTTTAGCCCAAGATGTTAATTAAATCTTTACCGCTACTTGATAAGGCAATTATCAATTGCAAAGCCTGCCCGCGTTTAGTTGCGTGGCGAGAAGAAGTCGCCGTTGTTAAACGAAAAGCCTATGCCGATGAGAAATATTGGGGAAAGCCGGTCCCGGGATTTGGTTCGGCCGATGCACGATTTGTGATTCTTGGTCTCGCACCAGGTGCACATGGTGCAAATAGAACGGGGCGGGTTTTTACTGGGGACTCGTCGGGGGATTGGCTATATCGTGCTTTGCATAAGGCAGGCCTTGCCAAGATTGCAACGAGCACCTCCCGCGACGATGGCCAGGAACTGATCGATACTCGGATTCTCTGTGCGGTTCGGTGTGCACCTCCGGATAACAAACCAAGCACAGAGGAGAAAGCGGAATGTGCCCCCTTTTTCCATAATGAGATATCACTACTTATGCCTACAGCGAGAGTTTTCATCGCGCTGGGAAACCTTGCTTGGACCCAGATCTTTTCGACTCTCACCGAGATGGGGGAGATATTGCCTAAGCCTCGTCCGAAATTTAGCCATGGCGCCTTTTACTCATTTGTCGGCAGTGATGGCGAAAAACGCCTTGTTTTAGCGAGTTACCACCCAAGTCAGCAGAACACATTCACTGGAAAGTTGACGGAAAAGATGCTTGATCAAGTGATGAAGAAGGCTCTTAAATTCTAGTACGCTGACTCTGCAAGCCAATATCTTGCGGATGTAGTGAAGTGGTATCACGTTAGCTTCCCAAGCTGAAAGTGCGGGTTCGATTCCCGTCGTCCGCTCTCTGTGCGATCGGAGTACTCTGTAACTGTGTTTACTCGACGATTGAAAGTATTAGCACTTCGATCGATTAATGCGCACAAGTATTCTCACGGAGTCGTCGGTGTTATAGCCGGTAGCGAGAAATATCCGGGAGCGGCACTTCTCTGTGTAGGTGGGGCACGACGCGGTGGCGCTGGATATATCAATTATCTAGAACTAGAAAGTCGCCCTTCGAAATTACTTTTGGCGACCTACCCTGACGTTGTTCATATCTCCAATCCTTCAGAGAGCAAAGCAAATGCTTGGGTTATCGGAGCCGGTGCACCATCACTTCCCAAAAAATTTCTCCTACCCTCATCAAAGTTCCTTATCTTGGATGCCGATGCACTAAATCTCGTCGATCAGAGTAAAGCAGAGTTCACCGTGATCACTCCTCATGAGGGTGAGTTTGCGCAGATGGGTTATCCCATCTCAAAACCAGAGCAGCGAATATCTCAAGCGCTCAAGGCCGCTAAAGATTTACATGTATTTGTGCTACTTAAAGGTCCGTCTACAGTAATCGCATCCCCGGATGGTGCTTGCCTCGTTGAAAGTAGCGGTGGGCAAGAATTAGCCGTCGCAGGTACAGGCGATGTTCTCGCTGGTTTTGTTGCATCGATGCTGGCGAGTTGGAACCCCGATAATTCAAAAGATGTTATTCAGGTTCTCCAAAAAAGTGTGAGAGCGCATTCATTGGCGGCTAAGCGATCCACTCGCCACCGCAACCCGATGACGGCGACAGATCTGCTGAACGAACTTCCGTTGGTTATTCGCTAGAAATTACTTGGCGACTGGTTTTAACCCAGTTGCGAATGCGATGAGTTGCTTTAAGGTGAAACCGCCTTGGGTACCAACTCGGATATATGTAGATGCCAATGTCTTCGTCTTTGGAGTAACAAATGTGATTTCACCGCCGTGTTGCGGAAAAGTTGATGAAGCGCATTTTCCGGAGCCACAGTAGATCCCGACCTTTGCAGTGATCCCATTGATCTTTATTGTTCCGAGCGACTGGGGAGTATCGACGCCAGTGCAATTAAATGCTGCGGCAGTTTCCACCAGTGCAATTCCATGGTCCATTCCGCCAAAACCAGCGAGCAGGTATTCATCTTGCTTTGGAAAGAGGCGACATGGGCGAACCTCAAAATTTAGCGGCGGGAGTTTAAGAGTATTACTTGGCTTATATATTCGGTAAGTCACGCCAGTTTGAAGATCCACATACTTGTCGCCACTGCCCATTGCATGGGCTCCAGGAGTAAGCAGAAAAATGGGCGCCAGCAAGCCAAGCAGAAGCAAGGGGGTTATCTTCCTTCTCATACTGGAAGTCTATGACCTTCGTGGGAGGATTATCAGATGAAGATTTGGTCTCAGTGGAGTGATTTGAGTGTTCCTCAAGGATTTACGGCATTAACTGGAGATGAGATTGCGCCCAGTGAATCAGAGCTAGGTAGCATCGAAATTTACGTACCCAGGTATATGGCTGGTCCTGCAACTCTCGAACCAATTGCACGTATGTCAGCCCTAAAAATTATTCAGAGTCCTAACGCTGGTTATGACGACGTCCTCAAAGTACTCCCAGAGGGTGTAACACTTTGTAATGCCGCCGGTGTACATGATGTATCCACTGCAGAGTTGGCGATGGGCCTTGCGATCACCGCGCGACGTGGTTTTACTGAATTCATCGCGAATCAACAAAATGGAGTTTGGGTGCACAAATTGTGGCCATCGATCGCAGATTCTCGAGTCGCGATCGTCGGTGCTGGTGATATCGGTACGCTCATCGCCTCACATATGAAAGCCTTTCAAGCCGAAGTGCAGTTGTTCTCTCGTAGCGGTGAAGGATCTGCAAACAAAATTTCCGAGTTCGACACTCTTCTTCCGACCTTCGACATTGTTGTGTTAATCCTTCCGCTCAATGATGAGTCTCGCGGGTTTATGAGTGCGAAACGTCTTGCCAAGATGAAAGATGGATCTCTGCTCGTCAATGTTGCGCGGGGCCCGGTAGTGGATACCGATGCTCTCATCAATGAGCTCAACAGTGGACGAATCTTTGCCGGATTAGATGTGACAGATCCAGAACCTTTGCCTGATGGCCATCCTTTGTGGAGCGCCAAGAATGTAATCATTAGTCCCCATGTTGGCGGAGATAGCAGCGCCTTTGAATCCCGGGGAAAGAAGCTCGTTGAAGATCAGCTTGCCTTGCTTGCATCGGGAAGCCCGCTCAAGAATGTGGTCGCAGGACCAACAAGAAATAGGATGAGCTCATGATTAAGTACTCTGCTGAAGTCGCCGCCGCAAAGGCAGCCAAGAGGCCAATAGTTGCGTTGGAATCCACGATCATCTCCCATGGCCTGCCCCGACCTTTAAATCTTCAGGTCGCGCAGGAAGTTGAATCGATCGTTCGTGGCGCAGGAGCCACGCCAGCAACGATCGCCCTGCTCGATGGCGTCATTCATGTGGGGCTTGAACCTGCAGAACTAGAGCGAATAGCCGTTGATGAAAATATCGTGAAGGCATCCACGCGAGATTTGGCCATTATCGAAGAGAGTAAACAATCTGCGGCTACAACTGTTGCCGCTACAAGCCATATTGCTCATTTGGCAGGTATTGATGTATTTGCAACAGGTGGACTCGGGGGAGTACATCGGGGCCACACCTATGATGAATCGGCAGACCTCACAGAACTCGCTGAAACACCCATCATTGTTGTCTCTGCGGGTGTGAAATCGATTCTGGATGTTGCTGGCACACTTGAACGGCTGGAGACATTTGGGATTCCCGTCTTGGGATATGGCACAACCAAGTTTCCTGGTTTTTATCTCACCGATTCCGGTTTTACTATCGAACATCAAGTAGAGAGCGCAGATCAAATCGCTCGTATCTGGCATAACCGAAAGGCACTTGCTACCGCTGATCGCGCCATGTTGATTGCTAATCCTGTTCGCAATCAGATGGACCTTGCACTTCATGATGAGATTCTTCAAACAGGACTTGCTGCTGCCGAACGAGAGCAGATCACCGGCAAGGCTGTGACTCCTTTCTTGCTTGAGTATTTCCATACCAACAGCAAGGGTGAATCGCTTCGCGTAAATATCGAGATCATTAAGGCCAATTCACTTCTTGCGGCACAGATCGCGATAGCGCTCTAAATTCTGATGGCTAAAATACTTTGCGTTGGTGACATCGTTCTAGATGTGACTGGCGTATTGGCGCACGGAATTAAATCCGGAGTGGAAACTCGAGCAAAAATATCCACGCAAGGTGGAGGCGCCGCTGCAAATGTGGCATCGTGGCTTGCAGTGAATGGCGTTGAAGCCTTTGTGATTGCCCGCATCGGTGACGATGCCGCTGGAAAGACTGTCATCTCCGAACTCGATTCATACGGAGTGGGTTACAAGAAGCGGGTAATAGCCGGTGCAAGTACTGGCGTTGTCATGATCTTGATTGATCACCTTGGCGAGAGAACGATGTTCCCAGACTCGGGTGCGAATTCGGGATTGAACCTTGAAGATCTCCCTGAATTAGCTGGCTTTGATGCGGTCTACATTTCGGGTTATTGCCTGATAAATCCAGCATCTCGAGCAGGAGCACTCGAAATAATGAAGAAAGTAAGGTCAAGTGGTTTACCGTTGATCTTTGATCCTTCCACGGTGGGGCTAATGAGTGAAGTTGGCATCGCTCAGACGCGCGAGTGGCTCTCACAAGTCGATGCGATCATCTTGAATGAGGAAGAGGCCATTTATCTCTCCTCGCATCAAGTGATTGAAAAGGTTGTTGATGACCTCCTAACCCTTGCACCTCTTGTCATCGTCAAACGTGGTTCTGCAGGAGCGATCGGAAAGAACCGCGATAGTGCACTCGTGACTGTCCCCGCGATAGAGGTATCGATGGTGAGCACGGTTGGCGCAGGTGATGCCTTCGCAGCCGGTTTTATCAAGGTCTGGGCAGCAAGAGGCTCACTGGGGGATGCGCTATCAAGCGGGGCCGAGATTGCCGCGCAATGCGTATCACTTGTTGGATCTCGACCAGAATTAAAGAAATAAGCCTCATGATGAATAGAGAACCCAATACTCCGAAGCTACTTTCGATAAACCTAGCAACTTCTTCGCAGGAACAAGGATGGACCGAAAGCGGTAATCGAACCGGAATTGATAAGCGGCCAACAAATCTTCAAGTTTTTCTCTCTTCGGCGGGCGTCGAAGGCGATCACGTTGTTGATCGTAAAAACCACGGAGGTATTCATAAAGCGGTCTATGCCTACGCCCGTGAAGATGCGCTGTGGTGGGAAGAGAAGATTGGTGAAGTAATTACGTATGGACGGTTTGGTGAAAACTTAACGACAAAAGGCGTAGATATCACTGACGCAATAATTGGTGAACATTGGAGGATTGGCGGTGTAGTACTGGAAGTTTCTGAACCAAGAATTCCTTGCCGAATTTTTTCGGGCTTTTGGAACCGCGAGACGTTGATCAAAGAGTTCACAGAGGCAAATCGATCTGGCACTTATTTAAGAGTTATCACAGAAGGCACTATAGAAGCTGGTATGGATATTGAAATTGTCAGCAAGCCTTCGCATGGCATCACTGTGGGGGATATCTTTGAGGCAAAATCGGGATCCCGTGAAAAGATCGCTGAAATCGCCCTGGTAGCCGAACTCTCTGATCAATATCGTTCGTGGGCCGCACGGTTAACTTCACCGCCACCCCTCTAGTAGGCTTGGATTATTGATGAATTCACCTACCGCCCTGGTATCCCAAAGGTAGAGGAAGAGGACTTAAAATCCTTTCAGTGTCGGTTCGAGTCCGACCCGGGGCACATTGAAGAGCCGCTCTCGAGGCAGGGTATTGGAATAATCGGTAAACCTTCAGGTACATTGCGCGCCATGAGTAAGGTCTTTCTACACGTGACGATAAGTGTCCGCCCTGGGAAGTATCTAGAGTTCGTCTCTTTGCTCAAAAACCACGCTGCAACGGTGCGTTCCGAGGCCGGATGTGAGTACCTCGAGCTCTTTGAGGGCGTTGAAAGCACAGATCTGGTCCATGTCTATGAAACCTGGAGCGATCGGGCAGCTTGGGATGCACATATGGCCAATTCCGCCAGCCAGGCGTGGCGCTCCACGGCAGAAGAATTTGTGTTGGGTGAGTCAATCAAATCGTTCCGTCTCTCAGCTCTCAGGTGGACAGCGACAGGCAGTAGCAATTGGGCGAGCTGTCTCATGGGCGAGCAAAGTAATCATTTTGGATGAACCAACAAATCATCTAGGTGCACGACAAGCTGGTGAAGTTCTCTCAGTTATCAAATCAGCAAAAGAGCGCGGCCTCGGGGTCATTTTCATCTCACACACCTTGCCGCATGTACTTCAAGTAACGGATCGAATCGTTGTGCTTCGACTTGGCAAGATTGTGGCTGATGCCCCAACTTCCACATTCGACGCCGAGAGCTTATTAGGGACAATTACGGGCCTTATCGACTAAGGCCTATATTCTTCCCAATTATGAGTATTAAAAAGAGCTCGCGCCCAACGATGCGCGAGGTAGCAGCGCTTTCTGGCACGAGTCTTAAGACCGTCTCTCGAGTATTCAACTCGGTGCCGACCGTTGACCCAGTGCTCAAGGATCAAGTCCTGAAGGCAGCAAAGCGATTGAATTACATCCCCAACATGACAGCGGGATCGCTTCGTCGTGCAAACGGTAAGACGAATACGATTGGGATTCTTCTTGAAGATACCGCCAACCCATTCTCTTCTGCCCTTTATCGAATCTATGAAGATATTGCCGCCGAACACGGTTATATCGTTCTAGCTGGAAGTTTGGATGAAGACCAAAATCGCGAGCATGAACTAGTAAACCTCTTTATCTCTCGTCGTGTTGATGGGCTTTTGATAGCCCCATCTGGGAAAGACCACGCCTATCTAAAACGAGAGGTTCGAAACGGCGTACATTTTGGATTTGTTGACCGCCCGCCGATCAATCTTTCGGCAGATGTAGTTCTCTCTACAAACCGAGAAGGCTCTCAGGAAGCTGTCGAGCATCTCATCAGTTTTGGGCACAAGCGGATAGCCTACTTAGGCGACAATCCCGGTATTTATACGGCGCAAGAGCGATGTGAAGGATATGTCGCGGCCTTCAAGAAGGCGAAAATAACCGTCGATCCAACTTTAATTTTTAAAGGCTTTGAATCCGAAGATCAAGCGATTACCTCGCTGCGCAACCTGATGCGAAGCGAGAAAGCCCCCACCGCTATCTTTGCCAGCCAGAACCTGCTCACGATGGCGGTGTTGAGGGCGCTCCATGCTGAAGGTCTCGAACATAAAATTGCAGTTGTTGGTTTTGATGACCTTCCCGCAGCAGAATTGCTCTCTCCAGGACTCACTTTAGTAAAGCAAAATCTCGCTGAGATTGGACGACTTTCGATTCAAACGCTGTTAGGACGAATCGATGGTGACAGTTCAAAGAGTTTGACGCAAGTAGTCCCTACAACTTTAGTTCCGATGGGTTCGGGAGAAATTCGTCCGAAGTAAGAGCACGGCCTGGTTTCCCAAGCGGTGCCATTGTTGAAGTTATTCTTTCTTAGATATCAGATGCTTGATGAAGCAATCCGCCACCACGGAACTTAAGAACTGGTGTCTTCTGCCAAACTTCCATTGCATCATCAAAGCTCTTTGAGTTTGCACTGTACTTATCAGTGAGTGCACCCCATGCAGCTCCATCGGCGAAATTGATAACGAAGAGCCAGGCGCCGTTATATTCGCCGTAGCCACCTTCCCAAATCTGAATATCTGAAGCACCTTCTGCAACGAATTGCTTCTTCCACTCTGCAAGTCGAGCCTTCTGCTGGCGACGGGTGGTTCCCTCTACGCCTTCAACGATCCATACTTCCTGAATTGCGCTCATTTACTCTCCCATGAAATTACCGATTTTCGGCATTGGAAATCTACCTGAGCCAAGAGGCCTTTAAAAGGGCTCTGCCGTGAATTCTTTAGGCGGGCAAGATAAAGCCTTAAGACCCATCCCGAAAATCGACGAGACGTTCACTCTTAAATTGAATCTGATCAAAAGAGATAGAGCATCCATCCCCGGTAGGCGACTGTGCCTCAAAGCCCAATAGATGGTGAGCAGTATCTAGGCCGAGGGAAAAGACTCTGATCAATTCCCAGGTAATCCCATCGAATGAGGAATGAAGGGCATAGACATGGCCCTGCCGTGCAATGCGATACCAAATCTCCTCACCGTCGACGGTGAAGGCATTTGAATCATCAGAAAGTCCACTAGTTACAACCGAGACCACCATCGGCTTCTTAGCCGGTGAAAATTCAAAGCAGAACTTGACCCAATGAGTCTCATCAATCCAGATCATCAATACGCCAGCATCAAAGAGCGACTTAAATCCAACATTAATGCGGCTGATAAATTGAAAATCCCCTGATGGCGGAGTCCCCAGCAGAGTAGTTGCATTTGAGAGAGACTCTGCATCGATCGACCCTGCGCCAGCAGGATTGATATAGAAATCGGAGTGGGGAAGTGCGCGAGCGTTCAATCTTGAAGCGCTCTCATCGAAGCTCCAAGATTCAGGATGGTTTGTCGCTAACTCAAATGGGATCCCAACAATCTTCATTGCCCCTCGCTTTCACTCGAATCGATCGTGCGTGTAATGAGTGATCTAGGACTGTTGATTGATTGACCAGAGAGTCCAGATATGAGTACGAACAGAGCGAGGTTGCTTCAAGATCGTTGTAATCTGGAATGCAATATCTTCGGAACGTAGGTAGCTTGCAAGAATTGGGGTGCCTTCAGTTCGGCCAGCACCGATAGCGAATTCGGTCTCTGTGCCTGCTGGGCATACAAGTGCTACGCGAACGCCCTTTTCCCGAAGTTCGCGATCGAGTCCTCCGGCAAGTCCAACTTGTGCATGCTTTGTGCCGGCGTAGATCGATTCATCGCCACCGCCGCGGAATCCAGCAACCGAAGAGACAATGACGATGTCGCCAGCTTTTTTGGCAATCATTGTTGGTAAGCAAGCTCGAATAATATGTACGGTGCCTTCGTAGTTGGTACGCATCATGCGATTAACTTCATCGTCACTGTAATCAAGTATCGAGCCATACATTCCAATTCCGGCATTGGGAACTACGGCATCGATCGTTCCAAATTTATCGATCGCAGCCTTTGCGATGGCTCGCGATACGTCAGGATCAGCACAGTCGCCTGCGACATACGTTGCATTAGCTTCGCCAAGAGAGTCGACGATTTCGTGAAGGCGCTCTTCGTTTCGAGCGTTGAGGACTACTTTTGCCCCCTGCTCCACAAGCTCTTTAGCTGTTGCTGCGCCCATTCCGGCGGTGGCGCCAGTAATGACGATTACTTGATCTTTAAGGTCTCTGAGTTGATATGTCATGTAGGGAGTATGGGGGAGGCGTGGGTCACCTGCAACAGGTAGAAATTGGTGGCCAGAATCGAGGTTTGGATCAGAATCAAGGGTAGATATACTTGGAGGGTAGTTTCCGGGGTCGGTGTAATTCCGAACCGGCAGTAAAGTCTGCGACCCGTTGGCAGCCAGCGAACGGTGGATCTGGTGAGATTCCAGAACCGACGGTGAAAGTCCGGATGAGAGGGAGCTATCAAGGTACTTTGCGTACCCTGATTTTGTTATTCGCCGTGCTGTCGCCTTATGCCTTCGTACTTTGGGCAGGCGTTGGTCGGTGATCCCACCCCCGGATTATTCTGAATGGGGGATGGATAGATGAGCGATCTTTATGACGATGCTATGCGTCATGCGCTCTCCCTTGCCCTTCGCGGTGAAGGTCGAACCGGTTCAAATCCAATAGTCGGCGCAGTCATCATCGATTCCGATGGTCAATTAGTTGCAGAGGGATTTCATGCTGGCGGAGATCACGCAGAAGTAGTTGCCATTAAATCGGTTTCATCAATCCCTGCTGGGTCGACAATCGTCGTCACGCTCGAACCATGCAACCACACTGGTAAGACAGGCCCTTGTGTCGATGCAATTATCGCGGCAGGAATCTCTCGTGTTGTTTACGCGGTGACAGATCCAAACCCGATCGCCTCAGGTGGCGCAGAGCGCCTTCGTGCGGCGGGCATTGAAGTCGTATCTGGAATTCTCGAGCCAGCGGCACGATTCTTTAATCGCGCATGGTTGAGCGTCGTCGAACGAAATCGCCCGCTCTTTATCTGGAAGATCGCCGCAACACTTGATGGAAAGACCGCTGCCGCCGATGGAACATCACAATGGATTACCAGTGAAACATCACGTGAATTTGTCTCGCTCCTTCGCCGAAATAGCGATGCTATTTTAATTGGTACGGGGACAGCGCTAGCTGATAATCCCTCACTTGTGCCGCACGATGATGAAGATATTAAGAATCCGCTGCGCGTAGTGATGGGCAATCGCGAACTACCTTCAGATCTACAGATCTTTGATGATCGAGCAGAGTTATTACTGGTTCAAAGCCACTCATTTGAAATTTTGAGTCAATCACTCCTTGAAAAGGGAGTTAAACAAGTCTTTGTCGAAGCCGGAAGTGAACTTGGCACAGCGATGCTTCAGGCGGGATATATCGATGAAATCATGCTATTCCAAGCTCCAACGATTCTTGGCAGTGGTCGTAACTTTGTCTCTGACCTCGGGATCTCAACACTTACCGATCGAATGGATCTCAAGATATTGGCACACCGGCAGATCGGCAATGACCTTTTCACACATATGAAGGTAGGAAAGTAATGTTTACAGGATTAGTCCAAGCAGTTGGCGAAGTAACTACGGTTACTCGCGGTGCAGATAGCGCCGTATTTACCTTTACCGTTGAAGATTTCTTGGGTGATACCAAAGTTGGCGATTCGATATCCGTCAATGGCGTCTGTCTTACGGCGATCTCTCTTACAGAAAATACCTTTGATGTAGATGTAATGGTCCAAACTCTAAAATTGACATCACTTGATCATCTGGCAGTTGGATCATTCGTCAATCTAGAACTTGCAGCGAAAGTCTCGGATCGACTTGGAGGACATATCGTCCAGGGCCATGTCGATGGCGTCGGTGAAATTACTGGCATTGAGCCAGGAGAGAAATGGCAGCGAGTGGATATTTCACTTCCTGGTCACTTGATGAAGTATCTCCAGCCACAAGGTTCAATATGTGTGGATGGAACGTCGCTGACCGTTGGCGAACTCAATGATGGCGAGAATTCGGTCTCGGTCTGGCTCATCCCGGAAACTCTCCGTAAGACCAATTTAGGGCGACTATCAGTGGAGACGCGCGTAAATATCGAGGTCGATGTGCTTGCAAAATATGTAGAACGTTTGTTGAAGCGGGGTAGTGAATGAACCTTGAAGAGGCCCTGAAAGGGTTTGCACAAGGAAAGTTCGTCATCATTACCGATGATGAGTCGCGTGAGAATGAGGGCGATCTCATGCTCCTTGCGGAAAAAGCGACGACTGAATCCCTTGGCTTTATGGTGAGATACACATCAGGTGTTATCTGCGTAGCTCTCACACAAGAGATCGCTCGAAATTTGCATCTGCCTGCAATGGTGAAGCGAAATCAGGATGAGAAAAAGACTGCATATACCGTCTCGGTCGATGTTCTCGAGGGCAACACGACAGGTATTAGCGCGCACGAGCGCGCCAATACGGTACGTAGACTCGCTAACATCGAGGCTCGGCCTTCAGACTTCATGCGCCCTGGGCACGTCTTCCCACTGATCGCTCATCGCGATCTCTTTAAGGCACGACAAGGGCATACTGAAGCCGGCGTTGTAATGGCGCAACTTGTCGGATCTCGGCCAGTTGCTGCCTTAAGTGAGATTGTGCTCGACGATGGCTCGATGGCCCGCGGTGAAAATCTCAAGAAGTTTGCGAAAGAACATGGGATCCCCATGTTCACGATGCATGAACTCATTGAATATGCGGAAGTGAATTTATCCGTTACTCCAATATCCAAAGACGAATACTCGTGGGCAAAGCTGCCACGTGAGGGCAAGCCGTGGGAGATTGCGATTCATACAGCTGCTGGAGGAGCCGAACATGCAATTCTGCGTTTTGGAAATCCTGGTCGGAATGAACTCATCAGACTTCATTCGGAATGTCTTACCGGCGATGCACTTGGTAGTGCGCGATGTGATTGCGGAGATCAGCTAGAGGCATCTTTCGCTGCAATTGAAGAGAACGGTTCTGGCTATGTGATCTACTTGCGCGATCACGAGGGCCGAGGAATTGGCCTACGCGAGAAGATCGAGGCTTACATTCTTCAAGACGGCGGTCTCGATACTGTTGATGCAAATATTGCGCTTGGACATGAAGCCGATGAACGAGACTGGAACGATGCAATCGAGATCATCAATAATCTTGGGGTGGAAGAGGTCACGCTCTTGACTAATAATCCTGTGAAAGGTGATGCGTTGGCAGCGGCAGGGATGAGAGTCACGCTTCGAGAAGTTCAGACAAGTGTTCACAATGAGAATCGAGAATATTTACTCACCAAGCGCAATCGCATGTCTCACAACCTAGAGATCAAGTAAGGATAGCCATGGCCGGAAGTGCACCTAGCGTCAAAGTAAACCCACCTGCTGGATCGAAGGTTGCAATCATTAGCGCCTCCTGGCACCAAGATATCTGTGAAAAGCTCATCGCTGGTGCCGTTAAAGCGATGGATGAATACGGGGTTGCATACGAAATCTCCTTTGTTCCGGGCTCCTTTGAACTTCCACTCGCCTCCCAGAAGAAACTTGATGCGGGATTTGATGCTGCGGTGATCGTGGGCTTAGTTCTCAAGGGGGAGACGCCACACTTTGATTATGTATGCCAGGGTGTTACTCAAGGCGTAATGAACGTTCAGCTTTCGCGATCAAAGCCCGTAGGTTTCGGCGTCCTCATGTGTAACGATCTTGACCAAGCCATTGCGCGAATTGGTGGAGCGACCGCAAAAGAGGATAAGGGCTACGATGCAGGTATCGCAGCACTTGCGCTGCTCTAACTAGAGGATCACCTATGAAGCGCGTACTTGTGACTGGGGCTTCGGGTTATGTCGGAGGCAGACTCATCCAGGAGCTCTTAGTCAAAGAGCTCTCGATTCGTGTCATGGTGCGAGATTCTAGAAAAATTTCGGGGCAGAGTTGGTTCAGTAAGGTTGACGTTGCGCAAGCAAGTGCTGAAAATCCCGCAGAGTTAGACCTTGCGCTCAAAGGTATCGATACCGCTTTCTACCTCATTCACTCCATCAATACCGGGGCACATTTTGATGAGACCGAAGCCCGTATTGCTCAGAATTTTGCAGAAGCGGCCGAACGCCAAGGTGTAAAACAGATTGTTTATCTCGGTGGCATAGCAAATGACACTCAGATTAGTAAGCACCTGCAATCACGTAAGCAGACAGGTCTCTCGCTCGCCTCAACATCAGTTCCAGTAATGGAGATTCGAGCTGGAATCATTATCGGTTCTGGATCGGCAAGTTTTGAAATGTTGCGCCATCTCACGCACCGCCTACCTATCATGACGACTCCAAAGTGGGTACGAAATCGAACCCAGCCAATAGCGATTCGGGATGTTCTCTGGTACCTCGTCCAAGCTGCGACATTGAAAGAAGAAGTCTTAGGCATATTCGACATCGGTGGTCCAGAAATTCTTACCTACGAAGAGATGATGCAGACCTTTGCAAAGATTTCGGGCCTTCGTCAGCGTTGGATTGTAAAAATTCCAGTCTTATCACCTGCCCTCTCATCGCTCTGGATTGGCCTAGTTACCCCCGTTCCTACCTCGATTGCTAAACCCCTCGTTAATTCACTCATCAGCGAAGTTGTTGCCGATCCAAAGCGATCAATTGATGCGGTCATACCTAAACCATCTCATGGACTTATTCCACTGGCAACTGCAATCGAATTAGCCCTTACAAAGATCTCAGCAAACGATGTGGCAACTCGATGGTCTGACGCTAACTCACCAACTGCCCCGTGGGCTAAAGCTCAAAGTGATCCAGAGTGGGCTGGCGAGAAGACCTTTCGAGATAGGCGCGAACGTTTAACGCACACTCCTTTGCCAGAGGTATGGGCGGCGATAGAACGTATCGGCGGCGAGCAAGGATGGTACGGAGCAGGGTTTCTTTGGTATTTGCGCGGTCTACTAGATCGCATGCTCGGGGGAGTTGGGCTGCGTCGCGGAAGGCGCGATCCATTGCATCTTCGTGTAGGTGATTCAGTCGATTTTTGGCGTGTGGAAGAAGTGATCCCCAATGAGAAGCTTCGTCTCTATGCGGAGATGATTTTGCCAGGGAAAGCGTGGCTGCAGTTTGAACTCTTTAAAGAGGGTGAGAAGACGAGGGTTGTACAAGAGGCCTCGTTTTCACCTCGGGGACTTGGTGGGCAGCTCTACTGGTTGGTGGTTTCGCCATTCCACTTCTTGATATTTCCAACGATGCTTCGCAACATTATTAATTCGGCTACCAAGAATTCAAGTCAAAGAAAGTAAATAAATAGATCGAAATTAGAAGCGGCGGGCTGCGACGAACTTCTCTCGACCAAACCATGACGAGAAGGATTCAATACGTACTCGAGCGCCGGAGTGCGGGGCATCCAACATCTTTCCGTGTCCGTAATAAATTCCAACATGTGAAATTGGTCTGCCAAAGAAGACAAGGTCACCTGGTAGGAGTTTATTAAGCGGCACTCGTTTTCCGTAACCAGCTTGGGCAGCTGCAGAATGTGGCAGAGAGACGCCAGCGGCTTTGTATGCCTGCATCGTTAATCCAGAACAATCCCAATAGACGATTCCGGCAGCGCCGAAGCGATATCGATCCCCGAGTTGGCGAAGCGCATAACGAATTGCAATTCCAGAACGACCACTGATCTTTAAGCTTTGTGAGGCGAGGGCGAGCGATGATTGTTGATCAGCCGCATCCTGCTGTGCCTGCAATTTCGCAAGTGCATCACGCTGATCTTTAGTCAGCTTTGCTAAAAGTGTCTCAGCTTGAGAAAGTTTTGTTTGAGCTAGCGCCTCTTGCTTTGCGTACTTCGCCTTTGCTGCCGCTACTTGCGCCACTTGATCGTTGAGGGTGAGCGAAGTGGCATGTAAACGCTGCTCTGCAGTTGTGTAACGCGTTAATTGCAATGTTTTCTTCGCGGTAATGACGCTGAGGGTTCCTGCTGTTTGGAGATAGAGGCTTGGATCAGAGGAGAAGAGCAGAGTCATTCCTTCGCTGATTCCATTCGTCTGATACTGCTGTCGTGCAATCTGACCAAGAGACTTCTTCAGTCCAGCCATGGAGGTGGATTGCTGTGAATCTTGCTGCTGAACCGCGCTCAGTTTTCTCGAAAGGCGGCCTAACTCGACTTGTGCTTGCTGTCCTGCCTCGGCAGCAGCGGAAGCCTCAATCTGCAGACGAGTCACTTGCGCTCTGACATCGGCGAGGGATTGAGCTGCTTGAGCAGGGGCGAGGACTGGAAGGAGCGCGCTCATAAGCGTCACAGCTCCAATGACCGCCTTGCTTCGTTTTTGCACCTGGTTAGGTTAGCGGGTCACTCCAATTTCGCTCAACTAATAACGAGGTTTCACGCTCAAATCACACTTCACTGAAGCCAATTTCATATTCTTTACGAGTCTCAGACAATTTAAAGGCTAGATATATTGCATAGAGAAAGAGCAGAGCAGATACTTCAAATGCAATGCGGTAGGAGAATCGATCTACCAAGAATCCAACGATCACTGGACAGGCGATCATCCCTGCATCACCGGCCATCTGGTAGAGCGCAATAACTCTTCCACCACGTCCCCCGAAGAGATCTCCAACAACAGAGACAGGTGCAGTGCCCATGAAAGCACCGCCCAAACCAAAGAGAATCATGAGTACGAAATAAGACCATTGATGTGTAGCAGTGATCAAAACAAGTAGACCACTCGAGAGCAGAGAAGAACCAACAAGTAATCCAAATTTGCGACCGCGAATATCGAGCAATTTTCCGGCTTTAACAAGTAAGAGCGCTTGGGCAATTGCAGAGAGCGTAAAACCAAAACCAAGCGCGGCAGTAGAAATCTGAAGTTTGCTCGTTGCGAAGAGCGGCAGAATAGATGAACGAAGCCCAAAGAGAATCCAGTTGGCGATGAAAGTGATGATGAGGGCGATTCGATATGGGAAGAGTTTGATGGCATCTCGCAGCAAGACTCTTTCATCACTACCTTGATCATTGCGAATCGATTTGCCGAGGCGTTTCTCATGTAGATAGAGAAATGCAGTGAGGGAGGCTGCAATGAGTGTGCCCGAGTAGACGAAGAATGGCGAGCGAAGGGAGATGGCTGATAGAACGCCACCGAAAGCAGGGCCTACAACGCCACCGATTAAGAACCCCGAATTGTAAATTGATTGCGCTTGAGCTCGTTGTGCATCATTAACGGATCGCATGAGCAAAGCGCTCGCCGAGACCGAGAACATTGAGGAGCCCAATCCGCCGGCGGCACGAAAGACAAGCAGTTGCCAGTAGGAATGTGCAAAGCCGCAGAGCAGAGATGAGACTGAAACCATTGCAAGGCCAAACCCAAGTGTTAAGCGCTCACCGATCGCGTCAACAAATTTTCCAGAGATTAACCCTGAGCCAAATCGTGCAAAAGCGAAGGCAGAGATGATGAAACCAACATGCGTCGCATTTGCGTGAAAGGTGCGTGCGAAGAGTGGAATGGCAGGAACTATGAGCCCATAGCCAATGGCAACAAAAAGCCCAACTGCCGAAAGTACGAATACTTCCTTCGGCAGTTGGGCTCTAGTGATTTTAATTATGCGATTGCTTCCCCAGCGGCTTCGGTCTTTGCTGCATGGTGCTCAGCGCCAGATCGAAGCGGTGCTTCCTTCAGTGCGAAGGCGAAGATCAAACCGATCGCCGTCACTGGCGCTGCGGCCAAGAAGACGACATGGAATGACTGAACGAACGCATGCATAACATTGTGTTGAAGTGTTGGCGAGAAGGTCTTCAGAATCGCAGAGTTATGCTGAAGTTGGGCGAACTTTGCCTGCACCTCAGGAGTAACTGATGAGGGATCGGTCGCCGCCGTCTTCTTGATTGCCAATGGCAAGTAATGGGCGAGGCGACTTGAGTAAATCGATCCGAAGATCGCAACTCCGATTGTTGAGCCAACTGAACGGAAGAAGGTATTTGACGAGGTTGCAACACCCATATCCTTGAAGTCGACTGCGTTCTGAAGCGCAATAACGATCGTCTGCATTGAGAATCCGAGCCCAGCACCGATCAAAATTGCGAAGATTGAGAGACGCCAGAATGGAGTGGTCTCGTTCAGCGTTGCCATGAGGGCAATACCAATTGTCATCAAGGTTAACCCAATGATCGGATAACGCTTGTAATGGCCGTGCTTGGAGATGAGTTTTCCAGATGTGATCGACATGGAAACGATGCCGAGCATGAATGGGATTAACTTCAATCCGGCGGTGGTTGCAGTGTTCCCCTTCACGAGCTGGAGATAGAGCGGAAGCATCACAATTGCCCCGAACATTCCCGCACCGATAATAAATCCAAGAATCGATGTGGTCGTAAATGTGTGGTTCTTAAAGAGTCGCAGCGGAAGGATCGGTTCGGATGCTCGAGTCTCTTGGAAGAGAAAGGCGAGGATGAGAACGAGCGCTACAGCGAATGCAATGAGCGTCTTTCTTCCAGTCCATCCATTTTCTGGACCGTATACAGAGATTGCGAGGAGGAGAGCGGATACGCCCAAGACCATAAGCACTGCGCCGAGGTAATCGATCTTGTGCTTCTTAACAACTTTTGGAATATGAAGTGATGCAGTAGTGATCACGAGTGCTGCGATACCAAAAGGCAAATTGATATAGAAGATCCAACGCCAGCCAGCGACACCGAAGATCTGATGGCGATCTGAGAAGAAGCCACCAAGAAGTGGGCCAGCTACTGAAGAGAGTCCCCATACGCCACCGAAGTAACCCTGGTACTTGCCTCGATCGCGCGGGCTAACAATGTCGCCGATAATGACGAAGGTAAGAGCCATCAATCCACCAGCGCCAAGGCCCTGGATTGCTCGGAAGGCGATGAGTTGGTTCATGGACGTTGCAGCACCTGCGGCAAATGAACCGATTAGGAAGGTCACAATGGCGAATTGGAAGACCGGGCGGCGTCCGTAGAGATCAGAGATCTTGCCGTACAGCGGAGTCGATGCAGTCGATGTAAGGAGATAAGCAGTGACCACCCATGTGTAATGAGAGAGGCCGTTGAAATCTTCAACAATCTTCTTGAGCGCCGTTGAGACGATCGTCTGGTCGAGGGCGGCAAGGAGCATACCCATCATGAGACCTGAGAGAACAAACATGATCTCTTTATGGGTCAATTGACCCTTTGCGGTTGGAGCAGCTTTTTCAGCAGACATGAGAACCCTTCTACATAACAAGTAAGTACCGTGTGAACAGAATTCGGCTTGGCCGGATGAGGGGGATCTCCAAGAGGGCCCAAAATCTCGACGGTTGTTGAACTTTCAACCGCAGGTTACCACTCAATATTCCCTTGTGCTTGAGTTGGGGTTCTAGACTGTCGAAATGAAGAGTGTAATCGCCGAAAATCTTGTGAAGATATACGGAAAGGGAGACCGGCAGGTAAAGGCGCTTGATGGACTCTCCTTGGATGTCGAGGAGGGCACCGTCCTCGGAGTGCTCGGCCCAAATGGAGCGGGCAAAACAACGACAGTTCGAGTCCTTGCTACCTTGCTCAAACCCGATTCAGGTCACGCGATGGTTGGGGGCATTGATGTCATCAAGAACCCAAAACAGGTCCGGGAAATAATTGGATTATCTGGCCAGTATGCGGCGGTCGATGAGACTCTCACGGGTTGGGATAACCTCGTCATGTTTGGTCGGCTCTATCATCTAAGTTCGACTGCGGCGAATGCGCGTGCAAAGGAATTACTTGAGCAATTCTCCCTGACTGATTCAGCAAAGCGTCCGATCAAAACTTTCTCGGGTGGCATGCGTCGTAGGTTAGACCTTGCGGCTTCACTCATCATTCGCCCGAAGGTTCTCTTTCTTGATGAACCAACGACCGGTTTGGATCCTCGCGGTCGCATGGAGATGTGGAAGGTGATTGAAGGACTCGTAGATGATGGCGTCACGCTTCTTCTCACTACGCAGTATTTGGAAGAGGCCGATCAACTTGCAGATGATATTGCGGTGATCGACCAAGGCAAAGTGATTGCTCGTGGATCGTCAGATCAACTTAAGACACAAATTGGTGGCGAGCGACTTGAGCTTGTTGTCGCGGAAGCAGATATTGCGCAAGCTAAGGAGATTGCCGATCGAGTTGGAAAGACAACTTCTTCGGTTGATGCGGGCCTTCGCAAGATATCGACACCTGTATCTACGGGTGGAAATGCTCTCGTTGAGCTCCTGCGTGAACTCGACCTTGCAAAGATTCATCCATTAGATATTGCGCTCAAAAGACCTTCTCTCGATGACGTCTTTATGTCGCTGACGGGCCATTCGGCTGAAGCGGCTGAAGTAGCTGACGAGGAAAAACTCGATCCAAAAGCCAAGAGCAAGAAGGGAGGCCGCCCATGAGAGCTGTCAGCGATTCACTCGTGATCATGAAGCGTCAGTTGCTTCAACTCACGCGGGTCCCAGAAGTCCTTATATTTAACACGATCCAGCCAGTGATGTTCGTGCTGCTCTTCCGCTATGTATTTGCGGGACTTGGGGCTGGTATCAAAGGCGGTTACGTTCAGCTTCTCATGCCGGGAATCTTCGTTCAAACCGTCACATTTACGCTCGCGGCAACGGCACAAGGCATGGCACAAGATATGGAGAAGGGTTTGATCGATCGATTCCGATCCCTCCCAATTTCCCGAGCTGCAGTCGTTACAGGTCGCACCTTGGGCGATGGATTGCTTAATATCGTCGTGATAGCCGTGATGGGCACGGCGGGATTCTTGGTTGGCTGGCGACCAACATCGGGTCTTCTGAAAATTGGCCTTGGATTCTTGATGCTTCTTCTCTTTGGTTATGCGCTTAGTTGGGCAGGAATTTTCGCTGGGCTCATTGCAAAAGATGCACGAGTCGTTGCAAACATTAGTTTTCTCTTTACATTCCCGCTGACCTTTTTATCAAACGCCTTTGCCTCCACGACATCAATGCCAAAGCCACTTCAATATGTCGCCGAGTGGAATCCGGTATCGACGATGGTTGCGGCTGTCCGACAACTCTTTGGATTTCACAATATGTTTGGAGTGACGAAGAATTCTTTCCCTAGCACGCACCCTATTCAGACCTCATTGATCTACATGGTGCTCATTATGGGAATTTTTGTTCCGCTCAGCGTGCAGCGATATAAGAACACAAACAAGTAGCCGACGGGTAAAGAGAACTCTGGCGAGGTTGACGCGAGTTATAGGTATTCGGCTGCTTTGATAGTTACAGATATTTCGCGGCCATTGGGGGCGGTATACGTGACAGTCGCTCCAATTGTTTGTCCGTGGACAGCGCCACCAAGTGGAGATTTCTCGGAGTAAACGTCGAGGTCATCTACGGCAATTTCTCGTGAGCCAAGAAGGAAGATCACTTCATCGCCCATAAGTTCCACCGTGACCTTCATGCCTTGTCCAACAATCCCATCGGCAGATGCAGGTGGCTCACCGATGTGGGCATTTTCCAACATATGCTTTAACTGGCGAATGCGCGCTTCGATCTTGCCCTGCTCATCTTTGGCTGCGTGATAGCCACCGTTCTCTTTCAGATCGCCTTCTGCCCGAGCAGCCTCAATCTTCTTGATGACATCAGCGCGGCGGGGCCCTTCAAGCTCTGAGAGCTCAGCGCGGAGTCGATCCGCTGCCTCGTGGGTTAGCCAGGTTTGGGGTGATTCTGTAGTGCTCATAAGAGAGGTAACTTTACTGGAGGTTAAGCAAGTGCACAGCGCAAAATAGCCGCATTTACCGCAGCTACGCGGGTTGGAATGGTTCTCACGAGCGTGACCGGCATGAAAGTTCCAGCGGGGAAGCGGTCCGTGATCTCACCCACGGTATTTGCTGAAATATCTCGAGCAATCAATTGGCAGAGGTGAGGCCTACTCGAAGTTTTTACAGAGACTGAGTAACGAATTTCCATGTGCGAGCTATCTATCGCGCGAAATGAGATCAACGTTGAACGTACCTCTGGTCGACTGAAGTGATTGGCAGACCATGCCAACCAGGAGCCACCCACGAGAAGCGCGATGATCGCGGGAGTAAACCAGCGCTTGTACCGCCTTGTCGAAGGCTCGGGGATTCCATAACGTCGCCGAAGATATGGGTCATCTTCACGACGAATCCTTGCCATGGGAGCGAGTCTACGTCTTCGCCGATATGGGGGATACTTCTCTCATGAACGACACCACCCAAAATGTAAATGTGGGCCTCGCTGGTTCGTTGACGATGGTCTTCCTCACTCTCGCTGTCACTCTGCTCTGCGTAAGTTTTTACCGAAGATACAAACGCGCCCAACGACGCCAAGAGGATCTAGCCGAATAAGCGACATCAGATATCTCATGAAATTATGGCTTCGCCGTCTATCTTCCTTGCTCCTCGTTCTTGCGCTATTGGCGACTTTTGTTGAACTCGGACTCTGGCAACTTCATCGCGCCCAGAACGTTCAGAGACAATCCCAGACACCACCAGAGAGACCCATCATCGATCTCGAGAGTGTTGCTGCTGCGGGGCATAATTTAAGAGATGCTTCATACAATCGACTCGTTACCTTTACTGGTAAATATGTAAAGTATTACGTTGCGCCAAAACAAGTACTTGCTCCCACAAAAGTTGTTGACCTTGAAGTTGGCCTGATGGAGCTCTCACGCAACCGAGCAATATTGGTAGTGCGTGGACTCAACAACGGATCCCTTGCTAGAACTCCCGGACCCACGACAGTCACTGGTCGCCTCTACCCACATCAGAATGAAGACCATGCAAATACAACCGCGACAACTCTCTCTCGCCTAGACCCAGCACTCGTTGCAGGTGTGGGTAATTATCAACTTTTCGATGGCTATGTCACCGCTCGATCTGAATCAATCAAAGGGGCCACCACATTATTTGAGATCTCAGGCGATCGCATTCCATCGCCCCAGCTGATCAATCCAGTCGGGGGTTTTTATTGGCAGCACATCGCCTATGTGATTACCTGGTGGTTCATGGCGCTGCTTGTGCTCTTTGCCCCTTTTTATAACCGTTCAATTAATCGCTCTAAACCGACTCAACAACTCGCTCAAAAAATCGAGCCATAAATTAACCCGTGTAGTGAAGTGAGCAGGTAAGGTGAATCTATGAATCTTCTCAAAGCAAATAAGGCAGGCGCCCTCGCTAGGTTCCGACTTATGGCCAATGTTGCTGGTGTTATGTCACTTCTTCTCTGGCTGGTCTACCTACCGATCAAAATCACGGCGACACACGACAACGTGCCCAACGCAATTCGCGCTATCGCCGTTGTGCATGGATTCGCCTACATGGTCTATGTACTCGTCACCTTTAACTACTGCTTTGCCGTTCGTAAGCCACTCAAGGTTGCAATCTTCTACATGCTTGCAGGGACTTTCCCAGTAGCCTCTTTTGTAGCAGATCGTCGCGCTGCTGCAGAGTTCGCAGCAATTACAGCAAAGTAGGAAAGTTCATGGCAGTGGATCCAATGCGAGATCTATTTAAACCTGCCATTAAATCTTTGCTCTACCCACTCTATGAGAAGCGTCTTCTCCGACAGTTAGACCGCAGCCAAACCCCGCACCACGTAGGAGTCATCCTCGACGGTAATCGGCGGTGGGCGAAGAACAACTTTGGTCGTCCAGAAGATGGACATCGACGAGGTGCTGAAAAGATTATTGAGCTCCTGGAGTGGTGCGAAGAAGCCGATGTCACGATCATTACGCTCTGGTTGTTAAGTACAGATAACCTCAATCGCGAGCCTGAAGAGCTAGATGCCTTACTCAAAATCATCGCCGGTGCCGTTGAATACCTAGCCTTGCAGCAGCGGTGGGAGATTCATGCCCTAGGCGCGCTTGATCTCCTTCCCGAATGGTTGCAAGAGAGCCTTCGTAAGGCTGAGCGTGACTCACAAGGATGCGCGAGGATCGTGGTCAATGTTGCGATCGGCTATGGCGGCCGTCGAGAGATCGTCGACGCAGTGCGTGATTACATCAAAACGGGAATAGATGGCAAGAAGAGCGCCGATGAGATTGCAGACCATCTCACGATTGCAGAAATTGATAAACATCTCTACACAAAGGGTATGCCCGACCCGGAGTTAGTGATTCGAACGTCGGGCGAACAGCGTCTCTCTGGATTCCTGCTCTGGCAATCAGCGCATTCGGAGTTCTATTTCTGCGAAGCGTACTGGCCAGATTTTCGCAGAGTAGATTTCCTTCGAGCCCTGCGCGCATATTCGCAGCGCCACCGTCGCTTTGGGCAGTAACTGATTCGCCGACGCTATTCGACATGAAAATTTAACTTTCAAGGGCTGCGTGTCGCCGACCCCCGCGCCCTGGCGAGTTCTACCTTTTGAGTTATAAGTCCGATTCCCCCGGAACCGAATACTCTGCGTGGAAATGCGAGATACCCACTTTGGCCTCATCAAAAAGCCATAAAGGTCGAAAGACATATGTATTAGACACCAGCGTACTTCTTGCCGACCCGGCCGCTATTGGTCGTTTCGCTGAGCACGAGGTCATCATTCCGATCATTGTCATCGGAGAACTTGAGACTAAACGCGATCATCCAGAGCTCGGCTACTTCGCTCGGTCTGCACTCAGAATGCTCGATGATATTCGCATCAAACATGGCCGCCTCGACGAATCGATCGAGATCAATGACGAGGGTGGCATTCTGCGGGTAGAGCTCAACCACTCTGATGTCTCCTCGCTGCCATCTGGTTTCATGCGTGATGGCTCCAATGACACAAGAATTTTGGCGATCGCTAAGAATTTGATGGCGGAAGGCCGTGAGGTTGTTCTCGTCACAAAAGATCTTCCGTTGCGTGTGAAGGCTTCATCCTGCGGAGTCGAAGCCGAGGAGTATCGCGCTGAACTGGCCTCAAGCGCTGGTTGGACTGGAATTGTTGAAGTCAATGTGGGCGGAAATCTCATTGATGCCCTCTATGAGAATGATCGAACTGCCCACGATCTTGGAAAGGAACATCCCGTACATACGGGGCTTGTGCTTCACTCCGAAAAGGGGAGTGCACTCGCACGAGTTATGCCGGATAAGCGAATCCAATTAGTACGTGGGGATCGATCAGCTTTTGGCTTACATGGCAGATCGGCAGAACAGCGGGTTGCTCTCGATCTTCTTCTCGATAATGAGATTGGAATTGTCTCCCTAGGAGGCCGCGCCGGCACTGGAAAATCTGCGCTCGCTCTCTGCGCTGGACTCGAAGCAGTTCTTGAGCGACGCCATCACAAGAAGGTTGTCATCTTTCGCCCGCTCTATGCTGTCGGTGGACAAGAGCTTGGTTACTTACCGGGTTCAGAGGGCGAGAAGATGTCGCCCTGGGCACAGGCAGTCTTCGACACTTTAGGCGCCTTGGTCAGCCAGAGCGTCATCGACGAGATCATCGACAGAGGTCTCATTGAGGTTTTGCCGCTTACCCACATTCGCGGCCGTTCCCTTCACGACAGTTTTGTCATTGTTGATGAAGCCCAGTCACTAGAACGGGGAGTCTTGCTCACCGTCCTCTCCAGAATTGGCCAGGGATCGCGGGTAATCCTTACTCATGACATCGCCCAGCGAGATAACTTACGAGTCGGCCGCCATGATGGAATTGCCGCCGTCGTCGAATCGCTGAAGGGTCATCCACTCTTTGCGCATGTGACCCTGACTAGATCTGAGCGATCGGCAATCGCCGCACTTGTCACCGAGATGTTGGAAGAGCCGCTCAACTTCACTGCTTAAAGCGGCCGCCGCGACAAAACGGACATTTGCCACTTCCTCCCTTCTCACCTGCGCTTTTGCCTGCCCTCAAAACTGTGAGTAAAAACTTTTTTTCACTCCAAGCGGGTTTAAATTTGCCGTTGATTCACATGGATGTAACTCTTTAGCCCGATCACCCCACATTGGGGGGGATGGAACTAGAAGGAAAGTGGGAGGAGGTAGCTGATGAAGATAAGCAAGCCAGTTGTAGCGCTCGGCGCAGCCTTCCTCATCTCGATCCTCGCCTCGGTCGATACCACCTTTGCTCAGATCAGCTCACATCGAGATCTCACCTTGGCCGATCCAGCCCTTGTCATAGCTCGCCCAGTGAAGAGCGCCGCTTTAACGGGCGATCAAGTTTTGATGGTTCCGACAACGACTCCGCCTCTGACTGCAGGACTTGTCGATTTGGGTTCAGTCCCTGCGGTAAGCGCACATCAGATGTCCCTCGTGGCTCTCGCCTCCGAGCAGGTTCAATTGGCTAAGACACCCAGCGGTGCTCAACAAGTTGCTCAATCACTCATCGATGCGACCTACAAATGGAATGCAGCTCAAGTTCAGTGCCTTGATACCTTGTGGAACAAGGAGAGCCACTGGAACTTCCAGGCTCACAATTATCGAAGCGGTGCCCATGGAATCGCTCAAGCGCTCCCGGCTAATAAGATGGAAGTTATTGCCATGGATTGGCGAACTAATCCCATCACTCAAATCAAGTGGGGCCTTCGCTACATCAGCGTCAGATATGGGACACCCTGCAAGGCTTTAGCAAAACATCGTCGAGCCGGGAGCTATTAAGCCGGTTTCATCCCAATACTGATCGGCTTGCTCGTCTCGGCAAAGAAATCGTTCCCCTTGTCATCGATCACGATAAAGGCAGGGAAATTCTCGACCTCAATCTTCCAAATTGCCTCCATGCCGAGGTCGGCATAATCCAAGACCTCAACCTTCTTGATGCAATCTTGGGCTAACCGGGCAGCGGGGCCTCCGATCGAGCCAAGATAGAAGCCGCCATGTTTCTTGCACGCTTCGGTAACAGCCCTTGATCGATTGCCCTTTGCCAGCATGATCATCGAACCACCGGCTGCTTGGAATTCTTCAACGTAGGAATCCATGCGACCAGCGGTAGTTGGCCCAAAAGATCCAGAGGCATAGCCGACAGGAGTCTTTGCTGGCCCTGCGTAATAGACGGCATGATCCTTAAAGTATTGAGGAAGCTCCTCGCCGGCGTCGAGCAGACGCTTTAGTTTCGCGTGGGCTAAATCTCTCGCCACGATCAATGTGCCGTTCAGCTCGAGGCGGGTCTTGATCGGGTATTGCGAGAGAATTTTGAGAACCTCTGCCATGGGTTGATTCAGGTCAATCTTTACTACATCGTCGTTGAGATGCTCATCAGTTGTCTCAGGTAAGAATTTTGCGGGGTCTCGCTCCAACTTCTCGAGGAAGATTCCCTCCTTTGTGATCTTTCCCTTTGCCTGACGATCGGCTGAACATGAGACGGCAATCGCGATAGGAAGGGAAGCACCGTGTCGAGGAAGGCGGATAACTCGAACATCGTGACAGAAATACTTTCCACCAAACTGCGCGCCAATACCCAAAGTTCGCGTTAGGGCTAGAACTTGCTCTTCTAGATCTAGGTCTCTAAATCCTCTCCCTGTCGCAGCATCTCCTGTGGTTGGGAGGCTATCGAGGTAGTGAGTAGATGCGAGTTTTGCCGTCTTCACAGTCTGCTCAGCGCTCGTTCCGCCTATAACTAACGCTAAGTGATACGGGGGACAAGCCGCAGTTCCGAGTGAGCGCAGTTTTTCGTCGAGCCAATTCATGAAGGAGGATGGGTTGAGTACGGCCTTGGTCTCTTGATAGAGAAAAGACTTGTTTGCACTTCCGCCGCCTTTGGCGATGAATAAGAAGTTATATTCATTTGGATGATCGGAATCTGAATAGATTTCAACTTGGGCAGGCAAATTATTGCCAGTGTTCTTCTCTTCCCATGTTGTCACTGCTGCCATTTGAGAGTAGCGAAGATTTAACGTGGTGTAAGCCTCAAAGACTCCACGGGATACAGATTTTTCATCTTTCTCTGAGGTGAGAACGCGCTGACCTTTTTTACCCATGACGAGTGCAGTGCCAGTGTCTTGGCACATGGGAAGCACGCCGCCAGCGGCGATATTGGCATTCTTAAGGAGGTCGAGCGCTACGAATCGGTCATTGGGCGAGCTCTCTGGATCTGTAAGAATTTTAGAGAGTTGTTCTAGATGCTCATCGCGCAGGTAATGAGAAATATCGTGAATTGCAGTGGCGGTCAATTCTGCAATTGCTTCTGGAGAGACCTTGAGAAATTCCATCCCCTCGGCGGTGAAGGTAGAGACGCCCTCACGTGAAAGTAATCGATACTCAGTCTTCTCTTCCCCAAGAGGAAGAAGATCTTCGTAGATGAACTCAGGCATTTGAAGCCTCGTCCGAGGATGTGGAGTTGGATTTGGCCGCATCTAATTTCGCCTTGGCTCCATCGAGCCACTCTTGGCAGATCTGAGCGAGCACTTCACCGCGCTCCCAGAGTGCGAGCGACTCCTCTAACGATGATTGCCCCGACTCTAAATTCGCCACAACAGCGGCAAGTTCATCTCGCGCTTGTTCGTATGAGAGTTTCTTATCAGCCATGCCGTTAAATCTACTCCTATCCGCAGATGTGACTAGAGCGCCGCATCGGTTGTGGCGGCGACCACACCATCAGCCACTTTGATGCTGATGCGATCACCCGGCTGAAGTTGTGAAGAGTGTCGAACAATCTCGCCAGAGGCAGTTTGAACCACGGCATATCCGCGATCCAAGGTCGACTGTGGTGAGAGGGTCCGGATTTGAGCTCGCAGGGATTCGAGCTCTTCTCGCCCAAGAGATAACTCGCTCTCCATGCCGCGTACGGCACGAGAGCGCAACTGGTAGATGATTTCACATCGATGTGTGAGAAGTGAATATGGATCTTTGAGAATTGGGCGGCTCTTCATCTGCGCAATTAGGGCGCTCTCCCGTGAGATGAGGTTATCTACAAACCGCAAACTTCGACCTTGAAAATTCTTTAACTTCGTGACTTCTTCAAGGAGATCTGGGACAACTCGCTTTCCTGCATCTGTCGGCGTCGAAGCGCGCCAATCGGCCACTAGATCTAGCAACGGAGCATCTTTCTCGTGTCCAATTGCGCTCACGATAGGAGTCTGCGCGTTTGCTACCAGACGTACCAGGCTCTCATCACTGAAGGGCAGGAGGTCTTCAAATGATCCACCACCACGAGTAATGATGATGACATCGACATCAGGATCAGCATCTAATTCATTGAGTGCGGCGCTCACTTCAGCGACGGCAGCGGCACCTTGCACTGCTACTTCTCTAATCGCAAATTGAACGGCAGGCCATCGACGCTTCGCATTTTCAACGACATCTTTCTCTGCATCAGAGTTGCGACCACAAATGAGGCCGACGACGGTGGGCAAGAAGGGCAACTCTTTTTTTCGCTCGACAGCAAAGAGCCCTTCGTCTGCGAGAAGCCTTTTCAGGAGTTCAAGTCGCGCAAGAAGTTCGCCGACACCCACTTGTCTGATCTCTTTGACACTCATTGATAGTGATCCGCTCTTGGCATACCAAGAGACTTTAGAATGCATCACCACTCGCGCATTTGCCGGTAGTGGGTTCACTGCAGCAAGTACTGATTTGTGGCACATAATCGAGAGGCTCATATCGGCGCTGGTATCCCGGAGTCGCATGAAGACCATCTGCGCCCCAGGTCGCACCGTTACTTCGGAAAGTTCGCCTTCGATCCAGACTGGACCCAATTTGCTGAGATATTCACCAATTGCCTCTGAGATGACGCGAACCGGGAGTGGCTCCTGCGCTGAGTTCTCGAGCATGGCCGAACTCTAATAGGCTTGCCTCATGGGTAAGCGAGTATTACTAGCAGCACCACGAGGTTATTGCGCAGGCGTCGACCGCGCCGTCGTTGCAGTCGAGAAAGCTCTCGACCTCTACGGGGCTCCGATCTATGTGCGCAAGCAGATTGTTCACAATAAGCATGTGGTCGCGACCCTTGAGGCGCGAGGTGTCATCTTCGTTGATGAGACGACTGATGTGCCAGAGGGATCAACTGTGGTTTTCTCGGCTCACGGCGTTTCACCCGCCGTCCACGCAGAGGCTGCGGGACGAAATTTGAAGACAATCGATGCAACCTGCCCGCTCGTTACCAAGGTCCATCACGAGGTAAAGCGTTTTGCCCAAGAGGATTTAGATATTCTCCTTATTGGCCACGAGGGTCACGAGGAAGTCGAAGGTACTGCGGGTGAGGCACCTGAGCACGTGCAACTAGTTGATGGCCTAGCCGGAATCGACTCACTTCAGGTACGCGATGAATCTAAAGTTGCATGGCTTTCCCAGACAACTCTCTCTGTCGACGAGACTTTGCAAACTGTCGCCGCTTTAAAGAAGCGATTCCCAAATCTCATGGATCCGCCATCGGATGATATTTGTTACGCAACTCAAAATCGACAGGTCGCAATTAAGCAGATCGCCCCAGAGGCGGATTTAGTTCTCGTTGTGGGGTCGACCAATTCATCGAACTCAGTTCGTCTCGTCGAGGTATCGAAAGAGTATGGCGCGAAAGCTGCCTACCTCATCGACTATGCCGCTGAAGTAAGAGATGAGTGGTTTGATGGAGTTGAGACGATTGGCGTCTCCAGTGGTGCTTCCGTCCCAGAGATTTTGGTCGATGATTTACTTAAAGAGTTAGAGCGTAGGGGTTTTTCTGATGTGCAAACTGTTACTGCAATGGAAGAACATTTGCTCTTTGCGATGCCACCTGAGCTTCGAAAAGATTTGAAGGCAGCGGGAAAGTAATTACTCGACCCAGTTCAATGTTCGCTCGATCGCTTTCTGCCAATCTGCAAAGCCGCCATTAGCAAGTTCGCTATCTATCGCGGGAGTCCAACGCGCAGATTCTTGCCACTGCCCGCGAAGGGCATCGATATCAGCCCAGACTCCAACGGCAAGGCCCGCTGCATAAGCGGCACCAAGCGCAGTGGTTTCACTCACGACTGGACGAGATATTTCAATCTGCAAAATATCGGATTGAATCTGCATGCAGAGTGCATTTTGAGTAATACCACCATCAACGCGAAGTGCTTTTAGAGTCACTCCAGTCTCAGCTGCCATTGCGTCGATGACATCTTTTGTTTGGTAGCAGATCGCTTCAAGCGTGGCGCGAGCAATATGAGCCTTCGTCGCTGCGCGAGTGAGCCCGACGAGCACTCCTCTCGCATCGCTTCGCCAATATGGCGCAAAGAGCCCAGAGAAGGCCGGAACAAAATAGACCCCACCATTATTTGGAACGGTGGCTGCCAACGCTTCAATCTCAGAAGAGGCGCTGATGATTCCTAGTTGATCGCGCAACCATTGAACTGCCGATCCCGTAACAGCAACCGAACCTTCTAGGGCATATCGCGCAGGTTCATTTCCGAATTTGTAGCAGAGTGTTGTGAGTAAGCCCTGCGTCGACCTGACAATCTGAGTTCCAGTATTTACCAGCGCAAAATTTCCAGTCCCGTAGGTACACTTGGTATCGCCGCGCTCAAAACAGAGTTGACCAACCATTGCCGCATGCTGGTCGCCCAAAATTCCAGCGACAGGTACCTCTGCAGCAAATGGACCAGTGAGTTCAGTCTTCGCATAGATCTCGGATGAACTTCTAATTTCAGGGAGTGAATCGATGGGAATCCCGAAGGTTTGCAAAAGTTGTGCATCCCACTGAAGCGTCTCAAGATTCATTAACAAGGTGCGTGATGCATTGGTGACATCGGTAATGTGAATTCTGTCGGCTAGGTTCCACATTAACCAGGAGTCGATAGTTCCGAAGCGAAGTCGTCCCGATTGTGCAGCCGCTCCAACCTCAGGAACGTTGCGCAGCATCCAGCTCATTTTGCTCGCAGAGAAGTAAGGTGCAATGGCGAGTCCAGAGCGGTATGTAGCATCCGCCTTGGCTTCCTCGGTGAGTTGATCAATGACTACTTGTCCGCGTGTGTCTTGCCAGACTATTGCGTTATATAAAGGTCTACCAGTTTGAGAATCCCACGCGACAGTAGTCTCTCGTTGGTTTGTGATGCCGATCGCCGCAAGATCTTCACCGCGAAGTTTGGCAATGGAGAGAGCTAAAGCGATAACTTTATGGACCTTTTCGAGAATTTCGTCGGCGTTATGTTCCACCCATCCCGGTTGAGGCAAGATCTGGGCATGCTCCTCCTGGGCAGAGGCGATGACTTCCCCTGTTTCATCAAAGATCATGAAACGGCTACTGGTTGTTCCCTGGTCAAGAGCCCCGACGTATCTCATAGCCACTATCCTAAAGCCGTGTGGAGTTCTAAGTCAGCCCTTAACCCGGATCAACGTAAGTCGGCTATCGCTGCTCTCGCCAATGAGGAATTTGATCTCCTCGTAATCGGCGGCGGGGTCACAGGTGCCGGGATCGCGCTCGATGCTGCAACGCGCGGCCTCAAGGTGGCATTGGTAGAGAGTCAAGATTATGCCGCTGGCACTTCATCGCGATCTTCTAAGTTGATTCATGGAGGACTTCGCTACCTCGAGCAGTATGACTTTAAATTAGTACGTGAAGCTCTCCATGAACGTGAACTGATGGTGACAACGGGCGCCCCGCATCTTGTAAAGCCACTCTCATTCCTCTATCCACTTCACAGCAAGGTGCGCGAACGTACCTATGTGGGAGCTGGAATCTTCCTCTACGATATTTTGCGCGGATTGCAACGCGCTCTTCCCAATCACAAGCACCTAAGCCACAAACGAGTACAAGAGGCAGCACCTTGCCTTGATCCAAAGATTGTTCTGGGTGGAATCGAATACTTCGATGCTCAAGTCGATGATGCCCGTCATACGATGATGATTCTTCGCACCGCCGCACTCTATGGCGCTGCGCTCACAACACGCACAAGGGCTGAATCACTGATACGCAATGGTGAGAAGGTAATTGGCGTCGAAGTCACAGATTTGATCTCTGGAAAGCGAATGAATGTCCGGGCCAAATCGACGATCATGGCAGCTGGCGTGTGGAGCAATGAGCTCCATGAACATTTTGGAATTACCCCAAATTATTCGGTACGAATGAGTAAAGGCGTTCATATCGTTGTGCCTCGTAGCGCAATTAATTCAAATGTCGGAATGATTCTCAAGACCGCACTCTCTGTTCTCTTTGTTATTCCTTGGACGAAAGATAAGTGGCTGATCGGAACAACCGATACCGATTACACCGGAGATAAAACCGATCCGCTCGCCGACGCAGCAGATGTCGATTACATCATCGAGCAAGTGAATAAAGTCTTACTTACTCCGATAACTCGCGAGGATCTATTGGGCGTTTATGCAGGATTAAGGCCTCTCGTCTCATCGGCAGGAGCTTCCTCAACTACCAAGATTTCACGTGAACATATCGTCGATCACCCAGTACCTGGCTTTGTCAGTATCGCTGGCGGTAAATACACCACCTACCGAGTCATGGCAAAGGATGCAGTTGACGAAGCGTTGAGTGATATCGATCGGGAAGTTCCAGAATCAGTGACTCGTTCTACGGCGATTCTCGGTGCTGATGGTTACCACGCCTTAATTAACTCAGCCGATCGCTTGGCTGATGAACTCGGAGTTACGAAAGATCAAGTGATTCGACTTCTTGATAGATACGGTTCAGAAGTATTCGAATTCCGACAAATACTGAGCGAGGATCCATCGCTGATCGACCCAATTGCAGAAGGTTCAGATTATTTGGGCGTGGAGGCGTACTTTGCCGCTTCGCATGAAGGAGCCATGAGTATCGCTGATGTCTTGCTGAGGCGTACGCGAATCTTCTTTGAATCTGGAGATTATGGGCTCTCCGCAGTTTCTCGAATCGGCGAGATAATTTCACCAATACTCAAGTGGAAGAAATCAGATTTACGAGCGTCGATTGCGGAGTATGAAGCAATCGTTATGAAAGAGCGCGAAGCGATTCTGCCGTAACGCCTGTTTAAGATCGAGTGGCGCGGAGTCGATAGAGATAATGTGCCCACCCGGCTATCGCGCTTATTGCAAGGTATGGCGCAAGCGCCGCTAGCGAGGTCACGAGATCGAGACCGAGTCTGGCAAGGTGCAGCCCAACGCCACCTAACGTGCACAGAACGAGGATCGTGGAGAAGAGCGCTGCCAATGGCGCAGTTACTGCAATAACGAATTCAGTTCCCGCGCGACCAAGATAGATCCCACCTGCTACAGCGGCAACGATGGCAACTCCAGTGATCGTTCCAATTTTACCGATAGCGTATTCAGCAGTCTCAATGAGAAGTATGAAGAGTGATTGCAGGATGACAATTCCTGGGGCGGTAAGCCCTGGACCTTGAATTGGCCGCTTCATAGATTTAGAAGCGAAAATGGCGCCCGTTGAACTATCTGAGATCTTCACATTACTCATTATCCTCTACACCTTCCACATCTTCATCATCTAGCCCATCAGCTGAAGAAAATTCATCTATCTCGTGCTGTTTGCTCTTGATGGTCCGTATATCTTCTTCGATCTCATCATGGCCTGAAAGTTTTGCCGGAGAGGGGACGCCAAGTTGAACCATCTTTCGAGCAGGTCGGAGCATATTCTCTTCAGCTGATTGAACGAGGTCGTTAAATGCTCGCTCCGAAGTTTTGATGCTCTTGCCAAGCGTGGCGATCTTGGTGTGAACGCGGCTAATTCGCTTGAGGAGTTCGCCTGCTAGCTCGGTAATTGTCGATGCATTCCTTGCCATATCTGATTGGCTAAATACATAGGCGACGGTGCGAAGGAGGGCCATCATTGTGGTGGGCGTCGCAATAGTGATCCCTTTTTCAAATGCCTTATTGAGTAGTTGAGGATCAACTTCTAGGGCTTCGGAGAGGATCGATTCAAAGGGTGCAAAGAGGACGACATAATCAGGGGAGTTGCCTTCGTTTTGGTAACCCTTCTTCGCTAAATCGTTGACATGACCCAAAAGATCTTTTGCATGTGACTCCATGAGCGTACGGCGCGTAGCGAGATCACTCTCACCGACCGCTTCCAAGAATCGATCGAAGGGGAATTTAGAGTCGATAAAGATTTCAGAGCCGCCTGGAATTGCGATTCGAATATCAGGGCGAGATGAGGATGCGACTGTAGAGGTACGCGTATCTTGTTTAAAGAAATGAATACCTTCGAGGAGTCCGGATGATTCAAGGATCATCTCTAATTGTGCTTCTCCGTATTTGCCCCTGCTCTGCGAATTGGAGAGCGCGCCGGCAAGTTTGGTTGTCTCGCGTAAGAGGTTTTCGTTTCCACTGCGCATCGTGTCAATTGTGGTTTTAATCGAGGCCTCTGCTGCGGTGCGTTTGAGTTCGGCTTCTTGTGCCTGCTGAGAGAGGGTAACAATCGTTTGACGGACCTCTTTGAGTGATTGGTCTAGCCTCGTCTTATCCTCACTCTCTGCGCGGAGGGCTTCTAGCTGAGATGTGAGGAGTTCATTCTTGCTCTGCTCAGCCGCCAGGAGGGGGATCGCCCCAGCCTGCATTGAGCGTCGACCGCCTGAAAAACCGACGAGTAGGCCGAGGGCGAGCGCCGCAAGGGCGAGGAGGATGGAGATCACTGTGCTCATATCCGCATCTTGGCAGGGAAGACTGACAAAGCCCCGTAGGCTCTACTCCTCGTGAGCCTCTCTATTGGAATTGTCGGACTGCCCAACGTGGGAAAGTCGACCCTTTTTAACGCCCTGACCAAGAACAATGTCCTGGCGGCTAATTACCCCTTCGCCACGATCGAGCCAAATGTTGGCGTAGTAGGCGTCCCCGATCCTCGCCTGGCAGAACTTGCCAAGATCTTCGGCTCGGAAAAGCTGCTTCCTGCAGCCGTCTCCTTCGTCGATATTGCTGGAATCGTAAAAGGCGCTTCTGAAGGTGCCGGTCTAGGAAATAAGTTTCTTGCGAACATCAGAGAGACTGATGCGATTTGTCAGGTCATCCGAGTCTTCACAGATGAGAACGTAACGCGCGAAGGCGAACGCACCGCAGCATTTGTAGATCCAGCATCAGATATCGAAGTCATCAATACCGAACTTGCGCTCGCTGATCTTCAGACAATTGAGAAAGCGCTTCCTCGTCTTGAAAAAGAGGCGCGGATCAACAAGGAGAAGACAGCAGTTATAGAAGCTGTCAAAGAGGCGCAAACAATTCTCAACGAGGGAAAGCTCTTAGTTGGATCGAAAGTTGATCTTGCTGCGATCGCCGAACTTCAACTCATGACTACCAAGCCATTCCTCTATGTCTTCAATGTCGATGCGTCAGAGCTCGGCGATCAGGCGCTACGCGAAAAATTGCAAGCACTCGTCGCTCCCGCTGAGGCAATATTCCTCGATGCGAAGACCGAAGCTGAGCTTGCTGAACTCGATGACGAGGATGCGCTCGAACTTTTGAAAGAGATTGGAATGGATGAACCGGGTCTTGCAACTCTTGCACGCGTAGGTTTTGAAACTCTCGGTCTACAGACATATCTCACTGCGGGTCCAAAAGAGGCTCGAGCGTGGACGATTCACAAAGGAGATACAGCCCCAATGGCTGCGGGTGTTATTCACACCGATTTCCAAAAAGGTTTCATCAAAGCCGAAATTGTGGCATTTGGTGATTTGATAGAAGCAGGTTCAATGACAGAGGCCCGTGCTCGCGGAAAAGTCCGCATGGAAGGTAAAGAGTATGTAATGGCCGATGGTGATGTAGTGGAGTTTAGGTTCAATGTCTAAAATAAAATACGAGAAGAGCCCATATATTACTGGCGAACTCAAGAAGCGCGATGAGCTCCGTAACGTAGCGATTATTGCTCACGTTGACCATGGAAAGACAACACTCGTTGATGCGATGTTGACTCAATCAGGTGCATTTTCAGAGCACCAGAAAGAGGGCGAAGATCGCGATCGCGTTATGGATTCAATGGATCTTGAACGCGAAAAGGGAATCACCATTCTCGCCAAGAACACCGCTGTAAAGCGCGGAAATCAGATCGTCAACATCATTGATACGCCAGGCCACGCCGACTTCGGAGGCGAAGTAGAGCGCGGATTAGAGATGGTAGATGGCGTTATTTTGCTCGTCGATGCTTCGGAAGGACCTCTTCCACAAACTCGCTTTGTTCTCCGCAAAGCTTTGAGCAAGAACTTGCCAGTTATTCTTGTTATCAACAAGGTAGACCGTGCTGACTCACGAATCGCAGAAGTTGTGGATGAGGCCTATGCGCTCTTCCTCGACCTCGATGCCAATGAAGAGCAGATTGAATTTCCTATCGTCTATGCATCTGCAAAGGCGGGCCGTGCTTCGCTTACTCGCCCTGCGGACGGCGGAATGCCGGAAGAAGAAAATCTCGATGTCCTCTTTGACACAATCTTTGGCACAATCCCAGCGCCTGAGTATCACGAAGGTGCGCCACTTCAAGCACATGTGACCAACCTAGATAGCTCGCCTTACCTTGGACGTCTTGCACTTTGTCGCGTACGCGAAGGAGTTATTAAGAAGGGCGCAACTGTCGCCTGGATGAAGCAAGATGGAACTCAAGAGCGAGTAAAGATCTCTGAACTCTTGATCACCGATGGATTAGAGCGAGTACCTGCACTTGAAGCTGGCCCTGGTGACATCATCGCCGTCGCTGGTATCGAAACGATCACACTTGGCGAAACTTTGGCAGATGCCGAGAAGGCACATGCGTTGCCGCTCATCACCGTTGATGAACCATCAATCTCGATGACGATCGGAATCAATACATCGCCACTTGCTGGTCAAGTAGGTAAGTTGTTGACCGCGCGTCAGGTGAAGAATCGCCTCGATGCTGAATTGATTGGTAACGTTTCACTTCGCGTAAAGAACACTGATCGCCCAGATACGTGGGAAGTCCAAGGACGTGGCGAACTTCAACTTGCAGTGCTTGTTGAAATCATGCGACGCGAAGGTTTTGAACTTACTGTTGGAAAGCCTCAGGTGGTTACCAAGACTGTTGATGGAAAACTCCAAGAGCCAATGGAGCGACTATCTATCGATATTCCGGAAGAGTATCTTGGTGTCGTCACTCAACTTATGGCCCTTCGAAAGGGTCGTATGGAGCAGATGGTTAATCACGGCACAGGGTGGATCCGCTTTGACTATAAGGTCCCATCACGCGGATTGATCGGATTCCGTACAGAATTCCTTACTGAGACTCGCGGAACCGGACTCTTGCACCACGTCTTTGATGGTTACGAGAACTGGCATGGTGAGATTCGTACTCGCCTTACAGGCTCACTTGTCTCAGATCGTCGCGGCGCTGTGACTTCATATGCCCTTTACTCACTTCAGGATAGAGGCTCGCTCTTTGTTGAGCCAGGCACTGAGGTCTATGAGGGAATGGTTGTGGGCGAAAATAGTCGTCCAGAAGATATGGATGTCAACGCTGTCCGCGAGAAGAAGCTCACGAATATGCGCTCATCAGGTACTGATGAGGCTGAGCGACTTATCCCACCGAAACTTCTCAACATGGAGCAGGCTCTTGAATTCTGCCGTGAAGATGAGTGCGTTGAGGTGACTCCTAAGCAGGTTCGCGTCCGTAAGGTGATTCTGGATCAGAATGAACGTGGTCGAGCAACATCTCGCACAAAGAAGGCGAATCAGGGAGCAGATAACTAGTTTTACGGGGACCCTTTCCCATATGTGAAGGCTCTTACGGGGGCTGATATCCGCGCCGTACCGCGCAGATGTCAGCCCCTTTCGCTTAGATTGGGCTCATGACTGCGCGCCACCTACAACTACTTCGCCGCTCGCCGCGCGAACTGAGCCAGGAGCGTCCGGAACTTGATGAGGCTCAGCGATCGGTCGTTGACTCGACGGGGAGTGTCGCGGTTATTGGTGGACCGGGCACAGGTAAGACAAAAACTTTAATTCAATCCGCCCTTGCTCGCATCGAAATGGGCGCAGAGCCTTCTTCGCTGCTCATTCTCACTTACAGTCGTGAGAGCGCATCCTTATTGCGTGATGAGATTGCTCGTGGCGCACGTTCGACCGCTTCTGAAGCGCTTGCGCGGACCTTTCATTCACTCGCCTTCTCGATTCTCAATGAAAAACTTCGCCCAGAAGACCCTTCCTATGTATTGATCTCTGGAGCCGAACAGGATGCATTTATTAAAGAACTTTTACTCAATGACCTGGTAGAGATTGATTGGCATTCAGATCTCACAGAAGCGAGAAAAACTCGAGGATTTATTCGAGAAGTTCGAGATCTCATATCCCGATCCACAGAGTTTAATTTAACTCCAAAGGCTCTTCAATTACTTGGAGTTGAGCTTGGTGAGAAGTATTGGGATGGCGGTGCAAAGTTTTGGGCCTCATATTTCAAAACTATGCAACTGAGGAATTTCACAACAACTCACACGCCCATCCGCATCGATCCATCATCGGTAATTGTCGAGGCTATCGATCGGCTGAAGAGCGATCACGTCTTACTCGAACACTATCGCTCAAGATTCTCAAGCATATTAATCGACGAATTTCACGAGAGCGATAGAGCTCAACGCGAACTCCTTGAGTTGATTTCGAGTAAAGAGCTTCTACTTTTCATGGACCAAGATTCGGCAGTTGGTCGATTCCGCGGAGCGGATCCTGATGGTCTTGCGGATTGGATTAGCCGCCATACAGATCGCACCATAGAGCTCTCTACTGTCTACCGAAGCAGTAGAGCGATCACTGATCTCGGCATTGAGGTCGCATCTCGATTTAGGTCAAAGAATGTTGCAAGGCAACGTGCGAGCAAGGTGGCGGAAAAGAGAAGTCATTCCCTGCCAACGCCAACCACGCCTCTAGATCCGGTCGAGCCGGTCGAGTCGGTTGATTGGCAGGCTCGTCGCGAAGGCATCGATATCGGAAAGTTTGCGAACCCTACAGAGGCTGCCAATTACATTGCCTATCAATTCCGTCGTGCACATTTAGAGGATGGATTGCCATGGTCAGAGATGGCCATACTTCTACGAACCCCAGGCGAGCAGGTAAGTGCTATCCAGCGAGCATGCGCAATCAACGGAATTCCGCTGAGCATCGATTCGCAAGCAGCGGCGCTAGCTGAGAATCCCGCTGTACGACCAATTCTCGATATTGCCCAGCTAATTATTAAACCCGAATTGCTGACAACTTCTCATTGGCCAAAGATTGAAGAGCTCTTACTCTCTGAATTTGGAGGAGCTGATGCAATCCAACTTCGACAGATTCGTATTGCGCTCAGCAAGGCCCGTAGTGATGGCGATCTCCGATCAACTACCTCGATGATGCTCGACGCCATGAGTGATCCAATCGCAGAGATCTCCGATGATCAGATCATTCCACTAGTGCGCATTCGCACACTCTTGCAAGCGGGCAGGAAAGTGAAGGGCGATATATCTGAACTTCTCTGGGCGATCTGGTCAAATTCTAAAAATTACCAGGGGCAGGCGATCCCTGATCTCTGGCGGGAGCGCGCGCTCGCCGGTGGTTCACGCGGGGCTGCTGCTGACCGAGATCTCGACTCTGTTATTCAACTCTTTGAATCTGCACGTCGTTTCTCTGAACGCACGGTGCAGGCATCACCTCAACTCTTCATCGATCAATTGATGGGCGAACGCATTCTTAGTGATGCCATCTCATCTCGCGCCCAGCGCGAGAATGTAGTGACTCTTACAACTGTCCACTCTGCGAAAGGTCGTGAATGGGAGTTGGTTGCCATCGCGGGACTCCAAGAAGGAAGTTGGCCAAATCTTGCCGAGCGAGGATCTCTCCTGGGATCAGAACGGTTAGTTGAGGCGGTACGCACTGGACTCACTATTCGCGATCAGATCGCTGCAAGTGCTCATTCTGCCTTGATCGAGGATGAACGTAGATTGCTCCATGTTTCACTCACGCGAGCAAAGGCGCGATTAATTATCACCGCTGCTCAAGAGGAAGATTCATATCCATCGCGTTACTTCGAAGAGATTTACGAGTATCTCCATGGCAACTCTGCCGAAGAAGCAGAACTTATCTCTCCAGAGCGAGCCCTCACGCAACAGGCGCTCGTAGCATCACTTCGTCGAGATCTCATGGATCCAGATAACGATCAACCAACTCGAGATTTTGCATCCGCTTTACTTCAAACTCTTGCGAGGGCCGGCGTTCGAAGCGCAGATCCAAGTGCTTGGTTGGGGGTACGAGCTCTAAGCGTCGATAAACCACTCATAGCGGATGAGAGAGAGATCTATCTTTCCCCAAGTAGTTTGCAGAACTTCGTTGATTGCGGCCTTAAATGGTTCCTCGAAAAAAGTGGCGCAAAAGATGGAGATTCCGCTGCGCAACTCCTAGGTGTTGCCATCCATGCACTCGCCGCACTTGTGATCAAAGAGCCCGAACTCTCGGCAGAGCGAGCTATCGAAACACTCACTCGCGCTTGGGGAGTCGTCGATCAAAATGTTGGGTGGTACAAGAGCGCTCAACTTGAGAGCGCTTCCGAAATGCTCCGTAGATTCTTTACCTGGAACAGTGCAAATGATCGAGTTCTCCTTGCCGCCGAGAAGAATTTCTTTATCAAAGTTGGTCGAGCGGTAATTAAGGGTCAGGTCGATCGCCTTGAGATGAGTAGCGACGGTTCAACCCTCCATATCGTTGATCTCAAAACTGGAAAATCGATTGCCACCAAGGCCGAGACTGATGAGCACCGCCAACTCAAGGCTTATCAACTTGCGGTCTTGATGGATGGCTTCAATCTTGTGGGTCAAGAGCGAATCACAGAAGTGACCGCATCTGGTGGAGCTGAACTCCTCTTCCTCGCTAAGGATACGAAATCTGTTAAATCGCAGGAACAGATGCCAATAAATCAAGAAGAAGTTGTGGCTGATATTTCAACGATCGCTGAAGGTATGGCCGCGGCAACATTTACAGCACGAGCAAATAAGCGCTGCTCCACATGTGCAGTCGCTGCGCTATGCCCACTTCAAAGTGCGGGTCGGAGCGTGATCGAATGAGTGAAGAGAGAGACAGTAATGCTCGTATCGTCGATGGAAAGATTCTTCTACGCCGCGAGATCACTGCGCTAGAAATTGCTCGTGCGCTTGAGCGCGCTGGTGGCACCTTCCTTGAACCGACTCCAGAGCAAGCGGCGATTATTGAATCAAAGCACTGGGGCCCAACAGTCGTCATTGCAGGTGCTGGCTCCGGGAAAACCGAGACGATGACACAGCGTGTTCTCTGGCTTGTCGCCAATGGTGTGGTTGCTCCGAGTGAGATTCTTGGTCTGACCTTTACGCGTAAAGCTGCCGGTGAGCTCAGCTCTCGTATCAGGCACCGTTTGCGCCAATTGCGGAAAGTTGATTTTCTGCCGAGGGATACATTTGGTGCAATCGATATCTCGGTAGAGATCGCGACCTACCACTCCTATGCCGGACGAGTTCTCTCCCAACATGGAATTCGCATGGGGATCGATGCCGAGATTGAACCTCTTGGAGAGGCTGCTGCCTGGCAACTCTTCAGCGAAATTGTCGCTGAATTTCCAGAGACTCTTTATCCTTTAGAGAAATCTCCGAACTCGATCGTAGATGCGGTGATCTCGCTCTCCTCGCAAATTTCAGAACATGATCAATCGATCGCAGCGATCCGTGATACGACGCAGGCTCTCTTAGAGAAGTTTGGAACGATTGATCCGCGAAGTGATAACGAGGAAGTTCGAAATGCGATCTCAACACTGAAAGGGCGGCTTTCAATTCTGCCGATGGTTGAGGCGGCAGATGAGAAGCGGCGCCAAGAGGGCCTTCTTACCTTTGATGATCATATGAGCCTTGCAGCAAAGCTCGTATCTACGATTCCAGATGTTGCTCAATCCGAACGAGCAAAATATAAGGTCGTCTTGCTCGACGAATATCAAGATACCTCTCAATCCCAGGTTCGCTTCTTATCCGCGCTCTTCGCAAGCGTTGATGGAGATGCCTTCCCGGTCACCGCAGTGGGAGATCCACACCAGAGTATCTATGGCTGGAGAGGCGCATCGGCAGATACCTTGGATCGATTCGAGGGAGACTTCTCGGAGAGAAAAGATCCGAGCTCATGCCAACGATTCACGCTTCTTACCTCATGGCGTAATGATCGGAAAATTTTAGACTTTGCCAATCACATCGTGGATCAACTTTCGGCGAAGAGCGGAGCGCGGGGTCGTGGCAGAAGTGTGGACCGTCTTGCACTCAAACCATCCGCGGCGGAAGGCGAACTCACTGCCGGGCGATATCTGACAGCGAGAGATGAAGCGGTCGCTATCGCAGATCACTTTGCACAACTGTGGAACGATCCAGCTCGCCTCGATCTGCCTGAGGATCGTCGATCAAGTTTTGCGGTACTCATTCGCGCTAAGGCGTACATACCTGAGATTGAGAGCGCACTTCGTGAGGCTGGATTAGAGGTAGAGGTTGTCGGAGTCGGGGGATTAATTCACATTCCCGAGATCGCAGATATCATCGCATTACTGCGAACTCTCACCTTCCCAGATTCAGGGACTTCACTTGCGCGACTTCTCGTTGGGCCGCGACTCGCGTTAGGTCCGCGGGACCTCATGGCGCTTGGAAGATTTGCGCGCGAGATTACGGATGGTTCGGCTCAAGGAAAATCTAGAAGGTTGGAAGAGATCCTTGAGAGTGGCGAGATCGCAACGCTAGAGAATGAAGATTTTGCAATCGGCTCAATTATCGAAGCCCTCGATCGCATCTGCGATGCCCCACGAGAAGATTTCTCAGAAGTTGGATTAGCGCGACTGAATGAATTTGCCGATGAACTTGCAGCGCTTCGACGAGAAATCAACGGGTCAATTACTGATGCCATTATCGAGGCCGAGCGTTTTCTTCGGCTAGATACCGAAGTATTGGTGCGCGATGGGTGGCAGCACGGTCGTCGCCACCTTGATCGTTTTATTGATGAAGCGGCGCACTTCCAGCGCAATGGCGGCACTCTCTCGACATTTTTGCATTGGCTCGAAGTTGCCGATAAGCGGGAAGGGGGCCTGAAACCAGCGTCGATCACAGTCTCTAATAGGGCAGTTCAAATATTGACTATCCACACCGCGAAGGGAGCCGAGTGGGACCACGTTGCGATCCCCGGAGTTGTGCAGGGTAGTTTTCCTAGCTCGGGAAAGCGAAGTGAGAGCTGGTTAAAGAACTCTGGTTCGATTCCACTCGATCTTCGTGCTGATGCTCTCCAATTTGGATTTTCCTACGAATTTCCACGTGGCACTGATTCGCCTAAAGCCTCAGAAGTTTCCAAAACTTTAAAGGCCTTTGATGAAGAGTGGAAAGCGCTTCGTCTTGAAGAGGAGTTTCGTCTCGCATATGTTGCTTTCACAAGGGCTCGCCACACATTAATGGTGACGGCCTCTCTTTATCGTGATGGCTCACGCGAGAAGGGTCTCTCAGAAATTTTCTTCTGGTTAAAAGAGTATCTCCAAGAGCGCGATCCCTCATCGATCCTTGCTGATGCCGAAGATAGCGAAGGTGTGAATCCACAACTTGCCAACCCACGTACTGCTCAGTGGCCGGCGCCAAGTACGCGTGCAGCTCTCATTCAAGAGAGTGCGCGAAGAGTTCAAAGCTCCGGAATCTTCACACGCGGGGAATTACTTCTTCAGATCGATGGCCCATGGCGACAAAGCGCAAAGGATGCGCTCTCGATAATTCAGGAAGTTGAGGATCGTAGAAAGGGGCAAGCTATCTATCTTCCAGAGAGGCTCTCTGTCTCGGCACTCGTTGCCTTGAAGAGTGATCCAGAGGCGCTCGCATTAAATATTCGAAGGCCAATGCCGCAACATTCAAATCGCTTTGCCCAGCGAGGCACCGCCTTCCATGATTGGATTGAGCGACACTTCCAATTATCGACCCTCTTCGATGACGATATTTTCGATCCTGCACCATTACTCGATCTACCGCTGAAGGAACTCCAAGATAAGTGGTTGGCCTCTGACTGGGCCGATCGAAGGCCAAGTGGAGTTGAGGTTGGATTCGAGACAGTCCTCGCTGGAATCGTTGTGAAAGGACGAATAGATGCTATTTATCAAGGCGAGAACGGCGCCTTTGAAGTTATTGATTGGAAGACAGGGCGCGAGAAATCCGGTGAAGAGCTTGCTGATGCAGCGATTCAATTGGCGCTCTACAGATTGGCATTTGCAAAATTGAATGGAATTTCACTTGATCGAGTGAGCGCGGGATTCCACTACATTAATGAAAATGTGACGGTGCGGCCCTCGGATCTTCTCGACGAGTCAGAGTTGATAGAACTTATTACATCAGTCGAAGTCGACACCAATCGGTAGATGATCGCTGATGCCCAAATTCGGAATCTCTAATGGGCGAATATTTCTCTCGCCGAAATTTCTGATGTCAGATGTGATGTAATCAAATTGAATCTTTGGATCCCACGAGGGATAGCTCTTCGAGGTTAAGAGTGAGCGCCAGTGTGTGCCTCGAACGGGTAAACCCCAACCAAGATTCAAATCTCCAATGATGAGTGCGATGCCCGGAATCCCTTTTAGCCATCGACGAATTCTCACGAGCTGAAAATAATTGACAATGGGTACGAAGGAGAGATGGGTGACGACAACCGTGAAGCCATTCTCAAGTTCAGCTGCGAGTGCGACTCGTGGCTCATCGCGGACATAGATAAATCGAATCGAACGCTTTGAAGCGCTCTCACTTGGAATCGCAAGCGGTAATCCAACTCTGCTTCGACCTAAGTCCTTGCGATGCCAAGACCTCACTGGAATTTTCGAGATCAATCCGATCCCATAGCTCGCTTCTTGTTCTGAATCACTCGTCGTGCGAATTGCTTGATCCCCGTGGGTGAGTGATCGCCACTCTTCCCCTGGGGTGCCTATGATCGTTGGGGCATAGGCCCAATGCTCTGCACCAAGTGCTTGCGCGATAACGGCAACTTGCTCGACTCCGCAAGAGCGCGGCTGTGCCGCATCGACTTCTTGGAGACCGACGACCTCGACTCCAATAGTTGCAAGTTGGCTCGATACGGTTTCAAGAATTTGATGGGATTCTTCCGCTGAGAGCGGAGTATTCGCAGGCGGAATGGGCTGACCGTGGAGAATATTCCACGAAATGATCTTCACTCGCTAAGGCTAGTGGGAGGCTAGTAGGGTCGCCCCATGAAGATCCTGAACCTGCCGCTTGCTCGCAGTCGAGTGGATCGAGCCGAACACCTCCGAAAAGACCCCATCGCGCTTGAAGCGCTCTGGGAACGAGCCCTCGTACTCCTCTATGACGGCGAAAAATTTCTCACAGATGGCAAAACTGGCGGGCTAAAGCTTTTAAAGAATTACGAGACGCCAGATAACGGCGACGAATTCTTTTTGGGATTAGATGGAAATCAACCTTACTTTCTCTTCATGTCACCGCAGATACCGGGGGAGACCGAGAACTACAAGACGCTTCGCGAGATAGGCGCCCTATTGGATGATCTTCATATTGGCTTAGCTGTTCATTCGCAAGGGCTGGCGAATTGGCATCGCAAGCACCCAAGATGCTCTGCATGTGGCGCCATGACTCTGCCTGCACTGGGTGGATCGATTCGTCAATGCAATCAATGCAATACCGAACATTATCCACGGACTGATCCGGCAATTATTGTGCTCGTCAAGGATGGAAATGATCGTATTCTTCTCGGCCGACAGCGCGTCTGGCCGGAACATCGTTTTTCAACCTTCGCCGGATTCGTTGAGACTGGTGAATCTTTCGAACAGTGTGTTGCTCGTGAAGTCGCTGAAGAGGCAGGGGTCTTAGTTACCGATGTGAAATATTTGGGTTCACAACCTTGGCCCTTTCCCGCTTCGCTCATGATTGCATTTGAAGCGACGATACTTGATCCAGAAAATGCACGACCAGATGGCCAGGAGATTGAAGAGATACGTTGGTTTGATCGTGATTCGATTATCGACGAGATTGTGATGGGCGAACTTCTACTGCCGCCAAAAATAAGTGTCGCTCGAGCAATGATCGAAGCTTGGTACAACCTCACTCCCGCAGCGAATGGCGAACCACGGCCAACCTTTGAATCAGTCGAAGCACCGCAGACCCTCGAATCATGGCGCAAGTAAGTAAAAGATATGTTGCTTGAAGAAATTTTGAAGGGGCTCGACCCGGAACAACAAGAGACAGTTACTGCGATTCGGGGTCCAGTCTGCGTCATTGCCGGTGCCGGAACGGGAAAGACTCGAGTCATCACCCATCGCATTGCATATGCGATTGCTGCGGGTGTGACAGATCAGAGCAAGACATTGGCCCTCACCTTTACCGCGCGGGCGGCTGGAGAGATGCGGGCTCGATTACGAACCCTTGGCGTCCCAAATGCGACCGCAAGGACATTTCACGCCGCTGCGCTTAAACAATTAATGTACTTCTGGCCGTACTCATTCGGCGGTGCTTTCCCTAAACTTTTGACGAGCAAAGCCGGCTTCATGTCAGAGGCCATGGGTAGAAGCGACACGATTCTCGCCCCTGGCGCTACAACACTTCGAGAAATTTCAACAGAGATTGAGTGGGCAAAGGCAGGGGAGATCGCTGCTGATCAGTACGTTGAATCAGCAATTGCCGCTACCCGTTCACTTCGTATCCCAAATGGAAAATCTGATCGAGAGAACTTTGCTGAGATCGCAAAGGTCTATGACGCCTATGAAACTCTCAAACGACAAGAGCGAGTCATTGATTTTGAGGATGTTCTGCTGCTCACTGTGGGGATGCTCGAGGAGGATCGAGCCGTACGTGAGCGGATTAGAGATCAATATCGTTATTTCACAGTCGATGAATATCAAGATGTTTCGCCATTGCAACAACGTTTGCTCAATCTCTGGTTAGGTAACCGTGACGATATCTGCGTCGTCGGCGATGCCGCGCAGACGATTTACTCCTTTGCAGGCGCTACATCGTCATTCTTACTTGGATTCACCGGGCGCTTTCCACAAGCGAAGGTAGTGAAGCTAACGCGCGGTTATCGCTCGACCCCTGAGATTATCCACATGGCTAATCGGGTATTAAGCCATAGCGCATCCCATGGTGATCAACAACTGATCTCAATGAATACCCATGGGGCTAACTTTGAATTGAAGGAATTCCAGAGTTCTCCGAGCGAGGCTGCATATGTCGCGCAGCGAATTACAGATCTGGATCTCAACTCGGTCAGCGTTGCCATTTTGGCAAGAACGAACCAACAACTTGATCATTTCGAACGCGAACTTGCATCACGTCGAATCGAATCTCAATTGAAAAACTCGGAACGCTTCTTTGATCGAGTAGATGTCAGGGACGCTATGAAGGTCATTAGGAGCGCCTCTGTGATTCCTCACGATGATAATTGGCTTCGCGATTTGCAATCTGTTCTTCGCCCATTTGGCGAGGCAGATTACATTCGAGCGCTTTTATCTCTTGCAGAGCGGATGCACGAAGAGGGTGCGCCAACAATGCGGACTTATCTGCGTGAACTTGAAGATCGAGCTGAACAGAACAACCCACCTGCTTTACCTGGTGTAGTTCTCTCTACATTGCACGCAGCGAAGGGGCTTGAGTGGGATCACGTCTTTTTGGTTGGCGTCAATCAAGGGACTTTGCCTCTTCTCGTGGGGGAGGATCTTGATGATCGATCTCTTGAGGAAGAGCGTCGGCTCTTCTATGTCGGCCTTACCCGAGCCCGTCGACAGGTGCACCTGAGCACGTCGGGGGAGCCAAGCCCTTTCTTGGCACCATTTAAAACCCCTGTTTAGTCGAACCTTTCCGTTGAGCTCTTATTAATTCACTTGCGAGTCAATCTCGGCGTGCTCTACCCTTTGAATGTGGAAAAGATGAGACCTCTAGCTCTCCAGCTAGTCAGCGCTAAGCAAGGCGCAGCACCAATAGCTGCCGCCTTCTCTTGGCGCGCCATTTCACCTGCGACCCACAGCTTCGCGGCCACATATGCATCAAAGACCACCCACGGCGCATATGCCGCTTATGCAAACCATGCCAACCATGCCCCACAGGCTCCTAAGTACGGAGAATGCGAAACCTGGAGAATTATCGAATAACCGATAAGAGAACCCCAGGGGCCGCAAATCCGAAAAGGATATGCGGTCCTTTTTTATTTATACAGCGAAAAAATCGAGATGATAGAAAGGAAGTGAGAGAAGTGAGCGTTCTCTTCAGTGATTTGTTACTCCCAGGATGGGCAGAAGGTTGTGAGGCAAAGATCGGATTGCACGAAGTCACATGCGTGACCGGCAACGGTGATGAATTCCTGCTTCCATGTCACTCGGCTGATCCAGAGATCTTCTTTTCGGAAGAGATGGTTCAGATTTCTAGGGCAAAAAACTTGTGCAGCAGTTGTCCGCTTCAAGCAGCCTGCTTAGAGGGCGCGCTATCCAGATCCGAGCCATGCGGAGTTTGGGGCGGAGAACTCTTTGAGGGAGGTCGCGTCATCGCGGAGAAGCGCGGCGTCGGACGTCCACGCATCCGCACTCTGGATGGAGATTCCATTTCAGACGGGCAATCGGAACGCATGGATCAAGCAAGTTAATTCGATGCGAATAAGAGGAGTTCGCTACGAGTAGTCGACCCGATCGATTCGACTCAACATAGTTAGCGATATGAGTTGCCAACATAGCCGCGATGAGGGATGCGGCGGGTGCCGGCAACTCTTTTGATTCTCGAGGAATTGCCAGCTCAGCAAGATCACTTGGCAAAGCATCTCTGCGATGAAGTGAGATGCAATGCAGGCAAGGTCCACCGCCCGGTGAGATGATGGGGGAGATTTCGATGCAGCCGCCCACCACATCACTCACGGCAAGATGCGATTGACCCTCACTTTGCCATTGTTGAATTGAGTCAGCATGCGGAGGAGTTGTAGCAACTACAAGCTGCGCCGCACCTGCGCTACGAAAGCTCTTCTTCAACGGCGAATCACTCTCTATCTGAGTTAACCGCACGAGCTCAGCATGATGACGCGCTTTATTTATCGCCAGATGTGCTGAAGTCACGGTCATGGCGTTTATATCTTGCGCCTGGAGAAGAGTGTGATCTCGAGGATCAAGCGTGAGTTTAATTTCTCGAAAGCCACTTGCTGATAGCAGAGCAAGGAGATTTCTGCCTATGCGGTTATCTCCGAAAATTTCGATAGGGAACTCACCTCGATGCCGCCATTCGCAGAGGCCACCATCATCAGAGCGATGTGAAATGAGCGAGCGCTCAATCTCGCCACGAAGGTAGGAATGAGAGTGATGCTGCAAGTGACTCTCTCTTTCGATCAATTCGATCTTCTGGTTCACCTCAATCAACTCAACTACCCCAAGCTCAATAAGTCGCTGGATAGAAGTTTCGACAAGGTCTAACTCGATCGCCAGATGAGAGGCGATCTCCTGCATCGTCAAAGTACCGGTGCAAATGCGAACGAGTGGCAGATAGGGAATAACTTCGAGCAGGATTCCTTCGCGTGAATCACCAACGTATAACTGGTGTTGATCTCGCGGAATGGCGCGCAATCCGGATTTAAGTCGAGGCGCAAGAATGGGCATTCGCGCAGAATGGCTCAAAAATCCAGGAAGTTAGTTGCCTTCATCTGAGGTGTGGGAAAACTATTCCTCGTTTATCTGAACGTGCACTCACATGAAAACACCCCGCACACTCGTCCGCAATCGATGAGATCGAGGAGAGAGTACGGGGTGTTAAAAGCCGTGGGCTTTTTAGATTATGCCTTGCCCAAAATGCGATTGACCTTGGTGCCACAGACTGGGCAGATGCCCTGCGCCATGCGACGGCCAGAATCAGAGACTTTGACGTGTCCTTCGAAGGCACGCTTCTCTTTGCACTTTACGCAGTAGGCCTCGCCTTTGTATTCCTCAGCCATAATGACCCTCCTATCGCCGCATCACTCGTTCAACTTCTCGGGTGCTTCCCAAGCTGAGCGTGCGTACATGCTGAGGGTACCCTCGCAGCCTCGCCTTGTGGGGGATATTGAGGGGATCTGAGGAAGATTTATGGGCGGCTTTGCTCCGCCTTCGAATAATTCGCATCATGGGCAGAGGGGGCATCAAGCGCAAAGTGGGCATCTTGCGGCGCAATCTCCTCTGGCGGAGCCCCTAAACCAGCCTCAAAGCCCTCTAGGAAGGCCTCGGCGCGCTCTAGATCGGGGTAGCGGGAGAGCAGATCATGAAATTCCTCGCCATGATGAGGAATTCGAAGGTGGATGAGCTCGTGGAAGATGACGCACTTCAGGACATAGGCAGGTGCGCTCGCAAGCCGCTCGGCGATTCGGATGCTGGCGTCGACCGTTGTACAACTTCCCCAACGCCCCTGCATCGCTCGCCAGGTGATCGACGCCGGGCGCTCGTGAAACTCTGGGAGGTATTGGGCGATCAGCTCAAGAGCTAGGGCGTGAAGCTCTTCATTGCCGCGTCGAGACTTAGCCTCACGCGAGAGGACGAGTGCGATCATCTCGGGGATGAGTGAGATCTCATCGCGACGAGAGGTGCGATCAGGAATATGAATTTCGATGATGCCATTGCTGCGAAAGGCGCTCACTCCGCGCTTGCGCCTTGCGGATCTGACGACTCTAAATTCCGGAAGGGAGCGATCAAGCTCGGCCCGCTCTTGGCGGGTGGATTTTGGTGTAGCTGGGCGACTGGTCAGCCCTTGGGTAGCCTTCTTAACCTGCTCGGCCGAGGGAGCGCCTCGATCGAAATGCGTTGAGTGTGGAGTTGCTGGCACGGCGGGGAAGATATCGGTAAAGAATTGCTCTTGGATAAAGTTCTCCACCGACTTCAAGAGTTATCCCCTGGTTCTCCACAGAGTTATCAACAAGGCGATGATAACAATTGAAATTTTCTCCTACTTATCGAGAAATCTCGAGTAATGAGCGCTTGAGTCGCGCATCTATTTCAACTGAAACTTTCATGGAAGCTGACGCGTATTAATGGCTTATTTATGGCTTATTAATCATGGATGGCGAGCGAATATAAGTTACGGGTGTGGCTTAATAAATTTGATTTACGAGCCGAATGAGCATAGGTTTTCGCCTACGAAGTCCTCGGATAACCGTTCATTATCAGCAAGGGGAAGGCTGATAAAGAATCGTGCGGCCGGGGGCTTCGCTTTTTTATAGAACCATCTAGCCCCAACTAGCACCATCTAGGGCCATTACTTTCTGAGCGGATTAGATCAAGCCGCTCAGGTCATACTGCGTCGTGCTAGATCAAGCCGCTCAAATCATCTGGAACTGTCGTGCTCTTTAAGAATTGCGCTGGATTACTTAAGTCAGAGCTTCTAGGCAAGAGCGCAGCATCCTCCCAGCGATGGTCTCGCTCCTCCATGCCTGCAAGCGTTGCTACCTCTCCCCAGAAAATTGCAGCCTCTCTCATCCTTCTCGGAGAAACTTCTAAGTTGAGTAAGGATTTGAAGAGCTGTTGAGTTGGCGAATTGGTAACGCGGGATCGACGAACAACTTCCTCTAAAGCTGGCAGCGAGGGCAGGCGATCCTTTGCCGCTGATGAAACGATGTGATCAATCCATCCCTCAATCAAGGCAAGTGCCATCTCGAGCTTCTCAAGTGCAGCAGATTGCTGTTCTGATTGCTCTGGAACAAACATTCCGCTGGTGATCGCTAAATTAATTGACTCTGCATTCTCAATATCGAGCGCACCAGATGAAATTGCCTCTTCTGCTTGTCGTGAAATTGCCTCCATATCGATTGTGATGCCGCGACCGTAGGAGGCGATCGCCTCTTGCATATATGTCGCCAGCCATGGCGCGTGCGTAAAGAGCCGAGTAGCAGCTGATTCGCGCAAGGCAAGAAAGATTGATATTTCACTCGGCGGAAGATCAAGCCCTTCGCCCCAAGCTGCAATATTCTGTGGAATCAGATGAGTTTCGCAATGAGCGAATAATGGGAGAGCAACATCATTTGCACCTGTGACTTTCACCGCAAGCGCGCCAACAGATTGACCTAGTTGAGTAGCGATCATCGCGCCCATAAATCCGCGCATCATTGGCATTATGCCACCCGCAGTTAATGGATTGCCGCCCAAGATTGAGTTGAATGCAGGTATTGCAAGATCAGGGATTGGATTATTTGGATCTTCATCCTCACCAGCAAAATCCATTCCACTGACAAGTTTTGAGAGAGCAGAGGCCATTCCCTCTGCCAAGGGTTCGACAAGTTTCTGCCAGCCGCTGATAGAAGAATCGAGCCAATCTTTTCGACTCCATGCGATATCTCGAGGTGACGAGACCGCCGGAAATATTGTTGCGCTATCCAACCAATTATTAGCGATCTCCAACGCTTCACGGACCGAGTCGAGATCTGCGGTTCCGACGGGAATTACCGAGTGCGATGCAAGTGCATTTCGAGCGCTATCGCGCAGCGCCTGCGTTGCAATCATTGGAAGATTATTTGTAGAAGATGTGAAATCAGGCTGAGAGAAATCCCCACCCGGGGTAAAGCCAAAATTACCGCTCATGGTTTTATTCTCCCAACACTTTTCGATTTTCGTATCTTCAACAACGATAATGGCGGAATAAATATTCCGCCCATTGTGAATGGCGCGCTTTAAAGATAGTGAGCGCGACCGTCGGCGCGCTTTAAAGATAGAGTAGGACCATGAGCGCCTCGAGCAGCACGAAGAGCATGAGTAGCATGCACGAGAGCCTTCGCGTCTCCGATGCGGTAAATACGCTGAATGCACATGGCAACCCAGCCTTCGCTGCTCTCATCTGGTGGCTCGTTCCACTCTTTGCTGTAACTGGGGCGATCATCTATGTGATTTGGGTATCGCGCTTCAAAGATAAGTATGAGAGCGAAACCAATAGGTCGGTAAGCGCCTTTCAGGCCTTTCAGCGTAGCTTTGAGGAGCCCGCTAGCCGTGAGGTAAAGGTGAGGGAGCTGCCCGAATCTGGCGAAGAGGAACCTGCTTCCTAGGCTTGAACTTCGCAGGCTCGAACTTCGCAGGCTCGAACTTCGCAGGCTCGAACTTCGCAGGCTCGAAGTGATCGTAAAACGATAGAGTTTGAACCATGAGTTCATTCAACTTTCCAAATGACCCGTTCTCCCGAGGCAATTCAGGCAATTCTGGCGGCTCAGGTGGTTCAGGTTCGGGATCGCCATTTAACTTCGGTCCACGTAAGAAAGTCGGGCCACTTCCACTCACCATTGCGGCGCTTGTGCTTATCGGAATTGTGCTTATCTCACTCAGCGGCTTCTATGCCGATGTCTTATGGTTCCGCTCGGTTCACTTCTCATCCGTCTGGCGCACAACCCTCTTCACGAAAGCTGAACTCTTTGCAGCCTTTGGGTTAATTACCTCATTTATCATCACAACGAATATTTACCTGGCCTATCGGAATCGACCTGTCTATGTTCCTACCTCGTTAGAGGCTGACAATATTGAGCGATACCGAGGCCAACTCGATCCGATCAAGCGCTACGTTCTTATGGGGCTCGCACTCGCCGTCTTTTATTTTGCTGGCATGTCTGGATCTCGCTTATGGCAGCAGTGGCTACCCTTTAAGAATTCCTCCCCATTTGGTGTGAAAGATCCACAATTTGGATTGGATATATCTTTCTTTGCCTTCAAGTTGCCTCTCTATGAAGCGTTGATTGGGTGGGCGATTTCAACGCTCTTACTTACACTCATCGTTACAGCCGGTGTTCATTACCTTTACGGGGGAATTCGTCCACAGGTGCAGGAAGATCGCACATCTGTATCGGCTCGAGTTCAGCTCTCTGTTCTTCTTGGACTCTTGGTTCTCGTGAAGGCAGTTGCCTATTGGTTTGATCGATATACCTTGGCGCTCAAGTCAGGTCGCCTCATCACAGGTCTCTCCTACACCGATGTGAATGCGACCCTTCCGGCAAAGGCGATTCTTGCCGGTATCGCGATCGTCTGCGCCTTACTATTTTTTGCAAATATCGTTCGTCGCTCTTGGGTATTGCCAGCGGCGGGGGTCTCCCTCATGGTTATCTCCTCGCTCCTCATTGCGGGAATCTATCCAGCTTTTATCCAACAGTTCCAAGTCAAGCCATCTGAATCTTCGAAAGAAGCCCCGTATATTCAACGTAATATTGATGCAACGCGGGCTGCGTACGGCCTCGATAAAGTTCTCATTAAGGATTACCAGGCAACAACATCAGTATCCTCTGGACAACTTTCTGGGGATGCGCTTACGGTTTCTAATACTCGCTTAATCGATCCAAATGTGGTTTCCGCAACCTTCCGTCAGTTACAACAGATCAAGCCTTATTACACATTCCCAGACTCACTCGATATGGATCGGTATGTTATTAACGGCAAGAGCCGAGATGCCGTTGTGGCTGTGCGTGAATTAAATATTGCCGGAAGCCCAGTGAGAAACTGGATTAACGATCACCTCGTCTACACCCACGGCTTTGGATTCGTCGGGGCATATGCGAACACGGTTGATGCCGATGGAAAACCGGCCTTTGCCGTTGGAAATATACCTCCGACAAATGGCCTTGGTGCATTCCAACCTCGAATCTATTTTGGTGAGAATGTTCCTGACTACTCCATTATCGGCGGCACAAAGAGCTCAACAGCAACAGAGCTTGATTACCCTGATGACGCTTCAGCGAACGGCCAAAAGAACTACACATACACCGGAACAGGTGGCGTGCCAATGGGATCGATGTTTACTCGCTTGCTCTTCGCGATTAAATATAAAGAGCAGAGAATTGTGCTCTCAAATCTTATTAACAAAGACTCCAAGATCCTCTTTAATCGCAATCCCATGGAACGCGTACAGAAAGTAGCGCCTTGGCTTACCTTGGATGGCAACGAGTATCCAGCGATTGTTAATGGCCACGTGATCTGGATTATCGATGGATATACAACATCTGCTGGATATCCATATTCGAAGGTGACAAATCTCAATGCCGCAACGACCAACTCGGTGAGTGCTTCAACAACGTCGGTTGCACCACTCGCAGATCAAAATGTGAACTACATCCGAAATTCGGTGAAGGCAACAGTTGATGCCTATGATGGAACTGTCCACCTCTATCAATGGGATGCCAAAGATCCGGTTCTTCAAACCTGGTCTAAAGCCTACCCAGGCACAGTGGAGCCGAAGAGCGCGATTTCAGCTTCTCTCCTTAAGCACATTCGCTACCCTGAGGACTTATTCAACGTTCAACGCGACGTTTTAAGCACGTACCACGTTGATTCAGCAAGCGCCTTCTACGGAGGACAAGATTTCTGGCGTATTCCAAGTGACCCTTCATCTCTTGGCGCAAATGCCGCAACACAGCCTCCGTATTACCAGACGATGCAACTTCCAGGGGAGAAGGGCGCATCCTTCTCGCTCTCGACTAGTTTCGTGCCAAAGGGAGGCCGTCAAAATCTCACAGCCTTTGCTGTTGTGAATTCTGATGCGGGTCCAAATTACGGAAAAATAACTGTCTTACAACTTCCTCGCTCAACAAATATCTCTGGGCCTTCTCAAGTCGCCTCAAATTTTGAAGCGAAGCCAGATGTAGCGCAGGCTCTCTCATTGCTTCGCCAAGGTGGATCAGATGTAGTGCTTGGAAACTTGCTGACTCTTCCAGTGGGTAGCGGGTTGCTCTATGTGCAACCGGTTTATGTACGTGCAACAGCGAACTCCGCGGCATATCCACTTCTTCAGAAGGTGCTCATAAGTTTTGGCGATCAAATTGGCTTTGATAACACCTTGCAGGGAGCGCTCGATCAAGTCTTCGGTGGAAATGCAGGAACAACGTTGACTAACAACTCTGGTTCAGCAACTTCGAGTTCATCTTCGAGTGGCACGATCAGTGGTTCTTTGAGTTCTGCACTTGCTGCAGCGCAATCTGCACTCTCAGATTCCCAAAAAGCGCTAAAGAATGGTGATTTCACTGCCTATGGCCAAGCACAGAGCAGATTGAAATCAGCTATTGCTGCAGCGATTCGGGCTCAAGGCGGAAAGTAATTTCGCCGATTGGGTAAATCCGCGCCAATCCTTTAGGATTGGCGTACCGACGCGGGGTGGAGCAGCTCGGTAGCTCGCTGGGCTCATAACCCAGAGGTCATAGGTTCAAATCCTGTCCCCGCTACTAGTAAGAAAGTATAAAAAGATCCGGTCTCCTCTTTCATAGAGGGGCCAGATTTTTTATAGGAGGCACTTAGCAATACGCTTATTCATATGTCGCAGAGCTTCCGCCATCGCTTTAACACGATGTATGACGCATCTGCAGAAGAGCTCATCAATCAGGTTGCGACGCGTACGACCTCCGCAATCCTGCATGCTTGGCGAGAGAACCGTGAAGCCCAGATAGTCCTCACGGGCGGACGAACCGGGTTGGCTATCGTCAAAGCCCTAGATGTTGCTCTCTTTCGCGCAAATTCTGAATTTAAATTTGGATCATCACATGAATCGAAGCTGCGCGTCTGGTTTAGTGATGAACGATTTGTTGCCCACGAGGATGTAGATCGATCCGATACTTCGTTGATTGCAGGATTTGAACGATGCCAGTCACGAATATATTTTGAGCGCCTTGGGACGCCTGGGGAAAGTACTTTGAGTGAGTCTGCGCAGGAATATTCTCGAGCCCTCGATGAGCGAATCGGAATTGCTCGTTTCGACGCGGTGATACTGAGCATGGGTGAAGATGGTCACATCGCCTCGCTCTTCCCAGGCCATAAGGAGCAGCTCAATTCAACACTTTCGGCAATTGCGGTGGATAATTCACCCAAGCCACCCGCGCTGCGGGTTTCGATCGGAGTTGCTCGATTGGCTAAGGCATCTGCTATTTACATCTTTGCCGTGGGGGAGAGCAAGCGAGAGGCGCTTGAGTCGCTCCTTGGCCAAACGAAAGACGACGACACTATTGGCTCGGAGCAGAGCCCAATCTCATTGTTGAGAGAGTGTTCACCTGCCGCTCAGATTTACTTGGCGACAGATCTCAAGATTTAGAGTTTTATTGGATATCGAGAAGTGATCGGATACGGAGAGAATATGAGTCAGCAAGAATTGCAATTTACAATGGTTGGCCTTGGCCGCATGGGTGCGAACATTGTTCGCCGCATCTCATCCCATATCGATTCTGCGAACCCAGTAAAGATCAGCGTTTTCGATGTAAATCCAGAGACCGTTAAGAGTGTTGCATCAGAAGGACACACCGGGCTCTCATCACTTGCGGACCTTGCTCAACAAAATAGCGATAGCAATCCACAGATCGTTTGGGTAATGGTTCCTGCCGAAGTAACTAAGCAGACGATTCAAGCGGTCGCACAGCATCTTGCACCGGGCTCAACCATCATCGATGGTGGAAATACCTTCTACCGTGATGACATAGCAAATGCGGCCTGGCTTGCAACTAAAGGAATTAACTTTGTTGATGTCGGCACATCAGGTGGTGTCTATGGCCTCGAGCGTGGATATTCACTCATGATCGGTGGCGATATCACTGTTGTTGAACGCCTCAACCCCATTTTCACAGCACTCGCCCCTGGCTTTGCAGCCGCGGAGCGCACTCCTGGTCGCGAGGGCGCGCCAGCAAATTCTGAACTTGGCTTCTATCACTGCGGTCCAGTCGGTGCAGGCCATTTCGTGAAGATGGTTCACAACGGTATTGAATATGGCGCAATGGCTGCCTATGCAGAGGGTCTCAATATTTTTAAAGCGGCAGAGAATGGAATCAAGCATCCAACTTCTGTTGGAGATTACAACGAAACGAAATATGACCTTGATATGCGCGAAATTACTGAGGTCTGGCGCCGTGGATCAGTTGTTGCCTCATGGCTCTTGGACTTGACTGCGATCGCTTATCAAGAGGATCCAGAGTTAGATGGATATGAAGGCTCGGTTTCAGACTCTGGTGAAGGTCGCTGGACTGTCGCAACCGCAATTGATGCCGGAGTGCCAGCAAATGTGTTGAGCGCCTCACTCATGGGCCGCTTCTCATCGCGCGGAAATGACCTTTATGCAAATAAAGTGCTCTCTGCAATGCGCAAAAAATTTGGTGGCCACATCGAAGCGAAGAAGAAGTAAAGGATTCTCATGGCACCCCGCAAGAAGAAACTTGCAGAAGCAGATGCACTTGTCCTCTTTGGAGCGACCGGCGATTTAGCAAAGAAGAAGCTCTTCCCAGCGCTCTACAACATGGCGCGAAGCGGATTTCTCACAACAGATGTTGTTGGCGTAGCTTCAACAAAATGGAATCACGAAGAGTTTGTAAACTATGCTTTTGATTCCATTAAGAGCACAGTCAAAGCACCTGACGATAAAGTGCTTGCCTTCCTAGATAAGCATTTAGATCTCGTTGTTGGTAAGTACGAAGAACAAGATCTCTATGACAATCTTGCCAAGCGCCTTGAGGGTAAATTAAATATCGTTATTTACCTCGCAATTCCACCATCTGCCTTCGAACAGGTTACGCGCGGTCTTCACGCCGCGGGATTGATGGATCGCGTGCGATTAGTAGTTGAAAAACCATTTGGTCGTGACCTGAAATCGGCAATCCATCTTCAAGATTCGCTTGAAGCAGTTCTCCCAGAAGAACGTATCTTTCGCATCGATCACTATCTTGGAAAAGAGTCGGTAGAAGATATTCTGGTCTTCCGATTTGCGAATTCAATCTGGGAGCCGGTCTGGAATCATCGCTACATCGCGAGCGTACAGATCACGATGTCTGAAGACTTTGGTATCGAAGGGCGAGGTGCCTTTTATGATGGCGTCGGCGCACTCCGCGATGTCCTTCAAAATCACTTGCTTCAAGTACTTGCGCTGATCGCAATGGAACCACCATCAGAGATTAACTCGCACAATATGGAGGATGAGAAGCTAAAGATATTCAGAGCTATCTCACCTCTTCACCCAGATAACGTCGTTCGTGGGCAGTATGTTGGCTATCTTGATGAGCCCGGTGTGAAACCGCATTCAGATACAGAGACTTTTGCTGCAGCACTTGTACACATTGATAACTGGCGTTGGGCTGGTGTCCCGTTCTACCTCCGAACTGGAAAAGCATTAGCTGAGACAACTCTTGAGGTAATTGTTGAGTTTAAGCAACCACCTCGAATGCTCTTTGCTGAGACCCAAGCTGGGGCGCCAAATATTCTTCGCTTCCGCCTCGGTAAAAAAGATGGCGTAGATATTGAACTCCTTGCAAAGTCACCTGGTGATTCGCTCTCAACGCAGCCAGTTCAACTTAATGTGGAATTCTCGGCAGCTCTTGGCGAACGTCAAGAGGCGTATGAGCGTTTACTCCGCGCTGCGATGTCGGGTGATCATATGAGATTCACTCGGATTGATTCAGTCCTTGAAACCTGGCGAATTCTCGAGAATGTCATCTCGGGTGAGCCAGCACTCTTCCCTTACTTTGTAGGGTCGTGGGGGCCAGAGCGCGCTAATGAACTTGTTGGTGGGGATTGGATCGAGCTCTAGTTAGCTGATTGGCCTGTTACAAGCGAGATTCCGATGCCAGAGTTAGGGCAGCGTAGGCAATGCCATCAATCGCAAGCACAAAGCGCCGCTCTCCATCTGTTGCATTATCCCTCGAGGCATCTCTCGAGGGATCGGTTGGGGTAGATGCATACGCGGAGATCTCGCTGTGGAATGGTGTGCTCGCTCGAGCTACTGCTGAAGGTTCTCCAAGTAAGACTGTGTACTTTTTAGCATGGGCACTGAGGCGCGCTGAGTAGCCCAGATTTTCGCCGAATGTGAGGCCGACGACATCCAGAAGTTCACAGGTGAACTCTTCTGATGCTGCCTTTGCTTGAATCGAACTCCCGAGAGCAAAAAAGGGCGACTCCAAGTGCTGCTCCTCGTGTGCTTCTGTTGAGATCGCATGCGCGAGGGAGAAGAGAGCGCTAAAGAGAAAGTTTCGATCTAACTCTGTTCCAGGTGTTTCACCGAGTGGATGAGTCACAATGGTGACTCTCTCAAGCGTGTGATGCCATGTGGGAATTGAAATAGGAGGAGTGGAATTTTGATCTTTGGCTAAATCAGCTGAAAGTGTCGGCGTATTAGATTTCTTTCTCTTGCCGGTCAAGAATGAGAAGAGGCCCATGATTGCGATCCTTATCTCTTAATTGACTGCATCGAGAAAAGGCTGATGCAGCAAGCCGTTTGTTGAAAGACCGTTGGGGCCATGTGCGCCACGTCCACCATTGAGGTCACCAAAAATCCCACCCGCCTCCTCGACAATGATCGCATTAGCTGCCATATCCCAGAGCGCTAAGACTGGTTCAACCGCAATCTCAACTGCACCTTCTGCGACAAGCATATGCGACCAGAAATCGCCGAGACCTCGGGTACGCCAGATCCGTTCCTGAAGATCGATAAATTTCTGACGGCGATCACCCCATCCGACAAGATCAGAGTAAGAGATAGAGGCATCTTCAAGCCTTGAGATCGCCGAGACGCGAATACGTCGGGGTTCGCCGCCATTTTCAACCACGAATGCTCCGCCATTTTTGTATGCATGCCATCGGCGATAAATTGCTGGTGCACTTACCACTCCAACTACGACCTCGTGTTGAGGATTCACGAGAGCAATTAAAGTTCCCCATGTCGGAACTCCACGAACAAAATTTTTGGTGCCATCAATAGGATCGACTACCCAGTAGTACTTGTCATTTTCAGGTGCGAGCGCGCTTTCTTTTCCGCCAAATTCTTCACCGATGACTAGGTCAGACGGACGCTCTTGTGAGAGAACATCGCGAATCATAAATTCGATGCCCTTGTCAGCGTCTGTAACCGGCGTTAAATCTGGCTTTGTCTCGATCACTAATTCAGTCGAGCGATATTTCGCCATCGACATAGCATCGGCCGCATCGGCCAATCGGAGTGCGAGTGATAGATCAAGTGCGAGGTCTCTCATGAGAGAGAGTCTACTTCGTTCATCCCGAGAGGTTTGATGGGGAGAGTGCGCATAACTGGTGTTACGGGTGTTGCTGATTAAGGGTGTCGCTAGCGTGAACCCTCTGCCAATAGTCGGCGAAGGTTTGCGAGGCGGTGGCGTGCGCTCTCCGAGAGCGACGGCCAATGATTGAGAGCGCAATTTTCTTCATCGTGTGAACAATTTCGGGGGCAGTGCTCGATCCCAGGGGCGAATTCAGGGAACGCGCCGATTACACGATCTCTTTCAACATGTGCCAAACCAAATGAGCGAACCCCAGGAGTATCGATGATCCAACCAGTCTCATGTGCATCGAGGTCGATCTTAAGCGCAACGGCACTCGAAGAGGTATGACGGCCTCTCCCCGTTGCAGAGTTAACATCGCCAGTCGCTCTGCTTTCAGATGCCGTAAGCGCATTTACCAACGTAGATTTACCAACTCCTGAATGACCGAGCAGGACTGTCCGCTTATGGCGAAGCATGGCGCGCAACTCGGTCAAGTCGCCGCCGCGAGCAATTTTTATGCTCTCAACATCGAGTTCGCTATACATGGAAAGAAATTCGGTGGGATCGGCAAGATCGCATTTGGTCACGATGATAATCGGCGTGATTGCCTGATCAAAGGCAACGACCAAGGCTCGATCAACAAATCCATGGCGTGGTTCCGGATCAGCTGCTGCGATCACAATTCCAATTTGATCCACGTTCGAGACGATCATTCTTTCGAATTCAGCAACATCATCTACCGTGCGAGTGAGGACGTTGCTACGTGGTTGCACGACAACTATTCGAGCGAGTGAACCTTCAGATCCTGAAATATCTCCCACGATTCCCACGAGATCACCCACGACAACAGATTTTCTGCCGAGTTCGCGCGATTTCATCGCTGTAATCACTACGCCACTTTCTTCAATGAGGCAGGTAGTCCTACCGCGGTCCACGCCAACAACTCGCGCTATCTGAGATTGAGAATAATCTGGCCGATCTTTGGTGCGTGGACGAGTGCGCTCCTTTGGGCGAATGCGAACATCATCCTCATCGAACTCGCGAGCTGACACTTAGAAACGCGCTCCACTAATCATTCGCTGGCGTTCTGGTTCAGTAAATCGGACCAGGCTCCGGGAAAATCCGGGAGAGTCTTCTTGGTTGTTTCAATGTTCTCGACCGAGATACCAGCGATTCGAAGACCGATCATTGCGCCGGCTGTTGCTAGTCGGTGGTCTTCATAACTGTGAAATGTTCCGCCATGCAAAGGTGCAGGTGAGATATGTAGCGCACTCTCTTCTTCATCAACGTCTCCGCCCAGCGCATTAATTTCGGCGGCAAGGGCTTGAAGGCGATCGGTCTCATGCAAGCGCAGATGACCAATTCCTCGAAGCGATGATGGTGTATCTGCAAGCGCACAGAGCGCCGCGATTGAAGGCGTTAATTCACCGACATCGTGGAGATCCACATCGATGCCGTGGATTCTGCCATCTCCGGTGATTGTGAGATCTGAGCCATCCTCACTCTCGGTGAAGGAAATCTTTGCGCCCATCTTGGTAAATATCGATCGAAGTTCATCACCTGGTTGCGTTGTCTTTCGCGGCCAATCGGTAATGGTTACCGATCCACCTGAGATCATCGCAGCCCCCATGAATGGGGCAGCATTGGAGAGATCTGGTTCGATAGTAATTTCTCGTCCGTGCATCACCGTAGGGGAGACGCGCCACTCTTTCCCATCAATCACATCGACATTTACGCCAACTTCACGCAACATCTGAACTGTCATTTCTATATGTGGCATTGAGGGAAGTGATGAACCAGTGTGCCTGATCGTGATTCCCTCTTTCGTGGCAGGAGCGACAAGAAGGAGTGCGGAGATAAATTGGCTTGATGATGATGCATCAACATTGACTGTGCCACCTCGAAGTTGGCCGTTCGCATTGATTGTCAACGGAAGTGAGTACCTCGACCCATGTTCGATGGAGACGCCAAGTTCTTCTAGCGCTGCAATTACTGGACCTAAAGGGCGTTCATGCGAGCGGGGATCTCCATCAAAATGTATGAGGCCATTTGCCATGGCTGCGACAGGAGGAAGAAATCGCATCACCGTTCCGGCATTTCCCACATCAATCTGAGCTGGGCCAAAGAGCGATGCGGGGGTGACAGTGAGATCGCCGTTAGCCGCTTGCTCAATTCCAACTCCAATTGCTCGCAAGCCAGCAATCATCAGAGCCGAGTCACGTGAGTGGAGCGGCTTTCGCAAAAGTGAGGGTGAGTCAGCAAGGGCAGCGAGGATGAGCGCTCGATTTGTGACAGATTTTGATCCAGGGATAGTGATCCGCGCATTGACTGGGTTGGCGCCACGAAAGGGTGCGGGCCAGAGTTGAGTCATGTGTGAATCCTACATTGAGGCGATACTCTCTTTCCCATGTGCGGCCGCTTTGCTCTCTCAAAACTCCCTGCCGAGCTGATCGAGGAGTTTGAGATTCATACTGGAAAGACGATGCCGATTCTGCCTGCAGATTGGAACATCACTCCTACCCGAGATATCTACATCATTCGAAATGACAGTGAAAATCAGCGAGATTTGGCGATCGCTTCGTGGGGGATCATCGCTCCATGGAGTGATGACCGTGCAACTGCGGTGAAGTCGCAGGCTCAGGCGATTAATGCGCGAAGCGAAACAGTGCATGAAAAACCTACTTTTCGAAGCGCCTTTCGAAACCGACGATGCCTGATTCCTGCCGATGGTTATTATGAGTGGGCAACTGAAATGGGTCCCTATGCACCCAAGCAACCCTTCTACATCTCAAAGGGGCCAAAGCGGACCCTCGCCATGGCTGGGATTTGGGATCGATGGATTGCCCCCACGGGCGAGATCGTGGAGACCGCGGCGATTATTACTCGACCGGCGGTCGATTTCCTCGCGACCGTTCATTCGAGAATGCCCACCTTTCTTCCCGTTGATCGATGGGATCGCTGGCTTGATCGATCCCTTCACGAGGTTGTTGAGATACGAGGGCTCATGGAACTCTCTGATCCCGCAGCAGAGCTTGAGGCGATTCCTGTAGCCCCATTGGTTAATTCGATTAGAAATAATGGACCGCAATTGATCGAGCCGATAGAACTCGGGGAGCCAGAGACTCTTTTTTAGAGGCCAGGGCTGCATGGCTGCATGGCTGCATGGCTGCCGGGAATAGATCCCACTCTGACCTTGTTCTCAGGGTATGGCAGTAGCCTTATTACCTATGAGCACCGAGTTAGAGGTTTCATCTGCGGCGCTCCCGGTTGTCGATCGGGCAACTGAGAGTGTTGAAGCAAGGCGAGAGCGCTTTGAACGTGACGCGCTCATCTTTGCAAGCCCACTTTATTCGGCCGCTCTTCGCTACACCAAGAATCAACAAGATGCCGAAGATTTAGTTCAGGATACTTTCGCAAAGGCCTTTAACTCATTTCATCAATTTGAACCGGGCACAAATCTCAAAGCCTGGCTCTATCGAATCTTGACGACGACATTTATCAATACTTATCGCAAGGATCAACGACGTCCACAAATCTCAGATGGTGAAGTTGAAGATTGGCAGATATTTGAGGCGGCATCTCATACGAGTGATCAAGGTAAGTCCGCAGAGGATGTCGTCCTCGAAAATCTTCCAGATGGAGATGTAAAAGCTGCTCTGAGCGCTATTCCCGAAGATTTTCGGATGGCTGTCTACTATGCCGACGTTGAGGGTTATTCATATAAAGAGATCGCAGATATCGTTGGGGTTCCCGCAGGTACGGTGATGTCTCGCCTCCATCGTGGCCGGAAGTTACTGCGCGAATCCCTCGCCGAATACGCAATGAGCCGTGGCATTAACGGCAGATCTGATTCCAAACATGGTGGTGAGTAGATGACTTGCGGCGGCCCCCATCAACATTCATGTGAGGAAATTTTCACCGCAATCCTATTGTCGATCGATAATGAACTCGTAGATCCTGTGCTCACAGGGGCTTTGGAAACGCATTGCAGCGAATGCCCTCCCTGCGATGAGACGCTCTATGCGCATCAACGAAATGTTGCTCTTCTCAAAGAGCTTCTCGGCGCTGCCTGCAAGGAAGAGATCCCTGCAGATTTGCATCAACGACTCCTAGAGCAGACAGCGGAGCTAGCCGCTCAACTTCAGGCGCAAGAGGTGAATTTGCAATCCTTTACTCAGACTTTTACGCAGACATATACCGAAACTTCAATTACGATCGATGGAAGAGCTACGATCGAGATCTCACACTTCCAGGAATATCGCGAAGGTTTTTAATTCGCTAGACCCATTTGGCCCGACATTGTCGGTAAATCCGCTATGTTAAATCCATGAATACCGAAGAGCTTCTCGGCGCAGTAGGTATGTCCACCATGATTGTTCGCGCTGCTGATACATCTGTGGCAGCGGGCAGCAATGAGCTATCAGTCTTATCAAGCACATCGGCGGCCTCCCTCATTGAAAGTGCATGTAGCGCCGCACTCGCTGAACATTTTGCTCCCGGTGAAACTTCTTTCACTTCAGCGCTCCAACTTGAGATGGCAACTTCTGCATCTGTGGGGGAAGAGGTCAGAGCACACGTCCGGCTTATAGAAGTTTCAGAGAATCTCATTACTTTCGAAGCAGCGGTTACTCACCTCAATAGAACAATCGCCACTGCACAAGTGCAGCGGCGATTGATAGACCGGATCTCCTTCATGGCTCGAATTGCGGCCGAGAAGATTGTTTCAGCAGAAAGTTAATTGAGATTAACTAACTTTCTGCTTGGTTAGATTAAGCCTTCTTTGTAGCCCAGAAGATCTCTGAGATCTCCTCGATTTTCGCCAACAACTTATCTGCTACCGCAACATCATTTGAACCTTTAGTTCCGCCGGCGCCAGCAAGCTTTGTCGCCTCGTTGAAGAGTACGTGTAGTTGTGGATAGGCCTCAAAGTGAGGAGCCTTGAAGTAATCAGTCCAGAGGACCCAGAGGTGATGCTTTACAAGTTCGGAGCGCTCTTCCTTCACTGCAACTGCACGTGACTTGAAATCTACATCTGACGATGCTGCATATTTCTCCATGGCAGCCTTGACGGATTGAGCTTCAAGCTTTGCCTGCATTGGGTCATAGATACCGCATGGCAGATCGCAGTGGGCTGAAGCAGCCGTGCGTGGAGTTAGTACTGACTGGAGTAATGATGTAAGTGAGTTCATGCGCCATAGAGTACATCTAGACTTGAGGGCATGCCTGTCCAGCCAGACCGAGGATTTTTCTCACGAATTCCCCGCCTTGCGCGTATTTCGATCACGGGCCAATCAATGAAGCCATTTTTGAATGATGGAGATTGGGTTCTCGCGCTCATCACCCCAGCAGGGCTTGGAGAGCGAAGATTGCGGCGGAGTTTGGGGCAGGTGGTTCTCGTGCGGCGAAGAGTCGAGCCAGATCTATTGACGATTAAACGGTTGGTTAAGGTAATAGATATCGGTTACTGGGTCGAAGGAGATAGCCCTGAAGACTCGACCGACTCGCGCCAATACCTAACGATCGAAGCATCTGAGATGGTGGGACGACTCCTATTTCGATATCGGAGAAAAACTAGCGAGTAAAAGCCTCTTCGAGCAGAGCTTTCTGCTCTTCCTCGTGGAGATGATGACTTCCTGTAGCAGGCGAGGCCGTTGCGCGCCGAGAGACTCGACGAAGGGCTCTGCCCTCGAGTGGCTCCTGCAGATTGAGAGAGATGAAGGGCCATGGACCTTGGTTGGCAGGCTCATCCTGAACCCATAAGAGATTAGCCTGCGGATGCTTTGCTGCTTCTGCGAGAATCTCATCAACGGGGAGTGGATAGAGCTGTTCCAGACGAATAATCGCCGTTGAGTTCTCACCGCGCTTTGTACGTTCAGCGAGGAGATCCCAATAGACCTTCCCAGATGTGAAAATAACGCGCGATGCGTTCTGGACAGTGTTATCAGAAATAACTTTCTGGAAAGAACCGGTTGTAAAGTCGTTAAGGCCTGATCCTGCCGCCTTCAAACGGAGCATCGATTTTGGCTCAAAGACAATGAGTGGGCGACGTGCTGGATTCTTTGCATGCCAACGAAGTAGATGGAAATAACTTGCAGGCGATGATGGCTGTGCGACAGTCATATTTTGTTCAGCACAGAGAGCTAGGTAGCGCTCGATACGAGCCGATGAGTGATCTGGACCCTGACCTTCATACCCGTGCGGCAAGAGAAGGACGACAGATGATCGTTCGCCCCATTTCTGAAGTGCTGACGAGATAAATTCGTCGATGATGGTCTGTGCGCCGTTCGCGAAGTCTCCAAATTGTGCTTCCCAGAGAACAAGCGCGTTCTCACGGACTACCGAATAACCATATTCAAAGCCCATCGCCGCATATTCTGAGAGCAATGAATTGAAGACGAAGAATTGATTTTCGCCATCTGAAACGAGTTCGCGTAGTGGAGTCCAAAATGAACCATCATTTTGGTTCAATACAACTGCATGGCGTTGTGAGAAGGTTCCGCGACCAACATCTTGTCCTGCCAAACGTACTGGGTGTCCTTCAAGAAGGAGAGATCCCATTGCAAACATTTCACCAGTTGCCCAGTCGACAGTCCCCTCATCCAACATTTCGGTGCGCTTTGCGAGCTGCGGCGCCAAGCGAGGGTGAACAGTGAAGCCTTCGGGTGTTGCAACCTGAGTAGCTGCAATTTGGCGAAGAGTTCCTTCTGCCACTGAAGTATTTACAGTCGATGGTTCAGGCGCGGTTGGCACGACAAAGTTGGTCGAATGGTCCGGCTCAACATTATGAACTGAGTTGAAGACGGCTTCGAGTTGAGCTTGATAATCGCGCAATACTTCTTCCGCTTCATCGACGCTGATATCGCCTCGACCAATAAGGGCCTCTGTATATAGCTTTCGCGTACTGCGTTTTGCTTCGATGAGTTTATACATCATTGGTTGTGTGTAACTTGGCTCATCGCCTTCGTTGTGGCCACGTCGGCGGTAGCAGACAAGATCAATTACGACATCTTTATTGAACGCTTGGCGATATTCATAGGCAAGTTTTGATACCCGAACAACAGACTCTGGGTCATCACCATTAACGTGAAAAACCGGCGCCTGAATCATCTTTGCGATATCAGTGCTGTACGTGGATGAACGAGCGGCCCAAGGAGACGTTGTAAAACCAATCTGATTATTTACGACGATATGGATAGTGCCACCAGTGCGATAACCGATCAATTGGGACATGCTCAGTGTCTCAGAGACGATACCTTGGCCAGCGAACGCTGCATCGCCATGAACCAAGATAGGAAGGGTCGCAAATTCGCCCTTTATATTCTTCATATCTTGCTTTGCGCGAACAATTCCCTCGAGAACTGGATTTACTGCCTCTAAATGTGAAGGATTTGCAGCGAGGTAAATCTTCGTTGTGGCGCCAGATGGTGCTGTAAATGTTCCCTCTGTACCGAGGTGATACTTCACATCGCCAGTGCCATGTACTTCATTCTCCGCGTAGTGGCCTTCAAATTCTTGGAATATCTGACCATATGATTTTCCGCCGATATTTGCGAGAACATTGAGGCGCCCACGGTGTGGCATACCGATACATACTTCATCGAGAGTATCTTCCGCCGCACTCGAAATGATTGCATCGAGCATTGGGATGAGTGATTCGCCGCCCTCAAGTGAGAATCGCTTCTGGCCAACATATTTAGTTTGAAGGAAACTCTCGAATGCCTCGGCGCTATTTAATTTACGGAGAATGCGAAGTTGTTCTTCGCGCTCGGTGACCGGTGCTCCGATCTCAACGCGTTCTTGAATCCATTGACGCTCTGCAGGATTCTCGATGTACATATATTCGACGCCAATGTGACGGCAATATGAGTCGCGCAGGATGCCGAGAATTCGGCGAAGTTTCATAAATGGCTTTCCGCCAAAACCGCCTGTCGCAAACTCTCGGTCAAGATCCCAGAGAGATAAGCCGTGAGTGACAACATCAAGATCAGGATGTGAGCGTTGCTCGTAACGAAGTGGATCAATATCTGCCATGAGATGGCCCGTCTTTCGATAAGCCTCAATGAGTTGTTGCACTCGAGCGGTCTTCGAGATCTGATCATCTTTCGAGAACTGCATATCCTGCACCCAGCGAATTGGGACGTATGGGATACGAAGAGCTGCGAAGATTTCGTCGTAGAAACCGCCTTCTCCAAGGAGGATGCCGTGCAAGCGACTGAGGAAATCTCCTGATTGTGCGCCCTGAATGATGCGGTGGTCGTATGTGCTGGTCAGCGTGATGACTTTGCTAATCGCAAGATTAGAGAGAGTCTCTTCGTTAGCGCCTTGGAACTCTGCGGGGTAATCCATGGCTCCGACACCGAGAATCATGCCTTGGCCTTGGACGAGACGTGGAACCGAGTGGACAGTTCCGATTGTGCCTGGATTGGTGAGAGAAACGGTGGTTCCCGCGAAGTCATCGACGGTCAACGCACCCGTGCGAGCTTTGCGAACTGTCTCTTCGTACGATGCCCAGAATTGACCGAAATCTAAATCTTCACAGCCCTTGATAGAAGGAACGAGAAGCTGGCGCGATCCATCAGCCTTCGCAAGATCAATCGCAATACCGATATTGATATGTTCGGGACGACCAATCGAAGGCTTGCCTTCAAGCTCGGTATAAAAGGCATTCATCTCAGGCATCTGGCGAAGTGCTTTGACCATGGCATAACCGATGAGATGTGTAAAGGAAACTTTTCCACCGCGGCCACGCTTGAGGTGGTTATTGATAACTGTGCGGTTATCAATCATGAGTTTTGCGGGAATTGCGCGCACTGATGTTGCCGTTGGAACTGCAAGTGATGCTTCCATGCTCTGTACAACGCGAGCAGCGACTCCACGGATCGTTTCCACAGCTGCAGCACTTGGTGTCACCAAAGTTGGGATTGGCTTCATCACTGGATCGGCAGGCGTCGATACCGGAGCCTTTGCTGGATCTATCGCCGCGGTTGAAGGAGCAGGTGAGGCAGGTGGTATCACTGGATTATTCACAGTAGTCGCATTCGATACGGGCGCAGGACTCACAACGTGGGGCACAGGCGCAATGTTGGTTGATGGTGTTGCTGGTGTTGAAGGTGTTGCTGGTGTTGAAGGTGTTGAAGGTGTTGAAGGTGTTGAAGGTGTTGAAGTC
>CAILJM010000007.1 GCA_903834515.1 uncultured Actinomycetes bacterium
GCTGGTGGCTCCCCGCCCGTGCCAGTAGCCCCTGGGACGGATCCAGGGGTGGCGGGCGGGTTTACGGCTTGTTCGAACATATGTTCGAAAGATAGTCCCCCCGACTGACAGGGGCAAGTGGGTCATTCTTAGCTGGTCCTGCTAGTCCGGCGAAGCCACCAGCTCCTTTCGAGCCAGCCACAAACCTCTCTCTAAGAATCCCTTAATCTTCAACCTCGAAGAGCGCACACCCATCGAAATCCTCACCGCCCAAAACAACATTTAGGCAATGAAGCTTCTCAAGGACTGGGGAAAGCCTCGAGAGGCACAGATGAATACTTAGCGGGATCGTCTGTAATTTCGATTGGCTTAGCCAATGGATTAAAGACTGCAGCAAAAGCTTTGTTCAGTAATCCTTGGCCAGCTTCGCCAGCCAAAGCAGATACTCCGAGTTTGTAGGCGTCGCCCATATCGGTGCAGAGGCATGCTGGATGGGCCAATTGTTGTGGCAATGACGCCACTTCAGTCGCAAAATCATTTTCAATCGAAAGGGCTGAAAGAAATCCGTTTGAAGGAGTTACAACCTTGTAGAGGCCGCCGGAAATATATGGCGCGTACACGATCTTGGAGATTCCTAAAGCATTTTCTTCAGGTGCTGAGAGCATTTGGATATGCATCCACATTTGGAAACTTGCAACTTGACCATGGGGATCGAGGAATATTGGGTAGAAGGCCGTTAAGTAGTAACCGGCGGCTAAATGAATAAAAGTATTCGTAGCGATCTGTTCCACAAAGCCGTACTTATTAGTCTGAAGTTGTGAATAATTGAAGTTACCACCGGAATCAGAAGCAGAAGCAGAAGTCGGAGTAGGAGAAGGAGATGCTGAGACAGAAGGAGTGGGGGCTGGAGTTGCTCCTACTTGAATTGGTACTGGATTGCTCCAAAAATATTTGTTGCCCAGATGGAGGCAGACGTACACATTTAGTTTAAGGTAAATATTCTGAGAGGATTTCGTACACGGCTGACCGGGCTTCGGAGTTGAAGCATTCACAACTGGAGAACTCACTGTTGCAAGCAAAATGAGCATAGATAGGAAACTAAATACTCTCTTCATTACACAAGTATGATGCAAATTCAACAAATTGGAAGATTGATAATTTCTATTCAGCCACCAAAACCACTCGAGTCACATCAGTCGCACGAACACGCAAGACCTGCTCTGCTTGAGACTTTGCACCATAGAAAACGAACCAGCCATCTTTTAGTTCGTAAGCAACAGCCTTGACTGTTTCACTTGGCTTATCGATGTAGTAATCAATTTGGTATGTGTAGATTTCCATGGCAGCTCGTTTCTCTTATAGGTAAATCGTATCGACGATCAGGCGTACTGGGATAGGAGCGAAGATATGCGGATAAAACTCGCCCTCTCCCCCATCCTCAAATATAACTTCAATACCGGCGCCTTGAAGCTTGGTTTGGCTAAGGACTAGCACTACTAACTTTTCGGTTGTGTTGCCATAAAGAATTACTTTTATGCCCTCTAATTGCAGGGCAGTGGAAGCGTGAATGAATCCCACTTGTTCGAAGGATTTTCCTTTGGTCGAACGATCGTAAGTTCCCTTGAGCTGGGCTTGCGTCCAGTCCGAGAGCGTCGTTACATGGTAAATCAGATCGCTACTGACTACTCCATCTAACTCATCGTTCATACCTACAACACTAGCAATCCCTAGATTGAGTTAATAGGTCACTTACTGTGCCAGAGAGCTCCTAAGAGAATTCCAAGCCCCAGCGCGACTGGCGGGAAGATCCAATATGCGGCGCTCTTCGCACGCTGCCATTTCTTAGATACTTTCTTACCTCGGATGATTCGGGTTGATGAGCGTCTTCGCATCTTGCCGTACGAGTACAAGAAGTAACCGATCAAAAATGCCATTGCAACATATGGGAAGAAGAGCGGCCAGAAAGGAGTCTGCCAATTATTCACCAATGCGACCGTCAGAACGGTTGTACTCGTGAACAGCAGGTAGACGAGCCACCAGAATGAACGCAGGCGGTAGTAAGGCGTATGTAATTTGAATGGCTTGAGCGATGCGCGGAAATTTGCAATCGTCGTTTGATCCTGCGCATCAACAATGTAAGAGAGCTCTGCTTTGTGTCGACGAAGGGAAATTGCAATCGTTGGATTTTCGGTTTGAATTACTAAATGCGACATCTCGAAATTTGTAGCATCTGCTAAATCCTCAACGAAGTCTGCGGTTACTCCATCTCCCACACTGATAGTTAAAGAGCTGCACCAGTGCTCCCACTCTTCAACCAAGTCAGCCAAGTCATTTATGTGCAGCTTGAGATGTCCAAGAGATTCGCGTCGTCTGCGTAAATGGTCTTTCTGCTGTGAGTGAATGGCCATAGACAAAAGGTACTGAGTGACTCTCAATCAATCCACAAACTAAGAGTTTAATCAGCGTCTCACTATGTAAGCAGTAGTTAACTCTCTATTCATCCACATTCGGTTCATCATCAATGATGACTACACCCTCGAGAGCCTTCGCTTTCTTGCGAGTTATTCGGGTTGATGACCGCGCATCAAGTTTTGAATATGAGTAAATGAACCAAGCTGCTAAAAGCATCAGAGTGAAGAGCCCGATATCGATGAAGAAGTGCGGGAAGGGAGGAGGTGGGGGTGGCGGCAAAGGTGAGCCAGCTGGTGGAGGAGTTAACGGCTTGGGAGGTGTCGAGCCGAATCTGTAGTAAAAAAATCCGAGGATTACTAAAGTCATTGTGTAGAGCCAGGCCCAAAAGACTCGCAATCGGTAATAAGGTGTCTTTATTTTGTATGGGCGAAGTGAATATTTAATAGTGCTGTGAAGTACACCTGCAGATGCATCATCTGCATAAGTGATTTCTGCGCGATTATGTCTAAGCGAGATTGCAAC
>CAILJM010000008.1 GCA_903834515.1 uncultured Actinomycetes bacterium
CTTCAAAGTTCGGTTGGGATGCAACCGCCCGCCGCACTCTCGAGGTCTACGACTGGGCGATCGATCAACCCAAGCCGCAGAGTCTCTTTGCGGTCAATGAGTAATGGCATCGCCGAGCGCAGTTATTGAAGAGTTCATTGCTTCGCATGATCTCGATGCCGAACAGATTGATGATCGTACATTCCTGATAACGCTACCTGGTGAGAAGAAATTACAGACTCACTGTGCGTTAGTTGTGGGTGATCATTCCCTAGGAATCAACGCCTTCGTTATTCGCAAACCAGATGAAAATATTGCAGTGGTTCACGAGTGGTTACTAGCAAAGAATGCATCAATGTATTCAGTTGCTTTTGCGATCAACGAGCTAGGCGATATTTATCTTGTGGGTCGCCTCCCACTGACCACGGTGACCGAGCAAGAGATCGATCGAGTCTTAGGTGCGGTCTTGCAGTACTCCGACTCCTCTTTTAATCCACTTCTTGAACTTGGATTTTCGTCAGCGATTCGCCGCGAATGGGCTTGGCGCGTCTCACGTGGTGAATCCCTCGCAAATTTAGCGGCATTTGAGCATTTGATTTAAGTTATTCTTCACCTATGTCTTCACACTACAACTTGATCCTTTTGCGTCATGGCGAATCCGAATGGAATGCCCTTAACCTCTTCACTGGCTGGGTCGATGTGCGACTCTCTGCGACTGGTGAGGCGGAAGCAAAACGCGGTGGCCAGCTCCTTGCCGATCGCGGCCTGCTCCCCAATGTTGTCCATACCTCGCTACTTCGCCGTGCAATTCATACTTCACAACTCGCGTTGGATGCATGTGATCGCCATTGGATTCCGGTGCATCGTTCATGGCGCCTCAACGAACGTCACTACGGCGCACTTCAGGGTAAAGATAAGAAGGAGACGCTCGCACAATATGGTGAAGAGCAATTCCAGCTATGGCGTCGTTCATTTGACGTTCCACCACCATCGATTGACTCAAGCGATAAGTATTCGCAAGCCGGAGATCCTCGCTATGCCGATCTCGGTGCTGCGATGCCAGCTACAGAGTGTCTAAAAGATGTAATAACTCGCATGATTCCGTATTGGGATTCAGATATTAAGAAGGATCTTGCAGAACATAAAACTGTTCTTGTGACTGCTCACGGAAACTCACTTCGCGCTCTGGTTAAGCACCTTGATGGAATCAGTGATGAGGCAATTGCAGGACTTAATATCCCTACAGGTATTCCACTTCTTTACGAGCTCAATGCAGATTTCACCCCAGTGAAGAATGGCGGCGAGTACTTAGATCCTGAAGCAGCGAAGGCCGCTATCGAGGCTGTTGCGAATCAGGGTAAGAAGTAATAACTCAGTAATTACTCAGAGGGTACGTGTTCACCAGTGACAGTGAAGTAGACGCGGTTGGCGATTGATACCGCATGATCGCCAAAGCGTTCGTAGTAACGTCCAAGAAGTGTCATATCGATTGCGGTCTCAATCCCAAAGGACCAATCATCACTGAGTAGCGCTGCGATGAGATTGCGATGCAGGTTATCCATGGCGTCATCATCTTTATCAAGCTCAAGTGCGCGGGTAGTATCTCGGTACTGCAAAACAGTAGATAACTTCTCACCGATTGCAGCAGCGGCACGGTCCATATCAGTAACGATTGGCTTCAGTAGATCAGGGACTGCGCTATTTGGAAAACGCATCCGTGCAGTCTTCGCAACGTGGTGGGCAAGGTCGCCCATGCGCTCAAGATCTGCTGAAATTCGCAGCGTCGAAACGAGATTGCGAAGGTCAGAGGCGACCGGTTGTTGGCGCGCCATTAAATTAATAGTCCGGTTATCTAAATCGTGTTGAATATCATCGATTATTTGATCAGCGGCAATCACTTTTTCGGCGAGCTGGAGATCGGCATTGAGGAGAGAAGATGTGGCGTCGGTGAGCGCTTCTCGGACTAGGCCAGACATCCGAAGGAGCGTCTCGTTGATAGCATCGAGCTCGTCATGGAATATATCGCGCATTGGCCAAGGGTAACTGCTCGGCCCGCCCTGTGCGGATTGATCTGTGAACGAGCCTTGAACAAAAGGTAAAGATTTGGGTTTTTCGAGCCAAACTCCTGCTTTCAGTAAGGGGAGTCGGGCGATGACTCCTACGATTAGACAGTGGCATGGCTTAACAGAGTAAAGCGAGAGAGCGCCTCAGAATCTGGCGCTACGACTAGTTCCGCACTGCCATCATCTCTCACCGACCTGCTCGCAAGTATTGATGCCGAATCGATGGTCTTGGCTCCTGGTGAATCCATCATTTACTCCACGCCAGGTATCGCCACCTTTAATCTCACTCGGGATCGTTTCCTTCTCAATAATTCACTACTGACTTTAGTGAGGGCTGTTCGACGATCCGGGCTGGAGCAAGAGGCGACTATGGAGTTACCGCGCGGCCCAATCGGTGACGGAACCCACGATTTATTAGTTCGCGTAACGCCTATCGGCGATGAGGGACTTATTGCGATCCTCATCTTTGATGACTCTGAAATGCGCCGCCTTGATGCAATTCGTCGAGATTTTGTCGCCAATATCTCCCATGAGTTAAAGACCCCAATCGGTGCGCTCTCGATTCTTTCTGAAGCAGTCCTTGGCGCTGCTGATGACCCAGAAGCTATTACGCGATTCGCAAATCGTATGCAGGCTGAGGCCACGCGACTCTCTGGACTTGTCCAAGAGATTATTGATTTATCCCGATTACAAGATGGTGATCCACTGCGAAGTGGTGAAGTAGTAGATCTCGTTCTTGCAACCAAAGAGGCCGCGGATCAAACTGCTCTTTCGGCAGAATCTAGAAATATATCTGTCGTTTTGAGCTTGCCAGATAAAGTAGATATTTCAGGTAGTCGAGATCAAGTCATCATGGCGATACACAATTTGATCGAGAATGCTATTAATTACAGCCCAGAAGGTACTCGAGTAGCAGTCGCACTTCGCGTCGTCGATGGCATCGCCGAAATCTCGGTCTCTGATCAAGGGATCGGAATTCCTGAGAGCGCACTCGAGCGAATCTTCGAGCGTTTTTATCGCGTTGATGCTGCTCGTTCGCGCGCAACTGGCGGAACAGGTCTTGGACTTTCAATCGTTAAGCATGTCGCTACCAATCATGGCGGTGATGTCTCTGTTTGGTCTGTTGAAGGCGCAGGCAGCACATTCACGATTCGATTCCCACTTTCACCAAAAGATACTCAACCAACTCTTACAGCCGTGGAGGCAAATTAATGACGAAGATCCTCGTTGTCGAAGATGAAGCATCATTCTCTGATGCGCTCTCGTATTTACTTGGGCGCGAAGGATTTGATGTGCGAGTTGCCGACACAGGTGATGGCGCGATCGCAGAGTTTGATCGTCACGGTGCCGATCTCATACTTCTCGATCTCATGTTGCCTGGACTATCAGGCACAGAAGTCTGTCGTCAGATCCGTCAACGATCTAATGTGCCGGTCATCATGTTGACGGCTAAAGATTCCGAGGTCGATAAGGTCGTTGGATTAGAACTTGGCGCAGATGATTATGTCACCAAGCCATATTCAACTCGTGAACTCGTCGCGCGTATTCGCGCGGTCCTCCGTCGCCAAGGAGAAGACTTCACAGATTCGGTTGCCGATGGCGTCTTAACAGCGGGACCAGTTCGAATGGATATTGAACGCCACATCGTCAACGTGAATAATGAACAGACGGCACTTCCGCTCAAAGAATTTGAACTACTTGAATTCCTCATTCGTAATTCAGGTCGAGTTCTTACGCGCTCACAACTGATTGACCGCGTCTGGGGTAGCGATTACTTTGGTGATACCAAGACCCTTGATGTTCACATCAAGAGATTGCGTGCAAAAATTGAAGCCGATCCCGCAAACCCGATCTTCATTCAGACGGTTCGCGGTCTCGGCTATAAATTTGAGGCTTAACTACTTCAAGAATACTTCTAGCCAACGTTTGCGAAGATTGCATCCTTTTCGCGGACTAGTACATTCATAGTCACAGCTGGTGCCGTTCCATATGTCACGACGAGATTTACGCGTGAACCGATTTGTGCATTGAGGC
>CAILJM010000009.1 GCA_903834515.1 uncultured Actinomycetes bacterium
GGTGACACTGGCTTAACAGGTGCCCAAGGTTTGCAAGGATTGCAAGGTGCCCAAGGATTGCAAGGCGCTCAAGGTTTGCAAGGAGATGTCGGTGCTACTGGTGCTACTGGTGCGACTGGTCCTGCTGGAGCAACTGGACCTTCAAGAGTTCAATCGATTCTTGTTCCAACTTGGACTATTCAAACTGCAACGCTCGGAGGAACATCGCAGAGTTCTGCATTTGGATCGCTTCAGCCTGGACAGGCATACCAATTTACGATCGTGACGACTGGAAGAACTGCAACATATTCCACAGCAACGGCTCAATTGGGAATGTCGCTGCAATGCTCCGATTCTGGAGCGACTTTAAATTACGACTATTCATCCTCGAGTTCTATTGGAGTGAATATGAGCAACTCGGCAGACACTTTCGCAAAATATTCATTCGTCTTTGTTGGCACTATTCAAGTCACACAGTCGAACTCGACTCTTAATTTATTGGTGATGGATGCGCTCGCTACTTCCAGTACGAAGCCACTCACTTTTGGAGGAAGGGCATTAATTCAAACCGTGGGGTCCATCGGCTAAAAATGGAGCGGGTGACCGGGATCGAACCGGCATGGCCAGCTTGGAAGGCTGGGGCTCTACCATTGAGCTACACCCGCATTTTCATGCAGTTTTTCGAGAAACTCCCGAAGGCACGTACTTTAGCCTGAACTGGGGCGGGGTCAGAATTTGGCTCCACCTCGGCTCAGGGGATAGGTTACCGACTCGGTTAGGAGAAGGGAATTTCACCCCTTAGACTTCTCACTTACGCCACGGGGCGTAGCGTAGTGGCTAGCGCGCCTGCTTTGGGAGCAGGAGACCGGGAGTTCGAATCTCCCCGCCCCGACCAGCAATCTCGATACACCTGATTAATACCTGATTAAAAAGAATCATCCAGATCCGGACCTAATGGTCTGATTACCTGAGGAGATACGTGAAAAGCTCTGTAGCGAAAATCAATGAGACCCGCGTCAAGATTGATATCGAAGTTACCTTTGAAGAACTCGCTCCTTATCTCGCAGATGCCTATAAAGCTATCGGTGCATCAATCACGATCCCAGGTTTCCGTAAGGGTCATGTTCCTAATGCAATGATTGAAAAGCGCGTCGGTCGTGCCGCGATCCTCGATGAGGCTGTCAACGCAGGTCTTCCAACTTTCTACACCGAAGCAGCAAAAGAAAATGACGTTAAAGTAATTGGACGTCCAAAGGTTGATATTAAAGAGCTCGTCGATAATGAGAAGCTATCGTTTGAAGTTGAAGTAGATGTACGCCCAGAGATCACTCTTCCTGATTTCTCGAAGATCACTCTTGAAGTTGATGATGTCGCTGTTGCCGATACTGAGATCGCAGATCAAATCGATGCGCTTCGTGCACGGTTTGGAACACTCACAACAATTGAGAAGCCTGCTGAAAAGGGTTCATTCGTCACAATCGACCTCATTGCATCAAAAGATGGCAAAGAGCTTGATGGCGGCGTAGCAAACGATATTTCATACGAAGTCGGCTCTGCATCGATGATCGATGGTCTTGACGAAGCAATCATCGGCCTCAACGCTGGTGAATCAAAGCGCTTTAGCGCAACACTCGTTGGAATGCCTGATGGCGAAACTGGCGATATCGATGTCACGATCAAAGCAGTGAAGAATCGTGAGCTCCCACCTCTTGATGATGCATTCGCTCAATTGTCATCAGAGTTCGACACCCTCGAAGAACTTCGCGCTGATGTTGCTAAGCGTCTTGAGCGCGTTAAGACACTCGAGCAGGGATCCCATGCTCGTGATCTTCTCGTCGAAAAGCTCTTCGCAGATATCAATATTCCACTCCCACAGAACATCATTGATGATGAAGTAAATGATCACCTTTCAAAAGAAGGTCGCCTCGAAGATGCAGTGCACCGCGCTGAAGTCACCGAGCAGACGATCCAATCGATTAAGCAGGAGATCCTCTTCGATACCATCGTTGATGCAGAGCATGTCTCGGTCAACGAGAACGAACTCACCGAGTATTTGGTACGCGCTTCGCAGCGTTATGGCATGACGCCAGACCAATTCATCAAAGAGATCTCAAATGCTGGCCAGATCAATTCCATGGTTGCCGAAGTTGCTCGCGCCAAGGGACTCGCAGGAGTTCTCGGCCGCGTGACTGTGAAGACCAAGTCTGGCAAGGTCGTTGATCTCGAGGCACTCGCACCTAAGCAAGCCGCAGCAGCCGAATAACCCTTTCTGGCTCGAAGATCTCTCTAGGCGAACAACCTCGCGCTCAATTCTGCCTATTTGCGGAAGCATTTCAGGCCAAAGATTGTTACTGTCATAACAGAGAAATAGAGAGAGGCCTACTTTGAATTCAATGGAACCAATGCACGCGCGATCTGCGGGTTCGCATGGCGGTGCGTTAGATGATCAGGTCTACCAGCGCCTGCTTCGTGAGCGAATCATTTTTATGGTTGGCCAAGTCGAAGACAATATGGCGAACGCGATCGCAGCCCAGATGCTCTTGCTAGCGGCTGAAGATCCAGTTAAAGATATTTATTTGTACATCAACTCACCAGGTGGCTCTGTCACTGCAGGTATGGCGATCTATGACACGATGCAATACATCAAGAACGATGTTGCAACTGTTTCGATGGGTCTCGCTGCTTCGATGGGTCAATTCCTTCTTACTGCAGGTGCGCCAGGCAAGCGTTACGCCCTTCCAAACTCTCGCATCCTCATGCACCAACCACTCAGCGGTATTGGTGGAACAGCGACTGAGATCAAGATCCAGGCAGAGCAGACGATGTTCACAAAGCGACGCATGGCTGAATTGATCGCGCATCACTCTGGCCAGACATTTGAACAGATCACGCAAGATTCAGATCGCGATCGTTGGTTCACATCTGAAGAGGCTCAGAAGTATGGCCTCGTAGATCACGTCGTATCTTCGGCATCACAGGTAGCAGGAAGCGGTGGAACAGCATGAACAACTTTCCAATAGATCGCGTTCAGGAGATAACCTCTCGCTACGTACTCCCAACGATTGAAGAGAAGACTTCGTATGGGTACAAGCGTCTTGATCCATATACAAAACTCTTTGAAGAGCGCATCATCTTCCTTGGCCAAGGTATTGATGACACCGTTGCAAACGATGTCATGGCTCAACTCTTGACTCTTGAATCGATGGATCCAGATCGAGACATCATGATGTACATCAACTCACCGGGTGGATCGTTCACTGCACTGACTGCCATTTATGACACGATGCAATTTGTTCGCCCTGATGTGATGACCGTCTGTCTTGGTCAAGCTGCATCTGCCGCTGCGATCTTGCTTGCAGGTGGTGCACCAGGAAAGCGCATGGCTCTTGAGCATGCTCGAGTACTCATTCATCAGCCTTACTCCGAGGGTGGAGGCCAGGCTTCAGATATTGAGATCCAGGCAGCTGAGATCATGCGCATGCGATCACTTCTTGAGGTCATGCTTGCAAAGCACAGCAACAAGACTGTTGAAGAAGTCTCACGCGATATCGAACGTGACAAGATTTTGACCGCTGCCGAAGCCGTTGAATACGGAATCATCGATCAAGTTCTTGCCTCACGAAAGATCCAAAAAGCCTAAATAAAATTAGGTAAGAAGAAGATTCGCCTATAAGCGAACAAGGGCCCGCCTAAAAAGCGGGCCTTTTTCATGCAGGGACGATCGAAAGCATCTAGGCTTTTCTCATGAATACGCGTATCGGTGAATCAGGAGACCTTCTTAAGTGCTCCTTCTGCGGGAAGACGCAGAAGCAGGTTAAGAAACTCATCGCCGGTCCAGGCGTTTATATCTGTGATGAATGTATTGATCTCTGTAATGAGATCATCATCGAAGAGCTTCAAGAGAACACAACACTTGGTCTCACCGAAGTTCCAAAGCCACAAGAGATCTATGAATTTCTTGATCAATATGTCGTTGGACAAGATCGCGCAAAGAAATCCCTTTCAGTTGCCGTCTATAACCATTACAAGCGAGTGCAATCTGGCGGGCCAAAGAAAGATGATGGCGTCGAACTCGCTAAGTCGAATATTTTGATCCTTGGACCAACCGGCTGCGGAAAGACTCTGCTCGCGCAGACTCTCGCTCGTATGCTCAACGTCCCATTCGCAATTGCCGATGCCACCGCGCTTACCGAAGCGGGTTATGTCGGCGAGGATGTCGAGAACATTCTTTTGAAGTTGATTCAAGCTGCAGACTTTGATGTAAAGAAGGCAGAGACTGGAATCATCTATATCGATGAGATTGATAAAGTCGCTCGCAAAGCCGAGAACCCATCAATCACACGCGATGTCTCGGGCGAAGGCGTTCAGCAAGCGTTGCTCAAGATTTTAGAAGGAACAACTGCATCAGTGCCGCCACAAGGTGGTCGCAAGCACCCACACCAAGAGTTCCTACAGATTGATACAACAAATATTCTCTTTATTGTTGGCGGCGCTTTTGCTGGGCTCGAGAAATTGATCGAGAACCGCAAGGGCAAGGCAGGTGTTGGTTTTAATGCAACATTGCAATCAGCGGCAGAGAAAGAGAACAAGGATTACTTCGGCGAAGTAATGCCAGAAGATCTGCTGAAATTTGGAATGATTCCAGAGTTCATCGGTCGTCTTCCGATTCTTACCTCTGTTGAAAACCTCGATCGCCCTGCATTGATCGAAATTCTCACCGAGCCAAAGAACGCGCTCATCAAGCAGTACGAGAAGCTTTTTGATCTTGACGGAATTGAACTCGAGTTCACCCCCGAGGCTCTCGAAATGATTGCTGACCTCGCCATCAAGCGCGGTACTGGCGCGCGCGGTCTTCGCGCGATTATGGAAGAGACGCTTCTCGCTGTGATGTATGAGGTACCTTCTCGTAAAGATGTGGAGCGCGTTGTCGTTACTCCAGAATCTGTGGCAAAAGAGGCTTCTCCTACCTATGTTTTGCGCGGCTCTGGCCCGAAGCGGAGCAAGGCTGATAAATCGTCGCAAGAGAAGAGCGCTTGATTTAGCCCTGCTTTATCGTGCTCTAGACTTACGCTCCTTATGAGCGACCGCCCTGAATTAGCTGCCAGTTTTAACCCTGCTGAAATCGAAGCCCCGCTTTACCAAAAATGGCTCGATGCCGGGTACTTCACCGCTGATCCAAAGTCCGATAAGCCGCCGTTCACGATAGTTATTCCACCTCCGAATGTGACAGGTGTTCTTCATATCGGCCACGCGCTCGATCACACCTTGCAAGACATCCTTACTCGTATGAAGCGCATGAAGGGCTTTGAAGCTCTGTGGCTTCCGGGAATGGACCATGCCGGAATTGCAACGCAGAATGTTGTTGAGAAGCAACTGGCAGCGCAAGGGCTCTCCCGTCACGATCTTGGTCGTGAAGATTTTGTAAAGAAAGTTTGGGAATGGAAGGCAGAATCTGGCGGATCAATTCTTGCTCAGATGAAACGTCTTGGTGACTCTGTTGATTGGTCGCGCGAGCGATTCACAATGGATGAAGGTCTATCTAAATCCGTACTCACAATCTTTAAGCGACTGTATGATGCAGGACTTATTTATCGTGCCGAGCGCATTATCAACTGGTGCCCACGTTGTTTGACCGCACTCTCTGATATTGAAGTAGAGCATCAAGATGATGCCGGAGAATTTGTACAGGTTGTTTACGGCGAAGGCGATATGCAGATCACCGTGGCAACCACTCGCGCAGAGACGATGCTCGGTGATGGTGCAGTTGCTGTCCATCCTGATGATCCGCGCTATCAACATATGATTGGCAAAGAAGTTCTTTTACCTCTCGTTAATCGCATGATCCCTATCGTCGCTGACGAGCTCGTAGATCCTGAGTTTGGAACCGGCGCCGTGAAGGTAACCGCGGCACATGATCCAAATGACTTTGAAATGGGAGTTCGACATAACATTCCATTCATCATCATTATGAATGAGCACGGAGTTATGTCAGGCACTGGTACAGAGTTTGATGGCATGGATCGCTTTGAAGCGAGAGTTGCTGTCGTTGCAAAACTTAAAGAGATGGGACGAGTCCCTTCTGAGAAGCGTCCTTACATACACTCAGTCGGTCATTGCTCCCGCTGCGATACAACCGTTGAGCCACGCTTATCGAAGCAGTGGTTCGTTAAAGTGGGACCACTCGCAAAAGCTGCAGGCGATGCCGTGCGCGATGGTCGCGTGAAGATTGAACCTACTGAACTTGAGCCACGTTACTTTGAGTGGGTCGACAATATGCACGACTGGTGCATCTCTCGCCAATTATGGTGGGGCCATCGCATACCGGTCTATTACGGACCTAACGATGAGATTGTTGTCTGCGGTCCTGATGAAGAGCCACCGGCAGGCTTCACACAAGATCCTGATGTGCTCGACACTTGGTTCTCATCGGCGCTCTGGCCATTCTCAACTCTTGGCTGGCCGACCGAAACCGATGATTTAAAGAAGTTCTATCCAACGAGTGTGCTCGTTACTGGATACGACATTCTTTTCTTCTGGGTCGCCCGCATGATGCTCTTTGGGCTCTTTGCCATGGATGGCGTGCAACCCTTCCACACCATTGCCTTGCATGGATTGGTTCGCGATCGATTTGGTAAAAAGATGTCGAAGTCTCGCGGAAACACTGTGGATCCAATTGAGTTCATGGATAAGTACGGATCTGATGCGCTCCGATTTACTTTGGCACGAGGCGCTAATCCAGGTAGCGATCAGGCCCTTGCCGAGGAGTGGATTGCCGGTGCGCGTAACTTCGCAACCAAGTTGTGGAATGCATCTCGCTTTGCACTCATGAACGGTGCGACCGTTGAAGGTGAACTCCCTGACTTTGAATCACTTGATGACATCAACAAATGGGTACTCACTCGATTTAACGCGACACTCGTCGAAGCGGATGCGCTTCTCGAAAAGTATGAATTTTCAAAGGCGATGGAACTTATCTATCACTTTGCATGGGATGACCTCTGCGATTGGTATCTCGAACTTTCAAAGTCATCCTTTGCTGCGGGCGGGGAATCGGCGGCTCACTCTGCACGAGTACTCGGTTATGTCCTAGATAATCTTCTTCGTTTAATGCACCCGGCGATGCCATTTATCACCGAAGCACTTTGGTGCAACCTCACTGGTAAAGAGACACTCGTTACCGCTTCATGGCCTGAAGCTAATGCTTCGCACGTCGATGAAAATGCATCAGCCAACGTAGTGAGAATTCAAGAGATCATTACCGAGATACGTCGATTCCGTAATGACCAAGGCATCAAAGGATCTGCCAAGATACTTGCTCGCTTCGCTAACCTTGGTTCTCTCTCAAGTTATGAAGCGGCTATTCGTTTCATCGTTCGATGCGATGCCCCTAATGCGGGTGGGGAAGATGAAGGCAACTTTGCATCGAAGATCGAAGTTGGTCCAGTAACGATTGAGTTTGATCTATCTGGTGCGATCGATGTTAACGCGGAACGCGCACGCCTCACAAAAGATCTTGCTCAAGCCGAGAAGGATCGCGCGACGGCAAAGGTAAAACTGGATAACGAAGGATTTATGGCGAAGGCCCCGTTAGAGGTTGTAACCGAGATCCGTGAACGACTCGCGCAGACAACTGCGGATATCGAACGCATGACGGCTGCACTTGCAGCGTTGCCGGCAAAATAAATGAGTACTCCAGAAGATCTTCAAGCGCTCGATCTCATTGAAGCCGCGCTCCTAAAGCGTTGGCCCGAGAGTCGACTCGAGCCGTCGATGGATCGTATTGCAGCGCTCTGTTTCGTACTTGGCGATCCGCAGCTGACTTATCCAACGATCCACATCACTGGCACGAACGGTAAGACGACCACTTCACGCATGATTGATGCACTCATGCATACTCTCGGTTATAGAACCGGTCGATTCACTAGTCCGCATCTGGAGTCATTTACAGAGCGAATCTCGATCAACGGTGAACCGATAACTCCAGAAGGAATGATCGCGGCCTATAACGATATTGCGCTCTATCTTGATCTCGTCGATTCAAAACAGCCTCACCCAATCTCTTTCTTTGAGGCGATCACCGCATTAGCTTTTGTCGCTTTTGCTGAATTCCCAGTAGATATTGGGATCATTGAAGTCGGCATGGGCGGGGAGTGGGATGCGACAAATGTTGTGCAGAGCCAGGTATCTGTTGTTACACCAATTGGATTAGATCACACCGAATACCTCGGCGAGACTCTCGAAGAGATTGCCCTCACCAAATCTGGAATCATCAAGCATGAATCACATGTGGTTCTTGCCGCTCAGCCGATGGAAGCTGCAACTGTACTCACGGCGAAAATACTTGCTGAGTCGGCAATCCCACATCGCGAGGGAGTCGAGTTCTCTGTAGCAAAACGCGACTTAGCGGTGGGTGGCCAATTAGTAACCATCAATGGTTTACACGGTGAATACACCGATATTTTCTTACCTCTCTATGGTGCTCATCAGGCGAGTAATGCGGCAGTGGCACTTGCTGCAGTCGAGGCATTTGCTGGCGTAAAGCTGGATGATGATTTGGTTCGACAAGCCTTTGCCGGAGTTGAATCACCGGGACGAATCGAGATATTGCATCGAGATCCGACTGTCATTGTTGATGCTGCACATAACCCTCATGGCGCAAGCGCCCTTGCTAAGACGCTCGAAGCTGAATTTGATTTCGAATCGATCTTCGGCGTGCTTGCGATATTGGGGGAGAAGGATGTCCACGGCGTTCTGCTCGAGCTCGAGCCGATTATCGATCGGCTTGTGGTCACTCAAAATTCATCACCACGTGCTCTCCCAGTAGAAGCCTTGTATCAAGAGGCTGTGAAAGTATTTGGCTCCGAACGAGTATTTAAAGAAGATAATTTGAATGCAGCCATCACCTACGCAGTCGAGCAATGCACTTTGATCAATCAGGTAAGCGAAGGCGTATCCGCAGTCGTCATCACTGGATCAGTAGTGACAGCCGGTGAAACTCGAGGAATCATCCGAAAGATTAAGAACGCATGAGAGTACTTGGGTCTGCCGTTATATCGATGGAATTTTTCTTGATGGGTTTTGCACTATTGCTTGCCAAAGATAATCACGGCGCCACCGCGCTCTGGATCGGCGGCATCATCGCACTTGCCTGCCTGCTCACCGTCGGTACTATGAAATCGATCCGAGGTTGGATTATTGGCTCGGCTGTGCAGATTGCATTAATCGCTTACGGTGTTGTTGTGCCTTTGATGTATTTCATGGGGACCCTCTTCGCAGGGCTCTGGGTCACCGCTTATGTCGTTGGCCGAAAAGGCGAGGCGATCAGAGCCGCCTTCTTGCGCGATCAGGCAGAGAATGAAGAAAAATCCTGAGAAAGCTCAGGAATCAAGGTCAATTTAAGGCTTCGGCCAATCCAAAGTAGACTGCCGCAGTGAGCGTAGAGAGAACCCTGATTCTGGTAAAGCCTGATGGCGTCCGTCGTAATTTAATCGGCGAGGTCGTGCGTCGCGTTGAGGCAAAGGGTTACACGATCGCGGCACTTAAAATGGTTCAACCAGATCGTTCAATTCTCGCAGCGCACTATGCCGAGCATGAAGGAAAACCTTTTTACGAACCACTCGTTGAATTTATGATGTCAGGTCCTGTCGTTGCGATCATCGCCGAAGGAAATCGTGTCATCGAAGGCTTTAGAAAGCTCGCCGGAACTACAGATCCAACGGTTGCAGAACCAGGAACTATTCGTGGCGATCTCGCTCGTGACCAAGGTACAAAGGTGGTCCAAAATATCGTTCACGGTTCTGATTCGGCCGAATCAGCGGCACGTGAAATTGGTATCTGGTTCGCCGCAGATGTGAAGGGACTCGCATGAACAACAACAAGGTAGTTACCGAAGAAGATTTAAAGAAGGCACAAAAACCAGCAAAGACAAGCCGTATGTCCTTCATCGGAAGAGATATGGCAGTAGATCTTGGCACAGCGAACACTCTGGTTTATGTACGCGGTCGTGGAATCGTTCTCAATGAGCCATCTGTGGTTGCAGTAAATCAAGATACTGGCGCAATCCTCGCAGTTGGATTAGAAGCGAAGCGAATGATTGGCCGTACACCTGGAAATATTGTCGCAATCCGCCCGCTTAAAGATGGCGTTATCGCTGACTTTGATACTACCGAGCGCATGCTTCGTTACTTCATCCAGAAAGTTCATCGTCGTCGTTATTTAGCAAAGCCTCGTATTGTCGTCTGTGTTCCATCAGGAATCACAGGTGTTGAGCAACGTGCAGTGAAAGATGCGGGCTATGCAGCAGGTGCGCGTAAGGTTTACATTATTGAAGAACCAATGGCGGCAGCTATTGGTGCAGGACTACCGATCCATGAGCCAACCGGAAACATGGTCGTTGATATTGGTGGTGGTACGACTGAAGTCGCTGTTATCTCACTCGGAGGAATCGTGACAGCGCTCTCGATCCGCGTTGGTGGAGATGAGCTTGATCAAGCAATTATCGATTGGGTAAAACGCGAATATTCATTACTTCTAGGTGAGCGCACAGCTGAAGAGATCAAGATGGCAATCGGCTCTGCTTATCGCCTCCCTGGTGAACCTGACGCAGAGATTCGCGGCCGGGACCTCGCAACAGGCCTTCCAAAGACCATCCTGGTATCGGCTGAAGATATTCGTAAGGCCCTTGAAGAGCCGGTAAACCAGATCGTTAATGCCGTGAAGAGCACGCTTGATAAGTGCCCACCTGAGCTCGCATCAGATTTGATGGACCGTGGAATCGTTCTCACTGGCGGCGGCGCACTGCTTCGCGGACTCGATGAACGTCTACGCCAAGAGACCGGTATGCCGATTCACATCTGCGAGCGCCCACTCCAAGCCGTTGCTGAAGGTTCAGGCAAGTGCGTAGAAGAGTTCGAAGCCTTGGAAAAGGTCTTGATCTCAGAGCCACGCCGTTAATCCGGATAACTCTAGATAACTTTAGATAACGGAGAAGCGCTAATTGGCACGCGGCGGAGGTAACCGGTCACGGCTGCTGCTCGTGATTTTGCTTGTCACGTCGCTCTTTCTCATTACTCTCGACCTGCGAGGGGTGACTGCAACTAAGAGTTCACGAAGTGCAACTCAAGGTTTCTTGGCCCCAATCCAAAAGAGCGTTTCAAATATCTTCTCACCTATCGGGCGTTTCTTTGGCGATGTGAAAAATTTCCCAAGCCAGAAGCGAGCGATCGAAAACCTTCAGAGCGAGAATGCACGATTAAAGACGCAAGTGCTCGTTAATAAAGATATTCAAGGTCAACTGAAAGAGTTGCGAGGAGTCCTTGATCTAGCTGGTCGAGGTGGATATCGCGTCGTCTCGGCTCGCGTAGTAGGACATGACTCGGCATCTAGTTTTTCGCAAACCATTACTATCGATGCCGGCAGTGCGGATCACATATCGGTAGATAAAACTGTAATTTCAGAGCACGGACTCGTTGGTGTGGTTAAGAGCGTCGATGCGCATTCAGCGATCGTGCTCATGATGAGCGATCCGTCCTTCAAAGTTGGCGTACGAATTGCTCGCAATCAAAGTGTTGGTGTGTTGAGCGGCACTGGATCATCTGGTTTTACGCTCCAGCTTCTCGATCCTGCTGGCGATATACGTAATGGTGACGTTCTTTTCACAAATGGCAGCGATAACAATCGGCCTTTTGTACCGGGCGTTCCCGTAGGTTATGTAACCTCTGTTGACCACTCTTCAGCAACTCTGACTCAGACAGCCTCGGTAAAAAGCTATAGCGATCTTGGAAATGTCGGCGTTGTCTCTGTCATTATCAGCGCGCCAACCACGGCACCAAAATCCATGATTAATCCGACGCCGGTGCCAACCGTCACGGTCTATGTGACGCCAACGCCATCACCTTCCCTAAGCGCGGGTGCCATTTCGCCAACAGCATCACCAAAAGCATCGAAACAGGCGACGCCGTGAGCCCCGTACGAATTGCATTAAATGCGAGCCTCTTGCTCTTCATCTTCGTCATTCAGGAGACACTCGTCTCTAGGATCCACCTGCCTGTAACGGGATTCTCCTTCTATCTCGCGGTGCTGATCTCAATGGTTCTTCTTGAAAACCGAACTGGAGCTGTCATTCTTGGATTTGTTGGTGGATTAATTCTCGACCTTTCGCCATCATCTGATGCGCCATTTGGGATTTGGGCGTTAATACTTACGGCTATTGCCTATCTCATCGCCGTTAACGCCGAAAGCATCGATGGCATTGTCAGCAGGCCGGTTGGCCTCGGACTCTTTGTCGGTCTAGGTGCCGTCTTCTCCTTAATCACCTATTTGGTGATTAATGCACTTCTTGGGCAGCCCACAGGTTCACTTGGTAGAGCGACACTTGTCATCGGTGGAAACTTTTTCTGGACCCTAATCTTCGCGCCATTCTTTATGCCAGTGCTCCTCGTTATTCGCGAGACAACGATCGGCTCTCGAGAGAGAATATGAATCAGCGTTCGCGGCTAAGTCTGGTTGTTACGCAAACCCTTGTGCTATCGCTCATGCTTGCGCTCTTTGGTCGACTCTTCTTTTTGCAAGTTGCAAGTGGATTGAAATATCAGAATGCGGCCTTGAGTATTCAGAGCAGAGATATCGTCAATCCTGCAACCCGCGGCGCCATCACTGATAGTTCGGGATTGCCCCTGGCGATGGATCGTCCCGGCATGCAGATCACAGTCAATCGAAGTGCGACAGATGCGCTCCCTGATAAAGGTATGACCGTCTTTGCCACCCTCGCCAAACTTCTCTCGCTTAAGCCCGCGGATGTTTTCACGAAAACTCGCTTGTGTGGCGAACTCGCTATTGGTCAGCGTGCTGGCTGTTGGAATGGGACTCGGCAACAACCAATTCCACTGACGAAGGTTGCAACCGAGGCACAGGCACTCAAAGTGCTAGAGAATCCATCTCTCTTCCCAGGTGTAGATGCCGCCCCAGTTCCAATTCGAAGTTATCCATCGCTGGCTGGAGAGAATGCCGCACACGTCTTGGGATACACCGGCATCGTCACTGATTCGGATCTTTTGAATACAAGTAAGAACTACCATCGAAATGAGATCGTCGGTAAATCTGGGCTTGAATATGTGTACGACAGCTATCTTCGGGGGACGCCTGGCGTGAAGACGTTGATCGTCGATCGCAAAGAGGCGATCACTTCGGTTTCACAAAATACGCAATCGATCCCGGGAAATAATGTCGTGACGCATCTCGATGCGCGTCTCCAGGCTGCAACCGAAGCTGCCCTTGCCTCTTCTGTAGCTCGCTCAAGATCCCTCGGCTATCACGCTGATTCTGGCGCTGCGATTGTGATGGATGTAAAGAATGGTGCAATTCTCGCCATGGCTTCATACCCAACGTACGACCCAAATATGTGGCAGAAGGGTTTAACCACACAACAAGCTAAGGATCTCTTTAGCGCCTCAAAGGGTGTGCCTGCCCTCTCTCGTGCAATACAAGGTGTGTATGCGCCGGCATCAACGTTTAAGGCGGTCTCAGTTGTTGCCGCCTCTGCCGCTGGATATAACTTAAAAGCTAGGTATGACTGCCCGGCTCAACTTCAAGTCGGAACTCAACTTTTTAGAAACTTTGAAACGAAGTCCCAAGGTCGCATCGACATGAATGAAGCGATTGCGGTCTCGTGCGACACAATCTGGTATCAAATCGCCTTTGATCAGTGGCTAAAGGATGGTGGCCTTAGACCGCACTCCTCACTCAATGATTATTTCTTTAATGCAGCACGGGGCTTTGGCGTAGGAAAGAAGACTGGCATCGACCTTCCTGGTGAGTTACCTGGTCGACTCCCAGATCGTCAGTGGAAGCAAGATTATTACGATGCGAATAAGTCGTTCTACTGCAACTTCACCTCGCGCGCCAAGAAGTCAGATCTCACACCATATTTAATTGCGATCGCGCATGAGAACTGTCTGGATGGAAATAAATTGCGCGCCGGCGATGCGGTGAACTTTGCAATTGGGCAGGGCGACACCCTTGTAACACCACTGCAGCTGACAGATCTCTATGCGGCAATAGCCAATGGCGGAACCTTGTGGAAGCCGGAAATTGTTCGGGCGATCGTCTCGCCTGAAGGTAAAGTTATAAAATCATTTACTCCAGTTTCGAATGGTCGCGCACCTGCAACCTCTTCCGATATAACTTTTTTGCATAGCGCTCTCCGGGCTGTTGCCACTCGCGGAACAGCAGCTGGAGTCTTTGCAAATTACCCCATTGAAGTAGCTGGTAAAACCGGTACCGGCCAGGTCTTAGGCCGTAATCCAAATGGCAGCGCTAAAGATGACACTTCTTGGTTTGCCTCCTTTGCGCCAAGTTCATCCCCACGTTATGCAGTGGTAATGATGGTGAGCCAAGGCGGTTTTGGAGCATCCGTATCCGCGGTGGGAGTCAAAGATATTTATTCAGCGATTTTTGGCGTCGTCGGTAATAAGGTGAACCCTGCTAAGGCGATATATCCAGATAGTGGCCCACCATCTTCGATCCCAAAGGTTGATCCAAAATATGCGAAATTGCCGGCTGGAGTGATGAAGAAATGAGCAAATTACTCGGCAATAGCAGGCGGGCACGATCATTTCGCGAGAATATTTCGGGCTACGACAAGCAACTAAATTATGCAGTCGGTCTGCTCTTAATTTTAGGAACGCTACTCGTGTGGGCGGCGACCAAGCAGTGGTTTGCTTCGCAGGGTCTTGATCCACAATATTACGTAAAGCGCCACGTCCTCAATATCTTTATTGGTCTTCTGCTTGCTTATGGAACAACTCTCGTCGACTATAGATTGCTCCGTGCTTACACACCATTTGTCTGGGGAATCGGCATCCTCGGATTAATCGCAGTATTAATCCCTGGAGTGGGAAGCACCATCAATGGCGCACGTTCGTGGATTTCATTCCCCGGTGGGTTCACATTGCAACCTGCAGAGTTAGCGAAGATTGCCGTCATTATTGGTATGGCAATGTTGCTCGCTGAGGCACGGGATCAGGATTCTGCTCCCACACATATGGATGTCGTCAAGGCTCTGGCGGTCGCACTCATCCCAATGGGATTGATCATGCTCGAACCTGACCTCGGCGAGGCACTCATCATCTCGGCCGCAGTGATTGCAATAATCGGAGTCTCGGGGGCGCCAAGTCGTTGGGTGGTTGGTTTGCTACTCGTTGGAATCTTGACGGGCGTTGTTGCAGTCAAAGCTGGAGTAATTCATCAGTATCAAGTGAAGCGTTTGCAATCTTTCGTTGATCCTACGGCTGATCCGCAACAAAGCGGTTATCAACTCCGGCAATCGCGTATCACTATCGGTTCTGGTGGAATTTTGGGCCGTGGATTATTCAGCGGCCCTCAAACAAATGGACGCTTTGTGCCTGAGCAACAGACCGACTTTATTTTTACCGTCGCGGGAGAAGAGCTTGGATTTCTAGGGTCAGGGTTCATCCTCTTGCTCTTTGGTCTCTTCTTTATACGAGCCTTTGCCATTGCTCAACGAACGACCGATATCTTCGGTCGATTAGTCTGCATAGGTGTCATCGCGTGGTTTGCATTCCAAACCTTTGAAAATATTGGAATGACGATGGGGCTGATGCCAATGACAGGCGTGCCACTTCCCTTCATGTCCTACGGTGGCTCCAGCATGTTTGCCAATATGGTCGGGCTTGGGCTCCTCCAGAGTGTTCATTTGAGATCACGGTAACCATCTGCCATACTTTCGGCAGAGTAAATGCGCCTCGCCCACAGTGATCTGTGGCCCACGAGAAGTTCGCGAACTCGAAGATTTTAGGAAATAGAACTCACCATTGGGTTCAAGGGATCGCTCGAAAGAGTTGAGACCTCATCAGGATTGATTACAAGGATTGAGGATTTACCGTTATGGCTCCAGAGCCAAAAAAGTCGCGTAAGCGCATTGTAAAAAAGGCCGCAGATAAGAGCGAAAAGGCAACGGTTGAAACAGCTGAGCCGAGCACCGCTTCCAAATCTTCTAATTCTTCTAAGGCATCCAAATCTTCTAAAGCTTCTAAAGTTGCCGAGGCTGCGAATGCACCGCTCGCAGAAGTTACCCCGGATATTGAGAGCGCTCCAAAGCGTGTAAAGAAGACCGCAGCAATTCCGGTTCCACTATTTCAAGCTGCGCCAGAGGTTGTGGCGCCAAAGAAGACAACGAAAAAGGCTGCCGCTCAAGCAGTCGTAGAAAAAAGCGAGAAGGCAGATTCAGCATCCGATACTTCATCAGCATCTGAAGACTCATCTTCTGAGGGTTCAGAGGGACCACGTCGTAATCGCAATCGCCGTCGTGGTGGTCGCGGACGAAGCGGTGCAGGGCGATCAGCTGAGACAGAGACTTCACTTGATATCGATGATTCCGATAGCGAGGATAAAGACGCGGGCCACATCTCCAACGAGAATGAGGGCGAAGAGGTCGGATCGACACATCGCCGTCGCCGTCGCCGCGCACGCGGTGAAGGAGTCACACCTGGTGAGACTGTCGATGAAGATGGTGTCGTCACCGTTGTTAAAGTTCGCGAACCACGCAGCGCCGAAGATCGCCCAACTCGTACCGAGCGTCGCGACCGTAATGACCGCAATGATCGAGGCGATCGGGGCGGAAGAAATAATCGTCGTGACCGCAATGACCGCAATGACCGCAATGACCGCGGTGACCGCAATGACCGTGGAGGTCGCGATCGTTATGACCGTGAGCCTCGCGATTTCACTCGTCGCCGCGGAACAATCATTACCGAAGCAGAATTCCTTGCCCGTCGTGAGGCAGTTGACCGCGAGATGTTGGTTCGCCAAGTTGGAGATCGCACTCAGATCGCTGTTCTTGAAGACAAGATTATGGTTGAGCATTACGTCAATCGAAACTCAAATATTTCCTATGTCGGAAACGTCTATCTAGGTCGAGTCCAGAACGTCCTTCCATCAATGGAAGCGGCATTCGTTGATATCGGCAAGGGCCGAAACGCAGTGCTTTATGCAGGTGAAGTGAACTGGGATGCAGCCGGACTGAGCGATAGCGCACCTCGCAAAATTGAGCATGTGCTGAAGACCGGACAGTCGGTACTCGTTCAGGTAACTAAGGACCCAATTGGACAGAAGGGTGCCCGCCTTACAAGCCAGATCAGCTTGCCAGGTCGTTACTTAGTTTATGTACCTGGTGGCGGAATGAGCGGTATTAGCCGCCGACTTCCTGATCAAGAGCGAAGTCGTTTAAAATCTATTTTAAAGAATCTCATTCCAGAAGAAGCTGGCGTGATCGTTCGTACTGCTTCTGAAGGCGCTTCAGAGGAAGAGCTCGAACGCGATGTCTTGCGCTTAAAGACACAATGGGAAGATATTCAAGAGAAGGCTGAAAACCCTTCAACATCTTCGCCATCCCTTCTCTACAGCGAACCTGATCTCACAGTTCGCGTTATCCGAGATATCTTTAACGAGGATTTCCGCCGCCTAGTAGTTCAAGGCAACGAAGCATGGGATGACATCAATAATTATCTTGGACATATTGCCCCAGAACTCACTACCAAGATTGAAAAGTGGACCGGCGTTCGCGACATGTTTGTAGAGCATCGCATCGAAGAGCAACTTGCGAAAGCTTTCGATCGCAAGGTCTACCTTCCATCTGGTGGATCACTTGTTATTGATCGCACTGAGGCAATGATTGTGATTGACGTTAACACCGGTAAATTTATCGGCAAGGGCGGCAACCTAGAAGAGACTGTTACTAAGAACAACTTGGAAGCAGCAGAAGAAATTGCGCGCCAACTTCGCCTTCGTGACATGGGTGGAATCATCGTCATCGACTTCATTGATATGGCACTTGAATCTAACCGTGACCAAGTTTTGCGTAGGCTCGTTGAGTGCCTTGGGCGAGATCGCACAAAGCACCAGGTTGCTGAAGTGACCTCACTCGGACTTGTGCAGATGACGCGAAAGCGCGTTGGTCAAGGTCTGATTGAAGCCTTCTCAACCACGTGTGAATCTTGTGGCGGTCGAGGAATTCATATCCATTCAGAGCCGGTGAAGAAGACTGCGCTCGATAAGGATATGGATCAGCGTTATGTCCCACAGAGTTATGACGATGAGGAGCCAACGACTGAGTCTGCGGCCCCATCAGCTTCTTCAGCGTCATCAGCTCTAGAGACCGAAGCAGAGAGCGAAGTGACGGTGGTGGAGAGTTCGACTAGTTCGACGCCCTCAACCAGTGATTCAGCCAGTGATTCCAGCGTCCCAAGCACTAAGCCAGGGGCCCGCAAGCGTCGCCGTGCGGTGAGCACAGGGATTATCACCCCTGAATAAACGAGAATAAACCCCAATAAACGAGAATTGGCTCGATCTGGCCGGATACCCCGGCTAGATATCTAGCCAGTTTGACCTCGAGGGTCGCTAATCCGTACCCTTACCCTCTGCCCGAGTGAATCTCGGTGCTTATCCATAGATCTCATGAGAGATCGCTAGATTGAACTGTAGGAAGGTGTCACTGTGTACGCGATTGTTAAAGCAGGCGGCCGTCAAGAGAAGGTTGCCGTCGGCGACACCATTACTGTCGATCGTATCGATGCAAAAGTTGGCGCATCAGTATCTTTCCCAGCAGTTCTTCTCGTTGAAGGTGCAAATGTCACATCCGATCCAAAGGCTCTTGCCGGCGTGAAGGTTGCAGGCGAAATTCTCGAAGAGACCAAAGGTCCAAAGATCGACATCCTTCGTTACAAGAACAAGACTGGCTATCGCCGTCGCCAAGGTTTCCGTTCCCAGCTTACGCGTGTGAAGATCACCGCGATTAGCAAGTAATTTTTCCGAGTATAAGAGAGCAATAGAGGGTTGGTGCGAAATGGCAAGTAAAAAGGGAGTCTCCTCCACACGAAATGGTCGCGACTCAAATGCGCAGTACCTCGGAATTAAGCGTTTTGGTGGACAGGTTGTAAAGGCAGGCGAAATTCTTGTTCGTCAGCGTGGCACTGTCTTCCACCCAGGTGCACAGGTTGGCATCGGTAAAGATGACACCCTCTTCGCACTTTCAGCTGGTGTTGTTGAGTTCGGTCGCGCACGCGGTCGCAAGGTCGTCAACATCGTTGCAGCTGCTCCGGTCGCCTAAAAAGCGGATTTTAAAGTAGCGGGTCCGCGCTCTGCGGGCCCGCTTTTTTATTGCAAGCAATTAAAAATGATTGAAAGAGAAGGGAGAGGCAAGAGATGGCTTCATTTGTTGATCGCGTAACACTCAATGCCTCTGCCGGAAATGGTGGAGATGGTTGCGTCTCTATCCACCGTGAAAAGTTCAAGCCACTTGGTGGACCTGACGGCGGTAATGGTGGCCGCGGTGGTGACATCATGCTTGTTGTCGATACCGATGTCACAACACTTCTAGATTTTCACCACTCTCCACATCGCAAAGCAACAGGTGGTCGCCCGGGTTATGGCGATTATTGCAATGGCGGCGAGGGCAATGACATGATCCTCAAAGTTCCAAATGGCACCGTTGTGAAAGATCTTGCTGGCAACACACTCGCAGATCTCGTGGGTCAAGGAACTCGCTTCATCGCAGCCCAGGGTGGCAAGGGCGGATTAGGTAACGCTGCACTCTCATCGTCAAAGCGTCGCGCACCAGGTTTTGCTCTTAAAGGTGAGCCAGGCGAAGAGCGCACACTTATTCTCGAACTTAAGTCAGTGGCAGATATTGGCTTGATTGGATTCCCAAGCGCAGGAAAGTCATCGGTTATCGCTTCGATTTCAGCTGCGCGTCCAAAGATTGCTGACTACCCATTCACAACGCTCGTGCCAAACCTGGGTGTGGTCCAAGCTGGAGACACTCGTTTCACCGTTGCTGACGTACCAGGTCTCATCCCTGGCGCATCTCAAGGAAAGGGCCTTGGCCTTGAATTCCTTCGACATGTCGAGCGATGCGCAGCGCTAGTGCAGGTCTTGGATTGCGGAACTCTAGAAACTGATCGAGATCCTGAAAAAGATTTCGACATCATCGAAGCAGAGCTCGCTGAGTATGGAAATGGACTTTCCGAGCGCCCACGCATTATTGCTCTCAACAAAGTCGACCTACCAGATGGAAAGGCGATGGCCGATATGGTCCAGCCAATCCTAGAAGCTCGCGGATATGAGGTCTATCAGATCTCTGCTGCATCACATATTGGCCTTACTGAATTTAATTATGCGATGGCGCGGATTATTCAAGAGGCTCGCAAGAGCGCAGCAAAAGAAGAGAAGACTCGAATCGTTCTTCGCCCGGTTGCTGTTAATGATGCTGGGTTTAAAGTTGTTGCAAACGAGGATGGATCATTTAGCGTCCTAGGCGAGAAGCCATTGCGCTTTGTTCGTCAGACCGATTTCCATAACCCTGAAGCTGTTGGATATCTCGCAGATCGCCTTGCAGCTTTGGGCGTTGAGAAAGAACTCTTTAAGAAGGGTGCAAAGGCGAAAGATGAAGTCCGCATCGGTAATGGCGATGATGCTGTGATCTTTGATTGGGAACCTTCCATCGAAGCTGGTGCCGAACTTCTTGCAGGTGCGCGGGGAACTGACCGACGTCTGGAATCTCCTTGGGCTGGTCGATACGTCGATGATGCACTAGACCAACTCAACGATGATGAGATTTCACGTCAATGGGAGTACAACATTGCAAACCCTAAGACTCCGGTGGTCGAGGAGTAATAATGAATCGCAGCGATGTTAAAAGCGCAAAGCGCATTGTCATCAAGGTGGGTTCTTCAACTCTTACAGGTTCGGCCGGTTCAGGATTAAATTCTCAGGCCGTTGATGCCCTTGTCGACACGATTGCACAACTTCGTGCTGGTGGTAAAGAAGTCGTCTTAGTCTCATCTGGAGCAATTGCCGCAGGGCTCGCTCCACTTGGGCTGAACGCTCGGCCAAAAGATCTCGCTACGCAACAAGCTGCCGCCTCAGTCGGTCAGGGCCGACTAATCGCTGATTACAACCGCTCTTTCTCGCGTCATTCATTGATTTCGTCTCAAGTGTTACTCACGATCGATGATGTGGTGCGACGCTCTCATTATCAAAATGCACAAAGAACACTTCTGAAACTAATTCAGTTAGATGTAACACCAATCATTAATGAGAATGATTCGGTTGGAGTTCAAGAGATTCGATTTGGCGATAACGATCGTTTAGCGGCTCTCGTTGCACACCTGGTCAATGCTGATTTGCTCGTCCTTGTCACTGATGTTGACGGTCTTTACGATGCCCCGCCTTCACATGCGCATGCAAAGCGAATATCTGAAGTCAAAGATGTGACGGTGATGCGCGATATCGAAATCGGTGGAGTGGGTTCATCCGGAGTCGGCTCTGGTGGAATGGTCACCAAGATCGAGGCTGCTCGAATCGCTACGGGTGCCGGAGTGGCGATGCTTCTCACCACACTTGAGCAACTCACGAGCGCACTCGATGGCGAGGATTTCGGAACCATCTTCCACGCGATTCACGATAAGCGCCCATCTCGACTATTGTGGCTTGCTCATGCAGCAACTCCACATGGCAAGCTCATTCTTGATCAAGGGGCGACGATCGCCATTAAAGAGCGCGGGGTATCACTTCTTGCCGCTGGCGTTACCGCCGTTGAAGGCGAATTTATCGCTGGAGATACCGTTGAACTTATCTCTGATCACGGCGCAGTAATTGCACGCGGTCTGGTGGCCTTTGATTCCAGTGAAATTCCAAGAATGCTTGGCCGTTCAACGAAAGAGTTGGCAGCCGAGTTTGGACCAGAGTACGAGCGTGAACTCGTGCACCGTGACGATTTAGTCTTGATCTAACTTTTACTTATTTGCGAGTTGATTAATAACTCGAGCTTCTGCAACATCTGGATCATTTCCAGTTGGGTTATCACTGAGTTTCACAACCACGGTCTTTGTCGCCGGATTCATGAAGACGAATTGGCCGTGTAAGCCGAGCATCATGTTGGTTCCTGGATATGGATGCCACATATAGGCGCTATAGCCCCAACCGTAGTCAAGTTTTACAACTGGAGTGCTTAAACGCTTAATCCATTCGGGCGAGATGATGTGATGTGCGGCCGTGCTTCCATTATTTAGGAGCATCAAGCCAACCTTTGCGTAATCTCTCGCACTCGCGTTGAAGCAGCAAAATGTCTTCTCAATTCCACCGACGTGATCAACATTCCATGTGGCTGATGTTGTTGCGCCAATTGGTTGCCAGATATTCTTGCTGAAGTAATCGGAAATTTTCATGCCGGTGATGCGATGAATGATCATGCCAAGTAATTGCGGGTCAACGCTTCGATACTCGGCCTTACTGCCCGGGGTAAAGGCCATCTTTCGATTGTGCTGAACAAACCAATTCATATCTGTCGTCGCATACATTTGTGCAATAGCAACGCCCCAACCTTGCGGCCCGGTTGGATAATTATCGGAAACTCCGACGCCGCTCTGCATATCAAGAAGTGATTGCACCGTGACTTGATCAAAGCTCGTACCCGTTTTGTACTCAGGGAAGTAATCAACAAACTTATCGGTCTCTTTCAATTTACCGTCAGCGATCAATTGGCCAGCGATGATCGAAGTCAGGGTCTTAGCAACAGAGTACGAGGGGAGTTGCGTCGTGGCTGTAATTGATTTTTTGGTGTTGTAGTACTCATAGGTGAGAACGCCATTGCGAACGACGAGAAAGGCATTGGTATTTGAGAGGTCGAGAAATTGCTGCCAGGTAACGGTTTTGCCCAACCATTCAACAGTTGTCGGCATCGCCTCATGCGCTGTTGGTAGCGTAATTGGCTCAGTAGAGGGAGCCACTACATGCCAGGGTAGGAGTGTTGGCGTCTTTGACGCGGGCGCTAACCCGAGTCGAATTGCGGCAATCGGATTTGGGTAATGGACCACTTTAAAGAAGGCAGTGAGGCCAAGAGCAAAGATGATAAATCCAATGAGGCTATTCCGAAGGATCTTCCATAAAAGGCGCATGAGTAGATGGTAATTGCCAGTAACCTTAGATTGTGGATGCAGCCCAAATTATTTCGCAAACGGCCAAGAGCGCACGCCTGGCAAATCGCACACTTGTTGCGGCGAGCAATGAAGTTCGAAGTGCCGCTCTGTACACAATCGCGGGTGAACTCACTCGGCAATCCGATCGTATATTGGCGGCCAATGCCGAAGATATGAAACGTGCAGATGAGTCAGGTATGGCGGAGTCAATGAAAGATCGCCTCTTATTGACTGCAAAACGGATCGAAGGAATGTCAGATGGCATGCGCCAAGTTGCAGATCTTCCTGATCCACTGGGGCGCATTATTAATGCCCGCACCCTTCCAAATGGACTTGAGTTAACTCAAAAATCTGTCCCATTCGGAGTTGTAGGAATGGTCTATGAAGCAAGGCCAAATGTCACGGTCGATGCCGCTTCAATATTATTGAAATCTGGAAATGCGGCGCTCCTTCGAGGATCCTCTTCGGCAGCATCAAGCAACCAGGTGCTCGTCGAAATTATGCGAGAGGTCTTGGCAACAACTGCGATCTCGCCAGATGTTATTCAATATATTTCAGCAGAAGATCGCTCAACAGTTACCGCGCTCTTGCATGCTCGTGGTGAAGTTGATTTGGTGATTCCTCGAGGAAGCGCCTCGCTTATCCGAATGGTTGTGGATGAGGCAACAGTGCCAACGATCGAAACCGGCGCTGGCGTATGCCACGTTTATATCGATGACGCTGCAGACTTTAATAAAGCCCTGCCTATTCTGATCAACTCGAAGACGCATAGACCAAGTGTCTGCAATGCAGCCGAGACCCTGCTCGTACACCAAGATATTGCAGAAAAATTCCTACCAACGGCTCTTGAAGCTCTTGCGAGCCATGGCGTAATTATTCATGCCGACGCCGCCACTTCGGTGATTGCACAAGCGAACGGTATCGACGTCCGATCTGCATCTGAAGAAAATTGGAGCACCGAGTACAACGCACTTGAAATGAATGTGGCCGTTGTGAAGGATCTCCTCGGCGCTGCCGATCACATACAAAAATATGGCACTAACCACACAGAGGCGATCGTCACCGAGAATGAAGAGCACGCAAACCAATTTATTGCGCTCTCAGATTGTGCCGCGGTCATGGTTAACGCATCAACTCGTTTCACCGACGGCGAGCAGATGGGCTTTGGCGCTGAAATCGGTATCTCAAATCAGAAGTTGCACGCCCGGGGCCCAATGGGGCTGGAGCAGATGACAACCACAACCTGGATTGTTCGGGGCAGCGGCCAGATCCGATAAGGTTAAGAAATGGCCGCTATCTCCCGAGATGAAGTAGCGCATTTAGCGCGATTAGCTCGCATCGAAATGACTGATGCCGAACTAGACCACCTAGCCTCCGAAATGGATCTGATCCTTGAATCAGTCTCCCGTGTTCAGGGCGTGGCTGGTGCAGATATCCCACCGACCTCACATGCGATTGCAATGCAGAATGTGATGCGTCCGGATGCGGTCGTTCCAAGTCTCACTCCCGAGGAATCACTCTCTGGTGCACCAGCCCGCGAAGAGGACCGCTTTAAAGTCCCTCAGATTTTAGGTGAAGAGTGAGTACTGAGATGATCCATCAGAGCGCAGCCCAAATGTCGGCTGATCTTGCCGCTGGTTCAGTGACGGCAGTCGAATTAGCAAATGCCCACTTTGATCGAATCGCTGCGGTAGATGGCGATGTCCATGCCTTCCTCCATATAGATCGTGAAGGTGCGCTTGCACAAGCAAGTGCTGTAGATGCCTCTCGCAAAGCTGGCGAGAAGGTTCATCCGCTTGCTGGCGTGCCACTTGCACTCAAAGATGTGCTCACTCAAAAGGGTGTTCCGACAACCTGCGGCTCCAAGATGCTCGAAGGTTGGCGCCCACCATATGACTCAACTGTCGTCACCAATTTAAAGAAGGCCGGCGTTGTCATCCTTGGTAAGACCAACATGGATGAGTTCGCAATGGGCTCGTCAACTGAAAATTCAGCCTACGGTGCTACCCGTAACCCGTGGGATCTTTCACGTATTCCTGGCGGCTCGGGCGGCGGTTCCTCTGCTGCGCTCGCTGCATTTGAAGCTCCGCTCGCTATCGGTACTGATACTGGTGGATCGATTCGCCAGCCTGCAGCAGTTACTGGAACTGTGGGAGTTAAACCAACGTATGGCGCAGTCTCACGTTATGGATTAGTCGCCTTCTCATCCAGTCTTGATCAAGCAGGTCCTTGTGCCCGCACGGTGCTCGATACCGCGATGCTGCACGAAGTGATTGCTGGATACGACCCTAAAGATTCGACATCGATCAATGCCCCCGTCGGCAAAATGGTCGATGCCGCAAAGAAACTTGATATCAAGGGAATGAAGATCGGCGTTGTGAAAGAACTTTCTGGTGATGGTTATCAAGCCGGAGTTCTGACACGCTTTAATGAAGCACTTGAAGCGCTCGTCTCTGCTGGTGCAGAAATCGTTGAAGTTTCGACCCCAAGCTTTGAGTATGCACTCGCGGCTTACTATCTCATTGCGCCATCTGAAGCATCGTCCAACTTGGCTCGATTCGATTCGATGCGTTACGGAATTCGAGTAGGCGATGATGGTTCTCGCTCTGCTGAAGAGGTAATGAATATGACGCGCGAAGTTGGCTTCGGTAGAGAAGTGAAACGGCGCATCATTCTTGGCACGTATGCCCTCTCATCGGGTTACTACGATGCATATTACGGCTCTGCGCAGAAAGTACGTACGCTGATTAAGCGAGATTATGAAGCTGCATTTGCAAAGGTTGATGTACTTGTTTCACCAACGTGTCCTACAACGGCCTTTAAAATCGGCGAGAAGAGCGATGACCCAGTTGCTATGTATCTCAACGATGTCTGCACTATCCCAGTGAACCTAGCTGGAATTGGCAGCATGAGCCTTCCTTGCGGCTTAGCCCCTGAGGATGGACTTCCTGTTGGGTTCCAGATTATGTCGCCAGCGATGAAGGATGAGTTGATGTACCAAGTCGGTGGAACTCTTGAAGCAGCTTTGGAATCTTCTTGGAGTAAGCCGCTCTACGCATCTGCTCCAGAGTTGGCGGTGAAGTAATGGCACTCAATTACGATCAAGCTCTCGAAAAGTATGAGCCAACGCTAGGCCTTGAAGTACACGTCGAACTCAACACTCTCTCAAAGATGTTCTGTGGATGTGCAACTGATTTTGGTGCATCACCAAATACCCAGACCTGCCCAGTCTGTTTGGGACTTCCTGGATCTTTGCCAGTAGTGAATGCAAAGGCTGTTGAATCCTCGATTCGTATTGGACTTGCCCTGAATTGTTCGATCACCCCTTTCAGTCGTTTTGCCCGTAAAAACTATTTCTATCCAGATATGCCAAAGAACTTTCAGACCTCGCAATACGACGAGCCAATCTGCGTAAATGGTTATCTCGATGTCACGATTGAGACCGAAGAAGGTCCAAAGGTCTACCGAGTAGATATCGAACGTGTACACATGGAGGAAGACACCGGAAAGTCACTTCACGTAGGTGGTGCGACAGGTCGAATCCATGGCGCAGAGCACTCTCTCCTCGATTACAATCGTGCTGGAATTCCACTTGTCGAGATCGTCACACGGATCATTCCCGGTACCGATAAGTATGCGCCAGAAGTTGCCCGCGCCTACGTTGCAGAACTTCGAGACATTCTCCGATCCCTTGGCGTATCCGATGTGAAGATGGAGCAGGGCTCACTTCGATGCGACGCGAACGTTTCAATCTCACCGCGTAATAGCGGGGTTCTTGGAACTCGTTCTGAAACAAAGAATGTGAACTCCCTTCGCTCGGTCGAGCGAGCAGTTCGCGGTGAGATTATTCGCCAGGCAAATCGACTCGAAGCTGGTGAGCGAATCGTTCAAGAGACTCGTCACTTCCAGGAAGAGTCAGGGGAGACGCGCTCTGGTCGCTCGAAAGAGACTGCCGAGGATTATCGCTACTTCCCAGAGCCAGATTTATTACCGATCGTCGCCGATCCTGCCTGGGTAGAAGAACTTCGGGCTGCGCTTCCTGAGAAGCCATCGATTCGTCGAAAGAAGTTGCAAGAGGCGTGGGGAGTCCCTGATAAAGAGATGGCCGCGATGGTTAATGCCGAACTCTTAGATACTGTCGAAGAGACGGTCGCCCTGGGGGCCGAACCGACAAAGGCGCGCAGTTGGTGGCTTGGTGAAGTTTCTCGCCTTGCAAATGAGAAGTCAGTTGCACCGACATCTCTTATTCAACCATCCGAGATTGCAGAGATCATTTCGCTCATCGCATCAGGTGAACTTACCGATAAGTTGGCTCGCCAAGTTGTTGAAGGCGTGATTAATGGCGAAGGAAATCCACGAATGGTTATTGAGAAGCGTGGACTCAAGGTTGTTTCTGATGATTCGGCCCTGATGGCCGCGATCGAAGCCGCCATTGCCTCACAACCAGATACTGCAGAGCGCATCCGCGGTGGAAATATTCCAGCAGCGGGCGCGTTAATTGGAGCAGTGATGAAAGCTACCGGTGGGCAAGCTGACGCTGCAAAGGTTCGCGAACTTCTACTTAAACATTTGGGTCAAGGTTAAACCGTTTATTAAGGCTAAAAAGGTTAAGGGGCAGATATGAGCAGTGAGAAGAATTCGATGAAGCCACGTTCAGGTCTTGTCACCGATGGACTTGAGCGAGCTCCAGCACGTGGCATGCTCCGTGCCGTTGGCATGAAAGATGCCGATTTTAAGAAGCCTCAGATCGGTATCGCATCATCGTGGAATGAAATCACGCCATGCAACCTCTCACTCGATCGCCTTGCAAAAGCATCACGCAAAGGCGTCATTGAAGCGGGTGGATTCCCTATGCAATTTGGAACGATCTCAGTATCTGATGGAATCTCTATGGGCCACGAAGGAATGCACTTCTCGCTCGTATCGCGCGAAGTAATTGCCGACTCTGTTGAAACCGTTATGCAAGCAGAACGTCTTGATGGCATGGTTACCTTTGCTGGCTGCGATAAATCATTGCCTGGCATGATGATGGCAGCAGCGCGAATCGATGTCGCAAGCGTCTTTGTCTATGCAGGATCAACTCTCGCAGGCCAGGTAGATGGCCGCGATGTAACGATCATTGATGCCTTTGAAGCAGTTGGAGCATGTGCTCGCGGACTTATCTCTCAAGAGAAGGTCGATGAGATTGAACGCGCTATCTGCCCAGGCGAAGGTGCCTGCGGTGGTATGTATACCGCGAACACTATGGCCGCAGTCGGTGAGGCAATCGGTCTTTCACTTCCAGGTTCAGCTTCCCCTGCTGCAGTTGATCGCCGCCGCGATGATTATGCAGTCCAAGCTGGTGCAGCTGTTGTCGAGTTGATCCGCAAGGGAATCACAACCCGCGATATCTTGACGAAGAAAGCATTTGAGAACGCAATCACTGTCGTGATGGCACTAGGCGGTTCAACCAATGCGGTCTTGCACCTACTTGCGATCGCAAACGAGGCAGAGGTCGAACTCACTCTCGAAGATTTCCAACGCATCAGCGAGCGCACACCTCTGCTCGGTGACCTCAAGCCATTTGGCAAATATGTCATGACAGATATTGATCGCGTCGGTGGAATCCCAGTCGTATTGCGTGCTCTTCTTGATGCGGGCTTCTTGCACGGTGATTGCCTCACTGTGACAGGAAAAACCATGGCGGAAAATCTTGCCGACCTCACACCTCTTGATCCAGATGGCGATGTCTTGCATGCAATCAAGAGCCCGCTCTCTGCTGGTGGCGGAATTACCATTCTTGGTGGATCACTCGCTCCTGAGGGTGCAGTCTGCAAAACAGCCGGTGTTGGCGTCGAGAATTTCGAAGGACCCGCGCGAGTATTTGAACGCGAGCAAGCAGCTATGGAAGCTCTCGAAAATGGCACCATTCAAGCCGGGGATGTCATCGTTATTCGTTACGAAGGTCCAAAGGGTGGACCCGGTATGCGCGAGATGCTGATGATCACTGGGGCAATCAAGGGCGCTGGACTCGGTAAGTCGACCTTGCTGCTGACGGATGGTCGTTTCTCGGGTGGATCTACTGGACTCTGTGTTGGCCACGTTGCCCCAGAGGCGGTTGATGGGGGACCCATCGCCTTCGTTGAGAATGGCGATATCGTGCGAATCGATATCAAGGCCCGCACATTGGACCTGCTCGTCGAGGAGAGCGTCTTGGCGCAGCGACGCAAGCACTTCTCGCCGATCCCTCATAAGTACAAGAGAGGCGTCTTGGCGAAGTATTCGAAGGTCGTGGGAAGCGCTTCGCAGGGAGCCGTTACTAGTTGAGGCGACCGGAGTGGGGGGAGCCGTTACTAGTTGAGGCGACCTACGCTCAAATATTGAGATCTGCGTCTCAGGGGTTGACTCACTTCACGGCGTCAGCGAGAATTAACCCATGACATCATCAGTGGTGATTCGAGAGCGCGCTATCTAGTCTGACTAGAAAGTGCGCTACCCCTCAGTGGAAAAACTGAGGGGTTTCTCATTTACCGACTGAATTACCAGTGTTAACAGTGATACCAGTGATAGCAACGCAATCTTGCGGAAGGAGATGAACATGAGTGAAGAAGTAACAGGGGCGCAGTCGCTCGTGAAATCTTTGGAGCAAGCAGGCGTGGATGTCATGTTCGGTATTCCAGGTGGCGCAATTCTTCCTGCATACGATCCAATCTTTGATTCCAAAATTCGCCACATTCTTGTTCGACATGAACAGGGCGCCGGCCACGCAGCTACTGGGTATGCCCAAGCGACCGGACGAGTCGGAGTCTGCATTGCAACCTCTGGTCCTGGCGCGACAAACCTAGTTACACCTTTGGCCGATGCGCAGATGGATTCGGTTCCGATCGTTGCAATCACTGGCCAAGTCTCATCAGGTGCAATCGGCACAGATGCATTCCAAGAGGCAGATATTCGCGGAATCACCATGCCGGTCACCAAGCACAACTTTCTCGTTACCGATCCAAAAGATATTCCACGCGCTATTGCTGAGGCATTTCACATTGCATCGACCGGTCGTCCCGGTGCAGTCCTCGTCGATATAGCCAAAGACGCGCTTCAGCTCAACACAACTTTTGATTATCCACGGGAAGTAATGCTCGCTGGTTATAACCCAGTCATGAATCCTGCATCGGAGGCTCTGCGCGATGCTGCAGCGCTGATTGCACAGTCAAGTGCGCCAGTGCTTTATGTCGGTGGTGGAGTCATTAAAGCTAATGCACATAGAGAGTTAATGGAGCTCGCAGAGCTCACAGGGGCTCCAGTGGTGACGACTTTGATGGCGCTCGGATCTTTCCCTGATAGCCACCCACAACATCTTGGCATGCCGGGAATGCACGGAACTGTTGCAGCAGTAACGGCTCTTCAGAAGTCAGATTTACTCATCACACTAGGCGCTCGTTTTGATGACCGCGTCACTGGCAAGCTCTCAAGCTTTGCGCCGAATGCAAAGGTGATCCACGCTGATATTGACCCTGCTGAAATCGGCAAGAATCGTAGAGTCGATGTCGCCCTTCTAGGAGATTTAAAGAACAGCATTAAGGGATTGATCCCAGAGTTGAAGGCGGTCTTTACCAAGAGCAAGCCAGATCTCAGTGGTTGGTGGAGCACCGTTAATCAATGGCGCGAGCAGTTCCCGCTTGGCTTTGATGAGCCGACGGATGGCTCGCTCTCACCACAATATGTCATTCAGCGATTGGGTCAGATAGCTGGACCAGATGCACTCTATGTTGCTGGCGTTGGTCAACATCAGATGTGGTCATCACAATTTATTAATTATGAGAAGCCTCGTACTTGGCTGAACTCAGGTGGCTTAGGAACTATGGGATACGCCGTTCCAGCAGCCATGGGAGCCAAGGTTGGCGCACCAGATAAAGTCGTATGGGCAATTGATGGCGATGGGTGTTTCCAGATGACGAATCAAGAGCTCGTTACCTGCGCTCTCAATAACATCCCTATCAAAGTGGCGATCATTAACAATGAATCACTTGGAATGGTTCGCCAATGGCAGACCCTCTTCTACAACCAGCGCTACTCAAATACCGAGTTACATTCCAAGCGTATTCCTGATTTCGCGAAACTTGGCGAGGCGATGGGATGCGTCGGATTGCGTGCTGAACGAAAAGAAGATGTCGATCGCGTTATCAATGAAGCGATGGCGATTAATGATCGTCCAGTTGTTGTTGATTTCTCGGTTCACCGAGATGCCATGGTCTGGCCGATGGTTGCAGCTGGCGCATCAAATGACCTCATCACCGTCGCGCGCTCTATGGCGCCTGTCTGGGATTCGCAGGAGCTCTAATGTCACAGAATCACACACTCTCAGTCCTCGTTGAGAACAGCCCTGGCGTTCTTGCCCGCGTTGCATCGCTCTTCTCCCGTCGTGGATACAACATCGATTCACTTGCAGTTGGCCCAACGGAGAATCCAGATATCTCCCGCATGACGATTGTTATCGATGTCGATGGCCATGCGCTCGAACAGGTTATTGCCCAACTCGATAAATTGATTAACGTCATCTCTATCACTCAGTTAAACCCAGTGACCTCAGTCCAACGCGAGCTCTTGCTCGTCAAAGTTTCAACAACTCCAGAGAATCGCTCTCAAGTTCTTGAAACCGTCCAACTATTCCGTGCCAAGGTTGTCGACGTCGCACAGGATGCCGTAACAATCGAAGCAACCGGAAATGCCGAAAAGATTCAGGCACTCTTACGAGTCCTTGAGCCTTATGGCATTAAGGAATTAGTCCAATCAGGTCTTGTCGCAATGGAGCGAGGACTTCGTCTCACCGAAAAGTTCATTTAATTAATCAGTTCACCTAAAGGAAGGCAATACCAAGTGGCAACTCAATATCATGATGAAGATGCAGACCTCTCGATCATTCAGGGGAAGAAAGTTGCTGTGATTGGTTATGGCTCTCAGGGCCATGCACATGCTCTCAGCCTTCGCGATAGTGGCGTCGATGTCCGTATCGGACTCGCTGATGGTTCATCGTCAAAGGCCAAGGCTGAATCAGAAGGCCTACGCGTCCTTTCAGTTGCTGATGCAGTGAAGGAAGCAGATGTCGTCATGCTCCTTGCGCCAGATCACGTTCAGCGCCACATCTACAACGATTCAATCAAGCCAAACCTCAAGCCAGGTTCTGCTCTCTTCTTCGGCCATGGATTCAATATCCGTTTCGGATATATCAAGCCAGAAGCAAATATCGATATCGCAATGGTTGCTCCAAAGGGTCCAGGCCACCTCGTCCGTCGCGAGTACTCAGCCGGGCGCGGCGTTCCAGTACTTGTTGCTGTCGAGCAAGATGCGACTGGCAATGCATGGCCACTTACACTCTCGTATGCAAAGGCAATTGGCGGACTTCGCGCCGGTGGAATTCTCACCACCTTCACTGAAGAGTGCGAGACCGATCTCTTCGGCGAGCAGTCAGTGCTTTGCGGAGGCGCATCACAGCTCGTTCAATATGGTTTTGAAACTTTGATCGAAGCTGGATATCAGCCAGAAGTTGCTTACTTTGAGTGCCTCCATGAATTGAAGCTCATTGTTGATCTAATGTACGAAGGTGGAATTGCAAAGCAGCGTTGGTCAGTCTCTGATACCGCTGAATACGGAGATTATGTCTCTGGCCCACGCGTCATTGATCCAAGTGTTAAAGAGAATATGAAGGCAGTCCTTGCTGATATTCAGAATGGCACATTTGCCAAGCGCTTCATCGATGATCAAGAGGCTGGCGCACCAGAATTCAAGGCGCTGCGCGCTAAGGGTGAGACTCACCCAATCGAAGCTGTTGGACGCGAACTTCGCAAGATGATGTCCTGGGTTAAGGGCAACAACAAGGACGATTACCAGGAAGGTCATGCAGCACGTGGCTAAACCTGTTGTTCTTATCGCGGAAGAGCTCAGCCCAGCCACGATGGAGGCGCTAGGGCCTGACTTTGAAGTTCGTCATTGCAATGGCGCAGATCGCGGCGAGTTACTTGCAGCACTTGCTGCTGGCGTCGATGCTGTTCTCATTCGATCTGCAACGAAGATGGATGCAGAGGCGATTGCTGCAGCAAAGGGGTTGAAGGTCATTGCGCGTGCCGGCGTAGGACTTGATAACGTAGAGATTCCAGCGGCCACCGCCGCTGGCGTCATGGTTGTTAACGCACCGACATCAAACATTGTCTCTGCTGCTGAACTTGCCATCACACTCTTGCTTGCAAGCGCACGTTTTATCTCACCAGCGCATGCAGCACTTCGCAATGGTAAATGGGCGCGTTCAAAGTACACCGGCGCTGAGATTTTCGAGAAGACACTTGGCATTGTTGGCTTTGGCCGTATTGGGCAGCTCGTTGCAGCTCGCATGCAGGCATTTGGAATGGATGTGGTCGCATACGATCCGTACTTGGCGCCAGCTCGTGCTGCTGCGCTCAATGTTCGCCTCGTAGACCTTGATGAACTTCTTCGCGTCTCAGATTTCATCACGATTCACCTACCAAAGACCAAGGAGACGGCAAATCTCATTGGCGAAGAAGCGCTCACAAAGGTAAAGCCGACTGTGCGCATTATTAATGCTGCTCGTGGTGGCGTTCTTGATGAGGTTGCGCTCTATAACGCTCTCAAAGAGGGTCGTGTTGCCGGTGCGGGTCTCGATGTATTTTCTACAGAGCCATGCACAGATTCACCGCTCTTTGAACTTGATAACGTTGTGGCAACACCACACCTCGGAGCATCTACTGATGAAGCTCAAGAGCGTGCTGGTATCGCTGTCGCAGTATCTGTTCGCAAAGCCCTTGCCGGCGAGCTCGTTCCCGATGCAGTAAATGTAAAGGGCGGCTCAATTCACGAAGAGATTCGACCAAGCCTTCCTCTCGTTGAAAAGATGGCACAACTTGCAACTATTCTTGGTGGCGAATTGCCAGCAAGCTTTAGTGTCCACGTTCGAGGCGATATTTCAGAGTATGACTCTTCAATCTTGGCGACGAGCGCTCTTAAAGGTGCACTCATCGCTACAGGTTCTGAAGATGTTACATATGTGAATGCCCCGGGCCTTGCCGCAGAACGTGGCATGACATCATCTGTTACGACCGATGCTGAATCTCCTCTTTACCGAAGCATGATCTCGTTGCACGCTGCCCTTCCTAATGGAAAGACAGTTATTGTCGACGGAACTCTGATGGGAATTCGCAAAGTCGAGAAGATCATTGCGATCGACAAGTTCGATCTCGATCTGCCACCAACTGCAAACTTGCTCTTCCTTCGCTATAGCGATCGTCCTGGTGTTGTTGGCCATGTCGGAAGCGTGCTTGGCAACGCCGGTGTAAATATTGGCGGTATGCAGGTCTCACGCGATGAGGCAGGCGGGGAAGCGCTCATGGCGATCACTGTCGACTCATCACTCTCGGCAGAACTCATTGCAACAGTCCAAAGAGAGACTGGAGCTGATTTTGTTCGCTCAGTGAATTTGGTTTCATGATGGCGAATTACAAATTAGCGGTCATTCCTGGTGATGGAATTGGGCCTGAAGTTGTCGCCGAGGGGATCAAAGTTCTCGATGTAATTTCGGCCAAGCATGGCCTCACATTTGAAAAGAGTGAGTATGAACTTGGCGCCAAGTACTGGCACAAGACAGGGGAGACTCTTCCTGATTCAGTGATGGCTGATCTTGCGAAGGCAGATGTCATTCTGCTCGGTGCAGTAGGAGATCCATCTGTGCCAAGCGGAGTACTCGAACGTGGCCTGCTCTTGAAGCTTCGTTTTGCCTTCGATCATTTCATCAACTTGCGACCAACAAAACTCTATCCAGGGGTCGCATCACCATTGCGCGAGCCGGGTGAAGTTGATTTTGTTGTTGTCCGCGAAGGAACTGAAGGTCCATACATCGGTGCCGGTGGCGTTCTCGCTTTAGGCACGGAGAATGAGATCGCGACTGAAGAGAGCATTAATACTCGTCGTGGTGCAGAGCGAACGATTCGCTATGCATTCGAACGAGCGATGGAACGTCCGCGAAAGAAAGTCACACTTGTTCATAAGAACAATGTCTTGACTCGTGCCGGAAGTCTTTGGACGCGCGCATTTAACGATGTCGCAAAGGAATACCCTGCAATAACAACTGATTACATTCACGTGGATGCGGCAGCGATGTTCTTTGTCACCCAGCCACACCGATTTGATGTGGTCGTAACCGATAATCTCTTCGGTGACATCATCACCGATATCGCCGCTGCGATAAGTGGTGGAATCGGACTTGCAGCTTCAGGCAATATCAATCCAACAGGCAAGTTCCCATCGATGTTCGAGCCGATCCATGGATCAGCGCCGGATATTGCAGGGAAGCAGTTGGCAGATCCGACCGCGACAATTTCATCTGTTGCGATGATGCTCACTCATTTAGGTCACCACGATGCTGCAGCTGAAATTGCGGCAGCAGTTACTCGAGATCTAGAAAACCGTGGAAGCGCGAAACGGAGCACTGCCGAAGTTGGAACGGCAATCGCAGAATCACTTAAAGGATAAGGGACATCGATGAAGATCACTCTCACTCCCAATCAGAATCCCGTCAGCGATCACGATCGCGCGGAGAAGATTGCCGCCGGTGGTTTCGGCAAGTACTACACCGACAATATGGTGATTGCGGAGTGGAGTGAGGCTGATGGCTGGAGCGATGCCGTTTTGCAGCCGTATGGACCGTTGACCTTGGATCCTGCAACTGCAGTCTTTCATTACGGCCAAGAGATCTTCGAAGGAATGAAGGCATATATGCAGCCAGATGGCGGCATCAGCCTCTTTCGACCAGAAGCGAATGCGCAAAGATTTGCGCGAAGTGCGGCACGGTTAGCACTCCCTGAGATGCCCGTTGATTTCTTTGTAAAGACTGTCGAAGAGTTAGTAAAGCAAGATCGAGCTTGGGTGCCATCGAATGTGGGTGAGTCCCTTTATATTCGTCCATTTATGATCGCGACAGAAGTTGGTCTTGGAGTTCGTCCAACAAATAAGGCGATGTACCTACTCATCGCAACGCCTGCATCTGCTTACTTCAACCCATCAAAGGCAGTTACTGTCTGGATAAGCACCGAATATGTTCGCGCAGCACCTGGTGGCACCGGAGAGGCGAAATGCGGCGGCAACTATGCAGCCTCGCTTGTTGCTCAGAAGCAAGCTGCGGCACAGGGTTGCGATCAAGTTGTTTGGCTTGATGCTACCGAGCGTCGTTGGGTCGAAGAGATGGGTGGCATGAACCTCTACTTCGTAAAAGGAAGTGGAGCCAGTGCAACGGTTGTTACTCCAAAACTTACCGGCACACTACTTCCAGGTATCACTCGCGACTCAATTCTCTCTGTTGCATCAGACCTCGGCTACAAGGTTGAAGAGGTAATGCTCTCCATTGACGATTGGCGTGATGGCGTTGCATCTGGTGAGATCACCGAGATTTTTGCTTGCGGAACCGCAGCAGTTGTCTCACCTATTGGGGCCGCAAAGAGCGCTCATGGCACGTGGACAACAGGCGATGGCAACCCTGGCCCAGTCACATCGCAGATCCGCGAAACCCTTCTTGGAATTCAACACGGGACGATCGAGGATAAGCACGGCTGGAATAAGCGAGTCTGCTAATGCCGGTATCCGATAATTTTCATATCTACGACACCACGCTTCGTGATGGCGCACAGCAAGAAGGTCTGAACCTCTCTGTTCATGACAAGATTGCAATTGCTCGACATCTCGATGACTTGGGAGTTGGGTTTATCGAAGGTGGATGGCCGGGAGCTAATCCGAAAGATACTGAGTTCTTTGCGCGCGTAGCGAAAGAAGTGAAGTTTAAGAATGCAACATTTGTCGCATTTGGGGCGACTCGACGTCCCGGCGTTAAAGCTGCTGATGATGCACTCCTTCGCGCCCTTCAAGATTCACAGGCGCCTGCCGTAACGATCGTTGCCAAGAGCCATGATCGACACGTTGACCTCGCTCTCAAAACAAATCTTGATGAAAACTTGGCCATGATCAAGGATTCGATCGAATTCTTGCGCGCTGGCGGACAGCGAGTCTTTCTCGATGCCGAGCATTTCTTTGATGGCTACAAATCCAATAGAGCATATGCACTTGAAGTTGTTCGTACGGCGATGACGGCCGGGGCTGATGTTGTAGCGCTCTGCGATACCAACGGCGGCATGCTTCCAGATGAATTAGCTGACGTTGTAAATGATGTTCTTGGTGCTTCTGCTGCGCGACTTGGTATTCATTGCCATAACGACACTGGATGCGCAGTTGCTAACTCACTTGCAGCCATTAACGCTGGCGTCACGCATGTGCAGGGAACTCTCAATGGATATGGTGAACGCACCGGCAACGCCGATCTCGTTTCGATTATTGCCAACCTTGAACTTAAGAAAAAACAAGCGGTGCTACCACCGGGGTCTCTCCGTGAAGCATTCCGCATCTCACACGCTGTTGCAGAAGTGACAAACGTTGCGCCATCACCCCGCCAGCCTTACGTAGGCGTCTCGGCCTTTGCACATAAAGCAGGACTACATGCCTCGGCTATCAAAGTTGATCCGATGCTCTACCAGCACGAAAATCCCGAATCTGTTGGAAACGATATGCGGATGCTGGTCTCTGAGATGGCTGGCCGCGCCTCTATCGAATTGAAATCTCGCGAACTTGGTATCGATCTCTCTGATAATAAGGAAGTTGTGACGCGAGTTGTCGATCGCGTTAAGGAGATGGAATCTCGTGGCTTCACCTTCGAAGCTGCAGATGCATCATTTGAACTGCTGCTTCGCGAAGAACTCGATGGCAAGCGTGCCAACTTCTTCACGATCGATGATTGGGCGACAACGGTCAACCGTAATGAAGCTGATGAGGTTTCATCTGAAGCCACTGTCACCATAACGGCACTTGGCGAGAAGATCGTCGCAACAGGTACAGGAAATGGCCCAGTAAATGCGATCGATAACGCGCTTCGCTCTGGCCTCGCTAAGTTTTATCCTGAGCTTTCAAAACTTGAACTCACAGACTATAAGGTGAGAATTCTCGAAGGTCGCCTGGGCACAGGGGCAGTCACCCGCGTCTTGGTTGAGACAAGTGATGGAGTAGGGGAGTGGAGCACAATTGGCGTCCACGAAAATGTGATTGCCGCATCGGCAATGGCGCTCGAAGATGCCGTTACCTTCGGATTACTACGTCAGGGTCGCAAGCCAGAGTAGTCTGACTCTTATGTCAGCGCAGTTGATCGCCCAATACGAGGAACATCTCGCGCTGGTGCGCAATCTCGCAGAGAATTCGATCAGGGGCTATGTCAGTGATCTTGAATCATTTCTTAAGCATCTTGAATCTCTTGGAGTATCCGAATTTAAGGAGCTCAAACTTTCGCATCTTCGCTCATGGTTAGCAGATCTCACCGATCGAGGTGCGGTCAGATCTACGATTGCTCGTCGGATCGTCTCGATCAGAGCTTTTACATATTGGGCGGCGAGTGAAGGGTGGATCCCGGAAGATATTGGGCAGTCACTTGCCATACCGAAAGCGCACCGAACCTTGCCTGATGTCCTTGATATTGCCGATACCGAAATTGTGCTGGCCTCGATGGAGTTACGTGCAGGGGAAGAGCCCACGCCTCTCAACATTCGCGATCTTGCGATGATCGAAGTTCTCTATGCATCGGGTATTCGCGTCTCTGAACTCTGCGGACTTGATGCATCGAGTATCGATACGAGTCGAAATACCCTTCAGGTCATTGGAAAGGGCGATAAGGAACGTACCGTTCCACTCGGAATCCCAGCGATGAAGGCGCTCCAGAATTATCTGACGAACGCGCGCCCACAATTGCTCAACGAACGCTCGGGGAGCGCGGTATTCCTAGGATCGCGTGGAAAGCGGATCGATCAACGGACCGTCCGGGAAGTCGTCTATGGCGCGATGGCTGCAGTCGGCTCTACGATGGGTCCGCATGGGCTTCGCCATACCGCCGCTACACATCTACTCGAAGGCGGCGCGGATTTGCGCACCGTTCAGGAGATCTTGGGACACTCCTCCCTAGCCACGACCCAGATTTACACCCATGTTTCGCCGGAGCGGCTACAGAAGGCTTACCAACAAGCCCACCCTCGTGCTTAATACTCGGTATCGCCAAGGCGACCACAAGAAGTAGCCCGACTCCTGCGCTCGCTATTTCGAGCCGATTTATCTGATTTTTCCCGTTTCTCATGGCCGAACTCTGGCCCAGCCCACCCCGCCTGCTCCCTGTGAAGCCCAAAGTGTGTGGAAATTGCGCGCCTGTGGGTCAGTTAGACTTCCACCAGCAGCACCCGTAGAAATATTGGAGCTGACTTCACGCATCTGACTCATTCACATGGGTAACCATTTCGGTCGTATCGGATTCGATACGTCGGTATTCGGATGCTAGGGAACCAACAGATTGTTGGTTCGACAACCGAGTGCATGCGCTACTGCATGCAATAAAGGAGTATGCCGTCATGGCAGTTGTAACAATGCGAGAACTCCTCGACAGCGGAGTCCACTTCGGACACCAGACTCGTCGATGGAATCCAAAGATGAAGCGCTTTATTTTTGCAGAGCGTAATGGCATCTACATCATCGATATCCAGCAGTCACTTGGCCTCATTGATAGCGCCTATGACTTCATTAAGGATACTGTTGCAAAGGGTGGCCACATTCTTTTCGTGGGCACAAAGAAGCAAGCACACCAGCCAATTATCGAACAAGCAGCTCGCGTAGGAATGCCATACGTTACAGAGCGCTGGCTCGGCGGAATGCTTACAAACTTCCCAACTGTTTACAAGCGAATTCAGCGTCTCAAGGAGCTTGAAGAGCTAGAGACTAAGAACGATCTCGTTCTTACAAAGAAGGAACTCCTTGTTCTTCGCCGTGAGCGCGAGAAGCTGACAAAGAACCTTGAAGGTATCCGCAACATGACTAAATTGCCTTCAGCAATTTGGGTTGTAGATACAAAGAAGGAGCATCTTGCAGTTCAGGAAGCTCACAAGCTTGGTATCCCAGTCGTAGCAATTTTGGATACGAACTGCGATCCAGATGAAGTTGATTACAAGATTCCAGGTAACGACGATGCAATCCGTTCAATCGGCCTATTGACTCGCGTTATCGCAGATGCAGCCGTTGCAGGTCTTGCAGCTCGCTCGGCAGCAGGTGCCGCAGTTGCCGATAAGGCTCCTGCAGCAGATGCAGCAATTGCTGAAGTTGAGACAGCGATGATCGAAGCAGCAGCACCAGTAGTTGAAGCACCAGTTGCGGCAGCTGAAACCACAACCGAAAAAGTAGGGGAATAATCAATTGGCTTACACAGCAGAAGATGTAAAGAAGCTTCGCGAAGCAACTGCAGCAGGCATGCTTGATTGCAAGAAGGCTCTCGATGAGGCAAATGGTGATTTCGATAAAGCTGTTGAAATCATTCGCGTTAAAGGTTTGAAGGGCGTCACAAAGCGTGAAGGCCGCACAACGTCTAACGGTCTAGTTGTTGCTCGCGCATCAGGCAACCTCGGAGTAATGCTCGAACTCAACTGCGAAACCGATTTCGTAGCAAAGGGTGAGCGTTTCCAAGAGCTTGCCGATGAATTGATTGCTCATCTAGAGTCATCAAAGATCGGTGATCTTGCAGCATTCTTATCCTCA
>CAILJM010000010.1 GCA_903834515.1 uncultured Actinomycetes bacterium
AGCAGCTCTTTTGCTGGGATCTTTGCGCGCAGCGCTTCAACGACTGAATTCTTTCCTGCAACTGCATCACCAGATGGCTTTGTCTCGCGACGAGACTCGGGTCTGCGGCTCTCTTCGCGGCGAACTGCTCGGGCTGGTGCGGTTGCTGCTTCGCGGCGCTTGCGTCCTGGACGTGTCATTGAATACTCCAACGTGTTCCTTGTGGTGTGTCTTCAATGAGAATTCCCAAGTGAAGGATCTGATCGCGAATCGCATCCGAAGCTGCGAAATCTTTACGTGCACGTGCTGCATTGCGCTGATCAAGTGCAAGCTGAATAAGTCCATCAAGGGCTTCAGTACCGGCTGAGCCTGCAGATGTAAAAGCGTCATTGGATGGATCGCAACCAAGAATGGAGAGTGCACCACGTACCTCTGCGGCATAGAACGCAACCGCGGAAGTGTCGCCAGCGGTGATCGCTGTATTTCCAAGTCGGACTGCTTCAGAGATAGATGCGAGCGCTGCTGGGACGGCTAAATCATCATTCATCGCATCAACAAAACTCTGCGAGAACTTCAACTCTGGTTCGCTTCCAATTACCTCGGTTGCACGTTTTAAGAATGCTTCTATGCGGCGAAAGTTCGTCGAGGATTCTTCGAGAGATTCAAAGGAGAATTCCAGCATCGAGCGGTAGTGAGCCGAGCCCAAATACCAGCGAAGTTCGATTCCTCGAACACCCTTCTTTAAGATCTCATGAATCTGAAGAGAGTTACCGAGAGATTTCGACATCTTCTCACCCGATGTTGTCACCCAAGCGTTGTGCATCCATCGCGCTGCAAATCCATATCCGGCAGCCTCTGATTGAGCAATTTCATTCTCGTGATGCGGGAAGATGAGATCAAGTCCACCACCGTGAATATCAAAACTCTCGCCGAGGTATGAGTGCGCCATCGCTGAGCACTCTAGGTGCCAACCTGGACGACCCGGTCCCCATGGCGTTGGCCATGATGGATCGCCCGGCTTTGCACCCTTCCAGAGTGCGAAATCTCGAGGATCGCGTTTGTGGGTTAGGTCAGCATCTTCAGCAGGTTGAAGATCATCTAATTTTTGATTCGACAGGGTCAGGTATCTCTTCAACTTGCGAACTTCGAGATAGACATCGCCATTACCTGGTGCATATGCACTGCCGTTGGCAATCAATTTCTCCATCAACTCAATCATTTGAGTGATGTGACCGGTTGCTCGAGGCTCATATGTAGGTGGCAAGACATTGAGCGATGAGTAAGCGAAGGTAAAGGCGCGCTCGTACTTCATCGCTACTGCCCACCAAGGAATCTGCTCATGAACAGCCTTATGCAAGATCTTGTCATCGATATCAGTGACATTTCGGATGAAGGTGACGTCGTAACCAATCGCAGTGAGCCATCGACGCAGGATGTCGAAGTTAACGCCAGAGCGGATATGCCCAATGTGCGGTGGGGCTTGAACAGTTGCACCGCAGAGATAAATACCAACTTTGCCAGCAGTTATCGGTACAAAAGGAGTCACGACACGTGTTGCAGTGTCGTAGAGCTTCAATTCGCTGGTCATCAGAGAAGTCTAACGGTTAGTGACGAGTGATCAGCGCAGTAGCAATTGCCGAAAGACCCTTGCCTTCACCGGTAAAGCCAAGCCCATCGGTGGTTGTGGCAGACACTGAGACGGCAACTCCGCCCAACGCAGATGAGAGTGCATCAATGGCCTCTTGTCGACGTGGGCCAATCTTTGGTCGATTGCCAACAATCTGCACGGCAACGTTGACGATTGAATATCCAGCTCGCTCAACGATCGCACGTGTTTCTTGCAAAAGCTTTGCACCGCTCGCACCCGCATACTCTGGACGAGATGTCCCAAAATTAGAGCCAAGATCTCCACATTGGGCAGCGCTTAATAGCGCATCACAGATTGCATGAGCGGCTACGTCCCCATCAGAGTGGCCATCTACGCCGATTTCACCCGGCCATTCCAATCCAGCAAGTGAAAGTACGCGCGTTGGATCACTTGAAAATGCATGCGCATCAGAGCCGGTACCGACACGAAAACTCTTCGATCCTGAACCCAATAAATAACGTTCGGCACGATCGAGATCATCTGGTGTAGTAATTTTGAGTGCACGTTCTTCACCCAAAATAACTTTTACTGGGATATCGAGTTCTTCAACAAGGGCCGCATCATCGGTCGCATCTGATTCCAAATTATGTGCGGCGATGAGAGTTTCTCGGGTAAATCCTTGTGGAGTCTGTGCTGCTCGTAATTTGGAACGATTCGGTGTTTTCTTAACGAAGCCATCGATAGTGATGCGCTTGATCGTATCGCTTACTTTTAAACCGGGAATAACTGCCAGAACGCCAGCATCGAGCTCTTTGATCACACGGCGGGCAAGATCGGTTGAAGCGAGAGGTCTTGCTGCATCATGTACAAGCACATACTTACAATCTTTCGGGAGTTGTGAAAGAGCCGCGTTTACAGATTCAGTACGACTCATTCCGCCAGTGACGATTACGACTTCACTGCCTAGCAACTCTTGAAACTTTGATTCAAGTCCTTTAGGTGCAGCGACGATAACTAGATCTGCGACCGGGGACATATTGGCGACTGCGTGTTCAATCAGGGTTCGTCCACCAATGTGAACAAGTGCCTTTGGGATTTTTGCGCCTAAGCGCTCACCCGAACCACCTGCAGGGATAATTACTGCGACGCTCATCTGAATCGTTGCGTGCTCTTGGAGAAGTACTCGCTACAGATCTCGCTACAGATTAGGAAGCGAGAACCTCGTCGAGAATTGCGCCAGCCTTTTCCTCATCAGTGCGCTCTGCGAGTGCAAGCTCTGAGATAAGAATTTGCTTTGCCTTTGAGAGCATTCGCTTCTCGCCTGCAGATAGACCACGATCGAGATCGCGGCGATAAAGATCGCGTACAACTTCGGCAACTTTGATGACATCGCCTGATGCGAGCTTCTCAACATTTGCCTTGTAACGGCGAGACCAGTTGGTTGGCTCTTCTGTGTAAGGCTGGCGTAGAACGCTGAAAACACGATCCAATCCTGCGGAGTCAACAACATCACGAACGCCAACTAAATCAACGTTTTCTGCTGGAACGCGGACTGTGAGGTCCCCTTGGGCGACCTTTAATACGAGGTAAATCTTCTCTTCGCCTTTAATCGTACGGGTCTCAATTGCTTCGATAAGAGCTGCTCCGTGGTGGGGATATACAACGGTTTCGCCAACTTTGAATGACATCGAGTTTTGCGCCTTTCGATAGGGACCAATAATAGCAGGTAAGATTTGCCCTATGAAACGCAGCCAATATGCCCCGATTGCGATCGGAATTGCCTCACTTTTTCTCTTGACAAGTTGCGGAGCGAATGGTCAAGACTCACCAACCCGCATGATTAAGCAGGTAACCGATGGAGTTGAGAAGGATTCCGGCTCAATCGTTGCACGCGATGTTCTCCTCGTTGCACAACCTGATGGATCTGCAGTGCTCGTTGGTACCTTCATCAATGAAGGCGCTAATGCAGATGCTCTTAATTCGCTCACTGTGAATGGAACTGCACTCACATTAGATAAGCCGTCTTACGCGCTCGTTCAGAATAAACCAGTGATCTTTTCAGGCACTGATGCCAATGCACACGCTGTAATTCCGGGCCTCAATGCACAAATCGGTTCACGCGTAAATCTCGTCGTTACTTATGGAACAACGCCAGCTGTCACTATGAATGTCTTAGTTCGCGAAAAGGATGCAATCTTCGCAAACGTTGGCTAGAAGTATTCTCGAAGTACTCTAGAAGTAGTTAAGCCTCAAATTTATAGCCGAGACCGCGAACCG
>CAILJM010000011.1 GCA_903834515.1 uncultured Actinomycetes bacterium
CAATAATTTTTGTTCGCGTTCACTGTGTGGTTCCCGAGTTACGGTCGGGGACAACTACATATTTCTATCGTAGTGTCTTAGCCAACTCGAAAGAGTTTCGGCGGCCATAGCGAGAGGGACACGCCCGGTCCCATTCCGAACCCGGAAGCTAAGCCTCTCAGCGTCGATGGTACTGCAAGGGGGACCTTGTGGGAGAGTAGATCGCCGCCGGACATCATTTATAAAGAGCACCCGCTCCTCGTTTTATACGAGTTGAGAGGGTGCTCTTTTTTTTGCACAAGCCAATCTTATTCACCACCTTGCTGCACGTGAATCCTTGCAACGAGCCTCCGTCGATACATTGATGCGATAGAACGGCGACATCAGCAAAGCAAAGATTGCCGCTGGCCCATGCCAACTAGGTGCAGTCAAGAAGGGACGAAGGAATGAAGAAGGAGAGAGATCAGATTGAGGATGTGGAGAATGCGGCAAAGTTGATTGAAAAGTTGATTGAACCGTGTAATGAGGTTTATCTCGTTGGAAGAGTCGGAGCCCCAGCGGTCGCAAGAGATTTGCCGAGTGGTGACAAAGTTGTTGAATTTAGAGTTATCGTCGATCGTAAAACTGGGAACTCTAGAAAGAGAGCCAGCGGTTTGGCAAAATCAGTCCGGATCAAGCGCGAGGTAGATACCTTGGATATCGCAGCGTGGAGTGCTTCATCAAGACGGGAAGCCTTGCGCATCCGCACGGATGATTGGATTGAGATCCGAGGCTCAGTTCGTCGCCGTTTCTGGCAGGCACCACAAGGGCTTGCCAGCCGTTGGCAGGTAGAAGCTATCGCGATTACGCGCTTGTAAGAGGCGTGAATCCACTCTTTTTCGATACGGTACGCGTATGAATCACAATATGGAGCCGGAGAGTCAATTGAACCAATACGAAATCTCCGACCTGGATGCCAACCTCGGGCTAGAAAATAGCCAATCTTCAGCGATTGAGAGTATCCGTGATCGCATCGCCCAAGTTCAGGATAAAGAATTAGATCTTCACGTAGGCGAGTACGACGCTATACATATTCAATTAGAGCGCGCATTATCTGCAATCGACGGTCTCTAACTTCCATATGAAGACGAGATTAGATGCGGAATTAGTTCGGCGCGGTCTTGCTCGTTCACGCGAGCATGCAGCCGATTTGATCGAATCGCGTTCTGTCCTTGTCGTAGGAATTCCAGCAACAAAACCCGCTACTCAAGTTGATGCAGAGACCTCGATAACGCTTGCGGGAGAGCGCGATGATTACGTCTCTCGCGGTGGACATAAATTAGCAGGGGCCCTTGATGCTTTCCCGGCTATCGTTGTCGAAGGCAAACGCGCACTCGATGCTGGGGCATCGACCGGCGGTTTCACGGATGTGCTTTTGAAGCGAAACGTCGGCGCTGTAGTCGCCGTCGATGTGGGCTATGGTCAGATGGCTTGGGAGATAAGGCAAGATCCCAGAGTCACAGTTCTCGATAGAACTAATGTCAGACATCTAACGATCGAACAAATTGGCGAACAGGTCGATCTTATTGTCGCGGACTTAAGTTTTATCTCACTCTCACTCGTCTTGCCGGCACTTGTCTCTGTCTCACGTACGACGACAGATTTTCTCGTGATGGTCAAACCACAGTTTGAAGTTGGCCGAGAGAAACTCGGAGCTGGGGGAGTTGTGCGCGACCCGCTTTTGCGTAAATTGGCGGTCAAGGATGTCGCAGACGCTGCCTACGATATGGGTCTTGGTTGTTATGGAGTCGTTGCAAGTTCTCTGCCGGGGCCAAGCGGAAATGTCGAATATTTTCTCTGGCTCAAACGTGGAAGTGAAGAGATATCGGATGAAGCACTTGATGCCGCGATTGCAGAAGGGCCACAATAAATGAATCGTCGCAGCATTCTTCTCGTAATTCACCCAACCAAAGCCGAGGCTGCCATTTTTGCCTCTCAGCTCGCCTTAGCCTTTCGGAGCGAAGGATTCGATGTCGTTTCCAATTTTTCAAAGCCTCTCGAGGGAGTCTCGCATCTCGCTACGGTAGAGGGAATTGAAGTCGCAATCGTCCTTGGCGGTGATGGAACAATTTTGCGTGCTGCTGAACTTGTCCAGGGCCATGAGATACCGATACTGGGCATAAATATGGGCAATGTGGGGTTCCTGGCTGAGATCGATCGCCCGTCGATCGAGGAAATCGTTTCAGGTGTAAGAGATCGGACATTCAGGGGTGAAGAGCGCCTCGTGCTCAAACATCGAGTTGAACGAAATGGGGTTGAGGTTCATACCGGATGGGCGCTCAATGAAATTACTGTAGGTCGTAATGATGCACAGATGGTGGAGCTCTTTGTTCAAATTGATGGGAGGCCTCTCTCTCGATGGGGATGTGATGGGGTTATTGCTGCGACGCCTACTGGCTCTACGGCATATGCATTTTCAGCCGGAGGTCCGGTGGTCTGGCCGGAGGTCCGGGCCATAGTTTTCTTGCCGCTTGCTGCTCACGCACTTTTTTCGAGACCAATGGTTATCTCGCCTGAATCGATGATCGCTATCGACATCGAATCAAAAAATGCAGATTTGTCAGCTGATGGCATGCGAACCTTTCCACTCGAGAATGGCGATCGTGTAACTATCGGGAAAGCTGAAAGCTCGATTAATTTGGTTCATCTTTATGAGGATACTTTTACTGATCGATTAGTTGCCAAGTTTAAGTTGCCTATTGAAGGCTGGCGCGGTGAGTGAAGAATTTCTGCGCTCAATAAGTAGTTTGGAAGAGATTTCCATTAGAAATCTCGGCGTTATTGAGAGTGCAAATATCGAATTCTCGCCGGGGTTGACTGTTCTCACGGGTGAGACAGGAGCGGGCAAGACACTTGTACTAACAGCGCTTGGAATGGTTTTAGGCGCAAAGAGCGATGCCGACTTAGTACGCACTGGATCCGAGCGCTCTGTCGTCTCTGCGAAATTCGGAGTCAATTCCATCATTAGTGAACGTGCACTCGACCTGGGTGGGGATATTGATAATGATGAGCTACTACTTACGAGAACGATAACTTCTGAAGGGAAATCTCGAATCAGTATCGGCGGCGCGCTCTCTACGGCTGCCAAGGTCTCGGATTTGGCGGAGCTGCTCATTGAGATTCATGGCCAATCAACCAATCTGAAACTTGCTAAGGCATCAGTGCAACGAGAGCTCCTGGATCAATTTGTTGGCGCTGAAGGGGAGTTACTTGAATATCAACGGATTTTCGATGAACACCGACAGATCTCAGATCGCATCGCAGCTCTCCGAGAGCAGAGCGCGAAGAAAGAGGGTGAAATAGCTGCTTTAAAGAGCTTTGTCGAGGAGTTTTCGAAGATCATGCCAATCCGTGGTGAGATCGAAAGTATCGAGGACGAGATCAATCGCCTAGGCAGTGTTGAAGAATTGAATGGAACCATAACGAACGCACTCAATCTCATCGAAGGTGAAGATGGGGGAGTGAATTCTGCACTTCAAAATGCCCGCAAAACCCTTGAAACTTTAAGGGGCAAGGATTCAACTCTTGATCGACAGATCGAGAAATTTTCAGCACTAGTATTTGATTTTGCAGATACAACGAGTGACCTGGTTCTTTACCTTTCGGCACTTGAAGCTGATCCAGCACGATTTGATGCCCTCCAGCAACGTAAATCTGCGATCAATTCGTTACTCAAGAAACATGGGACGGGATCTGATCGGTTGCAAGCCTTCGAACTCCTCATAGATCGTTTTGAGAGAGCCCATGAAACGATCGCCGATTTAAATGGCGGCGATGAACGTATTCTTGAACTTGAAAACAATCGTGAGAAAGTTCTTGGACATTTGCGTAAGGCAGCGATGGCCCTGAGTTCAAAGAGGAGTCTCGGGGCTAAAGAATTATCCGTCTCCGTCACGATGGAATTGAAGAAACTTTCCATGCCGAATGCTGAACTTATTTGCCAGGTCATAGCCAACGAGGGTCTGACCATTAAAGATTTCGACGCATTTGGCTTAGATGAGGTGCAACTTCTCTTTGCTGGTCATAAAGGCGCACAACCGCTTCCACTCTCGAAAGTTGCCAGCGGCGGCGAGACCTCCCGAGTCATGCTGGCGCTCTCAGTTGTCATTGCAGATTCTTCCCCGATCGGGACTTATATCTTCGATGAAGTTGATGCCGGCGTTGGTGGGGCGGCCGCGATCGAGGTTGGGCGCAGACTCAAGGCACTTGCAAAACAATCTCAAGTGATCGTGGTCACCCACTTGGCCCAGGTCGCGGTGTGGGCTGACAATCATCTTGTGGTTCAGAAGGACCAAAGTGGCCTCGTGAGTGCAACTGATGTGCGATCACTCGACGAGGGCGAACGGAAAGTGGAGATTGCTCGGATGCTCTCTGGCCAATCTCACTCGACGACTGCACAGGAACACGCAGCGGAGTTACTCCAGCTTGTGAGAAATTCTTAGCTCCCTTCATGATAAGTTAGTGCTCCATGACCAGCCCTCATGTAACTAAACATCTCTTTGTCACCGGGGGCGTTGCCTCAAGTCTTGGAAAAGGTCTTACTGCCTCCAGCCTAGGTCGCCTTCTCTCCTCGCGTGGAGTACGCGTCACGATGCAAAAACTTGATCCTTATCTCAATGTCGATCCTGGCACCATGAATCCATTCCAGCACGGTGAAGTATTCGTGACTGATGACGGCGCTGAAACAGATCTCGATATTGGACACTATGAGCGCTTTCTCGATCGGAACCTACTCGGTTCTGCGAATGTAACCACCGGTCAGGTCTACTCGAATGTGATTGCCAAAGAGCGTCGTGGTGGTTATCTGGGCGACACGGTTCAAGTAATTCCGCATATTACAAATGAAATCAAAGAACGCATTCGTTCGATGGCAGGCCCTGATATAGATCTCGTTATTACTGAAGTAGGCGGAACGGTGGGGGATATCGAGTCACTGCCATTTCTTGAAGCTGCTCGCCAAATTCGTCAGGATGTCGGCCGCGACAATGTCTTCTATTTACACGTCTCCTTGGTCCCTTACATTGGTCCATCGGGGGAGTTAAAGACGAAACCAACCCAGCATTCTGTTGCAGCTTTACGGTCTATTGGTATCGCACCCGATGCGATTGTCATCAGATCAGATCGTGAGATTCCCGATGCAGTGAAACGCAAAATATCGACGATGTGCGATGTAGACCAAGAGGCGGTTGTTGCCGCTGTCGACGCGCCTTCTATCTACGATATTCCGAAGGTAATTCACGCCGAAGGGCTGGATAGTTACGTTGTTCGGAGATTGGGACTTTCTGCCACAGACGTTGTCTGGGGAGAGTGGGACGATTTACTTAAGAAAGTTCATCATCCGACACATCATGTAACCGTGGGCCTGGTTGGTAAATATGTCGATCTCCCAGATGCCTATCTTTCAGTAACAGAAGCCCTCCGCGCTGGTGGCTTTGCCAATGATGCGAAGATTCATATCAAGTGGATTCCATCGGATGAATGCGAGACGCCCGCAGGCGCACTGGAAAATCTGAAAGATGTAGATGCGATCTGCGTCCCCGGTGGTTTTGGAGTGCGTGGCATTGAAGGAAAACTAGGCGCTTTAACTTATGCCCGAGAGAACGGGATTCCAACGTTAGGTCTTTGTTTGGGTCTTCAATGTATGGTTATTGAAGCGGCGCGATCCCTAGCCGATCTCCAAGGAGCAAGTTCTGCCGAATTTGATCCAGAGACAGAGCACCCAGTTATCGCAACAATGGCATCCCAGGAGGCGATAGTTGCAGGCCAGGGGGATATGGGGGGAACAATGCGCCTCGGACTCTACCCAGCGGTACTAGAGCCAGGTTCAATCGTTGCGAAAGTTTATGGTTCAGAGCGTATTGAAGAGCGCCATCGCCATCGTTATGAAGTTAACAATAAATACCGCGATCAAATCGCAGCAACGGGCTTGAAATTTTCTGGGCTCTCTCCCGATCAGCATCTTGTCGAGTTCGTAGAACTTCCAGAAAGTCTCCATCCATATTATGTGGGAACTCAAGCTCATCCAGAGTTGAAATCACGTCCAACTAGGCCGCATCCTCTCTTCAGTGGATTAATCGCCGCTGCGATTAAAAGAGGCTTGAAGAAGGGCCATGAAGAGCTTTAGTAGTGAAGAGCTCTTCTGATGAAGAGCTCTAGCGATCTGGTTCGCGAATACATTGCTCATCTTCGCGTCGAAAAGGGGCTAGCAAAGAACACGACAGCTGCCTACGAAAGAGACCTGACAAGATTTTCAGCTTTCCTTTTTGATCAAGGGATTGATGTCGATCGACTTGATTCGGAGCACCTCTTTGAATTTGTCGCACTTTTGCGTGGAAAAGGCGGGGGTAGCCCACTCGCCGAGAGCTCTATCTCTCGTGCGGTAGTCGCTATTAGAAATTTCTACTCATTCATCTCCAAAGAGGAGAATTTTCTCAACCCGATAAAGGAATTCACTCCACCAAGGATTCCAAAGCGTTTGCCAAAAGCGCTGGCCATAGAGGATGTTGAGGGATTGATTGCTAATGCACTGCGTGAGGATGATCTGATCACCCTTCGGGATGTAGCGCTGATTGAACTGTTGTATGCGACTGGCGGTCGGGTATCAGAGATTACTTCCCTCACAATGCAGGACATATCCAAGCTTGGTGAAGGTGAATCACTTTCAATTCGACTTCTGGGTAAAGGCGGCAAAGAGCGTATTGTTCCAGTGGGACTCTTCGCCCAACGTTCTCTGGATCAATACCTGATTCGAGTGCGGCCAGCCCTTGTAGCGAAGGCGCAGAGCAACTTCCTCTTCCTCAATGCACGAGGTGGCGGTTTATCTCGGCAGAGCGCCTGGACAATTATTGCTCGCGCAGCCGATCGAGCCGGGCTCACTGATCATGTGACACCACATTCGCTACGTCATTCCTTTGCAACACATCTGCTTGACGGCGGAGCGGATATACGCGTTGTCCAAGAATTACTGGGCCACTCTTCAGTGACGACGACACAAATTTATACTTTGGTGACGATCGATCGCCTGAGAGAGAGTTACGCGCAAGCACACCCACGTGCTCAGTTTTAGTGGCTTAACGACCTCGTAGGCGTCGAGCAATAATCGATTGATCGCCCTTGGCTTCGAGATCAGCGATAATAATCGCTAGGGATTCACGGACAATGCGACCGCGATCAACGGCCAACCCCAAATCTCCACGCAAGGCCAAGCGAGCCTGCTCTAAATCGTAAAGTTCATCGGGTGAGAGATAGACAGTGATCTTCTCGTCATGCCGTTCGCGACCACTCGGTGACTTATCAAAAGTGTTTGTACGTCGACGAGGTGTTTGACGAACTGACTTCTTTGCCGCAGTCGACATTGGAGCATTGGGGACATCTTCGACATGGGTGGCTATCGCGTTCGGAACAGCACTTAAAGTAGTTGATTGACGGAATAGCTCATCGGCGCCAGGTAGTTGGACTCTTCTGCTCATTTACTGCCTCCTCGGGCGATAAGTTCGCGCGCTAAGCGGCGATAGGACATTGCGCCCACAGAACTGCTTGCAAAGGTTGTGATGGGTTCGCCTTGAGATGTGGACTCTGAAAATCTGATTGTGCGGGCGATGATTGTGTCAAAAACTTCATCTGGGAATTGCTGGGCAATTAACTCGAGAACTTCACGAGAATGTGCCGTCTTTCGATCGAAGCGAGTGGCCAGGATTCCGTCGACTTTGAGATGGGGATTTGTGTTCTCTTGAATGGTTGCAATCGTGCTCTTCACCAAGGCGAGTCCATGAATGGCGAAGTATTCACACTCCATTGGGATGATGACGCCAGCCGAGGCGGTGAGCGCATTTACTGTCAAAGTTCCCAAGGAGGGGGAGCAGTCGATGAGTATGACGTCGTATTCATTGATAATCGGCGCAAGCATCTTTCTCAGTTTGTGCTCTTTAGCTATTTCAGTGACGAATTTCGCCTCAGCGGCGGCCATATCTTCATGTCCTCGAATGAAATCCATCCCTGGAACATTTGATTTCAGGATAGCGTCGTGAATATCCGCTGATGGTTCGTTGAGTAGATACCAAATTGAGTTGTACTGCTCATTTTCGTAGGGTTTGATGCCCAACCCGATTGTCATCGAGGCCTGCGAATCGAAATCGACCAAGAGAACCCGTCGTCCAAGTTCGGCTAAGGCCGCACCAAGATTGATCGTTGTCGTTGTCTTCCCAACGCCACCCTTTTGGTTGACGACTGAGATGATTTTCGCCGGACCTTCAGCTGGTGCTGCAACAATCTCAGGAAAGGTGATCGGAGCATTGCCCAGAATTGCTGACGTTTGGGCTAACTCATCATCGCGATTTGTCGATTTAGCGTCGAAGCGAGAAACCTGTGAATTAACTTTGGCCATGACGGGACTCTAGGGCGCGTGCGTTCGAAAAGGCAAGCCCAAGTCGGTACGGTTCACCCATGAGCGGATCTATGGATGAGTTATCTATCGAGGAGAACTCACCTGAAATCGCTGCGGAAAGCACTGGTTTTTCCGTACATTTAACTAACTTTGACGGCCCATTTGATCTATTGCTGCAACTTATTTCACGGCACAAAATGGATGTCACGGACGTCGCACTGAGTGTTGTGACGGATGACTTCATCGCCTATATAAGAACCCTAGAAGGCTCTGAGGATGGCTGGGATCTTGACCAGACGACAGAATTCCTGGTGGTGGCTGCGACGCTCCTAGACCTTAAAGCGGCCCGTTTGCTTCCATCAGGAGAGGTCGAGGATGAGGGCGACTTGGCTCTACTTGAAGCGAGAGACCTGCTCTTTGCTCGACTCCTTCAGTATCGAGCCTTTAAAGAAGTAGCTGCGATATTCCATACCAGAATTGATCTCAATACGAAGAGTTTCCCTAGAACTGTCGCTTTAGAGCCTCACTTCGCTCAATTGCTTCCCGAGGTACTCATCGGAGTTGGGCCAGAACGATTTGCTGCGATCGCCCAACGGGTCCTTGCCCCAAAGGTGGAGCAGACGCTCTCGATAGAACATATCCATAGCCCGCTCGTCAGCGTGACGGAGGAGGCAGTTCGCATCGTTGAAACACTGAGGACAGCTGGACGTTCGAGCTTCCGAACGTTGATCGCAGATGCTGATTCGACCTTGGTCGTAGTTGCCCGATTCTTGGCCCTCCTGGAACTCTACCGAGAAGGTGTTCTTCGGTTTGAGCAGGTCGTCTCGCTAGGGGAGCTCCAAGTGACCTGGGTTGGTACGGCAACTGGCGAAATCCACGTCAGTGATGAATTCGACATCCCTCCAGTACCCATCGATTCTGCGACAGAAGAGGAATAAATGTCTAAAGTAGAAGTAAAGAGATCTATAGAAGCGATCCTCATGGTGGTCGATGAGCCATTGGCCGAGCTTGTTTTGGCGCAGATCATTGAAGTTCCGACCGACGAGATCGTTGAGATTCTCGCCGAAATGGCTGGCGAGTACGATGAGCAGGGTCGTGGTTTTCAACTTCGACAGGTCGCCGGCGGGTGGCGATTCTACAGTCATCCGGATTTGGCGCCCTTGGTCGAGAAATTTGTCCTCGATGGGCAGCAATCTCGACTCACACAAGCAGCGCTAGAGACTCTCGCCGTGATCGCATATAGGCAGCCTATTTCTCGAGCACGAGTCTCGGCGATTCGAGGCGTCAATGTAGAGGCCGTAATGAAGACCCTTGTCACTCGGGGACTGGTTGAGGAATCTGGGACCGAGCACGAAACCGGAGCGACGCTCTATCGAACGACTTCATATTTTCTTGAGAAACTTGGCCTCAATAACGCTGCCGATCTTCCGGCTCTCGCACCATTCCTTCCTGATGTGGATGGTTTAGATGAGGTCTTGGCAACCCTCACGGATTAGTTGAGAGTTCACATGAGAGGGTAGAGTAGCCCTCCCACATACAGAGAAGTCGCGTCGATGGCGCATCCAATGAATCGTGGAGATTCCGGAGTCCTAACATGGCATTAGTAAGATTACATAAAGTCCTTGCCGAAGCTGGCGTTGCAAGTCGTCGCGCATCGGAAGAGTTGATACTCGATGGGCGTGTGAGCGTCGATGGAATCCAAATCCTGGAACTCGGCTTCAAAATTGATCCGGAAATCTCTGAAGTACAAGTTGATGGTGAAGCAATTCGATTAAATAAGTCTAAAACTTACCTTGCTTTTTATAAGCCAGCTGGGGTTTTGTCCACGATGTCCGACCCCGAGGGACGCTCAAATTTGGGCGACTTCTTCACTGGACGAAATGATCGACTTTTCCATGTTGGCCGTCTCGATAAGGAATCTGAAGGGCTGATTCTCCTCACCAACGATGGCGATGTTACTCATCGCGCCACGCACCCTTCTTATGGCTTGGTCAAGCGCTATTTGGTAGAGCTAGAAGGAGTTCTTTCGAAGTCAGATTTGGATGCCCTGGGTAGGGGAGTTGAGCTAGAAGATGGCCTTGCCCGAGCACTCGATGTGAAAACGGTTCGAGAGATTTCACAGAAGCATTCTTGGGCAGAGATCTCGATTCATGAAGGTCGCTATCACATCGTTCGCCGAATGTTCATGGCCCTTGAGCTACCAGTCCTGAGACTCATCCGTACCGACTTTGGCCCGATCTCAATCGGAGAGCTGAAAGAGGGTCGATGGCGCAACCTTAATGATGGAGAGTTAACGAAACTCTTCAATGATTTAAAGTTAAAGCGATAAATCGAATAGATTTTATGGTTTAATATCTATATCTCTTTTAGGAAGTGAATAAGTATTTATATATCGACAAAAGAGCGCGTATTTTTCTGTTAATATATCGATATATTATTATTTATTTCCTCAACAACCGTCATTGCTTTAGTGTCGACAATTAGAGAAACTGAAAATTAATAAAACACTTTAAAGACATAGCGGGAAATAGAGATTTAAATGGAATTCGAAACGAGTACTGTTAACCCATGAAGGTACGAGCATTTCGAGGGGCAACTCAACTTTCGGCCGACAACGCCGTGGAGATGGAATCTGCAGTCTGTGAGTTACTGACCGAGCTCTTTGAAAAGAATGGGATCGATCGCGATGACCTGATCTCAATTCTCTTTACTGCCACCCCTGATATCACCTCTGAATTTCCCGCAAAGACTGCCCGATCCTTGAATTTGGGCTCTGTTCCTCTTATCTGCGCGGTAGAAATGGATGTAGCAGCTGCTCTTCCACGCGTTATTCGCGTAATGGTTCATGCACATTCTGAAGCGGGCTTGGATGAGGTCTTTCATATCTATCGTCGGGGTGCGGAAGCTCTACGACGTGATTTAGCGCAGTAATTCAATGATCATCTGGGAGCAGGGCGGGTGCGGGCGTTGAATATTCGAATTGTCGGGTCCGGGCTTATTGGAACTTCGCTTGGACTTGCGCTCAAAGCCCAAGGCCACATCTTGGAGATGTGCGATCTAAATGTAAATCATCAAAAGTTGGCTCGGGATCTCGTGGGCTCCGAGGAGTTCTCTTCTCCGGAACTCATCGTCATCGCCACGCCAGTTGAACATGTTTTTCCCGTTCTGCTAGAACAATTTTCACAGAACCCTGAAGCAAGGTTTATAGATATAAGTGGATTAAAGTCCAACCTTCTACTAGAAGTTGCGCGAATACCGGGGTTAAATGCTCGTTTCCTGGGGACACATCCGATGGCTGGGCGAGAAGTTGTTGGACCTGAAGGTGCTCGAGGCGATCTCTTTGAAGGTCGAGCCTGGATAGTTACTCCTAGTTCTCAAACCAGTTCTGAATTTCTTGCGGCGATCCGAGAGATCATTTCAAGTACTGGTGCCTCGATCTTCGAACTTGAGCCAGAGATCCATGATGAACGAATCGCTCTAGTCTCTCATCTACCTCAAATTGTGAGCACCCTCTTGGGTGCAGAGTTGGCTGATCGAGATTCGGAGGAGCTCACACTGGCAGGGGCGGGGTTACGTGACACTTCACGATTGGCAGCAGGTTCTGCCGATCTTTGGTCCTCCCTCTTGACGCTCAATGCTCAGGCAGTCCTTCCGCTCCTAGAATCACTAAAAGGATCTATCGACATATTGTTAGATCGATTAGAGGCCGGGGACCGAGAGGGGATCCGAGAGATCATCGAAGCTGGCAATCGAGGTCGTGCGCTCATTCCTGGAAAACATGGCGGAAAGTTGCGTGAGTATCACCTGCTTCCCATTGTGATCGACGATAAGCCAGGTCAGCTAGCAAAAATTTTCAATGAGTGTGAGCGAGTGAAAGTAAATATCGAAGATCTCTCGATTGAACATAGCCCTGGTCAAGAGACTGGACTTATCACCCTCGCTCTTTCATCTCAGGATGCCGAAAAGTTGCATAGTCATCTTCTAGAGCACGGTTGGTTGGCACACAAACCTCGATCTGCTCATTAACAGTAAGGTTCTCTCATGTCGACTACCGTGATCGCAATAGATGGTCCGAGTGGTTCCGGAAAATCAACAACAGCTCGCGCAATTGCCACTCGCGCAAATTGGGATTATCTAGATACCGGTGCGCTCTATCGAGCAGTCACCTGGATTGCTCTTGATCGGAATATTGAAAATCCACGAGAACTCGTACGAGCCTGCGAAGAGACCGGCATTCGTTTCGATGCAGATCCCGTCGAACCGATCGTATATGCAGGGGAAAAAGATATCTCCGAGGCAATCAGATCTCTGCGGGTGACTGACCAAGTGAGTGTTTTTGCTCAGATGGGTGAAGTTCGCGAATATTTGTTGCATATTCAGCGCGAAATGATCCATGCGGCAAAGAATGGAATTGTCGTCGAAGGTCGTGACATTGGAACAGTTGTCGCACCTGAAGCGCACATGAAGATTTTTCTCTATGCAGATCTTGATCAACGCACAGCCCGCCGCGAGAGAGAGATAGAAGCTGCAAGTACAGAAGAGATTGAACGCTCACTTTCGACAAGGGATGAGCTCGATAGCAAGAGAAAGATTTCTCCGCTGCGCATGGCTGAGGATGCCCTTGAAATCGATTCCACCAATCTGGACCTCGATGAAGTGGTTGAAGTTGTCTGGGGATGGCTCAAAGAACGAAACCTCCTAGGGCTACCCAAGGTTGCAGTGATAGGTCGACCAAACGTAGGCAAATCCACTTTGGTGAATCGAATTATTGGCCGAAGAGAAGCAATCGTGGAAGACACACCTGGGGTAACTCGAGACCGCGTGAAATATGAGGCAGAGTGGAATGGGCGTCGATTCCTACTGATCGATACGGGTGGTTGGGAAGTTAAACCTGAAGGTATTTCAGAGAAGATCACCGCTGGCTCAGAGATCGCTATCGCCGAATCTGATGTCATTCTCTTTGTAGTTGATGCGCAAGTTGGTGCCTTAGATGAAGACGAAGCGCTCCTGCATCTCCTAAGACGATCTGGCAAAACGGTAATTCTGGTTGCAAACAAGGTTGATGGGACTGCAGAAGAGTCGCAGGCTCATGCGTTGTGGAATCTTGGATTAGGCGAACCACACTTTGTATCGGCGCTCCATGGTCGTGGCGCCGGAGATTTGATGGACCTTTTGATCGCAAAGCTTCCTGAAGTAGGTAGTGAGCCGATGGATGATGGTTATCGACGTATCGCGTTGGTAGGCCGCCCAAATGTTGGAAAGTCGAGTTTACTGAATGCTCTTGCGGGAGAAGCTCGCGTTCTTGTAGATGATGTTGCGGGAACAACACGTGACCCCGTCGATGAACTTATTAATTTCGGTGGATCAATCTGGCGCTTTATAGATACGGCCGGAATTCGTCGCCGAAGCCATCAAGATTCTGGTACCGATTATTACGCATCACTTCGCACCGCAAATGCACTTGCGCGCGCAGAGGTGGCAGTAGTTGTCTTTGATGCATCGGAGCCACTTACCGAACAAGATATCCGTATTGTCACCATGGCTGAAGAGGCTGGCCGCGCATTAGTTCTCGTCATGAATAAATGGGATCTTGTTGATGAGGATCGACAAGCGCAATTAGCAAAAGAGATGGATCGCCAACTCGAACGCTACCCATGGGCGCAACGAGTAAATATTTCCGCGAAGACAGGTTGGCATAGAGATCGTCTTGCGCCTGCGCTACGTACTTCATTAACAAGTTGGGAGAAGCGCGTTCCGACATCGAAGCTCAACGCCTTCCTAGGGGCCCTCATTTCGGCTACACCACCACCTGTGCGAGGTGGAAAGCAACCTAAGATTAGGTTCGCTACACAGGCTGCGATCATGCCTCCAAAATTTGTTATTTTCGCAAGTGATTGGGTGGAAGCTTCTTATCGTCGCTTCATTGAACGTCGCCTTCGCGAAGAATTTGGCTTTGAAGGTAGCCCGGTAGAAGTTGCGCTCAAAATCAAAGAGCGTGACCAGGCCTAATTGAGATGGCTTCACCACGCAAAGTACTGACGGTTCCAAATGCCCTAACGGCGCTGCGTGGGGCTGGAATTCCGCTCTTTCTCTGGCTCTTTCTCTCGCGCCATAACGCAGGCTTAAGTTTTCTCGTCCTGGCGCTCGGCGCGCTTACCGATTATTTAGATGGGAAACTGGCTCGTTGGCTCGATCAAGAATCTGCGTTGGGAGCAGCCCTCGATCCAGCTATTGACCGCGCCTATATTGCCGCGACCGTGATTTCGATGGCGGTTCGAGATTTCATTCCATGGTGGCTCGTAATCGTTCTACTTGCAAGAGATCTTTGGATGGCTGCGGTTATCATCTTCTACAAGAAAATCTCTGGAGAAATCTTTGTAGTGACCTTTCTGGGCAAGGCAGCTACATTCAATCTCCTCTATGCATTTCCATTACTGCTCTTGCAATCTTCGACAGGAAATGGTCGGATTGCCAAAATCCTCGGGTGGAGTTTCGCGCTGTGGGGGATAGGCTTGTACCTGTACACGGCGATCGATTACACGCGCATAGCTGTTGACAATAAGAGAAGTAAGAAAAGAACACTGACGAGAACGAAGAAAGGCTCCTAATGTCCAACTCTCCCGATCACTTGAAATATACGAAAGAGCACGAGTGGGTCGAAGAACGCGAAGGCGGCCTTATCCGAATGGGAATCACTGATTTCGCTCAAGGCGCCCTCGGGGACATCGTCTACATTCAACTTCCAACAGTAGGCGAAATGCTCGTCGCTGGCGCGGTCTGTGGCGAAGTTGAGTCAACAAAATCGGTAAGTGAGATCTACGCCCCTGTATCGGGAAAAGTTGTAGCGGTAAATTCCGATCTCGACAAGAGCCCAGAGTCGCTCAACGTGGACCCTTATGGCGCTGGCTGGATTGCCGATGTTGAAATTTCATCTACTCCATCAGATCTCTTGAGTGCAAGTGAGTACTCCGAGCTGACGGCTTGACCGCCCACTTTCTTCCGAATAGTGTCAGCCTCCAGTTGACCTCAACGCTTTTCTAGGTCGAACAAAGTCTTTCTCACGTTTTATGAGTAGTCGAAAGGGGTTTAGTGATGAAGTCACCCGAGACCCCTCATGAGAGAGCAGATCTGACCTCAACCATTCATCTCTCGACACTTCGATCGGTGAGAAATCAACGGAATATCGAAGAGATTTTTTCGTCGTTAAGTTCTGAAGAACGGGCGATCATCGCGGCACTTCCAAAGAATTCAGCGATGTTCGTTGTGCTCGCCGGGCCAAATAAAGGCGCAAGATTCCTCATTGATGGGGAGAGCACATCTATCGGTAGAGATTCACGTTCTGAAATTTTCTTGGATGATGTAACGGTTTCCAGAAAACACGCAATGATTACCAGAAGCGATAAAGGATTCACGGTCGTTGATTCTGGGAGCCTCAATGGCACCTACCTCAATTCGCAACCTGTACTGACAGAGCGACTAGTCGTGGGAGATGAAGTTCATATTGGCAAGTATCGGTTAACTTTTTTTTCAGGGAAGGGTAATTCATGAGCGTTCCTGCACGCGCCTATCTGAGCATCGGCGAGGTACTCGGCAAACTCCGCGGGGAATTTCCTGATGTCACTATCTCTAAGATTCGCTTCTTGGAAGCTGAGGGTCTTATTGATCCACAGCGGACGCCATCGGGATATCGCAAGTTCACTAGCGTTGATCTAGAACGTTTGAGATATGTCCTTGCCGCGCAGCGTGATCAATACCTTCCGTTGCGAGTGATAAAAGAGAATTTGGATGCGATTGACCGTGGACTCACGCCCGCAGCGGTTCCTGGTGGTTCGGCTGCGCCGCGCTTAGCGACTGTTGATGGCGATTTTGCGCCAAGCCATTTCGCCTCAGAGAGCGAACTACGCCTCTCTCGTGCTGAACTTCTGCAGAGCTCGGAGATCACTGATGATCAGCTCACTGAATTGGAATCCTTCGGGCTGATCGCGATTAAGGGTCGCTACTACGATGCGGATGCACTCGCTGTTGCGCGGGCTGTCTCTGAAATGGCGAATTTCGGTATTGAAGCTCGACACCTTCGTTCATTCAAGAGCGCGGCAGATCGAGAAGTGGGTCTTGTCGAGCAGGTCATAACCCCGTTATTGCGCCAAAAGGGATCTGAAGCAAAAGCTCGCGCTGAAGAGGTTCAGAACGAGTTAGCCTCGATTTCAGTGCGTCTTCATGCGGCCTTGGTGCGAGCCGGCCTTCATCGTTCTAAGTAGCGAAAACCCCATGTCGATGGCTTCCTCGTGACAACCTCATCATTTTTGCCTGTTGAAGTGATCGGCGTTCGTGTTGAGATGCCCTCTAACCAGCCCATCGTCTTGCTTCGCGAGATTGGCGGCATTCGATATCTGCCGATCTGGGTCGGAGCTGTCGAAGCAAGCGCTATCGCCTTTGCCCAACAAGGGGTGATGCCACCGAGGCCGATGACTCACGATCTTCTTAAAACTGTGATTGATGAACTTGGCCGGCCACTGATCAAGGTTCATCTCACGGAGATCCGGGAGGGAGTCTTCTACGCTGAACTCCACTTTGAAGGTGGAATGACCATCTCGGCACGGCCGAGTGATGCGGTCGCTCTGGCGTTACGCGCAGATATTCCAATATTGGCTTCAATGGATCTGATCGTCGCTGTAGGGATTGAGATTCCCGATGCATCGGAGGATGAGGTAGAGAAGTTTCGAGAGTTTTTGGATCAGATCAATCCTGAAGATTTCGCAGGCTAACCCTCAAGTTCTTGTTGAAGGTTTGCATCTTTGGTGTGTCGGTTCTTGCGTAGGCCAAACCCTCAACCTATCCTTTAGCCATTCCCCATAGAAGTGAGTAGCAATGAGCGAAGAGCTTGTAGACCCTGAAATCGGCTATCGAGGCGCGACAGCATGTGTAGCTGCCGGAATTACCTATCGCCAGCTTGATTATTGGGCGAGGACCGGGCTTGTAGAGCCTGGCATCAAGGGCGCATCTGGCTCTGGTTCACAACGTCTCTATGGATTTCGAGATATTTTAGTTTTGAAGATCGTCAAACGCCTCTTGGACACTGGTGTCTCACTTCAGAACATCCGTGTCGCCGTGGAGCACCTACGTAGTAGGGGAGTCTCCGATCTGGAACGTATGACCCTCATGAGTGACGGCGTCTCAATTTATGAGTGCTCAAGTGCGGATCAAATCATTGACCTTCTGCAAGGCGGCCAAGGAGTCTTTGGAATCGCAATCTCTAAAGTGTGGACGGAAGTAGAAGGGTCACTTTCGATGCTACAGGGAGAGGTAAGCAGCGAGGGGGCGGGAAGCGTCGGATCTGCAAGTGGTGCAGGTAACGATGAACTCTCAATGCGGCGTAAGGCAAAAGGGGCGTAAGGCCTTAGATAGCAATATATTTCACCTCTGCCAATAAAGTCAGGGGAGTTTTGTGAGCGTAGAACGTAACTTTGAGGATCGCCATATTGGTCCAACTCACCACGATGAGAGCCAGATGCTCGACGCTCTTGGTTATAAGGATATTGAATCCTTTATTGCTGATGTCGTTCCTTCCAATATTGCGATCTCTGGAGTTATTGAAGGCGCGATTGGATCAGGCAAGAGCGAAGTAGACGTCATCAAGGAACTTCGATCTATTGCATCAGAAAATAAGGTTTTCCGTTCACTTATTGGAACTGGTTATTACGGAACGATTGTTCCTCCAGTAATCAAGCGAAACGTTCTCGAGAATCCCGCTTGGTATACGGCATACACACCTTACCAACCAGAGATTTCTCAGGGCCGGCTGGAAGCGCTATTTGCTTTCCAAACAATGATCTGTGAATTGACAGCACTCGATATCTCGAATGCATCAATGCTTGATGAAGGAACAGCAGCGGCTGAGGCGATGACTTTAGCTCGACGTGCATCGAAACTCAGTGATGATGCCGTCTTCTTGATTGAGGAGCATCTTCATCCACAGACAAAGGCAGTAGTTCTCACACGAGCAAAGCCACTTGGCATTAAAGTTGTAGAAGTTGATGCTAATCATCTCGCTGATGGTGGATTCACGGGTGAATTCTTTGGATTGCTTCTGCAATATCCCGACACGACCGGAGAAGTTCTAGATTATTCTCACGTTGCCGAGTTCGCACATTCACAGAGCGCTTTAGTTATTGCTGCGACTGATCTTCTCGCTTTGACGCTAATCAAAGCGCCAGGGGAGTGGGGCGCTGATATTGCAGTTGGCACATCTCAACGTTTTGGCGTGCCTATGGGCTTTGGTGGTCCACATGCTGGTTTTCTTGCGGTTCGTTCTGGCTTAGAGCGCTCGATGCCGGGTCGCTTAGTAGGGCAGAGCATCGATGCAAATGGTTTACCAGCTTTCCGTTTAGCTTTGCAGACACGCGAACAACATATTCGACGCGACAAAGCGACATCGAATATTTGCACAGCGCAGGTTCTGCTTGCGAACATGAGTGCCTTCTATGCGATGTGGCATGGCCCGCTTGGCCTTAAAGGTATTGCTGAAAAAGTGAACAACTTTGCTACTCGATTGCAAATGGCAGCCAACTCTCGTAACGAAGTGATCTTTGATACCGTGACGGTGGATGTTGAAAATGCTCAATCTATACATGCAGCCGCGGAAGCCCAGGGAATAAATTTCCGCAAAGTGAATGAAACGCAGATCAGAGTTTCATTCGATGAAGAGACAACAGAGGAGTTTTTTGCCAAGGTATTAGGGATTCTCGGCCTCACAGATGCGACAGCAAAGAGTTTGCCAGAGTCAATGCGTCGAAAGAGCACGTACCTGACGCATCCTGTCTTCAATAGGAATCATTCCGAAACCGGGATGATGAGATATCTACGTAACCTTGCAGATCGCGATCTCGCTCTCGATCGAACAATGATTCCACTGGGATCATGCACAATGAAGCTGAACTCGGTAACTGAGATGGAAGCAGTCACGTGGCCGGAATTTTCTTCACTTCATCCATTTGCACCTGCGAATCAGACCGTTGGATCGCGCAAACTCATTAAGCAACTTTCTGATTGGCTCGTGGCTATCACTGGATATGACGCGGTATCGCTTCAACCAAATGCGGGTAGTCAAGGTGAATTTGCAGGCTTGCTCGCTATTCGCAACTATCACGATTCGCGCGGAGATCAATCAAGAACAATTTGCCTCATTCCGTCGAGTGCTCACGGTACAAATGCAGCCAGTGCGGTGATGGCGGGAATGAAGGTTGTGGTCGTTGAGTGTGACGAGAATGGAAATGTCTCGGTAGATGATCTGAAGTCCAAAATCTCAGCACATAGTGAGAGCCTTGCCGCTTTGATGATTACCTACCCAAGTACTCATGGAGTATTTGAAACTGCGGTATCGGTGATATGTGCCCTTGTTCATGAAGCTGGCGGACAGGTCTATGTGGATGGAGCCAATCTCAATGCACTCGTAGGAGTTGCGCAGCCTGGGAAATTTGGTGCAGATGTCTCACATTTGAACCTACATAAAACTTTCGCAATTCCACACGGAGGCGGGGGACCGGGTGTTGGTCCAGTGATCGCCAGATCTCATCTAGCGCCTTTCCTTCCTAACCATCCGCTCGATGAATTAGCGGGGCCTGTAACGGGTCCAGGGCCGATCTCTGCAGCGCCATACGGCTCTGCGAGCATATTGCCGATCTCATGGGCGTATATCCGTTTACTCGGGGGATACGGCCTTACTCATTCGACGCAGGTAGCAATTCTCTCAGCGAATTACATCGCAGCTCGCCTCGCGGATTCGTATCCAGTTCTTTACACAGGCGCAAATGGTCGAGTCGCTCACGAATGTATTTTGGATATTCGCGAACTCACCAAAGTTTCTGGTGTTACGGTTGACGATATCGCAAAGCGTTTAATGGATTATGGCTTCCATGCTCCAACGATGTCTTTCCCCGTTGCGGGAACGCTCATGATTGAGCCAACCGAATCAGAAGATATCTCAGAGATCCATCGATTCGTTGATGCGATGATTGCCATTCGAAGCGAGATCCAGGAGATCATTGATGGTCAGATATCAGTGGTGGAGTCGCCATTGCGTGCGGCGCCTCATACTGCGCTGAGCGTGAGTTCGACGGAGTGGTCCAGGGCCTATCCAAGAGAACGTGGCGGATATCCGACGCCTCTCAATGGCTTCGTCTCAGGTGAAATCATCGGAGCTCGAATGAAGTACTGGCCACCGGTATCCCGCATTGATGGCGCTCATGGCGATCGCAATTTGATCTGTTCGTGCCCGCCAATCTCTGACTTCCAGTAAGGACAGGAGAGAGGGAAGAACCCTTTTATTGTGGCCTTGTTATGAGAGTCATGGGGGTTCTGGGGCTCAGTGCGGATGGGTTTTCTTACTTTACATAATGTAGATTATCGGCGATTAAACCTACGTTGAAATCCCCATTGGGTTGTCTTCTCAAGTGCTTCAAGAACGATCTGATTATTCATTTTTGATGCGCCTCGCACTCGTTCAATAAATGTGATTGGAACTTCAGAGATTCTCAAACCTGCATCAAAGGTACGCATCGCCATCTCGATCTGAAATCCATAGCCAAGTGTCTCAATCTGAGCAATGTCGACAGTCTCAAGCAAGTTTCGACTGATTACTCGAAAACCGCCTGTGAGGTCCCTATACGGCATTTTGAGGGCAAATTGAGCGTACCTTGTGCCGATACGAGAGATCGCCTTTCGATAGATTGGCCAGTTGTGGACAGATCCGCCCGGCATCCAGCGGGTGCCTAGGACGAGATCCGATTGAGCACTTGCCGCCAGAAGCGCTGGAAGTTCTTCAGGTTGATGAGACCCATCTGCATCCATTTCTATGAAATAGTCGAAACCAGAGTTCATTCCCCATGCAAAAGCTGCTAAATACGCCGGGCCAAGCCCGTCCTTCTTCTCCCGCTTAAGAAGGTGAATTCTTGAATCACTTCGGCGCTCAACAATTGCCGCCGTGCCATCTGGTGACTTGTCGTCGATCACGAGAACAGCGAGATCTGGAATGTTAAGCGCCAATACTCGATCCAGTATCGAATCGATATTCTCAGCTTCGTTGTAGGTGGGGATGCAGACTAGATAGCTTGACATAATCTTGTGACTCACCAACCTAGGGCGGAGATCAGGCGGTCCACGCTAGCGCCGAGTCCATAACGATCCTTGAAGGCGTAAATATCACTGAGATCTTTTGGCTGGGAAGGCACCTCAAGTTTCATCTGAGGCAACGAAACATCGGTGGCACAATGAACCAGAGTAGGCGCGATCTTGATGTACTCACTCCCCTCTATGAGGCGCTTTCGTAATAGAGGCGTCAGTCGCTCATCATCTTCGTGAGCCGCAGAAAGAGCTGACTCAATTGAGGTGAAATTGTTTGCGATGATCGCCGCTCCCTTTTCACCGATTCCTTTTACTCCCGGGAGTCCATCGGAAGCGTCGCCGCGAATGAGTGCGAAGAGTGCATAGCGATCCCCTGGAATCTGATATTTCTCAGCGATCCATGCGCGATCTACGATCTCTTGTTGTGAAAAACCCTTCGCGAGATAGACAACCTTGACACCTCTCTCATCGTCAACGAGTTGAAAGAGGTCGCGATCACCCGTCACGATATGGATCGGGCCTTGTTCGCGTTTCGAGTAGGTCGCAATCAAGTCATCTGCTTCGTAATTATCTACACCAACCATAGGTAGGCCCATCAAATCTAAGAAATCAAGCAAAATGGGAATCTGAGGAGTTAACGTATCTGGTTCGTCCTCTTCGCCGGATTCATCTACGCGGTTCGCTTTATACCCAGGGAAGAGATCTGTGCGCCATGTAGGACGCCAATCCCCTTCCAGACAGGCGACGATCCGTTGTGGTTGATACTGCGAGATCAATCTCGCTGTCATATCGATAAATCCTCGAATTGCATTTACAGGTGTGCCATCTGGGGCGACGAGAGTATCTGGCATGCCATAGTAGGCCCGATACCACAGGGATGCGCTATCAAGAAGGAGAAGACTCATGCGACAGCTCCTGCGTAAGAAATAATTCCTCGGTCAATTCTATCCAAAGCATCGAATGCAACGTTGGACAAATGTGGCGATGCTGCAGCAATCTGTCTCAGTAAATCAATGATTTGCTTGGTAGATCTCACAAAATCTCCGACAGTCAACTCTGTTCCCTTTAATATTGCGGATAGAGAGTGGCCACTTGCCCATCTATATGAGGCCATGCAAAATCCTAGATCCGGTTCTCTCATTGGCTCGAGACCAATCTCGATTTCATCCTCATGTATAGCTTTCCATGTCAGAATTAAATCAGAGAGCGCGCGCTGAACCTCACCATGTGGAACTTTTGGAGTTTCATCACGTCGCGCTTCATAGACCAACGCCGAAAGAACGCTCACCATTTCCGCCGGATTGAGTTGATCGAAGGCCCCCAATCTAATCATCTCCGCAATCAATAGATCCGTCTCTCCGTAGATCTTCGCCAAGACCAAACCCCAACTCGCGATGTCGCCATCTTTCAAGTATCCGTATTTCTCCAACATAATTTGTACAAGATCAAATCTTCGCGCTATCACATCGGTTCGGTTACTCACTCTATCTTTCAGCCCGATATTTTCACGGCGTAATCTTCCGGCTCGTTCGGCGATACGTGTGTGAGTCTCCCGCTCCGAACAACCGTGGCAGGCATGAGATCTCATGCTCTTCCTAAGTGCGATTATCTCCTCTTCAATAAGGAGCGCCTTAGCTTTCTTCTGCTTGTTCATTGACTTCTCGAGCTCTCTGATATCAGCCCTTATCTGCCAATATTCATCGAAGTCTCCAAGATGACATTCCATCTCCGATACGAGATTGGCAATGCCGGCCTCATTTCTCTTAATTTGTCTAGCAAGCCCCACTACGGCTTTATCGGCTTGGTATTGAGCGAAGGAAGCTTCAAGACTCGTTCGAGCGCGTTCTGCACCAAATTGCGATATGAGGTTGATCGTCATGTTGTACGTTGGTTTGAAAGAACTCTTGAGGGGGTAGGTTCGCGTCGAAGCTAATCCTGCGACAGAGGCTGAGTCAACATCTTTGTTCCAGAGGATTACCGCATTGCCTTCGATATCAATTCCACGACGTCCTGCACGACCGGTTAGCTGTGTAAATTCCCCAGGAGAAATTGATACGTGGGACTCCCCATTCCATTTGCTGAGTTTCTCCAGAACGACGGTTCTTGCTGGCATGTTAATACCCAAGGCGAGCGTCTCAGTTGCGAAGACACATTTCACCAATCCCTGTTGGAATAGCTCCTCGACCGTCTCCTTAAATGAAGGTAAAAGACCAGCGTGGTGTGCGGCGATCCCACGTTCCAAACCCTCAAGCCATTCGTGAAAACCCAGAACAATCAAATCCTCTTCGGGAATATTCTTCGTTGCCCTAAAAACAATCTCTCGAATCCTGGAACGTTCCTCTGCGTTGGTTAATCGAATACCAGCCGCCAGGCATTGATGAACAGCAGCTTGACAAGCATTTCTCGAGAAGATGAATGTTATTGCAGGCAACAATCCCTCCCGTGCCAATTTTTCAATCACATCTGCTCGGTTGAGTTGGCGGATCTTTGGAGATTGCGACTCCGAATCTCGCCAATTTCTCTGATTGGCCTTATTCGAGGCCCCGTATTTGGTGCGAACCTGCCGGTAACTCTCCTTTTCAAGTCTTACAATCTCAGGATTTATTTTTCCGGTATCCAAGAAGAGATCTAGAAGTTGATTCCCAAAGAGAACGTGCTGATAGAGAGGGACCGGTCTGATTTCACTCACAATAACTTCAGTCTTGCCCCGTACTTCATTAAGCCAGTCGCCAAACTCTTCCGCGTTTGAGACGGTGGCAGAGAGGGACGCGACCTGAATGGATTCAGGTAGATGAATGAGAATCTCTTCCCAGACCGCTCCCCTGAATTTATCCGCCAAGTAATGGACCTCATCCATCACTACGAAGCCCAAATCTCGCAAGGTATGCGAATTTGAGTAGATCATATTTCGCAGGACCTCAGTCGTCATTACCACCAACGGAGCTTCCGAGTTGATACTCGTATCCCCGGTGAGGAGTCCTACACGTTCCTCTCCGTAGAACTCCTTCAAATCTTGATATTTTTGATTTGAAAGCGCCTTGATCGGGGCGGTGTAAAAGCACTTCTTGCCCTGTGCGATAGCGAGGAAAGCAGCAAACTCTCCAACAATCGTTTTACCTGCTCCAGTAGGCGCTGCTACTAGAACCCCCTTTCCATCTTCGAGGGATCTACAACCTTCAATTTGGAAGTCATCAAGCTCAAAGGGAAACTGACTCGCGAAGGAGGCTACTTGCTTGTATTTAGATCGAAGTTTGGCCGCTGCAAAACGTTCGGAAGGCGATAACTCTCCCATTATTTCCACACTCGAAGTGATCGTGGTTCAATCGAAATCTGAAGGGGTAGTTCCCCTACGAACTCACCATCAGCATAAGCTCGCGCAGGAGCATCTACCGTTATCTGACGGCAGCGAATGACTTCTATGGCTGGGTGCGTAATATGTTTTCCAGAATAAACCTTTGGAAATACTTTAATGAGTTCGAATATGGATACTTGGTGAAGAATAAGTACATCGAGTAGGCCATCAGAGTGATCAGCCGAAGGGCAGATGCGCATTCCCCCGCCGTAACTTGGGCCATTCGCGATTGCGATAAGCATTGCCTCGCGAGTCGACCTTTCGCCGTCGATAGTCAACGTAAATTTCATCGCCTTGAAGACTGGAAGTTCACGAATTGTCGCTGCGATATATTTAAATTTTCCACTAATGCGGCGGAACCCGTTCGCCCGTTCATTAACTAAGGCATCAAAACCTAGGCTTAATACTTGGCATGCGCGCACCGACCCGTGGGAACCTTGAATTAGTATGGAATCAATCTCAGTTGGAAATTCATCAACGAGGGCAGAGATCTGACTGATGTTCCGTTCGGTTGCACCAATTTCCCGTGCAAAATCATTCCCCGTACCTGCTGGGACCATCGTGAATGGAATCTGATATCTATGGACTAAAGGAAGAAGTGAGTGAAGTAATCCATCCCCACCAACTATAAAGAGCCCGTCGCACTCGCTACCGTTAATGAAATCTTCGCACATTCGCAGCATGAGTTCTTCGCCTAATGTCGCAATCATTGTTGCTGTATTGAGCGATTTGTTTAAATTCTCAGAGAGTTCTTCTGCAAGTTTTACGGCGCGGCCCTTACCCGATCGGGGGTTAGCCACGATCAAGAAATGTTTTGGCTGACTCTTCATCTCTTTCTTCGCCGGCTATCGTTAAGCATCGCTATCGCCCCCGCACCAAAATACAAGGCAATAAGTGGCACGGCGAGAAGGGACATAGTGACGGGGTCACCCGTTGGAGAGAAGGCGGCGGTAAAGAAAGCGATACCAAAGATCGCCAATCGCCACGGCTTAAGAATGGCTCGACCTGAGAGAACTCCAGCCATGTTGAGGGCTACGAGTATCACGGGAAGTTCAAAGGCACCCCCGAAAACGAGGATCAATCTCAAAACGAAATTTAAATAGTCATCGAATCGCACGAGATTATTCAATGAAGACGGAGTAAACCCGAGTAGGGCCTTTACTGCTAGAGGCAGGATTCGATATCCCAAATATGCTCCCCCGAAAAAAAACGGAGATGCAATGCCGATAAAGAGAATTGAATATTTCTTCTCTCTTTTATGCAGACCAGGCGCCACAAATGCCCAAAATTGATAGAGCCAAAGCGGGGCTGAAAAAATAACTCCGAGGATCAACGCAACAGTAACCTGAAGATTGAGTGGACCAAGAACACCATTGATGTAGAGCGAACCACAATTTCCGAGACCAGTAAGTCGTGATCGATGGAGATCGCAAATAGGTTTAGCGAGTGCATTCACTACTTGTGGATACAGAACCCACCCAAAACCTGCGCCAACAAGTATTGCGACTGCGGCGCGGACTACCCTCTTTCGGAGTTCTCGAAAATGTTCGAGAAGCGGCATCCGGCCACCCTCTGAGGTGACCATTGATATTTCTACTTCGTCTGGTCCGTATCGGGCTTTTTGTCTTCACCCGTCTCTTTGAGCTCAGATTTAAAAATCTTCAACGATTTTGCAAGCGACTTCGCGGAGTCCGGCAGGCGCTTGGCTCCAAAAAGGACGACGAGTACAAGAATGATAAGCAGCCAATGGCTAGGTTGTTCTAAGCCGAACATAGGGCTCCTCTTTTCTAGGTTTTCTTCGGATCCTAGGGTTCCTAGGAATTCTAGGGCTTCTAGGGCTTCTAGGGCTTCTAGCTCTTCGCAGCATCCAGGGCCATTCCGAATTCTACTGATTTCGAGGAGCCACTGCTTCCTGGCTCTCTCCTTTTAGGAAACTTTTTTGGCGCCTACCCTTATACGGATTCGCCATAAAGGGCCATAATTTCTGAGACTTTTCGCTCAAAATCATCTTTGAATTCTATGGGCGAGATAACGCGAACCGCCCCGCCGATGGATATGAGCTCTCGAAGAAGCCAGGCTCGATCCCCAATATCAAAGGTGACGAGTAGTCCTTCGGCTTGGCTCTCAATCTCCTTAACTATTTGATGATGCTCCTCCAGAAAATAGCGATTCTGCTTGGCAAGAACCACCTTAACCTCAAATGTTTTCAGCGTATCTGATGAAACTTCCTTCATCGATGCTCTCGACGAAAGTGGGTTCAGTGTACTTTCCAGAATTCGATCGTGCCTAAAGTGACGTTCCTCATCTACTTTTGTACAGAATGCCACGGTATACAAGAACCCATGTTGACTATAAGTTCGTAGTGGATAGATCAATCTTTGAGAGATTGTGTCGGTTCTCGCCGAACGGTAAGAAATATCGATCGCGCTCTTATTGCGCAATGATTCGGCAATTACCTCGTCATGTGGTGTGCGAACGAGCGGTGTATTTGAGAGAACTTTGCTGATAGTCGATGGTTGATCCTTGAGTAATACTTGAATTCTCTTTTGAAGACTTAGAGCCTTTTGCGCAAGATTTGCATCCAAGATGAAAGGAATGAGTAATTCCAATCCCATCGCCAGTGCAGTTACTTCCGCTCTTGATAATTTTCTTGGTCTATCAAGATTCTGGGGATTGTTTATTGCTACGTAATCTTCATTAAGTTCAACATCTATCAACTCCAAATGCGAATAACCAGGTAACCCACACATAAATAGCATTTCAAGGTCTTTGAAAATTTGAGATGGAGAAGTCTCAAATTTCTTGGCCAATTCTGCCACCGTCCAACCAGGATTAGCGGTAATGAATGGAATGAGATCGAGAGCCCGCGAAGTTCTGTCGATAGCTGTTTCAGACATAGTCTATTTATCTCCTGAAATTTTCATTCTTATTCTTTGAATAAATTCTTCACGAAATTCATGTGGCTCAATCAAAATAACTGACGTTAATGATCTGCCAAGAAGCTCAAAAAGCTCTTGTTTTGAGGTTAACGAGAATTTCGCCAACTCCCATTCGCCATCTAGGTTGGTGACATCCGCCATCGCACGAATTTCTTGTGCTTGGCCGAGGCGAATGTGCACCTCAACATTGATAATCTCGGGAGCATCGTTTTCGCTACCCAAATGATCTGAACTCGTAAAATTATCTGGGATGACAAATGAACCGATCTTCGGATCTACCGATATTTCGCTAGAAATTCTAGAGAGTTTGAAATTTCTAATTGCTAACTTTTGAGAATCCAAGCCAACGAGATACCAAAACCCCTTATGAAGAGCTAAGCCATAGGGTTGAACCGATCGCTTGGACTCAACGATCGCCGAATATGTAAAATGGACTACCTGTCGCTTCTCTACTGCGTGCCAGAGCAATTCAAAATTTTCGACCGGGAACTCTGCCGAGTAGAGCGGAAGGTCGAGGATTTGAGTATCCATAGCGTGCCCAAGGGATTCGAACTTTCTGATGGCGCTCTGTCCGCTCTTTGAGAAGAGGGAATTTTGCCATTTGCCCGCCGCTAAACTCAGGAGAGCCAAATCTATGCCATCGATCTTCCCTAAATCTAAGGAGTACTCCGACGGATTAATCTTGTAACCTGCCTCATCTTCAAATAATGGATCGTCGCTTCCAACCTCAATCTGCAATCCAAGTTCTCGGAGATCATTTTTATCCCGTTCAAACATACGCTCCATCGTCTCGGGAGACCCTGAATAACCTTCGACACTCGAAAAAATCTCTGATTTTGTGAGGTAGCGACGCGTCGCCAGTAGTGCCATCGTCAGGTTTACAAGCCGCTCAGACTTGCTAGATGCGCCCTCTGCCATGGAGTAAAGATAGAGGAGATACGAGTGATTGCTATGCTCTACACATGGCAAAAGGTCGTTTTTTCCTCAAAGGTGCAGTCCATACGAAACATCTCACGGGTGCTGCGCTTATTCTTCTCACTCTCACACTATCTGGCTGTACAACGGATGGCGGCATAACCACTGGAAAGGTACACGTGAATTCTCAACCCAACTCAATTCAATTCCCTGAGGTGACTGGTGCAGTTGGTGGTACTCCAACCATCATTCAACCAACTGGCACTCCCCCGGAAACCCTAGAGATTAAAGATCTCACGGTGGGGCAAGGAGCAACGGTTCAGCAGAACTCTACCGTTACGGTTCACTACCTCCTTATGGGGTGGAAGAGCGGGAAGATCATTGATTCCTCATGGAGCCGCGGAGCCCCTGCAACCTTTGGTCTCGATCAAGTTATACCAGGTTGGCAGCAGGGCATGCCGGGAATGAAAGTTGGCGGACGACGTGAGCTTCTGATTCCGCCAGCACTAGGTTATGGAGATGTTGGCTCTGGACCCGTTGGTCCAAAAGAGACATTGATCTTTGTCGTCGATCTTATTGCTGTGAAGTAGCATCCTCATCTGCTGGTAAACCGTATGCACCCTTTGATGGGCGACGCCGTCGAAGGGGTGCAGTAATACCTGGGGCTAATCGACGTGCCATGATCAAGAATCCAGTGTGTCCAATCATTCGATGCTGCGGGCGCACGGCTAAGCCCTCATGATGCCAGCCCCTTACGATTGTTTCAGTGCTTTCGGGTTCGGTGAATGAACCAGAGTTCTTAATGGTTTCGGCCATCTCCGAGAGTTGCGTAGTAGTTGCAACATAAGCCAGTAAGACTCCGCCTGGATCAAGCACATCTTCTGCCATGGAGACGCACTCCCAAGGCGCTAACATATCCAAGACAATCCGGTCATACCGCTTCTCTCGATCAACTTCGTCTTGTAGAGATCCGACGGTCAGAGACCAATTCGCTGGAGTTGTTCTGAAATAGTCCGCAATATTCTTTGAAGCAATATCCGCAAAATCTTGGCGCCGCTCAAAGGAGTCTACGCTCCCCTGCGAACCGACCGCACGCAGAAGAGAAATCGTCAACGCTCCAGAACCAACGCCGGCTTCGAGAACCCTTGAACCAGGTGCAATATCCGCAACCCCCACAATCATCGCCGCATCCTTGGGGTAAACGATTGTCGCACCCCTCGGCATTGAGAGAACATAGTCAGCGAGCAGTGGACGAAAGGCAAGAAACTTTAGGCCCGCGGTCGTTTCTACGACAGAACCTTCGGGAAGTCCAACAATCTGATCGTGGATTAACCAACCTTTATGTGTGTGCCATTCCCCTGACTCTTTCAAGGTAATGGTGTGCAATTTACCCTTTGCATCCGTAAGTTGAACTCGGTCTCCATAATGGAAGAGTGCCTTGTCGCTCGGGTTCATGAAGTCATCCATTCGTTAAATTTTTCGAAGAGCTCCTCGAGGTGGAAGTCTACTAAAGAGTCGATCACGATAGTTTGGGGATCTGGTTTGATATCAACTATATGTGGAATTGCAATGACAAATGCGCGTGAAGCTCTTGCCGCCGCGATCCCTGTCATCGAATCCTCCAGAATAACGCAACGAGATAGATTCACATCTAAACTTTTAGCGGCTCGTATATACGATTCGGGATCTGGCTTGCTATTAACCACATCATTCGAAGAGATCGAAACCTGAAAATATTTACTTGGTAAGGCGTTGAGTGTTGCATCGACCAAATTTCGAGGACTAGCCGAGACTAACCCAAGTGGCATATCTGCCATATGAAGTGCGTGAAGCAATTCATGCGCTCCCGGCATGAAATCGATCCCTTGAGAGAATTTTTCCTCGACCTTGCTGACAAGCGTGTTGACAAAATATTCGGGGGTTTCAGCATCCACGAGTGAGTGCATATATTCGCCCACTCGGGGTAAGGGTCCTCCGAGACAGTGCCGCTGGTCCTCTGCACTCCAGCTATAGCCAAAATTTGACATAAGCTCAATCTCTGAGGCTAACCAATACGGCTCTGTATCGACCAAGGTGCCATCCATGTCAAAGAAGACGGCTTCGATCATGTTGCGTTGAAGTATTTTGCTTCAGGGTGATGGACGATGATCGCAGATGTAGATTGTTCGGGATGGAGTTGGAACTCTTCGGAGAGTTCTACTCCGATTCGCTCTGGATCTAAGAGTTCACAGAGTTGACGTTGTTGTTCAAGATCAGGACAAGCCGGATAGCCAAATGAGTAACGTGAGCCACGATAACCCTGATCTAAAATTTCAGGGAGTTCTTTCGAATCCTCTGGGGCAAAGCCGAGTTCCTCACGAATGCGCGCGTGCCAATGTTCTGCCAGGGCTTCGGTGAGTTGAACCGAAAGTCCATGCAGCTCAAGGTACTCGCGATAATTATTTGCATCGAAAAGCATCTTCGTTGCTTCGCTCACGCTCTGCCCCATTGTGACGATATGGAAGGCCACGGTGTCGATTTCTCCGCTTTCCTTCGATCTAAAGAAGTCACTCAGACAGAGTCGGCGATCTCGGCTCTGTCTTGGAAAGCTAAAACGTACGCGCTCTTTACCCCGCAACTCACCCTCGTGATGCAATATGACAAGATCATTTCCCTCGCTGTAGCAAGGAAAATACCCGTAGACAACGGCTGCGTTGAGCCAGCCTTTCGCCTGCACCTCATTTAAGAGAGCTCTCAGTCGTGGACGACCCTCTTCCTCGACCAGACGATCGTATTCGCCACGATTTCCCTTCAAGCCCCATTGCCCAACGAAGAGCGCGCGTTCATCCAGCATGCCTAAATAATCTTGGAGTGGAATTCCTTTTACGATCTTAGAGCCGAAGAAGGGTGCGGATGGGAGTTGATTGCCTGAAGAGACATCCGAACGGGCAGTATCAAGATTACGCGCACGATTATTACGGACATTGGGGGTGCGACGTTCTCGTAATGGCGGCAGTTCAGCAGTGGAATCTCCGCGCTTTATCGCGATCATTGCATCCATGAGTCGCAGCCCTTCGAAGGCGTCCTTTGCATATCTGACAGTTCCCGGGAAGATATTTGCCAAATCATCTTCGACGAAACTTCTTGTAAGCGCCGCACCGCCGAGGATTATCGGCCATCTTTGATCCAACCCTCGTGAAGTGATCTCCTCTAAATTCTCTCTCATGATGACCGTTGACTTCACCAGTAAGCCCGACATGCCGACTACGTCAACGTTGTGTTCAGTCGCGGCGTCGATTATCTGATTTACGGTCTGTTTAATTCCGATATTCACCGTCGTGTAACCATTATTGCTCAAGATGATGTCGACGAGATTTTTGCCGATATCGTGAACGTCGCCTTTCACCGTCGCAAGGAGAATCGATCCCCTTCCTTCATCGTCGCTCTTCTCCATGTGTGGTTCCAGAATCGCGACGGCAGTTTTCATGACCTCTGCGCTTTGAAGCACGAAAGGAAGTTGCATCTCTCCTTTGCCAAATAACTCACCAACAACCTTCATCCCTGAAAGCAGATGATCATTGATGATTGCTAGCGGCTTTATGCCACTCTCCATGGCCTCAAAGAGGTCTGCTTCCAGACCCACCTTTTCGCCGTCAATTATTCGACGTTCAAGTCGTTCTGCGAGGGGCAGGGCAGCAAGCTCTGCGGCACGCGTAAGTCTGTTCGACTTAACTTCTACTCCATCAAAAAGTTCCAAAAACTTGGAGAGTGGGTCATAGGTAGTGTTTCCATCGCTATCAAATTCGCGTCGGTCGTAAACAAGGTCAAGGGCAACATTCTTAATCTCATCGTCTATTCGCGCCATTGGCGTGATCTTTGAAGGATGAACGATCGCCGAATCAAGGCCTGCTTTGACCGCTTCTGCCAGAAAGACGGAGTTGAGAACTATTCGCGCAGCTGGATTAAGCCCGAAGGAGACATTTGAAACGCCTAAGGTAGTTTGCACATCCGGAAAACGTCTCTTGAGTTCAGCGATCGCGGACAATGTTTCGATGCCATCGCGACGTGTCTCTTCCTGACCGGTTGCTATTGGGAATGTTAGGCAGTCGATCAAAATATCAGAGACAGCCATTCCCCAATTGCTGGTGAGATCTTCTATGAGACGTACGGCAACCTTGACCTTCCATTCAGAGGTGCGAGCTTGGCCATCTTCATCGATCGTGAGTGCAACTACCGCTGCGCCGTGCTCTTGTACGAGTGGCATGATCCGAGCAAATCGACTGGTGGGTCCGTCCCCATCTTCATAGTTGACCGAATTGATGAGACTTCGTCCACCAAGGTGTTCTAGACCTGCTTTCAATACCGCAGGCTCAGTTGAGTCGAGCATGATTGGCAACGTTGATGTAGTGGCAAGTCGAGAGGCAAGTTCTCGCATATCTCTCACGCCGTCGCGACCTACATAGTCAACAGAGAGATCGAGCATGTGGGCGCCATCTCTGATCTGATCGCGCGCGATCTCCAGGCAGGTCTGCCAATCTTCGGCGATAAGCGCGTCACGGAATGCTCGTGATCCATTTGCGTTGGTGCGTTCCCCAATTGCTAAGTAAGCACTATCTTGACGAAATGAAACGAATTGATAGAGAGAGGATGCGCCTATCTCGTGAATTGGCTCTCTGGTCGGTGTCTTTCGCGCAGAGATTTTCGCTACAACTTGCTCAAGATGGGACGGCGTCGTTCCGCAGCATCCACCTATAAGAGAGACTCCGTACTGATCAACAAAATCTGAGAGATAGTTAGCCAACTCCAGGGGCGATAGCGGATAGATGGCTCCATCAGCACCGAGAATTGGTAATCCTGCATTGGGCATTACCGAAATCTTTGCGCTTGAACTCTTGCTCAAGACGCGCAGATGCTCTGACATTTCGGCGGGTCCGGTAGCACAGTTCAATCCAATGAGGTCGATTCCTAATGGTTCAAGTGCATTGAGTGCTGCAGCGATTTCTGATCCCAATAACATCGTGCCAGTTGTTTCGACGGTGACTTGGGCGATGAGAACAACATCACGTCCTGATTGCGATATTGCCAACCTTGCTCCATTGACGGCAGCTTTCGCTTGCAAGAGGTCTTGTGTAGTTTCAATAAGCAGCGCGTCAGCTCCCCCATCGAGCAAACCCTTCGAGGCGATCTGATAATTTTCTCTCAGTTTTTCATATTCAACATGTAGGAGAGTTGGCAGTTTGGTCCCAGGTCCAAGCGAACCCAGAACCCATCGAGGTTTATCAGGAGTTGAAAAGCGATCAGCAGCTTCTCGCGCAATCTTTGCGCCGGCCTCTGCGAGTTCGTAGATACGATCTTCGATCCCATATTCAGCGAGGTTTGCCCAGTTAGCACCGAATGTATTTGTCTCGATCGCATCGACGCCAACCGCTAAGTAGTCATCATGCACCTTTCGCACGATATCTGGCCTCGAAACGTTGAGAATCTCGTTACAACCTTCGTGACCCTGAAAATCTTCTAGGGAAGGATTCTCGGCTTGGAGCATTGTCCCCATTGCGCCATCGGCAATTACGGTTCTACTTCTCAATGCTTGCCGCAAGGAGGATTCCGGGAAGGAGCCGTCGGAGAGAGGCGAGAAGGTTGATTTACTCATAGAGAGGCAAGGTTAGCCCAGATGAGCGTGAAGTCAGAAAGCAAGACCCATGAAACCGTCGAGAAGGCGGGAGAGAGCCCCTGTCCCCTTCTGATGCGGCTGCGCATCCACCTCTTGGGCCCAGGCCTCTAGCGCGGAGAGAGCAGAAGGCGTGTCGAGGTTGTTCGCGAGAGCAGCGATAATCTGATTTTCAACCGAATCTGTCGCTCTCACATATTCGCGCGAAAGAGCTGACCGGATCTTTGCTACGGATTCTCTGGCTTGATCAAGTGAAGAACTACTCCACATTCGGTCGCTCTGATAATGGTCCTTCAAAAGAGCGTAGCGAATTACTACAGGATCAACGCCATCTTTCAGAAGAGTCGAAACAAATACGAGATTCCCCTTGCTCTTGCTCATTTTTTCACCATCGAGACCCACCATGCCCGTATGTACATATCTTCTGGCGAATGGCTTACCCAATATCGCTTTCGCCTGAGCGCCGCTCATAAAATGATGCGGGAAGATCAAATCCGAACCGCCACCCTGAAGATCTATTGCAAAATCCCCTGTTGAACTCTCTAGGTAATCTGCACCAATGAGATAGCGAAGAGCAATAACAGAACACTCAATATGCCAGCCTGGGCGACCAAATCCATGACTGCTTGCCCAGCCAGGTTCATCGTTTTTATTTGCCCACCACAAGACGGGATCGAGCGGATGTTTTTTTCCTACCCGATCAGGATCTCCACCGCGTTCACCAAAAGTTGTCAGCGCTTCCTCCATAGTAACCGGGAGATCTTTATGGAAGGAGGAGCTATCAAAGTAGAGATCATTCTCTACTCGGTAGACAAAGCCATTTTCTGTCATCCGCGAAATTGCTCTATCAATTAACTCCATAACCGAAGTTGCAGGGACAAAAGAATCGGGAGGCAGAACATGTAGTGCGGTCATATCAGAGCGAAATAGATCTATCTGACTTTGGGCAAGCGCTATCCAATCGACATTATCTCGATGCGCACGCTCCAAAAGTGGTTCGTCAATATCGGTGATGTTTTCGACAAAACGCACTGTCGATCCACTTGCTCGCATATATCTATTGATGAGATCAAAGGAGATGTAAGTCGCTGCATGGCCAAGGTGCGTAGCATCGTATGGTGTAATTCCACATACATACATTGTGAAGAGTTCGGATGAGTCCACCGCTTCAATGCCCGCAGAATTTCGAAGATTGAGAGGTGGAAGATGGGCATCATAGGTGGGTACAAAAAGGGATGGCCAAGAAACTGAAACCGAATCAGAAGCGCTCATAGGAGGACGATCGTATCTAAAAAGGAGGCCAAGGGACTGATGGCCACTCATCGCTAGGGAACGGATATCTCCCAGCATTGAGGAATTTCTCGGCCCGCGCGAGTAGCGCTTCGTGATCCTCTTGTGAAATAAGTTCGAGCAAAGCTTCATCGAACCCGCTGGCAAGTAGTTCCCCAAGTTTACATCGTTCACTCTCTGAAATGGGTTGGCCAGCGAATTGCCAAATGACGGTTCTCAACTTATCGTCAGAATGGAAGGTTAGTCCGTGATCACAACCAAATATTCGGCCAGATGAATCTGGGAGGATGTGACCGAATTTGCGGTCTGTGTTGTTAATGAGTACATCTAAAAAAGCGATCTTTCGGATATCTTCATGATCGCTTTGGCCGATTGAGACGATATCGACACTTTCATCGACCTCAACCCAGAGTTGAAGTGAACCTTCCCCAAATGGACCTTCGCGCAAAAGAGTCGGAGGTACTACCCCTAAATCCATTCTCTCTGAGAATAGATAGGCAGCAACTTCACGCCTTGCTAGCCCCCCATCTGGAAAATCCCACAGTGGTCGCTCGCCAGCGATTGGCTTATAGATCAATTTGATGGTTTGAATTGATTCATCTAAAGGCTCAATCTCACAGAGAAGCGTGGCATTTGAGGCATCGACCAACCTGCCGATTACTGTGATCTCCCCAGTGATCATCTCTTGTGGAATCAACGGCGATAGCCATTCGCGCGTGGGCAGAGATGACCTTCAACATTGATTGGTAATCCACAAAATGGACAAACTTGTCTCCCAGAAGCGACCACTGCTTCGGCTCGTTGGATAAATGTTCTCGCTTGATGGATACGAAGCCATACGATGACAATATCCGGGGCATCTTCAATTTCTAAGGCTTGAGAATCATCCAAAACTTCTTCAATTTCTTCTCCGGCCATCGCTTGAATATGGACAATGATTCGCTGAATAGCAGAGTCCCAGCTGATCCCAATGATTCCTACTCGAAAATCTTCTTCCAAGGGAAAATCTAACGGTGCGAGATCCTTGTTATGGCTAACCGAAAGTTCATCCAAGCTCGCTTCACCTGAAATCTGCAACTCCCTTATGAGAGTCTTCAGACGGTCAGAAAGTGCCTGCACCTGGGTCTTCTCCACCACGACTGAAGATAAAGCGCCTTGGCTTCGAGCCTGCAGGAAGAACGTTCTTTCACCTGGAAGACCGACGGTTCCGGTAGTGAACCGTTCAGCGCTCTCATGACTTGTGGTGATTCGACTCATCTTTGCATCAGCCCCGGCCCTTTGTTGTTCTCAGCGAATGGCTGGGCGAGCTCTTCGAGCCGGCTCCCCCACCTAAGCTTGGTTTCATCGATCCAGACTGCGTTCCACTTAGATGCGAAGTGGAATTTGTATATGAAATAAAGGCGTTCCCCTCATTGATAACTATGCGAGTGAGCGAGGCGGGATCTATTGCAATCTTCTGAAAGTTATCTAGATGCATCCCTAGGTAGTGGGCAACTATCGCCTTGATAACGTCGCCATGCGAGACAAATAGCGTGGTTTTGCCAGGTAGTGCCAATCGTCGAATGGAATCGGTGCTTCGTTCCAGCATCTCTAAAAAGCTCTCGCCGGCAGGGAATCGAATTGACGCCGGATTACGTTGAATCCCCCGCCAGAGTGGCTTCTTAGATAGGAGTGAGAGTTTCTTCCCACTCCAATCTCCATAATCCATCTCAATGATTCCCGAATCCCGAATACTTTCAATCTTAGAATTTTGAGAAAGGAATGGTGCGATCGTCTGCCTTGCGCGAGGGAGCGGACTTGATACAACACGATTAATTGTCATCGATCGTAGATGAAGCTCAACCTGAGCGGCTTCCCTCATCCCTCTCTCCGATAGATGAACCGTCTTGTCCCTCCCGGCCAAAATCCCCTTCTCGTTTGCCGTTGAATGGGCATGCCGTAAGAGCAGAATCTCAGTAGGACGCGTCATATCGGAAGGCTACCGAGAAAGTCGCACTTACGTTGGTAACCTGCCCTCCATGGAGATGCGAACCCTTGGAAACACAGGACTCAACGTTTCGAGGTTGGGACTGGGAACCATGACCTGGGGGCGAGATACCGACGAGCACGAAGCGGCAGACCAATTACGCTCTTACCTCGAGGCTGGCGGAAACCTCCTCGACACCGCGGCGGTTTACGGTGACGGCGATAGCGAACGTGTTATCGGTGGATTTCTTGGGACGCTCATAGATCGCAAAGATATTCTTATCGCCACGAAAGCTGGCATAACTTTTAAATCCCCTGATCGCAAATATAACAATTCCAGATCAGCACTGCTTGAGGAACTTGATGGCTCATTAAGCCGTCTTGGAGTCGATCATGTCGATCTCTGGCAACTTCATGGTTGGGATGAGAAGACTCCGATAGAGGAGACGCTCTCTGCTATAGATTTCGCGGTGAATTCAGGCAGGGCTCGTTATGTAGGACTCTCTAATTTCAATGGTTGGCAACTCGCACGAACAGTTACATTGCAGAACCCGCTCTTCGGAAAGGCAGCGATAGCGTCGATTCAATCGGAGTACAGCCTGCTTAACCGTGAAATCGAGGCTGAGGTACTTCCGGCTGCTCGAGCGCTTGGCGTTGGTCTGCTTGCATGGTCCCCGTTGGGTCGCGGAGTATTAACTGGAAAATATCGGAATGGCCTACCGTCAGATTCACGAGGTGCAACTCCACACTTTGCTGAATTCATTGCGCCGTATATGGATGGCCGCAGCCGTGGCATAGTCGAAGCTGTTTATGTAGCAGCAGAAGGCCTTGGCTTTAGCCCATTGGAAGTTGCCTTGGCCTGGGTGCGAGATGGCGAGGGCGTGGCGAGCGCCATTGTCGGAGCAAGAACAGGTGCGCAGTTGCGCGGAGTCCTCACTTCAGAAGAGATAGTTCTTCCGGATCCAGTTCGCGCCGCTCTCGATGATATTTCTGCGCACTAGTTTCTCAGGGTCAACAAGCGCGCAATCATTTAGCAGTTAGAGAGAAAACGCGCTAACACTCGAACTCCGAAGAGTAAGCCATCAACTGGAATTCGTTCATCGACGCCGTGAAAGAGTGCAAAGAAGTCCAGTTCTTCGGGTAACCGAACGGGGCTATATCCGTAACCAATGATTCCTAAGTCCGAGAGTGCCTTGTTATCCGTTCCACCACTCATAAGAAAAGGGACTGGAACGCCTTCTGGATCTTCAGCCAAAATTGCGTCACACATTCCCGCCACAAGCGGTCCTTCGAATTCAACCTCTAGGGCTTTATCGCGGACCATGATTTCAATCTCAGCATCGCCAGCCGTTAACTCTCTTAAAGTTGATTCAAGTTCATTTTCGAATCCGGGCAGGAATCGACCATCAACTACTGCAGATGCAGAACCGGGGATGACGTTTGCCTTGTATCCCGCTTCGAGCATTGTTGGGTTTGCCGTGTTCTGTACGGTAGCGCCCATCATTCTCGCTGCTCCGCCGATATGTTTCATTAATGGCCTTGGATTAGTTGGATCGTAAGGCTCTCCGACCAATTCGGCGATCTTAGAGAAAAATTTTGATCCAGTTTTTGTCTCACGTGCCGGCCATTGGTACTCACCAATCCGGGTAATTGCCCTCGTCAATTTAGTAATCGCATTTGCCGGATTTATAAATGATCCATGCCCCGCATCGCCAGTGGCAGTCAACTTCATCCACTGAATTCCCTTTTCGGCAGTCTCAACAAAGTAGAGTCGGTGACCACTGCTAATGGTTACAGAGAACCCACCAACTTCTGAGATCGCTTCGGAGTAGCCCTCAAAGAGTTCAGGACGATTCTTCACCAACCAACGAGAGCCATAGACGCTACCTGCCTCTTCGTCGGCAAAGAAAATAAGCAGGACGTTACGTGGTGGCAGAAATCCGGCACGAGACCATGCTCGAACGAGTGCAAGAAACATGGCGTCGCCATCTTTCATATCAACTGCGCCTCGACCCCAGATATATCCATCTTTAAGTTCGCCGCTAAAAGGGTCGACGCTCCAATCTGCTGCATTCGCTGGGACAACGTCTAAATGGCCGTGGACAACAATTCCAGGTCGATTCTGATCGCGCCCTTTAATATGTGCCACGACATTTACTCGATTCGGCGCAGTCTCTATCAACTCAGAAGTGATTCCCACCTCTGCCAATTTATCGGCGCAATACTGGGCAGCGGCACGCTCATCACCACGACCTTCGCCATGGTTAACGCTCGGAATTCGAATGAGCTCTTGAAGAATTACGACAACGTCGCGTTCCATTTCTTCAATCTGCTCTGGTGTGAGGTTGTATCCAATATGACATGGGTTACTTGGATTGCTCAATTCTCAACTCTCCTTCGGTCCGCAAGCGGGCTTTCAATGCCCTTATCCTGCACTACTCGGGCTCCATTTCCCACGTGCCGCATAGGTTGCTATATTTCTCCACTGACCGCCTTGATGCCATGGGGTGGTGAACACTCGTCCGGGTGGCGGAATTGGCAGACGCGCTAGCTTGAGGTGCTAGTTCTCGCAAGGGATTCGGGGTTCAAGTCCCCGTTCGGACACGCTAGCATCTAGAACCTTCCATAAAACCTTTTATAACCTCTTACAACACTCTCAACCTTTCACATTGACCCTTCATGGTCGGTTGAGGATCAACGCTCTTTTACCCTTTAGAGGTGGCAGGATACGGCCATGGCCGAACTCACCTATTACTGCGGCACGATGGATAGCGGAAAATCAACCCTTGCCCTCCAGACTGCACATAACCATCAAAGTAGAGGTCGAAGCGGGGTCATTTTCACCAATAAGGACCGTGGCGGCCCCGGCATGATCACGAGCCGGCTCGGTTTGAAGAGCGAGGCGATTGAAGTTGGTGTCGGCTTCGACCTTCATAAGTTCATCGTGGATATGTTGAGTAGAGGAGAACGCGTCGACTTCATTATTAGCGATGAGACGCAATTCTTCGATCCCGAGCAGATTGAGCAACTTGCTCGTGTGGTCGATGGCTTAGGGATAGATGTCTACGCATTTGGCATTTTGACCGACTTTAGAACCAAACTCTTCCCGGGTTCGGCTCGGTTGGTTGAGCTTGCGGATCGAGTTCTGCCGCTTCAGGTCGAAGCCCTCTGCTGGTGTGGCGTTCGGGCAACTCACAATGCTCGCGTCGCATATGGCCAAATGATCACCGAGGGCGAGCAGGTAGTTGTTGGTGATACCGAAGATCCCGATGCAATTGGATATGAAGTTCTCTGCCGAAGACATCACATGCGTCGAGTAACCAGTCGCTCGGCGCGCGCTGCAAGGGCAGAGCCACTACCCTTTCAAGGTCTTGAATAAGGCTTAAGAAATTCGCTCACTCAATCATGGGAGATTCACATGCAATCTAAAGGTTACGCCGCGCTCGCAGGAAATTCTCACCTCGAATCTTTCGAATTTGAACGTCGCTCCTTAAGGCCCGACGATGTTGCGCTCGATATTTTGTACGGGGGAATTTGTCACTCAGATATCCACCAAGTTCGTGAAGAGTGGGGACCAAGTCTCTTCCCTATGGTTCCGGGCCACGAAATCGTTGGCCGCGTAACGGAAGTTGGCTCCTCTGCTCACAAATTTAAAGTCGGGGATTTGATTGGCGTTGGAGTCTTTATCGATTCTTGCCGCAAGTGCGAGAATTGCCTCTCTGGTCTTCAGCAATACTGCGCAGAAGGAATGACCGGTACCTATAACACCTTGGAACGAGATGGATCGACGATCGCGTTCGGTGGATACTCGAATAATTTCGTAATCAATGAGAATTATGCTGTGCGCGTTCCTGGCAATTTAGCACTTGAGGGAGTTGCACCACTTATGTGCGCGGGAATCACCCTGTACTCACCTCTAAAGCATTGGAACGCTTCCCCGGGCAAGAAGGTTGCCATTATGGGGCTTGGCGGACTTGGTCACATGGGCGTTAAGTTTGCGGCCGCTTTAGGTGCGCATGTCACCGTTCTCTCTCACTCGCCCTCTAAGAAAGGCGATGCGCTTGCAATGGGGGCTCATGAATTCAAAGTTATGGACTCTGAAGATTCTTTTAAAGAGTTACATCGTCACTTTGATCTCATCCTCAATACCGTTTCTGCTGACATGCCGATCGAGAAATATCTCAACCTGGTCAAGGTTGATGGAACACTCGTGATGATTGGATTGCCTATAAATCCGGTCTCGGTCGGAGCAGGATCTCTCATCGGATCTCGACGCTCACTTGCCGGCTCGATGATCGGTGGAATCGATGAACTTCAAGAGATGATCGATTTCTGTGGAAAACACAATATCGTCAGCGATGTCGAAGTCATCAAGGCCGATTACATCAATCAGGCTTACGAGCGGACCGTAGCTTCAGATGTGAAGTATCGATTCGTGATTGATTCCAGCACTTACTAATTTCTTCACTTTTACTGATTTAATTTGCGTTGGCCACACTGGCTCATTAGTGAAATTGATGAGCCAGTGTGGCGATTATCGGAGCGATGAAAATTGCGGGCAGGAGATTCCCGACCGCGATCTGTTTAATATCTAGGACTCTTAGCCCGATACAGAAGAGCAGGACTCCCCCAACACACGTCATTGCGCCTACTTGATACTCGCTCATCACATTGCCTAAAGCCCAACCAGCCAAGGTCCATAGACCTTGGTATATACCCACAGGGATCACGGAAAGTATGACTCCCCAGCCAAAGGTTGCTGCAAATGCGATAGAGGTAATGAAATCCAAAGTGCTCTTGAGTATTAGTTGTTGACTTCCGTGACCCATGCCATCTGATATAGCCCCCAAAGTAGCTAACGGTCCTATGGCAAAGAGCAAAGAGGCGGTGAGGAATCCCTCTAAAAAACGACCATCGTGGCTCTTAGAAAATCGCTGACGAAGCAAAGATCCGAATTTCTCCAACCGGGATTCGATGCCTAACCAAGAGCCCAGAATTGCCCCTAAGAGCAGAGATGCCAGAACCGTAAGGATCGACCAACCCTTAGGTAAAGCTCCGATAAATTTCGGGTTCCACAACTCACGCAGCGCATCAACTGCAGCCAAAATCGTGACACAGCCCAGCGCTTCAGTGACTAGCTTGCGGGTAACTACTGGGATTCGATTGCCAAAGGAGGTTCCGAGGGCACTCCCAGCGGCAATTCCAAAAATGTTGAGGACGGTACCAAATCCAGCAAACATCAGCCAAGGATCCCAAATCGCAGTATTGAAAGAAGGCCTACTAGGAGACAGTATGCAGCAAATGGTCTCAAAGTGTTGCTCTTAAAATATTTCACCAAAAAGGTCACCGAGACATATGTAGCGATAAATGCCGTGACTGTCCCAGCGATTAATGGCAACTGCGATCCAGAAGCGATTGCCCCGGTATGAAAGAGTTTTGGTAGCTTGAGTAGTGAGGCACCTAAGATCGCTGGGAATGCGAGGAGAAATGCAAAGTCAGCGGCAACCGAGCGAGATAGGCCTCTCAGCATTCCAAAACTTATCGAGACGCCAAATCGAGATATTCCCGCAAAGAGCGCGCTGCTCTGTCCAATACCAACGATAAACGCCTGACCAATCGAGACGCGCTCGACAATCGCACCATCAGAATCCTTCGCTCGCGCGTGTGCATGGCGGCGATCAGTGAGATGTTCTACTCCAAAGAGAATGAGACCGTTGAGTGTAAGAAAGAAGGCGGCGAAGAGTGGTTTGCCAAAATTACGTTCAAAGAACTTATTGAGGAGCAGGCCGATAATCGCGACTGGAATACTTCCTACAATGAGTCGCGTGAGAAGCGCTAATCCAGAACCCGCAGATTTTCGTCTGAGAAGACCATTGAAGGCAGAAGTCAGAATTGAGATCCAACGACGACCGAAAACCAAGAAGAGAGCAATCGCACTGGCGAAATGGAAAGCAACCGCGATGAGTAAATATTGCGGATCGGCAGCGAATCTCTCCCATGAACCGCCTAGCCAGGCCGGCACTAGAACGGCATGACCTAAGCTGGAGACGGGAAACAATTCAGTAACGCCCTGTAGGAGCCCGATTGCTATTGCTTGTAGGTACGTAAAATGAAACATGGGTAGACTCTACAGGTGAGTGATTCGCAGGATGCAGAGGCGCAACAACGACTGGGAAGTGCACTCTTTCGAATACTCTATCCGCAAAGAACAATCCCACATATGCGCTGGACAGGTACCTCGCGCTGGGATTTATCATTGACCAGGATTCTCATACTATTTTTCGGTCTCGCGATCTTTGGCTTAGGCGACTCGCTGGTCATCCAATCCCACATAGGTAATGCACCTTGGTCAGTTTTGGCTCAAGGACTCTCGTTGCATACGCCATTTTCTATCGGCGCATGCACCTTTATTATTGGGGCGACGGTGCTCCTTTTGTGGTGGCCTCTCAAGGAGCGTCCTGGATTTGGCACGCTAGCGAATATCGCCATCATCTCCCTCTTTATTCAAATTGGGATGTGGATCTTCCCAACATCGAATGGAAATTGGATCCTCTCAATCCTGATGGTCCTCGCGGGCATAGCGCTTGTCGGAGCAGGATCGACTCTTTACATCACCACAGGATTGGGCCCTGGACCGCGAGATGGATTGATGACGGCGATTCACCATAAAACCAAAATAAGAGTTGGCCGTGTTCGGCTGGCAATTGAAATATGTGCGTTGACGATTGGTGCACTCCTCGGAGGTCGTGTGGGAATCGGAACTGCGCTCTTCGCTCTATTGATAGGGAACTCAGTCGCCATTTGGTTAGGCGTTGCTAAACATTTTGCAGGGTCCAATTAACCGGACCCAACCCCTTCGCTTTCAATAAATTGTTTGCTCTTGAGAAGGGTCTACTTCCAAAGAATCCTCGATAAGCACTCAATGGACTTGGATGCGGACTCTCAATCACCATACTTGGATCAAATTCACCTCGGTATTCTGCGGCAGTTCTCCCCCATAAAATTCCGACAACTTCTGGTGTTGAGAGACTCTTTACAACCTGATGAGTAAATTCTTGCCAACCGATATCCTTGTGCGAAAGAGATTCGCCAGGATTACAGCTCAAAATACTATTAAGTAGCAATACCCCACTTTCACGCCAAGAAGAGAGATCGCCGGATTTTGGTATAGGGAGTTTTAGATCCTCCGAGTACTCCACAAATATGTTTCGCAATGTAGGTGGAAATCTTTCGACGCTTGACGGGACCGAAAAGGCCAAACCTTGTGCGTGGGATGCCGTCGGGTATGGATCCTGCCCGATCAGAACAACTTTTACATCCATGGGATCTAACTCGAAAGCCGAAAATATCCGCGCCCTCTCTGGATTTGTTATACGCCCATTGAGTCGATGATCAATATCTCGCAAAGATTCACGTTGGTCCAGCAATCTCTCTTGCCAAAGAGATGGAAGCAGATCAAAGAGTTCATTCTTCTCCGACATTAGCGTGCTCGAGCGAAGTATCGACCACCTTCATGATGCATTTCGATCTCGATACCGTATGCCTTTGAGAGATTATCGGCATTCAATACATCAGCTATTTCACCGCTCGACACTACTGAACCAGCGCTGAGTAAGAGGACATGCGTTGTGCCGATAGGAATTTCTTCTAAGTGATGGGTCACGATGAGGGTTGCAGGAGAGGATGGATCTTGAGCGAGAGATTCCAGCCGCTTGAGGAGGTCTTCGCGGCCAGCAAGATCCAGTCCTGCCGCCGGTTCATCCAATAAGAGCATCTCGGGATTGGGCATAAGAGCGCGCGCTATGAGTACACGCTTCTTCTCGCCCTCGCTCAGGGTTCTGTACTCTCTATTTTGCAAGGAACGCACGCCAAGGGTCGTGAGTAGGCTCATCGCTCGGGATTCATCCCAAAGATCATAATTTTCACGCCAGCGACCGACGATGGCATATGCCGAGCTCATGACGAGGTCAATAACCTTCTCGTCTTCCGGGATCGCCGCTACTAAATTGTTTGTTACAAGACCGATACGTGGGCGAAGCTCAAAGACATCACATCTGCCGATCTCTTCACCGAGAACAGAAATAACCCCACTGGTCGGGTGAATATGTGTGGATGCAAGTTGAAAGAGCGTTGTCTTGCCTGCTCCATTAGGACCTATTACTACCCATCGTTCTTTTTCCGAAACAGCTAAAGAGATGGGTCCTAGGATGGTGTTTCCGTCACGCACTACCGTGACTCCCGCAAGATTCAAGACCTGATTCATAATGTATAAAGATACCCGCAAGACCAGCAAAGAGGCGCTAATCTGACCCCATGAGCGCGCCTACAAAATTTACTGGATTGATACTCGCCTCTGGTGTGAAGCAATCAGACCCGACGCGCGTAGTCATCGAAGCCCTCTCGCCATTTTCGGTAAAAGTATTGAGTTCTGAATTGATGCACGTTCGCGATCGCTTTATCTTCTCGCTATTAATTGAGTTGAGTCCAGATCATCAAGAAGCGATCGCCTCTGATTTAGAGGAGATCACCAAGGCTGGTGAAATTGACGTTGCCTATGAATTTGCTGCATTTGCCAATCCTGCTTCCCAAGGCGAGAAATCTCAGCAAAACCTTCGGATCGTAGCGCGGGCATTAACCCCTGCGGATCTGCTGGGAGTGAGCACTCCCTTAAACGGACGAACAGACCTTCACTCTCTACGAATATATTCGGATGGTGACCTCCAAGTTGCAGATATCGGTTATGAACTCTTGGCCTCAGAGTTGGAGTTCGTTTCCGGGCAGATTAAAGCAGCCATCAAAGGATTGGGCCTGGCTGGCGCGATCACGGATCGCTCAGAACACACGATCGGCAATGAATCCGTCATCTTAGATATGGATTCCACCTTCATCAATGAAGAGGTCATCGATCTGCTCGCCGAACTTGCTGGCGTTGGCGCGGAAGTTGCGGCTATTACCGAAAATGCCATGCAAGGCAATCTAGATTTCGCGACATCGCTCAAAGCTCGAGTAGAGCTTCTTAAAGGTAAACCTGCATCCCTCCTAGATGAAGCGAGATCGAGGATTTCCTTGACAGCAGGAGCGAGCGAATTGGTAGCAAAGATTCACTCTCATCAGGGGAGAGTCGGGATAGTTTCTGGTGGTTTCCACGACGTTATAGATCAATTCCTAGAGCCACTTGGATTGGATCTCGTGAAAGCGAATCGTTTCGAGATCGTAGATGGACTCTTTACCGGGAAAGTACTTGGCGAGATCGTCGATAGCGCCGTTAAAGCTGAGACCTTGAAAATTTTTTCTCAAGGCGCTTCAAGGGCAATCGCCATAGGTGATGGAGCAAATGATATTGCGATGATCAATTCTGCAGACATAGGAATTGCTTTTTGTGCGAAACCTGCCCTTGCCGCAGAGGCAGATCTGGTGATTAATGAACGCGATCTGCGTTATGTTGAACTGATTCTTGGATATTAATCTCCGTAACTAAATGCGACAAGCATGAATATCTGTAACAAGAATTCCGCGCGCTCCAACTTTCCATAGATCATCAAGGATGCGATTTACTTCTTTCCGTTTCACCATTGCCCTTACTGCACTCCAGTCAGCCTTTTGCAACGGTGATACTGTAGGCGATTCAATCCCTGGAGTCATTGCACATGCTGCCTCTAAATCTGAATTAGCTACGTCATAATCAACGAGTACGTATTGGCGAGCCATGACTACTCCGTTGAGACGTCGAATAACGGTTTCAACATTCTCATTTACTTGAGTCTTATCGCCTCTTATTAGGATGGCCTCGCTCTGCAAGAGCGGTTCGCCAAATACAGCCAGTCCTGCCTGGCGGAGAGTTCCTCCAGTAGAAACGACATCTGCAATCGCATCTGCAACACCTAAACGTATTGCACCCTCAACAGCCCCATCAAGTTTGACGACAGTTGCTGAAATTTTCTGCTTTTCTAGATACTGCTCGAGCAATCCGGGATAAGCGGTCGCAACCCGCAGGCCTGCTAAATCTGATTCACTATAGGATTTGGTGATCGGAGCGGCAAATCTGAAGGTTGACTTCCCAAAATCAAGAGGGAGAATCTCCGCAGCCGTGACTCCCGAATCAATAAGTAAGTCCCTACCAGTTATCCCAAGTTCAAGTTCACCTGAACCGACATAAATCGCAATATCACGAGGTCTTAGATAGTAAAACTCAATATCATTCTCTGGATCATACAAAGTAAGATCGCGACTATCTATACGTTGGCGATATCCAGCTTCTCGCAACATAAGTGCAGCGCTATCAGCTAATGAACCTTTATTGGGAACCGCAATCTTCAACATGTGAACTCCTCTATCTCGGATCTTTGCTTAAAGGACGCGGTAAATATCTTCAGGGGTTATCCCCCGTGCGATCATGAGAACCTGCAAGCGATAGATCAATTGAGATATCTCAAGCGACAGATTCTCCTTGCTTTCATGTTCTGCCGCCAACCAAACTTCACCGGCCTCTTCGATAATCTTCTTTCCCATGGAATGAATTCCATCCTCAACTGCCTTCACAGTTGCGGATTGACCATCCCGCTCTCGCACCTTTCGGGAGAGCTCTTCAAAGAGTTCATCAAAGTTTTTCACGACGCAATTTTACTCGAGAGATGAGGCGCTCATTGCCAATTTTCTCAGAAGCCTGAGCATGGCATCGGGTGATTCCGCTTTATATACGGCACTTCCGGCCACAAAAGTATCTGCCCCGGCTCGAGCAGCGAGAGCGATCGTTTCAGCGGAGATTCCGCCATCAACTTGCAACCAGATATCCCTTTCAAGGCGATCAATAACTTCTCGTACTAATTCAACTTTTGGAAGCATCTCTTGCATGAAACTCTGTCCCCCAAAACCAGGTTCGACAGTCATAACGAGGACCATATCTACCTCAGGCAGAAGGCTCTCAAACTCAGAAAAAAGCGTCTTCGGTTTGATCGCAATCGCAGCTCGCGCACCATTTTCTTTTATCGCGGCAATAGTCCGAAGTGGGTCCGCACTTGCCTCAAGATGAAATGTGACGGATTTGGCGCCAGCCTGGGCATAACGAACAGCAACCTCATCAGGGTTTGCAATCATCAAATGCGCATCCACTGGAAGGGATGAGAGCCCGATAATCTCCTGCGATTCCGTGAGCGAGAATGTTTGGTTTGGAACAAAGATATTGTCCATCACATCAAGATGAAGCCAATCCGATGAGGCAGCAACGCGCTCGATTTCCTGAGATAGGTGTGCGTGATCTGCGTTTAAGATACTCGGACACAATCGGACGCCTTCACGAAGAGCCATAGAAAAACCCTACCGCTCTATTCGTTGGAAAAGGGCCATAAACATTGAATCAGTGCCATGAATATCAGACCACATTTGAATTGTTCCATCAGGCAGTAAAAAATTCATCGAGAGTGCAGATTGAGGAATGAACGGCTCAAGTGAGCGAATTTCAAAATCTCTGTGCCGGTAAAGGAAATCCACTACCTGCGCTTGTGTTTCGCTTCGATGGGGTGAACAGGTGACATATCCAATCAGCCCACCTGGGTTGAGCAAGAGCACCCCTGCATCTAGAAGATCTCGTTGCAGGGAGACCAATCCTTTTAACTCCTCTTTTGTCTTACGCCAACGTGATTCGGGTCTACGACGCAAAGCGCCAAGCCCGCTACATGGTGCATCAATCAATATTCGGTCATATGTATTTCCGATCGCAGGCAGATTCTGCCCTGGATGAGATATCACCAAATTCGTGGGGACTACGTGACTTACAAGCTCTGCCCGGTGCGGGGTCGGTTCATTTGCAACGAATGTATCTTTTATTCGGAAGGTATGTAGAAGGTTATATAACATCGCCGCTTTGCCGCCGGGGCCAGCACACATATCAAGCCATGAGAGAAATCCCTCTTCACCTGCTGTATTGAAAAATATTTCACTTATAAGTTGTGAGCCGAGATCTTGCACACCCGCTCTTCGTTCGTGAATTGCAGCATACATTCCGGGCATTTTCTCCGCCTTGGCTGCATATTTTCCTTCAGGCATCTCTATTGCACCTTCAAGGATTAGTTCCTCTTTGGTGGATTTCCCTGGCCAGGCAACTAGATGGGGCGGCACTGGAGTGTTGTGGGAGGAAAGCAGTTCGACGAGTCTCGTGTAATCCTTAACCTGCTCTTTCAAGGCCGCAACAATCCATTGAGGGTGGGAGTACATAATATGAAGCTCGGTATCCTCCTTGAAGTTCGGTGGATCTCGCAAAACTGATCGCATGATGGCATTTACATAAGAGGCTTTACCCTCTCCTGCTACAGCTCTTGCGACTTCAACCGTCGCATCAACAGCGGCATGGTCAGGGACTCTCATTTCAAAAATTTGATGCAGACCCATGCGAAGCAGGTCGACGATCGCTGGATCTAATGATTCAAAGGGTCTATCAATCTTTCCAGAGATGACAAAATCATGTTTTCCTTGCATTCTTAAAGTGCCGTAACTGAGCTCAGTTGCAAATGACCGATCCCGTTCATCAAGGTTCGAACTATTCAATAATTGGGGTAATCGAATATTTGCATACGCACCCTCGCGATTGACCTGAGAGATCAAGGTGTAAGCAACTAATCGGCTCTCCTCCGGGCGCGGCCTTTTGAAAGTGGGCTTACTCACCGTTTGTAAAACTTTCGCCCGCAGTCAATCTCACTCCTCGGAGATAATCGGTCGCGGACATTCGCTTCTTTCCTGCTGGCGTGATCTCTCCGAGTTCGACAATCACATCCTGACTCTGAACCAGAACTAACCCATCTTCACTCCAGATTTCGCCAGGTCCGCGATCTCGAGATGACGATGACGAAAGATTCGAGATCGTGGCTTGGTGAAGAGCGATTTTCTGACCTCGTAAAAATGAGTACGTTCCTGGTTTATCCGAGAGAGCGCGGACCTTGCGAACAATAGCTAGGCCTGGATTTGCCCAGTCGATCTGACCCATCTCCTTAGAAATTTTAGGAGCCAATGTAATCCCTACTGTACTTTGAGGCTTAGGCTTTCTCCCAGATGTGATCTCCTCGATCACCTCAAGAATTCGTTCGCCGCTTCGTTCGGACATAAAGCGAAGTACAGTCTCGGTCGTTGCCTCATCCCCAAGATGTACTTCCTCCTGCAAATAGATTGGACCGGTATCCATTCCTTTATCTAATTTAAAGATGGAAAATCCGGAAATCTCATCACCTTCCAAAATTGCCCATTGCACGGGCGCGGCTCCGCGCCATCGAGGAAGCAGTGAATAATGAACGTTCAGCCATCCAAATCGAGGTCCATGGAGTAATTCGGGCGGAATCATCCGTCCGTACGACGCCGTAATGACGAGTTGTGGCTGAACTTCAAGAAGATGTTTATTGATCTCGGAGATATCGGCTGGCTTGGCAACGTGGAGTTCTCGCTCCCCTGCCCATTCTGCCAGCGCATTAGGTGCAATCGTCTGCCCCCTGCCGATTTTCTTATCTGGATGAGTAATCACCGATGCTAAGTCGTGGCGGGAGCCAATTATTGCCTCAATTATTGGCGTACTTATGAGGGAAGAGGATGCTACTGAAATTTGCAAAAGTTAATTTCCTAATCCGCGGGTTGAATGCGGGGAAAGCTTGATGACTGGAGATCCACCTAAAGCGGTAGCTTCACCAAACCAATCACTCTCCCGTATCTCCTTCATCGCCATTTTTCGGGAGTCGCTATCCATGCGGTCCACAAAGAGAATTCCATTCAAATGATCAGTTTCATGCTGAAGTGCTCGGGCGAGAAATTCGGTTCCTTCTACAACTACTGGCTCACCATGCATGGTGAAACCCCGCGCCACAGCTCTTAACGCCCTAGGGGTCTCGTAGTAAACACCTGGAAATGAGAGACAACCTTCTTCGCCATCCTGCATCTCTTCGCCAAGATCCAACGTTGGATTGACCAGATGTCCAATTTCATCATCAACATCCCAGACAAAGACTCGTAGCGATACCCCAATCTGAGGTGCCGCTAAGCCAGCTCCTGGCGCGTTCTGCATGGTCTCGGTGAGATCCGCGACCAACTTTCGCAGCTCCTTATCAAAATCAACCACCTCGGAGGCTGGGGTCGTCAGAACGGGATCTCCGAAATATCGAATGGGTTGAATAGCCATTTTCTAATTCTACCTGCTTTCGGCAGTTGCGAGTGAAGTCATGAGTCGACCGAGAAACTATCGAATTTGAGAGTGAATAGTGGCTTCTTTTGGGATGCTCGGATTCGTTGAGTCGAGGAGATGATCTCGGAAAATGCCTCCCCATTCGCCGTAGGCACCTTAACCAACAATCTATCGAGTTGATCGTTACCCCTTGATATTCGCGCCAGATTGAAACTCTCAAAATCTCGTTCTCTCAAGATGCGAGAGAGGCTCTCCAGTTCGGAGAAAGCTCCCCCAATCACGACCGTTCTGAAGAAGGGAGGCAACTTCGGTGCAAATCGTTGGACCAATTCCCGTTCGGCGAGTTCAAATGGTTGAGAGCGCATCAATCCTTGAGAAATTGGATCGGATGATGGCAGCGTTAAATGAAAAATCCCATTCCTTTCAAGTTGACTCAGCAGTGTAAACCAGTGTGATCTAGCTTCTTCTTGTGAACGCAATCCAACTCTTGAATAAAGCAACTGGGCATCTTGAATGATGATTGCAGAATATCTGCCAAATGGCGCTGCGCCAGAAGTAGCGAAGACGAGAGATGGCCCATCCGGGAGTGCCAAAAGTGGTTCGTCACCAGAAGATCTGAGAATTCTGGTTTTGGGAAAGGCACGTGCATATTCAACGACATCACGCTCAATCCCACGTGAAGTTGCCCAGATTTCCCTAGACCCGCACTCAACACAAGCCCAGTCCAGATAAGTACGAGAACAGAGAGGGCAACGGGGATGGCTTACCTGCTTGGGAAAGGCAAGCTTGCCACCACATTCGCACAGTGCATCACTTCGACATTTCTTACAGGAAAAACCATTTATATATCCTTTCTGGGCGACAGATATAAGAACATTTCCACTTTCTAGACCTTGAGAAATCAAAGGAAAGATTGAAGGTTCTCCACCATCCGGAGCCAAGAAAGTTGCCCTCTTTACAAGCACCTTTGGGAATTCATACTTGGTTAGCCAAGAGCTCTTGACTTGGTTGACAATCTCAACTGAGGGCGAATTCGAGAGGAAGAGAAGGGAACTGTTCTTACTGCGCAGCAGGGCGACATCACGAGTGTTCCAGGTTGGGGATTTGCGTTCATAATGATGGCTCTCCACTTCATTTAAGACGAAGAGCGAATCGTTGGTGCCAAGATCAAGAAAGACCCCGTTGCGAAGCGAGAGGACTATCCCCATGTTTAAAGAATTCGCGAGTAGATAGGAGGCGTATCGCTCACTCTTTGATTGGGCAGAATGAAGAGAAATGTATCGAACTGATAGTTCACTCAGAATATGTGAACAACGCTCCAGATCCCTCGCAGTCGGAAGCACAATAACAACTCTTCCAATCGAGGCTCGCAAAATCGCGAGTGAGATAATCAACCTATGACTATCTTCATGAGCTGGCAAGATAACCAAATCTCGCAACGGTGTGCTATCTAAAATTCGCATTCGAAGGGCCGAAGGAATCGCATCACTAGCGGCTTCAATGGATGGGTCTTCACTTAAACCCGAAGTAAATTGATGAGAAATCGCTCTCTTCTCTCCCACCGGGGAAAAAGGCGGGGCCGTTACTGACAAAAAATCCCAACTCTTTGCGCTGTAGCGCTTCGCGAGTGCCCTGGCTTGTTCAATTTGAGGGAGGGAGAAGACCGGCCTTTTTGAGATAAGACCATGGATTGCTTTGATCTCACCGGAAATAGGTGGGTTATTTGTTCTCTTCACGACGACACCTTCGGAGATCCCTCTTCCGAAAGGTACGGAGAGCAGATCACCGACAGCAGCCGCTTCGGTTCCCTCAATCAACGCATATGAATATATTTCCTGCTCAACGAAGAATTCGGTCGAAACTAGGACATCCACATAAGGCTCTTCAGAGATAATCTTCTTGCGCGATCCAATTTTCTCAGCGCGCAATCTGAGTGGCTTTACTTCAGCCACGAAAATCTACCCCTTAAGTGCGTTTTGCAGAGCGTTCGCACGGTCGGTTCGCTCCCAAGTAAATTCCTCAAGTTCACGGCCGAAATGACCGTAAGAGCTTGTGAGAGAGTAGATCGGACGCAAAAGGTTCAAATCTGCAATGATCGCTGCTGGACGCAGATCGAAGACTTCTTCAATTGCAGCTTCAATCTGTAGGACGGGAACTTTTTCGGTTCCAAAACACTCCACAAAGAGTCCTACTGGCTGCGCTTTCCCGATGGCATAGGCAACTTGGACTTCACAGCGTGTAGCCAAACCCGCTGCGATGACATTTTTCGCAACCCATCTCATCGCATAGGCAGCTGATCGGTCGACTTTAGATGGATCTTTGCCTGAGAAAGCGCCGCCACCATGTCTAGCCATTCCACCATAACTATCGACGATAATCTTTCGGCCCGTAAGTCCCGCATCACCCATGGGACCACCAATAACGAATCTTCCAGTCGGGTTGATCAAAGATCGCACATGTGAAGTATCAATCGAGAGCGTGGAAAGAATCGGATCAATCACATATTTTTGAATTTCTGGGGCCAGCTTCCGCTCTATATCGATATCTGCTGCATGTTGCGAGCTGACTACCACCGTATTTAGCGCTACTGCGCGGTCGCCGTCATATTCGATCGTTACTTGAGTTTTACCATCTGGGCGAAGGTAGGAGAGTTCGCCACTCTTACGAACTTTTGCAAGTTGCATGGAGAGCTTGTGAGCAAGTGCAATCGGCAATGGCATAAGTTCAGGGGTGTCATCACACGCATATCCAAACATCAACCCCTGATCGCCTGCCCCTTGAAGATCTAGTGGATCGACCGAGGAAGAGACACGTTTCTCAAAAGCAGAGTCCACGCCCTGCGCGATATCTTGAGATTGCTGTCCAATAGAGATTGATACACCACAGGAATTTCCATCGAAACCCTTATCCGATGAGTCGTATCCAATTTCCAAGACACGATCACGGACAATGTTCATGACATCCGCATATCCATTTGTCGTAACTTCTCCAGCTACGTGGACCTGACCCGTGGTGATAAGTGTCTCTACCGCAACACGCGATTTAATATCCTGGCTAAGAAGAGAATCCAATATCGAGTCCGATATCTGGTCAGCGATCTTGTCCGGGTGACCTTCGGTCACGGATTCAGAGGTAAAGAGGCGCTTAGTCATTGGGTAAACCTAACTTATGGGAGGCAAAATCTAGAAGTTTATTGGCGAGTGTCACCTTATCAACTCGTGAAACGTCTTCAATGACACCACTCGCATCCACTATCTGACCGGAAGTTTCGTCCTCGCCGAAGATTGCTCCACCAGAGACATCATTGACAAAGAGCAGATCGAGATTCTTCTTAGAGTATTTCTCTTGAGCCTTCTTAAGCCCATCTTCCCCGGTCTGTGCCGCAAATCCGATGAGGAATTGCTGCTTTTTGAGAGCACCCAACTCTTTCAATATATCGACCGTGGGAATCAACTCGATATTTCGATATGACTCCTTTTCCATCTTTTCAATCGATGGAAGGGATGGTCTTGCATCTGCAACGGCCGCTGTCATCACCACTATCTCCGAACTCTTAAAATTCGAAGTAACGGCGTGGTGCATTTCTTCCGCTGTCTTCACATGAATAGTCCGAACGCCTTCAAGCTGGGTCTCCGGGGCGTTTGCAACAATGAGAGTGACGCGTGCCCCTCTCTCTCGAGCAGCATAAGCGACCGCAATCCCCTGCTTACCTGATGAATGATTACCGATATACCGAACAGGATCGATCGGTTCTCTCGTGCCACCCGCCGTTACAAGAAGAGAAACTCCGAGTAAATCCGAAGGTGAATTCACGGTCTCCGCGATATGAGAAATGATTTTGGAGGTCTCAGGGTATCGCCCAATACCGGTGTCATCGCCGGTCATTCGGCCTTCATCTGGCTCAACAATCACGACACCTCTTGACCGTAAAACTTCGACATTTTCCTGGGTAGCCTTATTGAGCCACATCTCGGGATGCATAGCCGGTACAAGGATGAGTGGAGCGGTTGAGGCGAGAACGATTGTTGTGAGTAAATCATCGGCTCGACCCTGAGCCAGACGTGAAATCAGATCAGCGGTTGTTGGTGCAATTACGATCGCGCTCGCCTTTTTCGCTAATGCGATGTGCGGGACGCTATGAACATCACTCCACATATTCTCGTAAACGGGTCGACCAGAGAGCGCTGCCCACGTTGCGCTGCCTACAAAGTTCTGTGAAGATCGAGTTGGAACGACGGTAATTGAGAAGCCAAGCTCCTGTAGGCGTCGAAGGAGATCTGCGCTCTTATAAGCAGAAATTCCCCCGCCAATTCCAAGAAGTACTTCTCGGCTGCGGGGGAACATGAAAGGCAACTGTTATGTGGCTATTAAGCCACAACTTCTTGGCTCTTTGGTTCCAAATTCTCGATAGTAAGAAGACCTTCGTTGATCTCGCGAAGCGCGATTGAAAGTGGCTTCTCGTGAACATAGGTCTCTACAAGTGGACCTACATATTCCAGAAGGCCCTCTCCGAGTTGAGAGTAATAAGCATTAATCTGACGAGCGCGCTTCGCGGCATAAAGTACGAGGCTATATTTTGAGCCAGCCTTATCGAGAAGTTCATCGATCGGCGGGTTGGTGATTCCATCCATATTCGACATTGAGCTCATACTCGCCTCTTTCATTTCCGAAAAACTTTGAACCGAAGTGAGGAAATAGCGACTTAAGAAGGCCCTACTTCTCCTCGGTGTGAAGTCGCTAAGGATACCAGTTCGGTGATCAGCTCTCCCACGTGATGGTTCACCAGGATGTGATCGAATTCGCCTGAGGCGGCCATCTCACTCTCGGCAAGCGCTAGGCGAGCGGCCTGACGCTCAGGGCTATCGGTGCCCCGCCCCATCAATCTCAACTTAAGCTCATCCCAGGATGGCGGCGCGACAAATATCAGCATAGCCTCTGGATCCACCTTCCGAACTTGTCTTGCTCCCTCGATCTCAATCTCAAGGAGGACGTGCTTGCCCAGAGTGAGCCACTCCTCTATGGGTGCTTGAGGGGTCCCATATCGGGCACCGGCAAATTCAGCCCACTCAAGAAATTCAGAGTTTTCAATCATCTGATCGAATTTGCTATCTGTATAAAAGAAGTAATCAACCCCATCACGCTCGCCGGCACGAGGATCTCTCGTCGTACCCGAGATCGAGATCCAGAATCGCGGATCATTGCGCAATTCACGAGTAATCGTGCTCTTGCCTACCCCACCCGGGCCTGACATTACGATGAGAGTGCCTCGCTTTGGTTCAACTTTGGTCATCGAAAGCTCTCCCCTCAGGGCCACAACTTGCAGCCTGCCAAGACCAGCAACCCGCCTTGTTGGCGAAATTCCAGCTCTCTCCATTATTGCCTCTGCTCGGAGTTTACCTACTCCGGGAACCGACTCCAAAAGCTCGGTAACACGCATTTTCTGCAACGCTGGCCTCGCTGAATTGATGACATCGAAGATACTCAACTCCCCCGATGCTAAGGCTTGCTTTGTCGCTGCTCGCTCTCTACGAGCGGCAGTTGCTGCTGCAGTTGCTCGCGCGCGCTCCTCAGCCGTGAGTGCCGGAGGCGGATTAATCTGATGTTGCATCTTCTAGAATCCTCTTGGCCATATCACTCATCATATTGAGTGAAGTTGCTTCGGACTCATTGAAGAGAGAGGTGATCGGGCGACCGATGACGAGGTACGTTGAACCTGCCGCTATCGCATCTCGAGGTGTCATCACGCGTGTTTGATCCCCCATTGCCGATCCGGCAGGTCTCACACCCGGTGTGATGATCGTTCTTTCAGTACCTATAGCAGCTCGAATACCCGAAACTTCTAAGGGTGAACAAACGATAGCTCTCGCGCCCGCATTAACAGATTTTTTTGCTAAGGAAATTGCACTCTCAAGCGGAGGCTTCGCAAATCCAACCTTCGCTAATTCTTCTGTCGACAGCGATGTCAGAATCGTGACTGCGGTGATATCGATATGTGGCGCATCGGCAACTGCTGCTTCGATCATCGCTGCTCCACCGGAAGCATGGACTGTGAGAAATTTCGGATTCAGGTGTGAAACGGCGCGAGTTGCCCCTGCGACCGTGTGTGGAATGTCGTGCAACTTCAGATCGAGAAAGAGATCGAAATCCCCGTAGTTTCGAAGTCGAGAGATGCCATCTGCACCAAAAGTGAGAAAGAATTCCAGACCAGTTTTGTACGTCTTAATTGAACCATTCGTAGCCTCGATCCAGGCAGCGGCATGATCCAGGTTATCCGTATCCAAAGCGAGAATTAAAGGATTAATTGTGCTCATTCTGTGATCTCCCTATGTGCGTGGCCAATTGCATCCTGCAACGAAGAAAATCCTCGTTCGATCAATAGTGAGCTCAGTTCATCCCTTACCGTGATGAGCGCCTGAGGATTGCCAAATGTGGCAGTTCCAACAGAGATCGCTGAAGCTCCAGCAAGAATGAATTCAAATGCATCTCTACCGGTAGAAATACCACCCATACCCAAGATCGGTAGATGTGGGAGCGCTGAATGAACTTGGTAGACAGCTCTCACGGCGACGGGACGAATCGCTGGACCGCTCAATCCCCCGGTGCGTTGTGCAAGTTTTGGGAGCATGGAGTTCGTATCAATTACCATCCCAAGCAGGGTATTGATCAGTGCAACTCCATCTGCCCCCGCGTGTGCAACTTCCCGAGCGATTGAAACAATATCAGTCACATCTGGTGAGAGTTTTGCGATGATCGGAAGATCACCACCAATATTTCGTCGGACCGCTTCGATGGCGGCACGAGCTGTATCGGGATTGCATGAGAAGACCATTCCCCGGTTCTCTACATTTGGGCAAGAGATATTTACTTCAATTCCAACAACCCCTGGAAGATTACGCATTCTCCTTGCGAGAACCGCATAATCTTCGACAGTCTCACCAGCGATACTTACAAAAGTTCGCGCACCTTGCTCCGCCAACCAAGGGATATCGTTCTCCAGAAAATAATCAACGCCAGGACCCTGCAAACCTATGGAATTCAACATTCCACTAGGCGTCTCTGCCATTCGCGGAGTAGCTCTGCCACTCCGTGGCTTAACCATGATCGATTTTGTGACAATCGCGCCTATCTCATTCAATGGAAAGAATTGAGAGAGCTCTTTACCAGAACCAGCGCAGCCACTTGCACTCAGAATCGGGTTAGGTAATTGCGCACCCGCCAGGTTGGCCTCAAAGGAGAAAGTCATGCGCCGAATGTCCCTTCAGGAATTCTTCTGTTGCTATCCCAGATGACTTGTTCGCCATCCATCACGGGACCATCGATGCAACTCCTGAGCATTCGTATAACTCCATCATCGCCTGTAACTGGAAGGACGCACGTCATGCAGACTCCAATTCCACAGGCCATGGACTCTTCAACGGCACACTGATGCACAATCCCGTACCTTTTGCTCACTTCAGTGATTGCTGCAAGCATGCCCATTGGGCCGCAAGAATAAATTATCTCGATCTCATTCTCTTCAATGAGTCTAGGCAAAACCTCTGTGATCTGACCCTGAATCCCAGCAGAACCATCATCGGTGGTGAGGGTTAAGCTCGAAACTGAACGCTTTCCTTCGAGCGGTGCATAGATTTTGGATGCGGTACTCGCCCCCAAGACCATGTCGACCCTGCAACCGCGATTCTTAAGAAGTTCTGCGAGGCCGAAGAGCGGTGCACTGCCATAACCTCCACCGACTAGAAGTGCCCGTACCGGTTCGGTGGGTATGCCAAAATGTGTCCCGAGAGGCGCAACCATGTCGACGCTGGTGTGAGGCGCTAAACCAGTTAACCATTTGCTTCCCTGACCATGAGGTGCCACGACTAATTCCAAGAGCCCTCCATGCGGACCGCTCTCGGTTGCACGATAAATTGCAAAAGCTCTACGAAGTACCATGGATGAACTCGGGCCACCAACAGCAATAGCGACAAAGTTTCCAGGTTTTGCTTGAAAAGCCAGGTCTCCCACTGAGAAAACCATGTGATGATAGCTTCCAACCTTCTTGTTGCTTACAAGTTCTGCGCTAATCTGTTGAGCCTTTGCATTGATTGAGCTCATGCCTTCACGCCCCCTTGCCACTCCTGCAGAGATTCGATGTCGAACTCTCGACTCTGCATCTCTTTAATTCCTTCGACGGCCGCTTTGAAGCCAGCGATCGTTGTAATGATCGGAATGGATCGCTGCACTGAGGCAGTTCGAATAAGCCACCCATCCTGACGGCTGCCGCGACCAAGTGGAGTATTAATCACTAGATCAACCATAGAAGAGGTGATGATATCTACCGCTGAAAGCCCTTCACCATCCACATCCGAATTCTTACGGACGAGCTTCGAGGAGATGCCATTGTTCTTGAGAAAATCGTGTGTACCACTCGTTGTGAAGATGGTGAATCCAAGGCTGGATAGGGCCTTTGCGGGTTCAAGTGACGGGGTTTTATCTCTATCCGAAAGAGAGATGAAAACAGATCCACTCATAGGAAGCGGGCCAAAGGCGGCAATCTGACTCTTTGCATAAGCCTGACCAAAGGTTGCAGCAATACCCATAACCTCGCCCGTTGAGCGCATCTCTGGCCCCAATACCGAGTCGACACCAGACCCATCCACTCTTCTGAAGCGATTCCAAGGCAATACCGCCTCTTTCACCGAAACGCCATTTGCGACCCCATCACCGTTCGCCGGCAAAAGCTTCTGCTCTCGGAGTTGAGCAATGGTTACGCCTGTTGAAATCAAAGCCGCAGCCTTTGCAAGAGGGTTACCCGTTGCCTTGCTCACGAAAGGAACCGTTCGAGATGCTCGTGGATTCGCTTCAATAACATAGAGCGTTCCATCGGTCGTTATCGCAAATTGGATGTTGATAAGACCTTGAACGCCAACATTCATTGCAATCTTACGAGTTGCCTCACGGATTTCGGAGACCTTCTCAGATGAAAGGGTGAAACTCGGAAGAACGCACGCTGAATCCCCAGAGTGGATCCCCGCCTCTTCAATATGCTCCATTACTCCGGCCAAGAATAATTCTGTGCCATCGTAAAGCGCATCGACATCAATCTCGATCGCATCGTCCAAGAAACGATCAATCAAAACCGGATGATTCGGAGTGATCTCTGTTGCCTTGAGAATGAAACTAGCTAATGACTCATCATCGTAGACAATCTCCATCCCTCGTCCCCCGAGAACAAATGATGGGCGAACAAGGACTGGGTAAACGATCTCGTGAGCGATCTTCTTTGCCTCTTCAAAAGAGTGCGCCATTCCAAATTTGGGGGCCAGCAAACTGCTCATCTCAAGAATTTTTCCAAATTCGCCTCGGTCCTCAGCCAGATCAATCGCATCCGGTGAAGTGCCGAGAATGGTGATACCTGCATCCTTAAGTCCTCGAGCCAGTCCAAGAGGAGTCTGGCCGCCTAGTTGCGCAATGACACCCAAAACCGGGCCAGCCGCCATTTCCGCATGAATAACCTCTAAAACATCTTCTAAAGTTAACGGCTCAAAGTAAAGACGATCAGAAGTGTCGTAATCAGTAGAGACCGTCTCTGGATTGCAGTTGATCATGATCGTTTCATAACCAGCCTCGCGCAGTGCAAATGCGGCATGGACACATGAATAGTCGAACTCAACTCCTTGGCCAATTCGATTTGGTCCACTTCCTAGGATGAAGACCGCTGGACGAGTCCGTGGACGTACTTCACTCTCGAGATCATATGAGGAATAGTGATACGGGGTATGGGCTTCAAATTCAGCAGCGCAGGTATCTACTGTCTTGAAGACTGGACGAACATTGAGCCGCTCTCTGGTCAAGCGAAGATCACTCTCGCTGGTCTTACGAAGCTCAGCTAACTGCACATCTGAAAATCCCAAGCTCTTGGAGCGTCTAAGCAACTCTTCACTGAGATCAGAGGCCTCCACAATCTCTGCCGCCATTGAGTTGATAATCTCAATCTGGGAGAGAAACCACGGATCAATTTTTGTACGTGAAAATATCTCTTCAACGCTTGCTCCCAAGTACATCGCTCTCTGTACTTGTTGTAGACGGAACTCAGTAGGAATATGAATTATCTCCATGAGCTCTGAGAGAGTCTTTCCCTCTGATCTCCAACTAAAACTCGTTCCCTTCTTCTCAACAGATCTCAGCGCCTTTTGGAGAGCTTCTGGGAAGCTACGGCCAATAGCCATTGCCTCGCCAACCGACTTCATGGTTGTCGTTAAACGCTCGTCCGCTTCTGGGAATTTTTCAAATGCAAATCGGGGTACTTTCACAACTATGTAATCAAGGGTGGGTTCAAAGGAAGCCGGTGTTGACTTAGTAATGTCATTTTGAATCTCATCAAGCGTATAGCCGATTGCTAACTTGGTTGCAATCTTTGCAATCGGAAAACCGGTTGCTTTCGAAGCTAACGCCGAAGATCGAGAGACGCGCGGATTCATCTCGATAACAATAATTCGTCCATCACGAGGATTGACGGCAAATTGGATATTGCAGCCTCCTGTATCCACTCCTACTTCGCGAATAATATTGATTGAGAGATCGCGCAATTTTTGATACTCAACATCTGTGAGCGTGAGCGCAGGGGCGACCGTAATTGAATCACCAGTATGAACTCCCATGGGGTCAACATTTTCGATACTACAAACAATCACTACGTTATCTTTGTGATCGCGCATGACTTCAAGTTCGTACTCTTTCCAACCGATGATCGACTCTTCCAAGAGAACCTCAGTGGTGGGGCTATGACGTAGACCAGCGCCAGCGATAAGTTCGAGTTCCGATTGATCGTAAGCTATCCCCGATCCCAACCCGCCCATTGTGAAAGATGGCCGCACGACAACGGGGTAATTCAAAACTAACGCTGCTGCCAAGCACTCCTGCATCGAGTGACAGATGACAGATTTAGCCGACTCTCCCCCGATCTTTTCAACAATTCCCTTGAAGGTTTCGCGGTCCTCGCCTCTCTTAATGGCGTCAATATTTGCGCCAATCAGCTTAGTTCCATACTTCTCAAAGGCCCCACGTTCAAAGAGACCCATCGCTGCATTGAGTGCCGTCTGACCGCCTAGAGTCGCTAACACCGCATCTGGCTTCTCTTTAGCGAGAATCTTTTCAATAATCTCAGAGGTGATGGGTTCGATATAGGTTGCATCAGCAAATTCAGGATCGGTCATAATCGTTGCGGGATTAGAGTTGATCAGGATCACCCGGATACCCTCTTCTCGAAGGATACGACAAGCTTGAGTACCCGAATAATCAAACTCACAAGCCTGTCCGATCACGATTGGTCCAGAACCAATCACCAATACGCTCTTGATTGAAATATCTCTAGGCATGCGATTGAACCGCCTTCTTCTTACTCATCATTTCGGCAAAGTGATCAAAAAGGTAGGCGGCGTCATGGGGTCCGGCTGCCGATTCCGGGTGGTATTGGACGCTAAATGCAGGACGCTCGAGTAGTTCAAGACCTTCAACTACGCCATCATTGAGGCAGATGTGGCTGACATAGCCTGCGCCGAAAACTGTCGTGAAATTTGAATCAATGGGAGCGTCCACTGCAAAACCGTGGTTGTGCGCCGTTATTTCAACAGTCCCCCTCTGTAAATTCTTCACTGGTTGATTGATTCCGCGATGACCGAAAGGTAATTTGTACGTACTAAATCCGAGCGCTCTTCCAAGTATTTGATGACCAAAGCAAATTCCAAAGACTGGCACGGATTCCATTAAGAATTCTCGAACCAATGTGACCATTTCATCCATGGTTGAAGGATCGCCCGGACCGTTAGAAAGGAAGATTCCATCCGGTTTGATCGACATAATCTCTTCAAGAGAAGTCGTCATCGGGAATACATGAACCTCCATGCCTCGTTCTGACATATGTCGAGGCGTTGCCGATTTAATACCCAAATCGATCGCCGCAACTGTATATCTCTTCTCTACCCCGGGTGGAGGTGAGACGATATACTGGGTCGAAGTGGTCACATCGGCCGCCAAAAAAGAGCCTGACATTGCCGGCGTGGCACGAACTTTCATGACCATCTCCTCGCGAGAGAGTTCTTCTCCTGAGAAAATTCCGACGCGCATCGAACCTCGATCACGAAGGTGACGAGTTATGGCTCGAGTATCAACACCTTGAATTCCCACGACGCCTGCATCAATAAGTGCAGATTCCAATGAGACCTCTGACCGCCAGTTCGAGGTACGGGGCGAAGGGTTGCGAACAACAAATCCAGAGACCCAGATCTTCTTGGATTCCATGTCCTCCGAATTCATCCCCGTATTTCCAATATGTGGAGCGGTCATCACGACAGTTTGCTTGTGATAGCTCGGATCCGTCAGAGTCTCTTGGTATCCCGTCATCCCTGTCGAGAAGACAGCTTCTCCAAAAGTTTCGCCCTTACACGCCCACGAGAAGCCTTCAAATATGGCGCCATCATCGAGGACAAAGAAAGCCTTAGTAAGTTGAGAGTTATTAACCATGTACCGCTCCAGTCAGCTTTCTATCTTGAAGAACGACCGCTCCTCGATAAATCGTATGGACTACTTCTCCGCGTAGAGACATTCCATGAAAGGGCGTATTTCGACTCTTCGACGCCATCATCTCTCGATCGACAACCCATTCAGCCTTCGGGTCGACAATCACGAGGTTTGCAAAAGCGCCCACCTCTATCGACTGGCCTTGATCAGAATATCCAGCGATCTTCGCAGGGGCGGTGGAGAGGACTTCGATCATGCGATCCCAACCCATTAATCCCGTTTCAATCATCGTGGTGACCAGAATGGAGAAGGCGGTCTCTAACCCAACCATGCCGAAGGCCGCTGCGCTCCATTCGCAATCTTTATCTTCTTGCGGATGTGGTGCATGGTCCGTCGCCACTACATCGATAATTCCATCGGCTAGCGCTTCTCTCAATGCAATGACATCTTCTTGAGTGCGAAGTGGTGGGTTAACTTTGAAAATTGGATCGTAACTCTTCGCCAACTCCTCGGTTAATATCAAGTGGTGTGGCGTCACTTCTGCAGTGACATTCATCCCCTGCGATTTAGCCCATCGTAAGATCTCAACCGAACCCTTTGTTGAAACATGACAAATATGAAGACGACTTGAAACGGTATTTGCCAGGAGGATATCTCGCGCAATGATCGACTCTTCCGCTACCGCTGGCCATCCAGTTAGACCTAACTCCGAAGCGGTTGAACCTTCGTTCATTTGAGCATTTATGGTTAACCGAGGGTCTTGGGCGTGCTGGGCGATGACACCTCCAAAACGCTTTACATATTCCAAGGCGCGGCGCATGAGCAGCGGATCACTTACACATTTGCCATCATCACTAAAGATGCGAACGTTCGCGATTGAATCCGCCATCGCACCAATCTCTGCAAGTTTATTTCCTTCCAGGCCTTCGCTTACCGCGCCGATTGGATAAACATCACAGAGCCCGGCGCTCTTACCTAGTCGCCACACTTGTTCAACAACACCTGCAGTGTCGGCAACCGGAAAGGTATTTGCCATGGCAGAGATGGCAGTGAATCCACCACGGACGGCCGATTGCGATCCTGTCAGTACAGTTTCAGCATTCTCTTTACCTGGCTCTCGAAGATGGGTGTGGAGATCAACAAAGCCCGGAAGTAGCAGAAGGCCCTCACAATTGATCTCTATCTCTGCAGATGGAAGATCTCTTCCGATAGCGGTGATTCGCCCATCTGTTATTAACAGATCCACAATTTGCTCACTGACAAGTGAAACACTTCTTAGAATTATCGAACTCATAGCGAGCCTCCAGTGTTTAATAATTCGGGCCCGCCAAGTAGTCGATAAAGAACTGCCATTCGAACCAAAACTCCATTTGTTACTTGTTCAAGAACAACAGAACGAATCGAATCTGCACTCGAGGCGCTGATTTCCAAACCGCGGTTCATTGGACCGGGGTGCATAACGATTGCGGACTTTTTCAATCTGTTAAGGCGAAGATCATCTAATCCATAGGCACGTGAATACTCGCGACCATTCGGGAAATATGCCTCGTTCATGCGCTCAAGTTGAACACGAAGCATCATGACTACATCGAATTCCTCAAGTTCTCTATCAAAATCATAAGAGTAGTCGACTCCCCATGCTTCAATTCCAACAGGTATAAGAGTTGGCGGAGCAATCACCGTTACCTTCGCTCCAAGTTTCTTCAACAAGAGAATATTGCTACGAGCTACACGAGAGTGCGTAATATCGCCAACGATTGCGACTCGAACCCCATGAAAGTCTCTTTCCTGGTCTACAAGATGCTTGCGAATTGTGAAAGCATCCAAGAGAGCCTGAGTTGGATGTTCATGAGTACCATCACCAGCATTAATAATATGAGCGTCGACCCAACCACTCTCTGCTAGCCGAACAGCGGCACCTGAAGCGGAATGTCGAATAACCATGGCATCTGCTCCCATGGCTTGCAACGTTTGAGCCGTATCCTTCAGGCTCTCCCCTTTGCTTACACTGGAACCTTTGGTGGCAAAATTTGTCACATCAGCAGAGAGGCGTTTTGCAGCCGCATCAAATGAAAGTCGAGTGCGTGTTGAATCTTCAAAGAAGAGGTTGACGACCGTGTATCCCCGAAGCGTGGGCAACTTCTTCATATTTCCTTGGGTAAGGGTTTCAAGCTGTGATGCTGTATCTAGGATCGCAATGGCTTCTTCGCGCGAGAGATCATTGATCGAGAGCAAGTGCTTCATAGCCGACCCGCCTCAATCTCAACACTTTCTCTTCCATCAACCTCTGTAAGGTAGACCTTTACCGTCTCTTTTAACGAGGTGGGGATATTTTTGCCGACATAATCGGCTCGTATTGGAAGTTCGCGATGACCTCTATCTACAAGCACTGCAAGTTGGACCGAGCGCGGCCTACCAAGTTCACCCAAGGCATCGAGAGCAGCGCGGATTGTTCGGCCAGAGAAGAGGACATCGTCGATGAGAACGACCTCTCGACCCTCTATGCCACCTAAAGGAAGCACAGTTTCCACCAAGGCACGTGGCGCCCTCAGGCGAAGATCATCGCGATGCAGAGTGATATCCAAGGTGCCCCAAGAGATTGGAGATTCAATATCGCTGATCATCTCGGCGAGACGTTTCGCCAGAGTTGCACCGCGTGTTGGAATTCCCATTAATACGACAGAGTCCACCCCATGATTACGTTCAATTATTTCGTGGGAAATGCGCTTTAAGGAGCGAGTGATCTCTGCCCCATCTAAAACCATACTCATTTTCGCTCCTTCGCCGCCTCACAGGACGGTTCGTTAAAGGATCACCTGGGCCGAGGCCCAAGCTCATTGGAGGCAGATTAGCACCTGTGGATACATTCCAGCGAAATCCACGCTTAGCCCCTAGCCTGCCGAGATGATAAATAGTGATGCAGAGTCGAACCGAACTGAGATCTTGGAGTTGGGGGCCTCGCTGAGGCGGATCCGGGAGCAGAAAAAACTCACCCTCAGAGCGGTTGAGCGGGAATCCCTCGGAGTGTGGAAGGCGGTGGTGGTCGGTTCTTACGAACGAGGCGATCGAGCACTCACTCTCAAACGTGCCGTCGGATTGGCTAAATTTTATGGAGTGCCCCTAGAACATCTTTTGGGACTCCCGACACAACCAGTCGCCTCAGAAGATGACCTAAGATTCAATCTCGGCGAAATTAGAAGAAGATGGAGCTCGATTCCACCTGAGTTCAATCGCTTTCTTCAAGAGATATGCAGAATGAGATCAGATTGGAACGGCGAAGTCCTCTCTCTTCGAAGAGATGATCAGATCGCTCTATCTGCCTTGCTGAATATGGAGAGGACGGATATTCACCACTGGGCGAGCTCCGAAAAGATCCTATTTGAGATTAATCGATGAGAGTACTTTTAATTGCAATGACTCGACCTAGGATTCCATTGATATAGGTAGCTGAATCCTCTGTTGAAAGCTCCCCCGCCAACTCAATTGCTTCATTTACAGCAATCTTGTCATCCAAATCGCTCTCCCAGAGAACCTCATAAATGCTTATTCGCAAGAGATTGCGGTCGATCGCCGGCATTCGATCCATATCCCAGCCTTCGGCATAAGTAATGATGATGTCATCAATTTTTTCGTGATGAAGCGCGACGCCCTCAAGAATAGTTCGCACATACCCCTCTTGCGAAAGGTCATCGGCAGGTCTCGCGTCGTAAAGTGCTAAGGCGCCAGTGGCTCTTAAATCCGATTCATATAAGAAATCAAGCGCCCTCTTGCGAGCTTTTCTTCTAGCACTCATTAGTTAGCGCGGCCGAGATAAGCTCCGGTTCGAGTATCAACAAGGATCTTCTCATCTTGCTTAATGAAGAGCGGAACCTGAACGGTTATGCCAGTCTCTACCGTTGCTGGCTTATTTCCACCTGAGGAGCGATCGCCTTGCAATCCAGGTTCGGTGTAGGTAATCACTAACTCTACAGAAGCAGGAAGTTCAACATAAAGTGGGTTTCCTTCGTGAACTGCCACTATCGCTTCACAGTTTTCGAGCATGTAATCAACCGCATCGCCAACAACGGCAGCAGAGATAGTCATCTGGTCGTAATTCTGAGTATCCATGAAGACAAAATCTTCACCATCCTTGTAGAGAAATTGCATATCTCGCTTCTCGAGGATTGCGATCTCAACCTTGATGCCAGCATTGAAGGTCTTTTCAACTACCTTGCCAGTAAGAACTTGCTTCATCTTGGTTCGAACAAATGCTGGACCTTTGCCCGGCTTGACATGTTGAAACTCGATAACAGTCCAGAGTTGGCCGTCGATATCCAAGGTCATGCCATTCTTTAGATCATTTGTCGTTGCCATGATTAATCCATTTCCGTGTAAAGGAGCCTACGATTTCTGTAAGTTCTCTCAAGGTTGAAGAAAGTTCGTTATAGGTCGGTCAAAGGTTGAAGGATACCTTCTCGACGATGCCTTTTAATGCAATCAGGGCTAAGCGATACGAATCGGGTCCAAATCCACCAATTGTCCCTGTAACCACGCCTGAAATCACCGAAGTATGGCGAAACTCTTCACGGGCGAGCGGGTTGCTTAAATGCACCTCAATCACCGGTCCCTTAAGCATCTCTACGGCATCTCGAATGGCATATGAATAATGCGTGAAAGCGGCAGGGTTGATAATGACAGGAAGAGTGGCATCGGCCGCTTCGTGTAACCACGTTATAAGAGTTGTCTCTGAATCCGATTGCCTGACATCAGCTTCAAAGCCAGACTCTCTCGCATGAATTTCAATAAATTCTTTAAGTTTCTCGAAGTTCATATCCCCGTAGATAGAACTATTTCGAAGGTCTAGACGCCCAAGATTAGGTCCATTGAGGACAAATACCTTGGCATGTGATGAACTCATTGGAGAATTCTCTCATAGATCGTTTTTGCTAGCTCTCTCTCTACGCCTTCAAACCAGACTGGCTTTCCAACCTCACTCACACCCACAAATCGTAGTTGTTCGGCTCGAACCTTCTTATCCCCCTGCATGAGTAGAAAGAGCGCCTCAAAAGTCCCGACAGATACCTTCGTCGGTAGGCCATATTTTTCGAGAAGTTGAGCGATTCGCTTCGTCTGCGTCGAAGGTAGCTGCGCAAGAGATTCCGAGAGAAAGAGGGCATACATGATCCCTATTGAAACCGCTTCACCATGGCGAAGTGAGTAGTCATTGAATTTCTCGATGGCATGGCCAAAGGTATGTCCAAAATTCAAAATCTCGCGCAGTTTCCCCTCTTTGAAATCAGAGGAGACCACTCTTGCCTTTACCGCGACGCTCTTGGCGATCAGATCCGCCGAGTGGGCTCTCGCACCTTCAACGCCTTCTGCACTCTCTAATAATTGAAGAATCGACTCATCAGCGATAATTCCTGTTTTAATAACTTCGGCTAGGCCGGCCGAGAAATCTCGATCAGAGAGAGTGGACAAGAAGGAAAGATCGATCGATACAGATTGAGGTGAGTGAAAAGCTCCCACAAGATTCTTGCCCGCAGGAGTATTAATTCCTGTCTTTCCTCCCACCGAAGCATCGACCATTGCCGCGAGAGTTGTTGGGATTGCATACCAATCGATACCGCGCAGCCAAGTGGCGGCGGCAAATCCTGCAAGATCGGTTGTGGCTCCGCCACCGATACCGATGATCGCGTCTTTGCGGCCGATCTGTGCAGCGGCGAGCGAGTTCCAGATATCAACAAGTGTTTCATAACTCTTCTGCGACTCACCATCAGGAGAGTAATAGATCGAATGAGTTGCCGTGCCATCTAGAGCGAGGAGATCTCTCAACGATTGCGGTGCGACAATAAAAATTTTTGAGTGCTTTTGCGTTATCCGAGCAATCTCCTCGCGCCAATCCGAACCGATCGAGACCGTGTATCGATGCTCAGCATTTACCTCTATATTGATCATGTTAGCCATGTTAGTCATGTTGCTCAACGCCTTCACGCGCTTCTCCTAGCGCAACCGCTATCTCTTCAGCGACTTCATATGCCTTCTTGGAATCGGTCGAGAAGGTTCGATCTGCCAAACGTCGATAGATGGGCAGGCGTACCTGCATAAGCGAGATCCATGTCTGCCGAGGATTTACCAACAACATTGGCCGATCCTGATTAAATCCAATACGTGGCGCAGCCTGAGCGATTCCTACCTCTAGAAAGATCTTTAGCGCGGAGCTGGCTTCTATGAGAGATTGCGTTTTTGGGTTCATGACCGCTCCGCCCCCTAGTGCCAGAACTCCAGTCTCATTGCGAAGCGCCTTAGCGACCATCTCTGCTTCGAGTTCGCGAAAAGCCGATTCACCATCCTCTACAAATATCGCCGAGATCTTTTTGCCGGCCTGTGCCTCTACAAGCGCATCCGTATCAGAAAATGTCGTACCAAGAATCTTGGAGAGTGCTTTACCTACCGTGGATTTTCCGGATCCGGGTGGACCAAACAAGAGAACCTTCGGCATTACTTAATCGTTAAATTCTCAAGGTATGCGAGGTAATTTCGCTTCGTCTCAGAAACGCTATCTCCACCAAATTTCTCTAGAACTGCGTCGGCCAGAACAAGTGCAACCATGGCCTCAGCCACAATTCCTGCTGCCGGCACGGCACATACATCCGAGCGCTGATTGATCGCCTTAGCTGCTTCGCCAGTTTTCACATCGATAGTGTCAAGCGCCTTAGGTACAGTGGAAATTGGTTTCATTGCTGCACGAACACGTAAGACTTCACCGTTTGACATTCCGCCTTCTGTACCACCGGCTCGATCAGTTCTACGTACTATCCGGCCATCAGCACTGCGCTCGATTTCATCATGCGCAACTGAACCGCGTCGTCTAGCCGTCGTAAATCCATCACCAATCTCAACACCCTTAATCGCTTGAATTCCCATCACCGCACCAGCTAGACGTGAATCTAATCGGCGGTCCCAGTGAGTATGTGATCCCAATCCTGGCGGCAGATCAAAGACCAAGACCTCAATCACTCCACCTAGGGTGTCCCCTGAGCTATGCGCATCTGCAATCTCTGCAACCATCACTTCGCTTGTATGCGGGTCGAAGCAGCGAACTGGATCGCTATCCACTTGTGATCGATCTGAGAAACTTGGTAGAGGTGAATCTTCCGGAACTGAGACAGCGCCGATTGAAAGAACATGTGACATGAGAGTTACGCCGATACTCTGTTCCAAAAATGCCCTAGCTATCGCACCTAGCGCAACTCGTGCCGCAGTCTCGCGTGCACTTGCTCGCTCAAGAATAGGTCTGGCATCATCAAAATCATATTTTTGCATTCCCACTAAATCTGCATGTCCTGGACGAGGTCGACTCAATGGTGCATTTCGAGCAAGTGAGGCAAGCTCATCGAGATCGACAGGATTAGGAGACATAACCTTCTCCCATTTTGGCCACTCTGAATTGCCTACCGTTAAGGCGATTGGGCCCCCTTGGCTGCGTCCATGTCGCACCCCACCCAACAAGGTCACAAGATCAGCTTCGAAATTCTGACGTGCACCACGGCCAACTCCTAGTCGACGACGTTCCAAATCACTATCAATGGCAGCGCTATCGATGATCACGTGCGCAGGCATGCCCTCAAGTATCGCAGTGAGCGCTGGTCCATGAGACTCTCCAGCAGTTAACCATCTCAGCATCTTCGATCCTTCACTTTACGGCGCACTAGCGTGGTTCCCGTTGGTTCGCCTTGGTTTGCATCTGCCCTATCTTGGCTTAATTCTTGCAGATAGAGAGGCCCTCCCGCTCCAACTTCGGTCAAGTTTGGGAGAGTTGGGGCGAGTTGGGGCGAGTTAGGGCGAGTTCATGCATCAGCCAGATAAATCCATCCTCGTTCATCAATTTACGATGAGATTGAGGCTAGGGCAACCTCCAAGAGAGCACTTCTCATGCTCGTAAAATCAAAAGAGTGAGCCGTCATCAATTCGATGGCATCCAACGCTTGTTCTACGAGCAAATCCACTCCATTGAGAGTTCCGCCACCAAGCTCCTTCCAAGCAAACGAGAGTTCGGTTGGCCAAGGTTTATAGAGTGATTCAAAGTAGAGTCCATCCGCACTTGCAAGAGATTGGGCCAAATGATCTGTCGCACCAGCGGGCGACGTATTTATGACAACGTCATAACCCTCAATCGAACTATCCATAGATAGAACTTTGAAGTGCGACTCTGGAGAGATGGCTTGCAGCAGGTCTACCCGCGAAGGTGTACGAAGTAGTACGTCAAAGAATTTTGTTCGACCCGAAAGGGCGCCAACAGCCGCTCTAGCGGTGCCGCCTCCCCCAATCAGTGCAACTCGTTCAACAGAAAACTCTGCCAAAAGTCTTTTGAAAGCTCTCATATCAGTTGAGGTGGCAAAATACTCATCACCAGATCTCACCACAGTGTTGACGCTCTTTATACGTTTCGCATCCTCATCAATGGTGCATTTCTCATATGCGAAGATCGTTTCTTTCAGCGGCATGGTGAGATTAAACCCACTCCATTCATCGCGCAAACCCATATCTAAACGATCAGCAAGAGTTACTTCACTCGTTTCCAAAGCGGTGTATTCGCCTTGAATATTGAGTAATTCATATGCTCGAGCGTGGAGCAATGGTGAGAGTGAGTGGGCAATCGGAGATCCGAGCACGGCTGCTTTGATCACTTGAATGCTCCATTCGCGAGATTATTGTTGTAGAGAGTAACCCAGCCTTCAAATTCAGCATAGCTACTTGTGAATCTTGTGTCATGTGGCTTTACAGTGACGAAATAGAGCCAATCTCCATCTGCGGGATCGAGTGAAGCCTGTACAGCTCTAGAGCTTGGATTTGATATTGGAGTAGGCGGAAGTCCAGTGTGTAAATAGGTGTTATAAAGAGATGGACGAGAGATGGAATTTTTAGAGAGAGCGATCTTTCCACGGGTATGGTTTGCATATTGCACTGTTGAATTTAACTGAAGCGGCATATTGATCTTAAGTCGGTTATAAATCACTCTAGCGGCTTTTGCGAAATCGATCGGATCCGCTTCTATCTGCACCATCGAGGCTATCTTTAAAACATCATAAGGTGAGTATCTTTTATAACCGCGATCCAGTCCAAGATTCTTTGATTGGCTCATGAAATGGGAGATCATCTCTCGCAAAGCTGCAGAAGTGGTTATCTCGGTGCCAAAAGAGTATGTAGCCGGGGCAAGTAAGCCTTCAAGAGAGCCACTGTGAGAGTACATCTCTGGGACTTTGATTACCCCAGGATCTCCCTTGACTCCCGACCTATGGAGTAGTGAGAGCACATCTGAAAAAGTCGATCCCTCTGGTACGCGCACTAGGCCCGAATTTAGAGCGGGGTCCAGAAGCTCCGCCAGCGCCTTTGCAGATGTGATGTGCTTTTCAATTCTATGAATTCCTGGCGAAATGGAGAGGGCGCGTGAATCGTGAGTTGCAAGGCTCAAGAAGGTAGAGCTCCTCAGAATCACGCCTAGTCGTGCGAGATCTTTCGCAATCGTTGCGCCAATTTCACCTGAACTAATAGAGATCTCCGTTGTCGAAGTTGCCGTATTCGGTGGAAAATCCTTTGAAGGTGCAGATAACGAAATCGCAATAGTGGAGAGGAAGAAGAGAGCGATCAAAGAAAGGGCGACTGCCTTTACCCTTGACTTACTCAACGTGCGCTTCCTTCATTTCTTGCCTTTTGAAGAGCAGCACCGAGAATCTCGGCTGCCGCTGCAGAATCAATCACGCTGCGATTATTGCGGGAATTTTTTCCCGCTTCGCGAAGTCTCGCCGCCGCGCTCACTGTCGAGAGGCGTTCATCAATCATTTCAATCGGGAGTTGTGAAATCTCCGAAAGATCTTTCACAAAAATTCTCACCGATTCCATCTTCTGACTCTCGTGACCAGAGAGATGACGAGGCTCGCCCACAACCAAGCAAATTGGCTCGTACTCCTCGATGAGGGCAGATATCTGTGCATTCAAATCTTCAGATTGTGCAGCCAAAGCGCCAAGCGGGGTCATAACGATCCCATCGGGATCACAGACCGCTACACCGATACGAACATCCCCGTAATCAAAGGCTATCCGACGGCCACGAATCATCACTTCACCAAAATTGTCGAAAGCGACTCTTTCATTTCAGATAAAGCTAATGCAATCGCCTTAACATCGACTCCTCCGCCTTGGGCAAAGTCATCCTTGCCACCCCCGCCGCCACCAAGGGCAGTCGAACCAATCTTTACGAGAGAACCGGCCTTTACACCAGCTGCTCTCGCTGAATCTGATACGGCGACGACCAAAGTAACTCGCTCACCCGTAATCGAAAGCAATGAAACCACTGAATCATTAGATCTATTTCGAAGGTCCAACGCCATCGCTCTTAGATCCTCAACAGATATTCCATCAGCAACCTGTTCACAAATGAAATCGTGCGCGCCTATTAGGACCTTCTTTTCAAGAAGGAGCGAGGCAGAAGCGAGTGCTTGAGCGGATTTGAATGCGGCAAGTTCGCGTTCGATATCCCGCATTTTCTCAAGAAGATCAGAGATACGTTCTGGAAGCTCTTCAACCCGAGAACCTTTTATTAAATCAGTCAGAGAATTAAGAAGGAGGTGCTCACGTGCTAAGAAATTGAATGCATCTGCACCAACAAGCGCTTCAACGCGTCGAACTCCCGCACCGATTGACGTCTCGCTCAAAAGTTTTACGACGCCCAATTGCCCGGATGATGAGACGTGAGTTCCTCCGCAGAGCTCTCGCGCCCACTCTCCTACCGAAACTACACGCACGCGATCGCCGTACTTCTCACCAAAGAGTGCCATGGCACCAAGTGCTTTTGCCTCCGGCTGACTCATCTCCTGCGCAGTGACTTCAAGATTTTCCAAGAGAAGCGAATTCACCCGAGACTCAACATCGTTTAATACCGAGAGAGGCACTGCTCCTGTTGAAGGGAAATCAAAGCGGAAGCGACCAGGTGAGTTTTCAGAACCTGCTTGGGTCGCACTGTCGCCAAGTGCTTCTCGAAATGCCTTGTGCACCATGTGGGTGGCGGTATGTGCTCGAGAGATCGCCATCCGGCGTTCATTGTCGATTCGAGCTAGGGCTTTGCCTTCAAGTTCAATCGCGCCCTCAGAGATACGACCACGATGGATGTAGAGACCCGGCACTGGACTCTGAACATCATCAACTTCAATGCTCGCTCCGTTGGCCAGAGAGATAATACCACCGTCAGATAACTGGCCGCCGGCCTCTGAGTAAAAGGGTGTTCTATCGAGAACTACTTCAACCTCAGCACCGATTGATGCCTCTCGAACCTCTTTGCCATCAACCAGAATTGCGCGAACTTGGCTCTCCGATTCCACCTGTGAATAGCCTAGGAACTTCGTGGCGCCAACTCGGTCAATAATTTTCCGATATTCGCTGAGATCGGTGTGGCCAGTCTTCTTCGCTCGAGCATCTGCCTTTGCGCGATCCTTCTGCTCTTTCATTAGGCGTCTGAATCCAGATTCATCTATCGATAGGCCCTGCTCTGAGGCCATCTCAAGTGTGAGATCGAATGGAAAACCATACGTGTCATGGAGCTTGAAAACTGTATCGCCAGTCAGAAGAGGGGCAGCTTGCTGCTTCACTTCAGTTACTGCTAGATCAAAGATGGATGTACCACTCTTGAGCGTGGCTAGGAAAGAATCCTCTTCAGCCTCTGAAACCGAAATAATTCTCTTTGATCCCTCAATCAACTCAGGATACTGAGGTCCCATGGCTCCGATAGATGCCGTGATGAGCTCTGCGAGATTGTGATCTGGTGCGCCAAGAATTCGCATATTACGAATCGTCCGACGCATCATTCTACGAAGTACGTAACCTCTACCTTCATTGCCAGGCAGAACTCCATCTCCGATAAGCATCATTGCAGTACGAGCATGGTCTGCAACTACGCGCAAAGCAACGTCAGATCTCTGATCTACGCCATATTTCGCTCCGGAGAGTTCGCTTGCGCGCTGAAGAATCTGCATCGTTGTATCAATTTCATAGATATTTTCGACACCCTGAAGTAGTGCCGCCATTCGTTCTAAGCCAAGGCCGGTGTCAATATTTTTAGCAGGCAGTTCGCCGAGAATTGGATAGCTATCTTTGCCTCCGCCTTCGCCACGAACATTCTGCATAAAGACGAGATTCCAGACCTCGAGGTATCTATTCTCATCCGCGATTGGACCACCATCGGATCCGTATGCCGGTCCGCGATCGTAATAAATTTCAGAGCATGGACCGCATGGGCCCGGGACACCCATGGACCAGAAATTATCTGCCATATCTCGACGTTGAATACGCTCACGCGGAACACCAATTTTGTGGTGCCAAATATCTGCAGCCTCATCATCATCAAGGTAGACCGTGACCCAGAGTTTCTCCTCGGGGAAGCCATAACCACCATCAGCTATTGGCTTGGTGAGTAATTCCCAAGCAAGGGAGATTGCACCTTCTTTGAAATAATCTCCAAAGGAAAAGTTGCCGCACATTTGGAAGAAGGAAGCATGTCGAGTGGTCTTGCCAACCTCATCGATATCCAAAGTGCGAACACACTTTTGAACCGATGTTGCTCGCGCATACGGAGCCTTAACTTCGCCGAGGAAGAAGGGTTTGAAGGGGACCATGCCAGCATTAACTAAGAGAAGATTTGGGTCGTCCGCTACCAATGAAGCCGACGGGACCACGGTATGGGTCAAACCTTGACTATTCCCCGACTCAAAGAAGCGCAACCATCGGGTTCTGATTTCTGCGGAATCCACGGACTATTCATGATCCTTCGAAGAGGAGCGTTTACGACCTAAAAAGGTTGACGCTGCACCAGTAATAATTTTTAAGATATTTGTATTTTTATCAACCAGAGTTGAAAGCGCCTGATTAATCTTCTCGGTTGCCTGTTCTGCAGAAGTAGTAATTCGATTGACGCTACGTACAGTTTTTTGCACTTCATCGATCAATCGCGCAACTCTAAATACTGCGTATGCGACCGCACCAGCGATTAATAGGAGCGATACAGCGGCAATAATTGCGGCAATTCCACCAGGACCCATGCTGGAATCCTACTAGAAGCGCGGTATCGAAATGTCTGGTTTCTCGTGACCTTTATGAGCCTTCAGCGCCGCTTCGTGATAGCGCTCAATCGCCTGGCGATTATTCTCGTCAAGGTACGGCCGCCCATCAACAAGTGGACCTACTCCCCCTTGCATCACCGCCACTACATCTTCCCCAGAGATTGTCTTATGAATCTCCAAGGCATGAGCTAGGGCGAGCACCTTTTCCCGATTTTCACGAAGAATTTGCTCCGCCTTCTCAAGAAGGTTCGCCAAGTTTTCCTCGATGCGATCGGCGAGAGCCATCCGAAGATCTCTTACGCCTTCATCCTTCGGTTTTCCGCCACCAGGGGCTCCAATTTCATTTCGGCGGTTGGATGCGTGAGAACTCACTGTAGATCCCATACCCCAATGGCCTTCCATGAAGCTCGCCACCGTGGTTGCACTCTCAAGGTCACCGGATACGCCGGATGAATTATCGCCATCAAAGAAGAGTCTCTCGCCAGCCAAAGATGCAAGTGAGACCAAGATGTCAGCCTCGTACTCTGTGCGCCATCGAGTGAATTGATCATCCGGTGGAATCGATGCAACCATTCCAAGATAATCAGAGCCCTTCTCAATCGTCGCCAGGTCAATCGCCATGTGGTGTCGGACAAGATAAGCCATCGTGCCGTGACAAGCCTCATGAACCGCCACTGCATGTCGTTCTCTCTCGATGTACTCAACATCCTCGGCAGGGCCGAGGTCTTTAAGCTGCTTTGCCTTAATGACATCGGTCCATGTGATTGCCGTACGACCATTTCGAATTGCCATGATCAGCGCTTCATTGATCGTATCTTTAATCGTCGCGCCTGTCGCATAAGGCGTAATTGTCGCCAACTTATCGATCTCAGAATCTGTTAACGAGTGCGAGACCTTATCGAGATAGCCTTGATAAGTACGAATTCGACCAGCCTTACTTGGATAACCCACACGATAGATTCGATCAATTCTTCCGGGACGCAATAGCGCCTCATCCAGAGCCTCTGGCAGGTTAGTTGCCATCACAACCAATATTCGATATTTCGGTGGATTCTTCGGACGCATTCCTAGAGTGCGGCGAACAATTCGATTAAAGAATCCGCGCGGCTTTTTTAACCCTGATAACTCCGTCAAGAGCGCTTGGAGCGTTCCCATCCCTCCGCCACCGCCGCCGCCCATAGCTGTGCCTGCAACGAACTTCTCTTGGAAGAGAAGATTTACCGCTGCATTTGATAGGTAATTCCCGCCATGGCACGCAGAGCCGAATACCGATTCCTCAGAGTGGCGATTTGAGCTTGTCGAGATTCCTCGGTTGCCTAGCGAATCTGCTTCATCAAAGAAGACCACTACTCCGCCGTAGCGAAGAGCAAGTTTGCGCAATTTTCTAAAGAGAGATTTCACTTTGAGAACGCCAACACCAAAGAACATATTATTGAAAGCGCCTGGATCCACGAAGACAAAGGGCTTGCCTGTTTCTCCAGCCATCGATTCGGCCATCAAAGTCTTACCGGTTCCGGGAGGTCCCCAGAGGAGAATTCCACCAGGCACATATCCGCCATGCTCTTCGATAGCTTCTGGTGACTCTAGGAACATGAGGTTCTCACGGATGCGGTTGAGAACATGATCCTGTCCCCAGACATCAGTGAACCGAGTGCGGATGTCATCGGGGAAATAGGTATCTATGCCACCGCGACTGAGGAACCAAAACATTGCAAAAAATTGAATGACGATAAAAACAACAGCGAAGGCAAGTTGGCCCAGCATTGGTAAAGCGCTCCATAGGGCTTGCGGCGCCAGGAAGAGGGCTTTTATCGGAGTCTCCTTGTAAATCGCCCCAAGCACTACTGAAAGAAGGACGAGAAAGAGCAAGGCCTTGATCGCGCGTGAGAGCCGATAACGATTCCAGTCGCTTATTTTATGAATTGTCCGATCGACAAAGGAGAAATATCGCTGCCATAAACCGTGGTAGGAAGAGGCATTCTCTGCGAAAAGGAAGTGGATCTGTCGGGCTATCTCGATGAGAGCTAAGGAGATCAGCCACCATCTTTGGTTGAATTCTGCGACTGCGCTATCTTTCAAAGAGAGAAGCGGGTCGCTCGCCATTGCCGACCAGATCAAGACTAAGAAGACAAGTGAAAATATGATTGTGAACTTGAATCGATCAAAGAGTGAGAGGTGAACTCTCGTCGATCTATCAGAATCTCGTGGTCGACTACTTTGTTCGGACATTATGCGCCTCTCACGGTAAACGAACTAACTATCTTCTCAACTATTTGTCGATTTTTATTGAAACATGCCTCTGAACAACGAACAATCATGATGTAGATCATCGAGTGATCATCCGACATGAGCGCAGATTGATCGATCGTCTGAGCTTTGCCATCCGAAGAGGTGAAGGTGTACTGAGTATGAATACCTCTTCCCCCGCGTTCCACTATCTCTGAATCATCTGAAATCGATAGGGCCGGCGCGGAGGCGCTGGTCCCCGATGACCAAGAAGTGATGGGGACAACAAGATCTCGCAAAGTGTTATAGGAGATTGAATTAATCTCCTCTGGCATGAGCGAGCGAACCCGAACGTAAACCATCGGTTTTTCTGGTGTCTTCAAGCTGAGCACTTGAGAAGATTTAAAAGCCGGATCCGCCGAATAAGCCTCTTGCCAATGGACCGCTGCGAGACGATCTGCGGCTCCACTCGACGTTGATTTAGCTTCTTCAGCGTTAAGTGCTAACTGGCTCACCTTCACCCAATGATTGGGGACGGTGAAGTAAACGCCATCACCTTTGTCGGTCGCATACTGTTGTGAAACCGTGCCACATGCAGTGAGAGTCAACGCCATAATGGCAGTCAGGATTACTCCCGCTTTAAAATATTTTCCACGAACGTGATTCACGTCGCTGATTCTGCCGCATGAGGGCGCTTCTGTCTCGATTTCGGTTATGACAACTTCTCGGGGACAAAATCGACGCCGGCTTCCTTGCGTTGAGGCGCTGTGATTGGTGTCGGTGCACCCGTCAGCGGATCTCCCCCACTTGCGGTTTTCGGGAAGGCAATGACTTCACGAATCGAGTCGGCTCCTGCTAGTAAAGCGCAGAGTCGATCCATACCCAGAGCAATGCCGCCATGCGGAGGTGGTCCATAATTAAATGCTTCAAGCAGGAATCCAAATTTACTCTCTGCCTCGGCTGGGGTTAGCCCAATGGTATTGAATACACGTTGCTGAACCTTGCGATCGTGGATTCGGATCGAACCGCCACCAATTTCATTTCCGTTCAGGACGATGTCATAGGCATATGCCAAAGCTTCACCGGGATTGGTATCAAAGTTAGCTTCAAATTCTGGCTTTGGACCAGTAAAGGGATGATGAACTGCCGTCCATCCGCTCTCTACATTCTCTGGATCATTCTGCTCAAACATAGGTGCGTCGACAACCCACAAGAATTTCCACTCCCCTTGTGGAATCAGATTGCAACGCGCGCCGATCTCGAGTCGAACAGCACCGAGCAGGTTCTGCGAAGAGATCCGATTTCCCGCCGCAAAGAATATTGCGTCACCCGGTTTAGCACTTACCTGCGCTGCGATACCACTCGCTTCAGATTCCGAGAGGTTCTTGGCAACAGGTCCCCCGAGGGTTCCATCCTCTTGAACTAAAATGTAGGCAAGGCCCTTTGCACCACGTGCCTTTGCCCAATCTTGCCAAGCATCGAGCTCGCGACGTGCCGAGGATGCGCCTCCTGGCATAACAACCGCTCCAACGTAATCGGCTTGGAATACTCGGAACGTGGTCTCTTTGAAAAATTCAGTGAGGTCATTAAGTTCCAGACCGAAACGCAGGTCCGGTTTATCTGAACCAAATCTGCGCATGCATTCTGCATAGGTCAGGCGAGGAATCGGCATCGGAATTTCGTAATTCACTACCTTCTTGAAGACTGTGGTGAGGACCTTCTCTGCAACCTTGAGCACATCCTCTTGATCGACAAAGGACATTTCGATATCTAACTGAGTAAATTCTGGTTGGCGATCTGCTCTGAAATCCTCATCACGGAAACAGCGAGCAATTTGATAGTAACGCTCCATTCCAGCCACCATCAAAAGTTGCTTAAAGAGCTGTGGTGACTGAGGAAGCGCATACCAGGAGCCTGGCTGCAATCTCACTGGAACTAAAAAGTCACGAGCACCTTCGGGAGTAGAGCGAGTGAGGTACGGAGTCTCAATTTCTAGGAAATTTAGATCATCCATAACGGTACGAATTGCCGAGGTGACTTTCGAACGGAGTCGAAGGTTTCGCGCAGGTTCTTCACGTCGCAAATCCAAATATCGATACTTCAAGCGGACTTCTTCAGAGATATTAGATGTATCTCCACTATCAACGGGAAACGGAAGAGGGGCAGCTTCACTCAATACCGTTAACTCTCGGCAATCAATCTCAATTTCACCCGTCGGGATATTTGAGTTCTCGTTTCCGCTTGGACGCTCAGTGACGGTTCCCGAAATCAGCACACACCACTCTGCGCGAAGCGCGCCTGCGATTTCGTCTTTGATGACGACCTGGACCGAGCCGGATGAATCACGGAGATCAATAAATGCGACTCCACCATGATCACGGCGTCGAGCAACCCATCCAGCAAGAGTTACCTCTGAACCAACATCACTCTTTCGCAACGATCCAGCATCGTGAGTTCTTAACATCTAGCGATCTCCTGTTTTCATTTGGAAAAATTGAGCAATATTCTCGTGCAAAGTCGATATCTTAATGGAAATACTCTCGCCGGTTTTCATATTCTTAAGGGACGCTAGATCACTAGCTAGTTCATCATCCCCGAGTACAAGGCTAAATCGAGCTCCACTCTTATCTGCAGCCTTCATGCCGCCTTTGAGAGAGCGATCTCCATAGGCCAGATCTACGCGCAAGCCTTCCTTTCGAAGGTCTTCAGCGACGATAAGTGCCAATCCTTTCGCCTGCACAGAAATTGGGACGAGAAAGAGGTCGAGCAAATATGAATCAGGTAAGAGAATTCCCTCCGCCTCACAAGCCAAGACGCAGCGATCTACCCCAATGCCGAAGCCGATGCCAGAGAGATCAGAACCGCCAAGTTGGGCCATCAGCCCGTCATATCGGCCACCACCACCGATGCCCGATTGAGCACCCAAGCCATGATGTACAAATTCAAAAGCGGTTCCGGTGTAGTAATCCAATCCGCGCACCATTCGATTATTGACCGAGAAGGCGATTCCAAGTTTGGTCAGCAAGCTTTGAACTCGTTCAAATTCACGTGCGCTATTCTCGTTGAGATATTCCAAGAGGATAGGAGCACCGCTCATTAGAGATTTGATCTCTTCGCGCTTATCGTCAAAGAGGCGTAGTGGATTTATCTCAGCCCTTCGCGCCGTCTCGTCATCAAGATCGAGGGTCGAAATGTACTTTCGCAACTCAAGCGTGTAGCGATTGCGACTCTCTCTATCGCCGAGTGAGGTAATTTCTAAAGTGAAATTCTTTAGACCCAAGGCCTTGAAAGCTCGATCTGCGACAGCGATTACTTCTACATCAATCTCAGGATCAGCAAGCCCAATCGATTCGATTCCGACTTGATAGAACTGGCGATAACGGCCTGCTTGTGGGCGTTCGGCGCGGAAGAAAGCACCCGAGTACCACACTTTGACCGGGAGTTGTCCCCTATCCAAATTGTGCTCAATGACCGCGCGCATGACGCCAGCCGTCCCCTCGGGTCGAAGAGTGATTGAGCGGCCGCCGCGATCCTCAAAGGTGTACATCTCTTTGCTGACCACATCAGTAGATTCACCGACTCCTCGCTTGAAAAGTTCGGTATCCTCAAAGACCGGAAGCTCGATTAATCGATACCCTGAAAGTTTGGCGGATTCAATCAATGTCTCGCGAACGTATTCAAAGGTTTGCGAACGGTCTGGAAAGTATTCACTCACGCCCTTCGGCGCCTGAAGAGGATGCAATCTCGCGCTTCTGGTACTCGTGTTGCTCGTGTTGCTAGTGTTGCTCGTGGAAGCACCGGAATCACTAGTCATGGCTTCCTCCTTTACGCATTCTCTCTAAGTAATCGATCGCCAAATATGGGCTGCGTTTACGCTCTCGCCCAATTGTAGTTACTGGCCCATGACCTGGAAGAACATTGAGTTCATCATTCAATGTCAAAACTTTTGACATGAGAGTCTCAGCCATCATCTTCGAGGAGCCCGTAGGCATATCGGTCCTGCCGATTCCATCGTGAAAGAGAACATCCCCAGAGATGAGGTAATCATCATTCACGATAAACATCGCCGATCCGGCGGTATGGCCCGGGGCATGAATCGTCTCGATATCGAATCCTGCGAGGTTAAAGCGTTCACCGCCCACAAATTCCCGGACGTCGCTTGGCTCTTTAAATGAGGTCACGCCCATCTGTTCCATGATCACAGCGCTCTGGCCGCCTGGGGTCAGGGCCAAAAATGGCTTTTCGAGCAATCGTCGATCTCGGCTCTGGATATAAGTTGGCACGCCGTACTCCTCGGCGAATGGGAGGACCGAGAAGGTGTGATCGAGGTGTCCGTGTGTGACCAGGGTTGCAATTGGCTTGAGGTTATGGCGCTTAAGTATCTCCGTGAGCGCGGGGACGAGCGAAGGCGGAGTGATTCCCGGATCGACGATAAAGCACTCAGAATTCTTCTGAGGAGCAAAAATCCAACAATTAGTGGCAAAGGCCTGCGCTTGAAGTACCTCGAGAATCATGCCCATACTCCTACTGTTTACTCATAGTGCATTCGCAGTGCCCGAAGGGCCTAACCTGAGGGGCCGACGCTTTCGTCCCTGGAAGGTTTAAGGGTACCTTTAACCCCGCTAGATTCTCGAAATCTCGCGGACCAGGCAATCAAAAGCACCCAATAACGAACGGTCGCCCCGACCATCGCGCAATAGAAGGAGTCTTCATGGATATTCACACCAGCCCAGCCTCAGCACTCATCGGTGATCCGGCCCAATTCGGCCGCGTCGCAGAAGATGGGACTGTCTACGTCATCACCCCACAAGGTGAGCGCGCTGTAGGTTCATATCCAGGAAAGAGTCCAGAAGAGGCGCTCTCATATTTTGTCCGAAAGTTTGAAGCGCTAGCTTCAGAAGTAGCCCTGCTCGCGGCTCGTATCAAAAGTGGTGCCATGGTTCCTGATGATGCGCTCGCTGCTGTTTCAAAGCTGCGTGAACAAGTTGCAACGCTCAATGGCGTCGGCGATCTTGCGACTTTGGCCCAAGAAGTGGAACAAATTCCACAGCTTATAGAAGGCCACAAAGCTGCATATGAGGCGAAGCAGCAAGCTGAGAACGTTGCGAAGCAAGCCAAGCGTGAAGCAGCAGTCGCACAAAAAGAGAAGATCGTCGCTGAAGCAGAGTCGCTTGCCCTCTCTGAAAATTGGAAAGTAACCTCCGAACGCCTCAAGGTACTTTTAGATGAGTGGAAGAGCGCTCCACGATTGGATAAGAAGAGCGATACCGAACTCTGGAAACGCTTTTCATCTTCACGAAATAAATTTGATAAACGACGCCGCACGCATTTTGCGCAACTAGAGGCTGATAGCGCCGTCGTTGTAGCTCGTAAACAGGCAATTATCGATGAGGCCCAAAAATTGGCCACTTCGCGCGAATGGCTCCCAACTGCAAATCGTTTTAAAGCTTTGATGACCGAGTGGAAGGGCGCCGGACGAGGAAAGCGCCATGTTGATACCAAGATGTGGGAGCAATTTAAAGCCGCTCAAGATCAATTCTTCGCCGCCAAAACCGCCGACCTCGAAAAGCGTCAAGGCACAATGTCTGAAAATCTCAAGAAGCGTGAAGAATTAATACTCGAAATTGAGGCGCTATCACCAATCTCAGACCTTGGATCTGCCCGCAAAGCATTTAGAGAACTCTCTGAAAAATGGCACAAGATTGGAATGACGGATCGATCAAAGCGAGCTGCTCTTGATGCTCGATTCGAAAAGATTGAGGCAGAAATTGCTGATCTTCAAGCCTCCCACGAACGTCGTACCGATCCAACCGCCATCGCGCACGCAAATAGCGTTGTCTCTGGCCTCCAAGAAGCGATCGAAAATTACGAGAAGCAAGCAGCAAAGGCGGAGGCTGCAGGCAATACTGCTAAGGCACTCATTGCGAAAGAAGCAGCCGCGGCTCGTCGAGTCTGGTTGGCTGAGGCTCAAAAGGGCCTTTCGGAATTCGGGAAGTAGTCAGTTAATTATTTGTAATGCGGTAGACGTCATAGACGCCTTCGACATTGCGAACTGAACTAAGAACCGCGTCCAAATGTGACGCGTCAGCCATTTCAAAGGTGAACCTTGATATCGCGACGCGATCTTTACTGGTGCTTACCGCTGCGTTGAGAATATTTACATGCTGATCTGAGAGAGTTCTTGTAACATCAGAGAGTAGGCGCGCTCTATCCAACGCTTCGACCTGAATATTTACCAAGAAGAGTGTCTTAGCTCCGGCATTCCATTTCACTGTAACTAGCCGATCCCCTTGATGCTCTCGAAGATCAACAATATTTATACAGTCGGATCGATGAACGGATACTCCGCTACCTCGAGTAACGAACCCTGTGATGAGATCACCTGGAACCGGAGTGCAACACCGTGCCAATTTAACTAAGAGATCTTCTACGCCTTCAACATCGACACCAGTTGTGCTTCTCTTTGTAGAAGTGGAGTGAGCGACAAATATCTCTTCGTGAAGGTCATGAGCTAGATCTTCGCTCTCGCCAATCGCCGCACTCAATTTCTCAATGATTGATGCCGAAGATACGTGTCCATTACCAACCGCTGCGTAGAGTGATTCAATATCTGGGTAGTGCAAATCGTGTGAGAGTTCAAGCAATGCGTGGCCCGCGAGTATTTTTTGGAGCGGCAAACCAGCTTTACGCATCTGGCGTGCGATTGACTCTTGGCCAGCTTCTATCGCTTCTTCTCGGCGTTCCTTTGAGAACCAAGCCTTGATCTTAGATCTAGCTCTAGGTGACTTTACGAAATTGATCCAATCGCGACTTGGTGCTGCATTGGGATTCTTATTTGTCACTACATCGACGACGTCACCGTTCGCCAACGAAGACTCAAGCGGCACTAACTTCCCATTAACCTTTGCGCCAACACATCGATAACCAACCTCTGTATGCACTGCGAAGGCAAAATCAACGGGGGTCGATCCAGCCGGAAGTGCAATCACTGAACCTTTTGGAGTAAATACGAAGACTTCTGGTGTCTGCAGGTCGTAGCGAAGAGTGTCGAGGAACTCCCCCACATCTTCAGTCTCCTGTTGCCATTCATGGAGCTGTTTCAACCACATCATCGCCGGCCCTTGATTCGGCTCAGCCCCCTTGGATTTGTATTTCCAATGCGCAGCGATTCCATATTCTGCTCGGGAGTGCATGTCGAAGGTGCGAATTTGAATCTCGACTGCTTTTCCGTTTGGTCCAATCACGGTGGTGTGAAGTGATTGATAGAGATTAAATTTCGGCATTGCAATGTAATCTTTGAACCGACCTGGGATCGGGTTCCACCGCGCGTGGATAGCACCCAGTACGGCGTAACAATCACGAACATCTTCAACTAAAACTCGAATACCAACCAGATCATAAATATCGTTAAAGTCGCGGCCCCTGACAACCATCTTCTGATAGACGCTGTAGTAATGCTTCTGACGACCAGTGACCTTTGCGGCAATACCTTCGGTAGCCAAATCTTCGTTCACTGCTTCAATCACTTCGGAGGTAAGGGCATCTCGCGATGGAGAGCGATCTGCGACGAGACGTTCGATCTCCTCAAATTTCTTTGGTTCCAGAACCTTAAATGAAAGATCCTCCAACTCCCACTTAATCGCATTCATGCCCAATCTGTGTGCTAGTGGTGCATATATATCGATCGTCTCACGTGCTTTTCGTTCTGCGCTCTCAGCTGGCACGAACTTCCAGGTGCGCGCATTGTGAAGCCGGTCTGCTAATTTGATCACAAGAACACGAACATCCTTAGACATCGCAATTACCATTTTACGAAGTGTCTCGGCTTCTGCAGTGGGTCCGTATGTCAATTTATCTAACTTGGTTACTCCATCGACCAGGGTCGCAACTTCGACTCCAAATTTGCTGCGCAGTTCCTCTAATGGATACCCGGTATCTTCCACCGTATCGTGTAAAAGGGCTGCGATGACGGTTGCTTGATCCAGCCCTAGTTCCGCCAAAATTTCGGCTACTGCAACGGGATGAGTGATGTAGGGATCACCTGATTTGCGAAATTGGCCATCATGACGCTGCGATGCTGTATCAAAGGCAGTAACGAGCATTTGCAGATCGGCATCAGAATGATGAGCGATGAGTTTTTCTGCAAGTGGAGCCAGCAAAGGCACAAGATCGCTCATCACTTTAGAGCTAGCCATCAAGCTTCGAAGCCGTTAACGTCGGCGAGATTTTCGCTTCGGTTGGTTTCGTGGCCCGCGTTCGTGAGATTCCTTAGAGTGAGTCGAAGTGACGACTCCAGCGGTGTTCTTATCTATGGAGCTCTCGGGGGCTGTGCCTCGTACTGCGACGCGCTTAGCTAAAGCCTGCATCGCAGGTTCGCGCTCGCGCAGAGTTGCCAATAGCGGTGTCGCAACGAAAATAGATGAGTACGTTCCTGTTGCTAATCCAATAAAGAGTGCAAGGGATAGATCTTTCAATGTGCCAGCGCCTAACAACCCAGCACCCACAAAGAGAATCGAAGCAACAGGCAGGAGCGCGATCAACGAGGTGTTGAAGGATCTCACTAGGGTTTGATTCACTGCAAGGTTTGCCGCCTGCGAGTATGTTTGTTTCGCAGTCGATGTAATTCCCTTTGTATTCTCACGAACCTTGTCGAAGACAACAACGGTGTCATAGAGCGAGTAACCAAGAATCGTAAGGAATCCGATGACAGTTGCCGGAGTGACATCAAAGCCCACGAGCGCGTAAATCCCAACGGTAATAAAGACGTCGTGAATCACGGCAACGATCGCTGAAATAGCCATCTTTGGCTCAAAGGCCATTGCTAGGTAGAGCATTACTACCAAGAGGAATCCGAGTAGGCCATAGATCGCCTTATGAGTGATCTCTTTACCCCATGATGGTCCGACGGTTTGGACATCGATATTCGAGGCATCGACCTTAAATGTCGATGAGAGCGCAGTACGCGCTGCAGAGATCGTTGATTGAGGAAGATCAGAGGTCTGAAGTCGCAACTTATTCGAACCGATCTTCTGGACAATAGTCTCGGTGGTGACACCAGCGCTCTTCAGTGCGCTCTGTCCATCAGCAACACTGACCGAAGGTGATTGAACGGTGAAGACCGATCCACCCTTAAATTCAATACCAAGCTTTAAGCCTTGGGTACCTAGCGCGATCGCTGAGATAACAATCAAGAGACCTGAGAAGGCATACCAACGACGGCGCTTAGCGATGAAATCTATCGACGTCTCGCCACGATAAAGGCGCCCACCAATTCCTGAAAGAACCATTTAGAGGACTTCCTTTCCATCAACAGTGAGAACACCCAAGCTTTTGGCCGACAATCCAGAGAGGCGATGTCCGTGAGCGTAGAAACCTACGCGCGACAACAAGGTCACAAATGGTTTTGTGAAGAAGAAGACGACAATCAAATCAACGAAGGTCGTCAATCCGAGGGTGAAGGCAAATCCACGAACGCCGCCAACGGCAAAGAAGTAAAGCAGGGCTGCGGCAATCAACGAGACAAAGTCTGCGACCAGAATTGTCCGACGGGCGCGTTGCCAACCGGTCTCCACAGCAGTTCTCAACGAACGGCCATCACGGACTTCATCTCGAAGGCGTTCGAAGTAGACAATAAATGAGTCCGCAGTGATACCAATCGAGACGATCGCTCCGGCGATTCCCGCAAGCGTCAAAGTAAATCCGATCCACTTTGCCAACAACAGGAATGAAAGGAAGGTAATCGAGCCGGCAACAACAAGTGAACCAACCGAAACGAGACCAAGACCTCGGTAGTAAAGAACTGAATAAAGTACTACCAAGATCAGACCGATCAATCCTGCAAGTAAACCTGCATGGAGTTGATCAGAACCTAGCGTTGGCGAAATTTGATTGATCTCTTGGACGGTTAACGCCAATGGAAGCGCGCCATACTTGAGTTTGTTAGCAAGATCGGTTGAATCAGTCTGAGTGAAATTTCCTGTGATTTGTGCCGAGCCACTGTTAATTGCTTCATTAATACGAGGTGCGCTTACGACCAAACCATCAAGAACAATAGCTGCCTGATTTTGTGGTGATGCGAGTGAAGTAACGCGTGATGTCATTTTTCCAAATGCAGTTGTACCCGCGCCATTAAAGCTGAGGAGAACCATCCAGCCATTTCCGTTCGTATTATCAAGAACAGCACTCGCCTTTGAAACTTGATTTCCTTCTACCTCTGCAGGAGCGAGGATGTACTTTGCTGATCCATCTCGTGAACACGATACAAGTGGTGCTGCAGGATCATCGATCGCCCCACCTTGGCGATTTGCCGCAAGGGTGCAATCTAAATTCTTGAATTGCGCATCGAGTGAAGCATCGACGCCATTTGGATACGAGGCAGCAGGCGCACTCGTAACCTTCTTGCCATTCTTAGTTGTGGTCGTTGTAGCCGATGAAGTCGAAGCGCTCTTTGCATTTCCTGATCCCACAGCGAGAACCTGACGGAAGCGAAGCTGAGCCGTTGCGCCGACGAGATCAACAACTCGACTGCTTGAGTTACCTGGAACAGAGACAATGATGTCGCCATTACTTTGAGAGGAGACTTCACTCTCGGCTACACCAAGTGAATTCACGCGCTGGCGGATGATTGCAACGGCTTGATCGACCGCCGCCTTATCGAGCTTCGTCCCTGCTGCCACCTTTGGCGCAAGAGTCACGCTCGTTCCACCTCGAAGATCAAGTCCTAACTTGAGCTTGGTATCACCCTGGAAGATCGCGACCGCGGAAAAGGCGATCAGGATGACCAAGAGAACTGCGAGCGTCCGGCCTGATTTGGCCGGCTTCTTCGTGGCTTTTGAAATATTTGCAGACATAAGAGGTGAGTCTAGGCATCAAAGGCGGGCGTGTCGAAAAGGTTCGGCATATCCGCGCCGAGCGTGGCGGGTGGGTTTAACCCAAGGTGGTGCCAGCCCGCGAGGGTCGCAACCCGTCCTCGAGGTGTCCGAGCAATCAACCCAGTTCGAACTAAGAATGGCTCGGCCAAGGTTTCGACCGTCTCAGCCTCTTCCCCAATGGACATCGCAAGTGTTGAGAGTCCGACGGGGCCCCCGTTAAAGCGTTTGATGAGGACCTCGAGAAAGGCGCGATCGAGCCGATCCAAGCCAATCTGATCAACCTCGTACATCGCCAAGGCGGCGATTGCATCATCGAGAGTAATAGTTCCTGTTCCATGAACCTCTGAATAGTCCCGCACTCGTCGAAGAAGCCTATTTGCGATACGAGGCGTCCCCCGCGAACGAGAGCCAATCTCCTCCACCGCATCAGTTGAGATCCCAATACCCAGAAGGCGAGCGCTTCGATCGACAATTCGAGAGAGTTCAGCGCTCTCGTAATAATCAAGCTGAGCAGTAAAGCCAAATCGATCCCGAAGCGGACTTGGTAAAAGTCCAGCGCGCGTCGTCGCTCCTATCAATGTGAAGTGTGGGAGCTGTAGTGGAATCGCGGTTGCTCCCGCCCCCTTACCGACGATGATATCTACTCGAAAATCTTCCATTGCAAGATAGAGCAACTCCTCGGCAGGACGCGACATTCTGTGGATCTCATCGAGGAAGAGGATCTCACCCTCGCTCAGCGAAGAAAGTATCGCCGCCAAATCCCCTGCATGCTGAATCGCCGGTCCGCTAGTCACGCGGATTGGCGCTTGCATCTCTGCTGCAATAATCATTGCGAGTGTGGTCTTGCCAAGTCCCGGTGGGCCTGAGAGCAGCACATGGTCTGCCGATGCGCCACGCGCCCGCGCAGCTTTCAATAAGAGATCTATCTGATTGGCAACACGTTGCTGTCCAACAAATTCGCTCAGATCACTCGGGCGGAGTGCTAGTTCTTGTGAACGCTCTTCATCATCGGCCGAACTTTGAGAAATTGTCATGGTCGGCGCCCGCGAAGTTGAAGCGCTGCTTTCAAGAGAAGATCAATAGGTTCCGTTGAAGCATCTGCGAATTGATCTTGAACTCCATCGATTGCCTCCAATGAATCTTTCGCATTGAAGCCAAGACCGAGGAGCGCCTCGTTGAGTTGATCTCGCCAGAGATCCGTGACAGAAGATTTTGACCCCACGCCCCCAACGACCTTCTCTTTTAATTCCAGAACGACTCTCTGAGCGCCCTTCTTACCAAGGCCAGGAATTTTCTCCAACGGAGAGAGTTCGCCACGTTGGATAATGCCGGCGAGTTCCGGACTTTCATAAATATTGAGCGCCGATTGGGCTACTTTGGGACCAATCCCCGTGACTGTTTGCAAGAGCTCAAAGAGCGCACGATCCTCGACGCTTTCAAAACCATACAAGGTAAGTGCATCTTCTCGCACCAAGAGCGATGTGTGGAGCGAGGCGGATCTTCCGATATGTAAAGAGGAAGAAATCCGTGGTGGAACTTGCACGAGGAGTCCAACTCCACCAACCTCGATCACGATCGTCGAATGATGAATCGCTTTGACGATCCCGCTCAGTGAAGCGATCATCGAGAGAGAACCTTTAATCGAGCCTTCTCATTTTTAAGGGCCTCTGCAATGCGTGCATCACCGTTACCGCGCCAGAGGTGACAAATAGCTAATGCGAGGGCATCCGTACTATCGACAGGTTTAGGAATCGATTCCAATTTCAAAATGCTTTGAACCATCGTCGCTACTTGCTTCTTATCTGCGCGCCCCGAACCTGTCACCGCAGCTTTAACTTCTGTTGGAGTATGCATCGCAACAGGAATTCCCCTTCGAGCAGCCAACAAGAGAGCTACGCCAGCAGCTTGGGCCGTTGACATCGCAGTCTTCACGTTGAGTTGCGAGAAAACCCGCTCTACCGCGATTACATCTGGTTGAAATTCATCGATCCATACCGTGAGCTCGCGCTCGAGTTCTAAAAGTCTGTAATGAAGTTCAAGATCAGTTGAAGTTCGAATTACACCCACGCCAAGCATTTCAAGGTTCTGATAGGAACGGCTTTTAACAATACCTAGCCCACATCTGGTTAAACCAGGGTCGACCCCAAGAACTTTCACCTCGTTAGCCTATCGACCAGAGAAAGAAGAACTACCCGAGGCTCGCCATAACTTCATCAGAGACGTCGAAGTTTCCGTAGACATTTTGAACGTCATCGAGCTCTTCGATTGCATCGATGAGGTCGAAAACCTTTTGGGCCGTTGGAGCGTCCAATGGAATCACCATGGATGGCAGGAAGGATGAGTCGGCGGATTCGTAATCCATCCCGGAATCCTGAAGTGCAGTTCTCACCGCAACAAGATCCGACGCCTCGCACACTACCTGCCAGTTATCGCCAAAATCATTAATTTCCTCGACGCCATGCTCGAGCACCGCTTCAAGGATCGAATCCTCAGTCACTTTTCCTGATGCCTTCGAGAGAAGGACCGTTCCCTTGCGATTGAAAAGATATGCCACTGATCCTGGATCAGCCATATTTCCGCCATTTCGGGTGACGGCGACGCGCACCTCTGAAGCGGCGCGATTGCGATTATCCGAAAGACATTCAATCATGAGGGCGACTCCGCCCGGGCCGTAGCCTTCATACATAATGGTCTGATAATCAGCACCACCCGACTCAAGTCCAGCGCCGCGCTTGATTGCACGCTCAATATTGTCCGATGGGACCGAACTCTTCTTTGCTTTGGTAACTGCGTCATAGAGCGTCGGGTTGCCATCCATATCGGCCCCGCCATTGCGAGCCGCTACTTCAATACCCTTGATTAGCTTTGCAAAGTTCTTTGCACGGCGTGAATCAATGATCGCCTTCTTGTGCTTAGTCGTCGCCCATTTGGAATGGCCTGACATTGAACACCCATCCTTTACTTCCCTGGCTTAGATCCAGAAACGCTATGTGAGATAAATCGAGCACCTTTGGGAACGCGACTATTGGTGCAGTTTAGCGTCAACCCTTTGAGAGTATCTCCTCGATGAAATAACGGTGTACGCGAGTGTCAGAGGTAATTTCAGGGTGGAATGAGGTGGCGAGAAGGCTCCCTTGGCGAACTGCGACGGCGTGCTCAACCCCATCTGTTGCCACGGTGGCCAAAACGTCGACCCCTTCACCCACGCTTTCAACCCATGGTGCACGAATGAAGAGGCCGCGAATAGGCGGGTTCGATATTCCTTTGAATTCGATATCGCTTTCAAAAGAATCAACTTGTCGCCCAAAGGCATTTCTCCGGACTCGCATTGAGATGCCTCCAAAGGTCTCTTGACCAATTGCTGCACCCTCAATCTCTGAGGCTAAAAGGATCATTCCGGCGCAGGATCCGTAGACCGGTAGCCCCGCCGCGATCGCACTCTGGATGGGTGAGAAGAGATCAAAACTCTTCGCAAGTTTGGCGATCGTCGTCGATTCTCCACCTGGAAGAATCAAGCCATCAATTCCACTCAGCTCTGATGATCGATTGAGGGCAAATGCTTCGTGACCGCAAGCCTGAACGCTCGCTATGTGTTCGCGGAAATCACCTTGAAGTGCAAGTACGCCGATTCTCTTAAGAGACAATTACCAACCGCGCTCGGCAAGACGATGAGGAACTGGAATATCGGCAACGTTAATGCCGACCATAGCTTCACCCAGGCCGCGTGAAACGTCAGCGATGATCTTGGCATCGTTGAAATACGTGGTCGCCTTTACACATGCCGCTGCGCGTTGAGCAGGGTTTCCTGATTTAAAGATTCCCGAGCCAACAAAAACGCCATCTGCGCCAAGTTGCATCATCATCGCCGCATCCGCTGGAGTCGCAATACCTCCGGCAGTAAAGAGAACTACTGGAAGCTTTCCAGTCTCTGCAACTTCTTTCACGAGTTCGTATGGAGCCGACATCTCTTTCGCTGCAACATAAATCTCGTCTTCGCGCATAGAAGAGAGGCGACGAATCTCGCGAAGGAGTGTTCGAATATGTGTTGTTGCATTTGAAACGTCGCCGGTACCTGCTTCTCCCTTTGAACGGATCATCGCTGCGCCCTCGTTGATGCGTCTAAGCGCTTCTCCGAGATTTGTCGCACCGCATACGAAAGGCACGGTGAAATTCCACTTATCAATATGATTTTCGTAATCTGCAGGGGTCAGGACTTCTGATTCGTCGATGTAGTCAACACCTAGCGATTCAAGAACCTGGGCCTCTACAAAGTGGCCAATGCGCGCCTTTGCCATAACCGGAATAGATACAGCGGCTTGAATCGCTGCGATCATGTCTGGGTCGGACATGCGAGAAACTCCACCTTGGGCTCGGATATCTGCAGGTACACGCTCAAGCGCCATCACTGCAACCGCACCAGCCTCTTCAGCAATCTTCGCCTGCTCAACATTCACGACATCCATGATGACGCCACCTTTGAGCATCTCAGCCATTCCGCGCTTAACGCGTCCTGAACCAGTCACTTTGCCAGTAGCTTCACTCATTGATATCTCCAAATGTTCGAGGTCTTAACGTGAAGTCTACTTCGTTGCCGCTGGAGATGCAGACGCAGAAGTGACCGGGGTGAGAGCTGGGTCGGTATCGGTAAGTGCGATCCAAATCTGTCCCGTAGCAAAATTCGCCGGAGCGCCATCCTTCATTGTCCACGAGGTAGGCGTCTCTGGGCTCACTCTGTTCCAGAATATTGGGAAAGCCCGTCCGTCTCGCAAAAGGTATGCAGTTCCCGATCCCACGGTCTGGCTAAATGGCGTCACTCCCCCGACTTTGTCGTGATAGATCGAGGGGGTAATGGAAACTTTCTGGATGATCAGGGTCGGGGAACCTAATTGAACGCCGCTCGCGGCCATATCTGGTGATCCATTGTATGAAAGCAGCCAACGTTTTTCTGTCGATGACCACGTTGCGGAATACTTCGAAGCCGGCCACTTGAAGGAGGCGGAAGAGATCGCTGTTCCGCCTACGGGAGCCTTGCCAAATGTCCAGCCAGGGTTCTTCGGTAATCCAATTGTTCTCTTCTCGGTCTCCACTGTCTTTGTGATCAAGAGTTGTGGATGGAGAATCAAATTCGTTGGAGCCTGGCGACTTCCATCGCGTGAATATATTGAAGCGGGCTCTCGATCGGCGCTGATATTCTCGAGATTTGCTTCGTTTATCTTCGGATAGAAGAGTCGCTGTGCGCCACTGAATGCAAAGCCAACATGTCCATACTGAGCCAAAATATCTAGATCACTGATCCGCGCTGAGCGAACTGGGCCTACCTCAGATGGCAGGAGGGCTGGATTCGAATAGATGGCAGCGATTCGGCTAAGCCCGCCCTCGACCTGTTCGATGTAGATGACATCTGCCTTTTCAAGATTTATCTGTGGATGTGCTGCCTGGGTATCATCAATTTTGACCGCAAGAATTGGGCCGTTCCCGCCAGGCAGATTGCTATACAAATTTGGAACATCGGGTTGAGAATTTCCGGACGATTTGCTTGACGATTTATTCGCAGCTCCTCCGCACGAGGTCAATATGAGCGAGGAGAGAAGAAAGGTCGCGGCGATAGCAATTTTGATCTTTTTCATAGTTGATCATCCTCAAATGAGTAGTGATAGGGCAGCTTTGCTCGACCAGCCAACCTAAATACTTTAAAAATTAACTTTGATCTTAGGTTCTCGACTGCCGAAACCGCTTCAAGATGGATCGCGATTGAGACCTTGATTTTCTCAGTGATATCCACAAGTCGATCAAGTAGAGAAAGTTTGATTGAAATCTCACCATCCTGCGCCGAAGTTCTCAAAACCTTGAGCGATTCAGAGAGCAAAGATTCTGCTTCGTTGCGATCAGACATTGGCGCCTCTCTACTTTCGTAGGCAGAGGCGGTGAGGATGAGATCAAGCGCCGGGTCGAGATCACTCTGATGGGCGATTTCTAGCGCGAGTGCCGCTCTTCGTTGAAGGAGTGCATCAAGATGTTCCCATGAAGTCTCCACTCTGTGGTGGAGGCGATCAAGCCTTGAAGCTGAAAATGAGAGATACCAGGCAAAGATCAAGGCAATCAAAATAGCGACTAGGTATCTACTCATTGGGTCTAAACCTCTTCCTTGAACGATTCTCCGAAGCCAGAGAGACCCCTGCTCCTGATGCAAGTGCCAATTCATAAACATCCGATATTTCTGATGCCACATTGGCCCAGTCGTAACGTTGAGAGGCCACGAGGGCCGCCTCACGTTTTTGATTCTTGCCTTCTGGATTCTTGAATAGAGCTGAAATTTCGCGAGCGAGCGAGATTGAATCTTCGGAATTAAAGAGCGTTCCGTAATCGCCGTGGGAAAGCACCTCTGCAAAGGCAGGTATATCGCTTGCAATTATTCCTGCACCAGCCGACATGGCTTCAGTGAGAATAATTCCGAAAGATTCACCGCCTGTATTGGGAGCGACATATACCGAGAGAGATGCAAGAAAATCAGCCTTCTCTTTCTCGGATAATTTTCCAACGAAATGAACTTTGCCTTTCACGGCAGGTGAAAGTCCTTTTTCAATCAACGTCCCATCCCCTGGCCCAGCGATAAATAATTGAGAATGAGGAAATTCTTTGAGAATGATAGGAAATGCTTTGAGGAGAACATCTAATCCTTTGCGAGGCTCTGCAAAGCGTCCTAAGAAGCCGATCGAAAACGGGGAGGACCATTCCGCTCTTCGATCTGCATGGCGATACTTTGCAGTCTCAATGCCATTTGGAATTACCACGGCATCTGTTTGAAAATGTTCCTTCAATGTCGAGCGAGCCATTTCCGAGACAGCAATACGTGCAGTCAGCTTTTCAATAATAGGCTCAAGGATTGGGCTTGCCGCAAGCAGAGTGCGCTGTTTTGGAGATGCGGTGTGGAAAGTCCCAACCATTGGTCCTTCGGCTGACCAACAAGCAAGGAGCGAGAGCGACGGCACTTCTGGTTGGTGAAGATGAAGAAGGTCAAAGCTATTTGTCGCAATCCATTGGCGCACGCGCGAAGTAGCAACGGGGCCAAAAGCAACTCGCGCGACTGAACCGTTGAACGGCACAGCAAGTGGGCGACCGGCTGAGACGAGCCAGGGTTCAAGTTCAATCGACTCATCGCTTACTGGAGCGATCACCGAGACCTCATGGCCTTTAGCAATGAAATGTTCCGCGAGTTCCTTGATATGAATTTGAACTCCACCTGGTGTATCCCACCCATATGGACAGACCATTCCGATTCGTGAGCGTGGAAGCGTCATGACACTCTCTCCACAAAATCTCCATCGATCCAGATACGTTGCAACATATGCCAATCAGCTGTGTGCTCTGCGATCAATCGACCGAAGCGATTCGCACACTCTTGCGTCATCATTGCAATCTTTTCCGCCTGAGTACCTTCCGAAGGAATTTCAATCTTCTCCTCGAAAATGATACGAATTCCGCGCTCTTCATACTTTACAAATGCGGTGATTAAAGGAGCCCCAGTTTGAATAGAAAGAAGGGCTGGCCCAATAGGCATTCGCGAAGGGGCACCAAGAAACATGACATCGACGCCAGATTTTGAGAGGTCGCGATCGGCGACTAGAGCGATCAGTCTATTGTTGCGTAGTCGCTGTGAGAGGGTTGCAAGTGACCGAGCATTTGCATCGAGGACCTCCATGCCAATTCTATTTCTGTATTCGAGAAATTTGCGGAAGAGTTTCTCTGGTTTGAGATGCTCGGCGACTGTGACTAATGGAGCTCCGCTTGCACAAAAATAGGCTCCTGCATGATCCCAATTCCCTGCATGGGGCAGCGAGACGATCAATCCCCTACCCTCTTTGAGGGGACCACGGAGTAGGTGCTCATTCTCAACTACGACATTCTCCATCGTTTGCGAGACGCTCCAAGAGGGCAGTCGAAATGTGTCACACCAATATCGCAGATATGAGCGCATGCCACGGAAAACGAGCGCATCAAGTTCTATCGAAGATAATTCGGGGTGAACACGCGCATAGTTCGATCGCATTCGACGAACTGGGGCCGGATTTCTTCTGACAATAAAATCCGCGATCTTCTCAAAAAGTTTATAAGAAAGTTTGGCCGGAAGAGCTCTCGTAACTTTCCAGGCGATTGAATACGCGTGATATGAAATCCATTCGTTCATCGTGATCCTCGATAGACAATAATCATTCTTTGAACCACGGTGATAATTGACAAGAACAAGAGCAGCCACAACCCGATTGTGAAGATCCAGCCCTTGCCTAAACCATAAAATCCGGAGGCGATCAAAATGATAATTAGTCTTTCGGTCCGCTCTGCGATTCCGCCATCGCATGCGATATCAAGGGCCTCTGCTCGAGCTTTGATATACGAAATAAGCGAACCCGAAATAAGGATAAGAAGGAGAAGGGTTACACGTGAATCATGGTTCTTGTTGAGCCAGTAAGCGATCGATCCCAGGATTGCAGCATCTGCTACCCGGTCGAGCGTTGAATCCAGAAGTGCGCCCCACCGAGATGTCGATTCTGAAATCCTCGCCATTGTTCCGTCAAGAAGGTCGAAGAGTACAAAAAAGGTAGCGACGAGAGCTCCAGCGAAGAAGTGACCGCTCCCGTAGAGAAATACCGCCGAGCTGGATGTACCAATTCCCCCGGCGGCGCTCATGAGATTCGGGGTTATCCCAGCACTTATCAATCCGCGGCATAGAGGCGTAATTATGCGGGTGACAGGCGCCTTGATTGATCTCTGAAGCATTGATCACATCGTAGAGTTCGGATCTATGGCAAACCTAATCTCACACGATCTTTCCGTTCATTTCGTCGGAAGATGGAGCGAAGAGTTGGCACGGGCACTTGGGGTCGATAATGCCGCCCTGGAAGAGGCTGATGTCGCAATATTTTTGGTCAGCTCGAAGGATGGCATCGTTCGCGCAGATTCAGATACCTGGCTGACTGCTCGAGAGCTCTACATTCCATCTATCGTTGCCATCACAGATCTTGCCGCTGAAAATGAGACCGACTTCGAAGATATGTCCGCCATAGCCGGGCGAATACTCGACCCAGTTGTGACTCCATACCTAGTACTTCATCTCGACGATGGCACGCCCATCGCCCTTATCGATCTCATCACCTTAAAAATTCGGGATTACAGTTCCGGTTCGTTGCAGATTCGGGAGAGCGATCACGAACATCAAGAAGTTATCTCCGAATTTCGCGATGAATATCTTGAAGCGCTTGAGGCAGCAGGAGAAGATGCTTTTGAGAATGCGCTTCTCTACCCTGCCCTTCCTTGGATCGTTGGATCTGAGATCGGTCTGATCGAGATTGGCGAATACTTAAACCGAATCCCAGTTATCAGCTAACTCACTTCTGGTTTGCGAGAGCAGAACTGGGAGTACTTTTGTCTGACCAATAATCGGCATGAAGTTTGCATCACCTGACCACCGCGGAACAACGTGTTGATGGATGTGATCAGCCACGCCGGCTCCGGATATCGCTCCTTGGTTCATGCCAAGATTAAATCCCTTAGCGCCAGAGACCTTGCGCAGTACCTTCATCGCGTGGGCTGTTAAGGCAAAAATTTCATTACGCTCGTCCTCGTTGAGATCTGTTAAATCTGCAACATGTCGATAGGCGCATATAAGAAGATGCCCAGCGTTATATGGGTAGAGATTCATCACGACATAAGCATGGAGACCGCGGTAAACAATCAGTCCCTCTGCGTCGTCGAGATCTGGCACTCGACAGAAAGGACACGGAATTTCATTCCCAGGTAGCGGCCTATTTTCTCCTGATAAATAGCTCATCCGATGCGGCGCCCATAAGCGTGACCATGAGTCCGGCATTCCGGCTCCACCTTGCAGCTCTTCGGCGCTCATCTTTTATACCTGCGAACGCTCGGAGATCACCTTTGTAACTTCTGCGATCGCTTCATCGAGTGGGATTCCATTTCGCTGTTCACCGTTTCGGTAGCGGAATGAAACTGAACCCGCATTTTGATCTTCTTCACCTGCGATCATCATGAACGGAATCTTCTCAAGCTGAGCGTTTCGAATCTTCTTTTGCATGCGGTCATCGGAAGTATCCAACTCAATACGAATCCCCGCTTTGCGCATCTTCGCTGCCACGTCTTGAAGGTACGGCAAGAACGCATCTGCAACTGGGATTCCACGAACCTGCACTGGTGCCAGCCATGGAGGGAATGCACCTGCATAGTGTTCGGTCAGCACCCCAAAGAACCGTTCAATCGATCCGAAAAGGGCGCGGTGGATCATAACTGGTTGTTGGCGAGAGCCATCGGTTGCCTGGTATTCAAGATTGAATCTCTGTGGAAGTTGGAAATCGACTTGGATTGTAGACATCTGCCAGGTGCGACCGATTGCATCCTTCGCCTGAACCGAAATCTTTGGACCATAAAAGGCTGCTCCGCCTGGATCATCCACCAATTCAAGATTTCTTTTTTCGGCTACTACGCGCAGGGCGTTTGTCGCTGCTTCCCAATCCTCATCGGATCCAACTGACTTTGCTGGATTTCGCGTTGAGAGCTCTAGGTAGAAATCCTCTAGCCCATAATCGCGAAGCAAATTGAGTACAAAGGTCAAGAGAGAATCGAGTTCCTCTTGCATTTGATCCTTAGTGCAATAAATGTGCGCATCATCCTGGGTAAACCCGCGTGCGCGTGTAATTCCATGAATAACTCCTGATTTCTCGTAACGATAGACCGTTCCGAATTCAAAGAGACGAAGTGGCAACTCTCTATAAGAGCGTGGTCGTGATCTGTAGATGAGATTGTGGAAAGGGCAATTCATGGGCTTCATGTAATACTTCTGCCCAGCTTTCTTCACTGTTCCATCAGCGTGATATTCCTCGTCCATCACCATTGGTGGGTACATGCCCTCGGAGTACCAATCCAAGTGACCAGATGTCTCGAAAAGTGCCGCCTTCGTCAGATGCGGTGAATATACAAATTGATAATTTTCTTCTTCGTGGCGACGACGCGAATAATCTTCCATCGCTCTGCGAATGATTCCACCCTTGGGATGAAAAACCGCTAGCCCGCTACCAACTTCTTCCGGAAAGGAGAAGAGATCGAGCTCTGCGCCCAGCCGGCGATGATCGCGCTTCTCGGCCTCTGCGAGTAAATGCAGATACCCATCCAGCGCCTCCTGCGAAGGCCACGCTGTTCCATAAATACGTTGAAGCATCGGATTCTTCTCTGAACCACGCCAGTATGCTCCGGCTGATCGCATCAATTTAAAAGCAGGAATGTGTTTCGTCGATGGCAGGTGTGGACCACGACAGAGATCGGACCAAGCCGGTTGACCATCCCGTCCCAAATTGTCATAGATTGTGAGCTCGGTTCCGCCCACTTCGACATTTGATTCATCATCATGACCGGATTTCAACCCAATCAATTCACATTTAAATGGCTCATTCTTGAGTTCGGCGAGAGCTTCTGCTTCTGAGACAACACGTCGACGAAATCTCTGACCCGCCTTCACAATCTTGCGCATAGCCGATTCAAGCTTCTCTAGATCATCAGGCGTGAAAGGCTTCGCAGGGTCAAAGTCATAATAGAAACCATCCGTGATCGGCGGCCCAATACCGAGTTTTGTTTCAGGAAATACTTCTTGAACTGCCTGTGCGAGCACATGGGCCGTTGAGTGGCGAAGTACCGCCAATCCTTCGGGAGAATCAATATCTACCGATTCGATCTGATCGCCATCAAAGAGTTCGCTCCAAAGATCTCGAATTTCTCCATTGATGCGAGCTACGACGACCGTACTCTGTTCAGCAAAGAGGTGGGTTGGACGTTGGTCTGGCGCGATCTCTGTGAGAACGCCGTTCACCGTGACTTTGATCAATCCACTCATGGGCTCAGGTTATCAAGAATTTGGATCTGAATCCGATCGTTCTTGAAATTCGGCGCGAAGGGCTTTGACTTCAGCCGAATCGGTAAATATAAATTCAGAATCCCCATCAATAACCGAGTTGATCGGATGAATTTCCCGGATGCTGGAGAGCAGATAGAGACCTGAAACAGAACCGAGCTCTACTCTATGAATCTCCCTCTCTGAAATAACTGGGAACCAATCCAAAAGAAGTTCACGGACTATTCCTGGCAAGGCACCCGAGTTCACAGGAGGTGTCACCAACTTCCCATCGATTTCGATGAGTAGGTTCGCGAAACCAGTTTCGACAATCTCTTCGCGCTCATTGAGATAGAGCAGATCTTCATATCCGTGTTCATCGGCAATTCGCTGCCCAAAACTCGCCTCGGTATATGCCAGCGTTTTGTGTCCGGCGAGGAAGCCCTTGGAGTATCGAGGGTACGGAGCGATTCCCAACCGATATGTGGCAGTCCGGTCAATATCGATCGCATGATGAGTGATGAGGTAATCCCCATTGGAGAAGTAGGTAATTCTTAACCTGCCACGTGAGAACTTATCGTTCTTCGCCATCTCTAGAACCATGGCTGCGATCTGAGCGATATCTCCGCCAATATATTTCAACTCCGAGATCGAGCGAGACAACCTTGCAAGGTGGCGATTGAGAAAATATGCATTTCCATCAATCGTCTTCAGCGTTTCGATAAGTGCATCTGCTCGTAACCACGGATGGTTCAGCGAAGGAAGTTCAAAATTGCCGCCACTCCAAAACTCGCTCATGATAGAAATCTACCGTCTGCAATTGCCAATAATCTGGCGGCCTTCAGTTCAGTCTCATCCCATTCGATCGAAGCATCACTGCCCCATGTAATCCCAGCGCCGGTACCAAAATGGAGTCGCCCTGATTCCTGCCAGAAGGTGCGAATCGCAACGGCCAAGACCGCCTCATCGCCATGAACCCAGCCGATTACTCCTGTGTATGGCCCGCGTGTTGATTCATTCGCTGCGATCATCTTGATCGCACTTGACTTGGGGGCGCCTGAGATCGATCCCGCGGGAAGTAACCGATCAGAGATGGTTGGCCAATCGACATCGGCCCGAAGTCTTCCTACTACATCCGAAACGAGATGATAGAGACCCGGGTGTTGCTCCACCGCCAAGACTCTCGGTGTCTCTATCGAACCGACCTCGCATACGATTCCAAGATCGTTTCGAATGAGATCGACGATCATGATGTTCTCTGGACTATCTTTCTCGAGGAATGTTGGTGTTCGCGAAGTTCCCTTGATCGGAGAACTCTTTACTCTCCTCGCACCATCTCTTACCTTGATTTCCAGGAAGAGTTCTGGCGATGCCGATGCAATCTCTTTGTGAGGCGTGCGTAAGAAGCTTGCATATGGAGAAGGATTTTCCTTCATCAACTCGACGAAGAGAGATTCCATAGGTTGATCGTTCGGTCGTGAAAATTTTCGACAGGCATTGCATTGGTAGAGATCACCTTGTGCAATCGCGTCTCTTATTCGCTCCACATAGAGGATGTACTCCTCGCGTGACATTTCACTCTGCCATGGCTCGAAGGACGGCCGCCAAACTTCTGTCGGGGGAAATGGATCGTCATAAACATCGGCAAACTTTGCACAATGCCAATTCCCTTCGTAATCAACGGTAACCGCCCAAAAATCACCGTCATGCAGGTCTGCTGGATCGGTCGAAATCTGAGTCAGAGTCGTCGCAGACTTACCCTTCATCCAGAAGCGAGGCTCTCGGGAATTCATTTCTACACGGTAGCCGATTCCACCCCGAAGGGCGGTTGGCGCACATACGGGTATTTGCGCTAGATTTCACCCTCTGCCAGTTGGGGTAAATCCCAGCGAACAGTATGCGGACGTAGCGCAGTTGGTAGCGCGGAACCTTGCCAAGGTTCAGGTCGCCGGTTCGAACCCGGTCGTCCGCTCGCAGGAAAAATGGTCGGATGGCCGAGAGGCGAGGCTCAGGACTGCAAATCCTGCCACACGGGTTCAAATCCCGTTCCGACCTCCATTCTGCAAAGAGTGAGGAATGAAGAGAAAGAAAAGGGAAAAAGAAGTACCACCGTTGTTCTTCTAGCGATAGAGGAAACAGTATGGATCGTTGGCTCAGCGGTAGAGCACCACATTGACATTGTGGGGGTCACTGGTTCGATCCCAGTACGGTCCACCAAAAATAATGAATGAGTCGAATATCCATCATTTTCCACTTCCCTTTGATGAGATCAAGATCAAATTAATAATAGTGCTGTCTCTCGCCATATCGGCTAGATGATTCTTTCGCGGTTCTACGCTCGTGACATGAAGAGCGCTACGACGAAAAGGTACCCCAAGATCATTCAGGGCGGCATGGGAATTGCTGTCTCCTCCTGGCAACTTGCGCGCCAGATTTCTCTTGCCGGCGAATTAGGTGTTGTTTCTGGAACTGCAATTGATTCGGTTATTGCTCGTCGACTCCAAGATGGCGATCTTTCAGGTGACATCAGGCGAGCCCTCGCTCACTTCCCTGACAAGGCGATCGAGTGCGAAATACTGAAAAGGTATTTCAGCGAAGGCGGCAGAGATGAAACGACGCCGTATATCGATCTGCCGAAACTCACGCTTAAACCGACAAAGATGACTGCGGACCTCTTGGTCGCAGCAACCTTCGTCGAAGTCTGGCTCGCAAAAGAGGGTCACGATGGAATCATTGGCATCAATTTGCTAGAGAAGATACAACTAGCAATACCCGCCCAAATATTTGGAGCGATCCTCGCTGGTGTTGATTACATTTTGATGGGTGCGGGAATTCCGGCACAAATCCCCAAATTAATTGATGAACTTTCTCAGGGCAATCCAGTCTCAATGCGCGTAGACATCGCTGATACTCAAGATAAATACACGATCACATTCGATCCGCATGCGGTTCTCGGTACAACACCGCCATTCGCTCGCCCTCGCTTTTTAGCAATAGTTTCATCGCATGCGTTGGTCGCATATCTCAACAGGGATAGTGAAACCAAGCCTGATGGCTATGTGATTGAAAACCACATGGCTGGTGGCCACAATGCACCTCCGCGAGCGAAGAACTCGATAGATGACCGCGGTGAATCAATATATACAGAGTTGGATACTCCGAATATTGAAAAAATTAGGTCGTTGGGCTCCCCCTTCTGGCTTGCTGGTGGATATGGCACACCGGAGAAAATTGAAGAGGCAATAAAACTTGGCGCTCAAGGCGTGCAGGTAGGTTCGCTCTTCGCGCTAGCCAAGGAATCTGGATTTACCGATGAGATTCGAACCCAACTCAGACGCTCGTTGACTCTTAACACTTTGCAGATCATGACTGATGCCGCGGCTTCTCCCACCGGATTTCCTTTCAAGGTTGCGCAATTGCCGCACACTCTCTCTGGCGAGAATCTCTTTGCCGAACGAACGAAGATTTGCGACCTGGGCTATCTTCGCCAACCTTTCAAGCGACCAACTGGTGGTATCGGCTATCGCTGTCCGGGCGAACCAGATGCGAGCTTCGAATTTAAAAATGGCGACCTCGATGCATCTGCGGGTTCGAAGTGTCTCTGCAATGCGCTCATGGCTGATATTGGCCTTGGCCAAGTGCGGCCGGATGGAAGAGTTGAGTTGCCGCTCGTGACAATCGGATCTGATCTCGATGGTCCAAGTCGCATGGCTAAGAGCCATCCCTTCGGGTGGGATGCGCTCGAGGCTATTAAATTCTTACGCCAAAAGTAAGGAAGTAAGCGCGCGAAGTTTTAACTCAGAAAGTCTGAGAGTTGAATCTTTCCCATATCGCGCAATATTCCCCAATTTTTCTGAGCCTTTTCGGGATCTGAGTGGCCTAAATACTCCCGCATTTGAAGAGGGGTTATTTGCCAACTCACTCCCCATTTATCCGTGCACCATCCGCATTGCCCTGCTTCGCCTTCTGCAATAATCGCCGCCCAGAGTCGATCGGTTTCTGCTTGACCATCGCATTGAATCGAAAGAGAAATCGAGGAGTTGAACTTTGGACCGCCCTCTATACACATGCCGATAAATTCGTGGCCAAAGATTGTGAAATCTGCAGTGAAGAGTGGGGCACCCTCACCCATGCGATTCTCTTCCTTGATGACAACATCTTTAAAGGTTCGCTTATAGAAGTTGAGCGCTTCCTCAAGATCATTTTGGAACCAGAGAAAAGTCTTAAGAACAGTTGGCTCTGTCATCAGGACCTCGATTGAACAAAGGCAAGGGACTTTTCGAATATCTCCTGCGCGTCGTAGTCCAGATTGGCTACGTGATAACTATTCGTTAGCTCCACTCGCACTTTAGACTCAGAGCCAATCTCATTCATGATGATCTCGGTATTTGAAACCGGCAATACATGATCCTCTGTGGAATGAAAGAGAAGCAGGGGTGACTTTATTTTTGCGAGAGACTTTCGCGTTGCCTTGAGCAATTTGTTGAGCTGAACAACGCCTTTAGTCGGCAGTACGTCATATCCCCATTCAGTGACACCAGGCTTCTTAATATCATCACCGACAGATGATCGACCGGGTTGAAAGAGTGCGATCACGGGTGCGAACTTTATGAGATTTCCCGGAATATGAATCATAGGATTTACAAGAACTATTCCATCCACATCATGTTTGCTTGCAACTTTAAGAGTTGTGCCGCCGCCCATTGAGAGGCCGAAGATGAAAACCTTTGTGCATGAAGCTTGTAGGAGAGCGAGCTCGGCTGCCGCCTTCGCTGGCCACTCTTCCCACTTGGTTGCATTCAAGTCCTGCCACTTGGTTCCATGACCAGGCAAGCGAGGAACGCGGACTGAATATCCGTGTTCGCTCATGAAGTGAGCCCATGGGCGCATAGAAGCCGGAGAGCCCGTAAAGCCATGGATGAAGAGGATTCCTGTCTCTTTGTGAGATGTTCCCTCAGCTGAATAATCTTGAAGCCAGCCCTCTGGTGCTTGTGACGTAGACATGTCGGAAATCTATTACCCAGCAGAGATAAGAGCAACGCCCGCGACGGCAAAAACCACGCCAATGTACTGAAGGCCGTAGAGTCGTTCGTGAAGGAATCGGTATGCAAGCAGTGTTGTCACTACCGGAAAGAGTGAGCCAAGCACCATGGCAATTGAAACCAATCCGTGCGTCGTCGATACGCCAAGGAAGAAATTTGCCAAGAAGTCAGCTGCGCCAATTGCAGCTAAGGCAAGAAATTCTGGTCGACCAAGACCGCCAATACTCTTGTATCTCCAAGCCAACATGCCGCAAATGGAAACCGTGAATACCCTCATGCTCGTCATGGTGAGCAGGGCTCCATGCACCGAACCCCGTGCCATAAAAACCAGAGCGATGCCAAACATCACGGCAGTAAGACCGCCAAGTGCAACGGGTTTGAGGCTTAGTCCCGATTTAACTTCTGGCCCCGAGGCGAGGAAACATCCGATCAGCGCAATTGCCATCCCAATAATTTGAATCAGCGAGGGGCGCTCCCCTTTCAGTAATCCATAGATGAGTGGAATCACAGCGCTCAACGAGGTAATCGGTGCGACCACTCCCATCTTTCCTGTTGATAATCCAGCGTAATAACTCACCAACCCAATGAACCCAGCGATGCCAGCAAAGAGACCCGAAAGAAAATATCCGCCAAGACTCAACGTTGGACTCACCCAACTCGATGAGACAGTAAGCATCGCTAACCCAATAAATAATCCGATTGCCTGCGATGCGCCTGTGACGGCTAGCGCTGGAAAACGCTTCGAGAGTTTTCCTCCTAGAAAATCTGAGGAACCCCATAGAAAACTAGAGAAGAGTGCGAGTCCGGCGAACATGTGCAAAGTATGTCAGTGAAAAACGATAAATTTGTTGAGTGAATTCCATAGCCCTATCCAAGGATTTGTCAGAGACGATCTTCGTTGTCGTTGACCTTGAGACAACGGGTGGTTCTCCAAAGAACGGCTGCGGTATTACCGAAATCGGCGCGGTAAAAATTCAAGGGGGCCAAGTATTAGGCGAATTCAAAACCTTCGTAAACCCCCTATCGCCAATTCCATCTTTTATCACCGCGCTTACCGGGATTACCGATCTGATGGTCGCGACCTCACCCATAATTGATGAGGCCTTGCCACAGTTCTTAGAGTTTTGTGGTGCGAACGATTCGACTGTCCTCGTGGCCCACAACGCACCCTTTGACATTGGGTTTTTGAAGGCGGCCGCTTCTGATTGTGATATTGCCTGGCCCGATTATCTTGTGATCGATACTGCGCGACTTGCACGGAGACTGCTAAGTCGCGATGAGGTGCCCAATTGCAAACTAGGGACTCTCGCTATCTTTTTCAACACAGAGGTAAAACCCACACACCGAGCCCTCGACGATGCACAAACAACCGTTGATGTTCTCTATGGTCTCTTCGAAAGATGTGGCTCGCTGGGAATCACAACTCTCGAAGCCTTACTCGCAAAGAGCCAGAAGCGTCATAAGCGATCTCCTCGGGGTGAATACGCAGTGCATTGGGAGATCCGCGAAGAATCTATGCACGCCGAGATCCAGAATTGGGAGGCTACGAACGACGACTAACGATCTCTTGGGTAAGTTTTGACCAGTTCTCAAGCAGGGCGGTTGCTTTGCCTGAATCGACGGCTTGAGCCGCTAGCACAAGACCATTTGCAAATTGCTGTTCAACGCTTAATGAGAAATCCCCTTTAAAGGCAGCGATTCCCGCTGCGGCATTCAGCAAAACTGCATCTCGAGGTGCACCTCGCTCCCCCGCAAAAATCCTTCGACTTACTTCGGCGTTGTATTCCGCCTCGCCGCCCACTAACTCTGAGATCGGGGAAGAATCAATATTGAGGTTTCGAGGATCAAAGATCTCCTCCCGGATTTTCCCATCATGAATCTGCAAGACCGTTGTTGTTGTCTCAAGTGAGATTTCATCTAACCCATCATCGCCGCGGAAAATGAATCCCTCACATCCGCGATCTAGTAGAACCTTCGCCATAACTGGCATCATCTTTGGGTTCGCTACGCCAAGGGCGATCGCCTTTGGCTGAGCCGGGTTTGCCAGCGGGCCAAGAACATTGAACATCGTTGGCACGGTTAATTCCTTGCGAGCGGGGGCCGCAAATCGAAGTGATGAATGGAACTTTTGCGCAAAGCAAAATCCAATGCCTAATTTGTAGACAGTCTCCTCAACTTCTTTTCCGTCGAGATCGATATTCACCCCAAGCGCCTGCAAGCAGTCAGCCGCGCCGGATTTCGAGGTTGCTGCCCTCGAACCATGCTTCACCGTGCGCGCACCCGCAGCCGTTGTAATGATCGAAGCTGTCGTAGAAATGTTGATCGTATGGGCGCCATCGCCACCAGTGCCGACGATATCAACTGCGCGTTCTGTGATCGAAATTGGAAGTGAGAATGAGAGCATTTCACGGATCGCCGATTCAATTTCGACAGCTGCCTCACCCTTGGAATACATGGCGAGGAGAAACTCTTTGAGCTCGTCTTTGGGTGCTCTATCGCTCAAGAGTTCGTGCATTGCCCATTGCATCTCTTCGGACTGCAGGTTGATCCCTGCGCGAAGTTGGCTATTGAGGTAATCCCAGGTGTAAACGGTCATGCGTTAGGCAGTCGCCACGGCATGCGATCGCAATAAATCAGCGACTTTATGGGCGAGAGTGAAAGGGTCTATCGGATGGACGACCATTGCATCGGCCTTCGACCATGACGCCAACCAAGCATCTTGAGCCCTTCCGGTAATGACGAGTGTTGCTGGACAGTTATAAATTTCGTCCTTCAATTGGCGAGCGAGACCCAGTCCGCCTTCAGGTGTGGACTCACCATCGAGTATGAACAGGTCTATTTGGCGCTTCTCATCAAGATAGAGTCGAAGGGCCGGGCCGGTCGCAAACTCCACCACTTTGTGTGGCGATAGGTCTGCCGCGACCTGGGTTCCTAGCGCGGAGATGATGCTTTGGCGGACAGTTTGGTCATCCGAGTAGATCGCAATCACGGGCGTTCTCATGGTGAAAGTCTAGCGAGAATGGGGCTAATTTGAGCGTGATCAGTCTCACCCGAGGGGGCCGACGAACCGAGTGCTCTTGGTCGGCATTTGAGCCCAAATCGGGAATAATCACCCCGTGAGCACAACAGCAACCCATAAAGCCCCGACCCGCCCGAATCTCGTGGCCGTCGGTACGATCGTCTGGCTCTCCAGCGAATTGATGTTCTTCGCAGCGCTCTTTGCGATGTACTTCACCACTCGCGCCGTCCAAGGTCCAAAGATCTGGGCAGAGTCAACTGGCATGTTGAACGTAAAGTTCGCCGCGATCAATACGACCGTCCTCGTTCTCTCCTCTGTGACATGCCAATTCGGTGTCTTCGCTGCAGAGCGATTCCAAGCGCGACGCACGAGTTCGCTCTGGAGTTTCTCTAAGTGGGGAATGCGCGAATGGTTCGCACTCACCTTCCTTATGGGCGCATTCTTTATCGGCGGCCAAATTTATGAGTATGCGAATTTAGTCCGCGATGGTTTGAGCTTCTCTTCACGGGCCTATGGATCGGTCTTCTACATCACAACTGGCTTCCACGGCTTGCACGTTACTGGCGGACTTATCGCCTTTCTTATCGTTCTCGTACGCGTATTTAAAGCACAGCGCTTTGGTCATTCGCAAGCGACCACAGCGATTGTTGTTTCTTACTATTGGCACTTCGTCGACATTGTCTGGATCGCGCTCTTCTCTGCGATCTACCTGATTAAGTAGAGAGTTGATAACAGATGCGCCTATCTAACTTCCGTCGCAAAAAAATCGCAGGGCCTGTCCTTGTTGTTACAGCTCTTCTCACCGTCGGTTCAGCATTCTCAATCGCATCGGCACTTCCTAGTGCCCAGCGAACTGAGGTCTCGGCGCAATCCACACTTGTTGACGAAGGCAAACAGATCTTCCTTAAGGGTTGTTCTTCTTGCCATGGACTTAACGCAGAAGGTGGAGCAGTTGCACCTAGTTTGATTGGCGTCGGAGCCGCCGCAGTTGATTTTCAAGTAGGCACTGGACGTATGCCAATGGCCGATATGAGCCAGCAAGCAATGCGTAAGAAGCCCGTCTATGACGCTACCCAAACCGCTGCGCTAGCGGCATACGTGGCATCACTTGCTCCGGGCCCAGCCGCCGTTGATTCAGCATCCCTCACGTGGGAACGCGATGGAAATGTTGCCCAAGGTGGCGAGCTTTTCCGTACAAACTGCGCAATGTGCCACAACTTTGCAGCACAAGGTGGAGCGCTCACAAATGGTAAATACGCACCATCATTGATGGGCGTTGAGCCGCAACACATTTACGAAGCAATGATTACGGGTCCGCAATCTATGCCGAAGTTCTCTGACAAGACGATCACCCCTGCAGAGAAACTATCGATCATCAAGTGGATCAAATCCGCACAATCCGAACCCGCAATTGGTGGAGCCTCACTCGGTCGCGTTGGACCCGTAACTGAAGGTCTTCTCGTATGGACCCTTGGTCTTGGATTACTAATTGGCATTGCCGTATGGCTTGCAACGAAAGCGAGATAAGTAGATGAGTAACGAAGTAACGCGTTTCCAGGATCCAGGATTGCCAGAGCATGCGCATCGCAAAAGCGATCATGATGCAATCGCTGCCAATCGCGCGGAGCGTCAAGTCGCGATTCTCTTTCTTCTCTCTGCAGTTGGAACGATCGGAACAATCGCCTCATATATTTTGATCGATTCAAAGAAATTTATTTACCTGCCTATCCTCGGCGATACAAATGCACAACAGTTAGCTCTTGGTACTGGGCTTGCAGCTTCACTCTTCTTCATTGGAATTGCCGCTGTTCATTGGGCAAAAACTCTGATGCCTGATCAAGAAGTCATTGCCGAAAGACATGAATTCCGGTCATCAGATGAAGACCGCGCAGATTTCGTCACCACTGTTAAGGAACGCGCTGGAGCAGCTGGCTTGGGTCGACGTTCACTCATCAAGCGCACTATGGGCGTCGCCCTTGGGTTGATCGGACTCTCCCCGCTCGTTTTACTTCGCGATCTTGGACCGCTTCCAAAGAATGATCTCTCCACAACAGATTGGTCTGCTGGAGTTCGACTCGTGACAGATCCAGGCGATCGTCCAATAAAGCCATCGGATCTTGAAGTCGGAGCTGTCGCTCAGGTCCTTCCCGCCCTCCCTCAAGGTACAGAACGCACACTTGAAAATATCGGTAAGGATGCAGTGCTTCTCATTCGCATCCGTCCCGAGGAATTCAATCTTGATGCAGAGCGCCTCTCATGGACACATGATGGAATTATCGCCTTCTCGAAGATTTGTTCTCACATGGGCTGTGCGGTCGCCCTCTATGAACAGCAGACTAAACACCTCCTCTGCCCTTGTCATCAATCAACCTTCGATGTAACTCGTGCTGCAAAGGTAATCTTCGGACCAGCTGCGCGCCCACTTCCACAATTAGCACTCACCTTAGATTCTGAAGGCTATTTAGTGGCTAAACAAGGATTCACTGAACCTATCGGACCTAGCTTCTGGGAGCGTAACTCAGCATGAAAAAAAGCGAACGCGTAGCAGGTAACGTCGCAAGTTATATTGATGATCGTACTGGCGCAGCAGGGTGGGCAAAGAAGAACCTCACAAAGGTCTTCCCTGATCACTGGTCCTTCATGCTCGGAGAAATTGCTCTCTACTCTTTCATCATTCTCTTGCTCTCGGGCACCTTCCTTACATTCTGGTTTGATCCTTCACAGCAAGAAGTGATCTATAACGGCACATATGCCCCACTCTCACACGTCTCTATGTCTGCTTCCTACGCATCCACGCTTCATATCTCTTTTGATGTGCGCGGTGGGTTGCTAATGCGACAGATTCACCACTGGGCTGCACTCATCTTCATGGCAGCGATCGTGGTCCACCTACTCCGAGTCTTCTTCACTGGCGCTTTCCGTAAGCCGCGCGAAGCAAACTGGCTCATCGGTATTGGTCTTCTGACGCTTGGTATTGTCGAAGGATTCCTGGGTTACTCCCTCCCAGATGATCTACTTTCAGGAACAGGTATTCGTATCGCCGAGGCAATTATTCAAGCGATTCCTGTCGTCGGTTCTTACCTTTCCTTCTTCGCCTTTGGAGGAGCCTTCCCTGGACATGTATTTATTCCGCGTATCTACATTGTTCACGTTCTCCTATTGCCGGGAATCTTCCTCGCTCTGATCACTGTTCACTTGATGCTCGTCTGGTACCAGAAGCACACTCAGTACCCTGGTCCAGGACGCAAAGAGACAAACGTTGTTGGTTATCCGCTTATGCCGGTCTACATGGCAAAGGCAGGTGGCTTCTTCTTTATCGTCTTCGGCGTAACTGCCTTCCTCGGAGCCGTAGCTTCGATCAACCCAATCTGGCTCTATGGTCCTTACACCCCGGGTCAGATTTCGGCTGGATCGCAGCCTGACTGGTACATGGGTTGGCTCGATGGTCTGGTTCGCATGGCACCCCCACTTGAGACCCACGCATTTGGGCACACAATCTCTTGGAATATTTTGATTCCTGGCCTGATTATTCCTGGCATTCTCTTTACTGGAATGGCCCTCTATCCATTCATCGAATCATGGATGAGTAGAGATAACCGCGAGCATCATCTCCTTGATCGTCCTCGCAACGTTCCGAATCGCACCGCACTCGGCGCAATGTCATTGAGCTTCATGATCATCTCCCTCGCTAATGGTGGAAATGACATTATCGCCACGCACTTCCACCTCACGATCAATGGCATCATGTGGTTTACTCGTTTTGGCCTCTTCATTGTTCCGCCAATTGTCTTCATCATCACGAAGCGAATCTGCCTCTCGCTACAACGTGCAGATCGAGAGATCGTTCTTCATGGTCGGGAAACCGGTCGCCTGGTAATGACTCCAGAGGGCGAATTCCTTGAAGTCCACGAAGAGCTCACTCCAGAGAAGAAGTGGACTCTGACACAGCACGAGCAACCTGCTGCGCTTACGGCACCTAGCGAAGATGCAAATGGCACTCGCTCAAAGGCTGGGATCAAAGGCAAGGTGCGTGCACGCATGAGCGAAGCGCATGTAGAGCAAATCACCTCCCCAACAGCCACCGAAGCTCATGAGCTCGAGGGTGGTCATCACTAATACACTTGCCGAATGAAAATTCGCAACGCAGATCCCGGTGATATTCAGGTAATTCTGGATTTGATCCGGGATCTCGCCATTTACGAGAAGGAAGAAGATCAGGCTAAGGCCACAGCAGCTCAACTAGAAGCTGCACTCTTCTCTTCTCATCCCACCGCCCACTGTGAACTGGTAGAAGGTGATGATGGTGCAATTGCAGGCTTCGCACTCTGGTTTAAGAACTATTCAACCTGGACCGGGACTCCTGGGATCTACCTAGAGGACCTCTTCGTGAGACCTGAATTCCGTGGCCTGGGATATGGAAAGGCCTTGCTCGTGCACTTGGCAAAGAAGTGTGTTGAGAACGGTTGGCACCGCTTCCAGTGGTGGGTTTTAGATTGGAATGAGCCGTCTATTGAGTTCTACAAATCATTGGGAGCTGTACCGATGGATGAGTGGACGGTTTTTAGAGTCAGTGGTGAGGCCCTTCATCGACTTGCGAACTCTCAGCCGAAATAGGCGATCCGAAGTAACAACTGCCGCAGTGGGGTTCGGAAAAAACTCCCCGCTACGGCAGAAATGATCAATGCGTTGAGGTGGAAGGTTTCTCGTACTCGAGCACAAAGCCAAAGATTGAAACGAAGAGTGAACCAATGGCGATCAAAGTGAGCCACCAGCCCATGAGCAATCCAAGTCCAGCTGCGCACGCTGAGAGCGCCACAGGCAGAGGCCACCATGAATGTGGTGAGTAGAACCCAAGTTCACCGGCGCCATCAGCGATCTCTGCTGAGAGGTTATCCTGAGGAAGTACACCCATGCGCTTGCTGTTGAACCAGACATAGAATCCGACGATCGCCGCAAGTCCTGAGCTGAGTGAAATACACGTGATGCCCACAGCTTCGCCACCAACCGCGTAGTAGATAACGGCCATAACTGCGTAAAAGAGTGAGAGACCTACGAAGAGGCGGTAACTAGCTTTCATTAGTGGTCTTCCTCCAAGTTGGCGGCTTCTGGATGGTGAAGGTCAAATGCTGGTCGCTCTGAACGGATACGAGGCATTGATGTGAAGTTGTGGCGTGGCGGCGGACAGGAAGTCGCCCATTCGAGGGAGGCTCCGTAGCCCCAAGGATCATCTACTCCGACCATTGGTGACTTGCGCGTGATCCAGATGTTTACGATAAACGGAATCATCGACAATGCGAGGAGGAAGGATCCGACCGTTGATACCTCGTTCATGAAGGTGAAACCATCATTAGAAAGGTAATCCGCGTATCGACGTGGCATTCCCTTGATACCAAGCCAGTGCTGGATCAGGAAGGTCAGGTGGAAGCCGAAGAAGAGTGTCCAGAAGTGAATCTTTCCAAGACGTTCATTGAGCATCTTGCCTGTCATCTTTGGCCACCAGAAGTAAAAGCCACCAAACATCGCAAAGACCACAGTTCCGAATAGAACATAGTGGAAGTGGGCAACGACGAAGTAAGAAGCTGAAACCGCGAAGTCCATTGGAGGGCTTGCAAGAATAATTCCAGTCAATCCGCCGAAGAGGAATGTGACTAGGAATCCGAGGATGAAGAGCATTGGGGTTTCGAAGGTGAGAGAACCCTTCCACATAGTTCCGATCCAGTTAAAGAACTTCACACCGGTTGGTACGCCGATTAAGAAGGTCATGAACGAGAAGAATGGAAGAAGAACCTGCCCGCTTGCGAACATGTGGTGTGCCCAGACAGAGACAGAGAGTGCGGAGATGCCAATTGTCGCGGCAATCAATCCCTTATAACCAAAGACGGGCTTACGACTAAATACTGGAAGAATTTCTGTTGCAATTCCAAAGAATGGAAGGGCAAGAATGTAAACCTCTGGGTGGCCAAAGAACCAGAAGAGGTGCTGCCAGAGCATCGCGCCGCCATTCGCTGGATCAAAGATATGTGATCCGAATAGACGATCTGCTTCCAGACCCAAGAATGCTGCAGCCAATGGTGGGAAGGCGAGCAAGACAAGAATAGAAGTCAACAATACGTTCCATGAAAAGATCGACATGCGGAACATAGTCATTCCAGGGGCGCGCATTGTGAAGATTGTCGTAATGAAATTCACGCCACCGAGAATTGTTCCGAGACCACCGATCGCCAAACCAATCACCCAAAGATCGCCACCAATGCCTGGTGAGTATTGGGCGCTTGAGAGCGGAGCGTATGCAGTCCATCCAAAGGAGGCCGCTCCCCCTGGTGATAGGAATCCTCCGAAGGCCATGAGTCCACCGAAGAGGTATAGCCAGTAAGAGAGCATATTTAAACGTGGGAAAGCCACATCTGCCGCGCCGATTTGAAGCGGCATGATCACGTTTGCAAATCCCACAAAGAGCGGCGTAGCAAACATCAGAAGCATGATGGTCCCGTGCATAGTGAAGATTTGGTTGTACTGCTCAGTGCTCAAAAATTGAAGTCCTGGGCGAGCAAGTTCAGCTCGAAGGGCTAGAGCAAGCAGGCCAGCGACTAAGAACCAGGTAAAGGAAGTAATCAGGTAGAGATAACCGATTGTCTTGTGATCGGTTGAAGTAATCCACTTGACGAATAGGCGACCCTTAGAAGAGTGAGAAGATTTAGCCGGCGCGGTAACTGAACCTACTGGTGCCGTGCGCTCTGCATATGTAGTCATGGTTAAGCCGCCTTCAGTGATGTGAGGTATGCCTGATACTGCGCTGGTGTAACTACTTTAACTTTGAAGAGCATCTGCGAGTGATCACGGCCGCAGAGTATGTTGCAACGGCCAGGATAAGTGCCGAGCTTCTCTGCTGCGAATTCGAGATGGTTCTCAACGTGCGGCAGAGTTTGAATTTGAATCATGAAGGCTGGGATCCAGAAGCCATGTACAACATCGTTTGAGGTGAGAGTGAATCGAACTTTCTCACCAAGTGGCATCACGAGCGTTGGAGGCTGCGCCGGTGTTCCTGTAACAGTGGTATTCGGGCCAGTCCCTGCATCATCGTAAGTGAATTGCCATGACCACTGAATTGCGTTGACATGAATGTTATGTGGTGCAGTAGCTGCCGAATCAAGATGAGTGATTTTAGATTCGCCTCGCGCAGTAAATCCGAAGAGCACGAGAACGATGATAAAGGCGATAGCAGTGAGGGAAAGTTCGACCTTGTTGTTATGTCGGAATTGACGCGGAAGGCCATCGCCCTTGCGACGATTGAAGAGAACCGGATAAAAAATGGCAATCGCTGTAAGAATTCCAACAACTGCGGCGGTTATCCAAGCGCCTTGCCATAGTGGCAAAGTCGTATCGTTGACTGAAGAGAGGCCCTTGTCATAACCAAGCCCTGAAATGTTCTTTGATTGACATCCGGTGAGCACGAAGGCGAGGCTAGAAATCGCTATTACGAGGGCGGCCTTTTTGGCAGCAGAGGGGCGCATTTGCATGACGGGAAGTTTATCGGGCGAACTCGCGCTCCGCTCCCGACGGGGGTAGCGTTCGAACTATGGGCTCAATCACAGGGATTTTCACGCGTGAAAATAGCCTCCACCCTGCCGCCCGAGAGGTCATGCTCGAGGCCATCGATCGAGGCTGGGCCGACCCTCAAAAAATTCACCATCCCTCTCGGCAACTCAGCCAGCTGCTCGACTCAAGTCGAGAATCACTCGCTCATTCGCTAGGAGCACGGCCAGAAAGCCTCCACTTCCTCGGGGAACCACACCTTGGTTTCTTCTTGGGGATTGCCGGACTTCAACTCCCCCGCGAACGGAGCTTTTATCCATCGACCGCCCGCTTAGAGGCGATCGCCGTAGCACAGGCAATGGAAGATCCCCGAAGAATCGATGTGGACTTAGATGGCCTCTGGTCGATACCTGACCATTCTGAGCGAGATCTCCTGATTCTTCCCACCGCAAACCTTGAGACGGGAAACATCTCGCCCGAATCGACTCACTTTCAGGGACGGATTTTCGTCGACGCAACGGCTGGGCCATGTGAAAAAATGCCCACATCCTGGGGCGCTGCCCTCTGGGAGGCGAGCAGCTGGCGGGGACCAGCAGGTCTTGGAATCTTTGCAGTCCAGGATGAGGTCTCGTGGAGAAATCCACTTCCGCATCTCGATGGTCGCAAGACGCCGGCCTCCTTCAGTCCTTCCCTCGCAATTGCCGCCGCAGTCGCACTCGAGGGTTCGATGAAAGATATTGAGCGTTCGCGTACGGAGACGCTTCGGCTCAATTCTCTGCTTCGGCGCTTTATCGATGAAGAAATTGGAGATGTCGACATCGCTTCATCGCAGAGCGCTCTTCCACAGATGCTCTCGTTCTCATTTCTCTATGTGGATGCCGAACAACTTGTTGATCGTATGTCTCGTTCCGGGTTCCTAATCGATTCGGGCTCAGCATGTACGAGTGCAAATCTTGAGCCAAGTCATGTTCTTGCCGCGATGGGTCGGCTTACTCATGGAAATGTACGAGTTCATCTCTATCCAGAACTCACCGAGGATGAGCTACTTAAGATGCTACAAACCCTCAAGCAACATGTGCTCGATCTGCGATCAACTCTATGAAAGACCTTGATTACAGAGGGTTGCGTTGCCCGATCCCTATCATCAACTTATCTCGCGAGATTCTCGATTTACCTAACGGCGAGGTAGTGAAACTAGTAAGTGATGATCCGGCCACATGGCCCGATCTACAAGCGTGGGCGAGAATGACCAAGCGAGAAGTGGCCAAAATTGACGAAATCACATTCACGATAAAGAAATAGGAAAACGTTCTACTTCAAGTGAATCAAGAGTATTTAGCCAACGAGTCTTGGCGAAATCTTCGTTGCAATCTCTGAAGCAGCCGATTCGCCATAACTCTCGGTAAATCGAGACATGAAGCCAGCCTCATCGAATCGATACTCCTGGGTCCCTACCGTCTCCAGGCAGTAAGTCGCCAACATTGAACCGAGTTGAGCGCTTCGTTCATGATCAAAGCCCCACGATATACCGGCGAGGAATCCGGCTCGGAAGGCATCGCCTACACCTGTTGGGTCTGTCTTAGAGCGCTCTTGCGCGCATGGGACTTTAATCGTCGGCTTGCCGTGCTCTTCAATACGAGCACCAAATGAACCTAGGGTTACGACTCGTACTTCGACTTCATTGAAGAGCTCTTCATCGCTCCAGCCAGTCTTTTGAAGTGTGAGCGCCAGCTCATACTCGTTCATCAAGAGATATTGCGCTCCACGAACAAGATTCTTAATATCTTCACCCTCCATGCGAGCAAGTTGTTGGGAGGGGTCTGCTGCGAACGGAATTTTCAAATCTCGGGCCGCTTGTGAATGTCTCAGCATCGCAGCCGGATCATCGGGTGAAATAACCAAGAGATCTAGTCCGCCAACAGCAGAAGAGATCGGACCAATTTCAATCTCACGAGCTTCACTCATCGCACCTGGAAAAAATGAGGCGATCTGATTGAGCGACTTATCTGTTGTCACCATAAATGTTGCGGTGTGCAGCTCTTTAGAAATTTGTGCATGTGAGGTATCTACGCCGTGGCGCGTTAACCAAGAATCGTAATCTGCCCAATCCTTACCGACGGCAGCGATAAGAATGGGATTAAGTCCGAGCACCCCCATGCCAAATGCAATATTTCCAGCAACTCCCCCGCGACGAATCTCAAGGGTATCCACGAGGAATGAGAGTGAGACCTTCGCCAGTGAACCCTCCACCAAGGAGTCAGTGAATTCTCCTGGAAAGGTCATTAAGTGATCGCGACCAATAGACCCTGCAACACCAATTTTCATAGGTGAAAGGTAATAGCGTTAAGAACTAAAAGATGATTTTAGTTAAATGAATCGCCGCAGGCACATGAACCTTGTGCATTTGGATTATCAATGGTGAAGCCCTGCTTCTCGATTGTGTCAACGAAATCAATCGAAGCGCCCATGAGATATGGAGTACTCATCTTGTCGGTAACGACTTTAACGCTTCCGAAAGTTGAGACGGTATCGCCATCAAGTGCCCGGTCGTCGAAGTAGAGCTGGTAACGAAGCCCAGAGCATCCACCAGGTTGAACAGCGACGCGAAGTGAGAGATCGGTGCGACCTTCTTGGTCGAGCAAAGCCTCTACCTTTGCGGCGGCGACATCAGTGAGAAGAATGCCAGTCGCAGTGCTTACAGATTGGATTGAAATATCAGTAGTTGTCTCGGTGCTCATGGGGGAAACTTTACCCCTAAGATCTCTATATGGCTTCTCCATTGACAGACCTGCTACTCATGGGTCGCGAACGGGATCTCGATAGCGAGCGTGGGGTCTCTTGTGAAGGAGCCTTGCCCCTCGCCTCAGATCCGGCGCTCGTGGAGCGTGCGAAAAAGGCCCGAGCGGCGCTTGGCTCGCGAGCAATGATTCTCGGACACCATTACCAACGTGATGAGGTCATCGAATTTGCCGATATCACCGGAGATTCTTTTAAGTTGGCACAGGCCGCAGCCTCTAACCCCGAAGCAGAGTTGATTCTCTTCTGCGGCGTCCACTTTATGGCCGAGAGCGCAGATATCCTCACCACCTCTGAGCAGAAGGTAATCCTCCCGGATCTGGCGGCGGGTTGCTCTATGGCTGATATGGCGGCAGCAAACCAAGTTCAAGATGCCTGGCAGACCTTCCAGCGATTAGGAATCGCCTCTCGAACTATCCCCATTACTTATATGAACTCCACGGCAGCAATCAAGTCATTTACGGGCGAGAATGGCGGCACGGTCTGCACATCCTCGAATGCCGAACGCGCGATGAGTTGGGCCCTTGAACGCGGTGAGAAAATATTTTTCTTACCTGACCAACATTTGGGCCGGAACACGGCAGTTCTTAAACTTGGCCTATCGCTCTCTGATTGTGTCGTCTGGAACCCTTGGCAGAAGAATGGTGGTCTCACTGATGATCAACTTCTTCGGGCGAAGATTATTTTATGGCGAGGACACTGCTCGGTTCATGGCCGCTTCTCTCTCCAGAACATCAATGATGTCCGCGCCCGAGTATCGAATGTCCAAGTTTTAGTCCATCCAGAATGCCAGCATGAAGTGGTCTCACATGCCGATCTCGTGGGGTCAACCGAATTTATTATTCACAGCATCGAGAACTCGGCACCAGGCTCTCGTTGGGCGATTGGAACTGAACTCAATCTTGTCCAGCGCCTTGCGCGCAAATTCCCAGATCGAGAGATCCTCTTCTTAGATAAAACAGTCTGCTACTGCTCAACAATGAATCGTATTGATCTGCCGCACCTCGTCTGGGCGATGGAAACACTCCTTACCGGTCGGATCGTAAATCAGATCAAGGTGGAGTCATCCATTGCCCACTTCTCGAAAGTTGCACTAGATCGGATGCTGGCCCTACCGTAACCTCATGAGCGAGAACACAGAAGATAAAAAAGGTCGCGCAACACCAAAGCGCAAAGATGCCGAGGCACGCCTTAAAGTGAATTCGTTGGCTCCTTCAGTCAGCAAGGAGGCAAAGGCCCGCGATCGAGCTTTAGAGAAGTCTCGTCGAATCGAAGGCCGAGCTGCATTTATGCGTGGCGACGAGAACGCCCTTCCAGCTCGTGATCGTGGTGCCGCTCGCAAATGGGTTCGCAATTACATCGATTCGCGTCGAACGATTGGCGAATATTTCCTACCAACAATCATGATTGTTCTTGTGCTCACAGCAATCCCCGTAAAGGGAGTTCAACTTCTCGCAATCCTCTTCATGTACGGCGCGATGCTCTATTCGCTCTTCTCGGCCTTTTTCATCGGCCGCAAAATCAAGAAGCTCGTCGCTGAGAAATTCCCTAACGAGCCGCTCAAAGGTATTGGTATTTATGGTTGGTTGCGCTCGACTCAGATGAGAAGAATGCGCGCGCCTGCACCACAGGTAAAGCGCGGCGATTCAATTTAAGATTCTCTAGCTAACGGTTTTTAGCTAAAACCTCTAGATAAAGAGACCGGATTAAAAGCCCTAAGCCCGAGGCTTAGGGCTCTCTGTTTTGAGCGGATCGCGCTCTGGCAGAGCCCCTAATGCAAGGTCGATCGACTTTAATGTCGCTGCATCCAAAACAATTCCTGACGCTTTCACATTATCTTTTACTTGGCTTGGTTTAGTTGCGCCCATAATTACCGAAGCAACATTCTTATTCTGAAGAGCCCATGCAAGTGCCAGTTGACCCATTGTGAGATCGAGTGACTCTGCAATCGGTTTCAACTTCTGAACGGTCTCTAGAACCTCATCGCGCATCCATCGAGAGATCATGGCAGAGCCCGACTTATCTCGAGCGCGCGAACCGACAGGTGCTTTCTTGCCCGGTAAATATTTTCCGGTGAGAACGCCTTGTGCCATCGGTGACCAGACGATTTGGCTGATTCCCTCTCTTTCGCAGAGTGGAACGACTTCACTCTCGATAACCCGCCACAACATCGAGTATTGAGGTTGGCTCGAAACGAAACGATCAAAGTTATTCTCTTTCTGATATTGCAGTGCTGCCGCAATCTGCGGAGCGCTCCATTCAGAGAAACCGATGTAGTGAACCTTGCCTTGACGCACGAGATCTTCAAAAGCCTTCAAGGTCTCTTCGAGAGGGGTCTCATAATCGAAACGATGTGCCTGGTACAAATCAATGTGATCAGTTCCCAACCGCTTGAGCGAGGCGTGAGCGGACTCCATGATGTGCTTACGAGAAAGTCCGCGGTCGTTCTTTCCACTACCCGTAGGCCAGTAAACCTTCGTGAAGAGTTCGTATGACTCTCGTCGGACGCCTTTGAGCGCTTTACCGAGCACAGTCTCAGCCTTGGTTCCGGCGTAGACATCGGCAGTGTCAAGGGTGGTTATTCCGAGGTCAAGAGCAGTTCGAACACAACTTATCGCTGCCTCTTGCTCGACCTGGCTACCGTGAGTAATCCAGTTCCCATAAGAAATTTCCGAGACATACATTCCACTATTACCAAGGCGACGATATTCCATACGCTAGAGAGTACTCTGTAGATATGAAGATGCCATCCCCCTTGGTTACCCGATTCGGGATTTTTTTGGGCTTACTCGCACCTGCTCTCCTTTTTGCAGCGCCAGCCTTTGCTGAAAGTGACGGCGGGCCCCACGTCCAGGAAGAGCGGTTAAGTCTGGAAGGCCTGCCGATTCTCCTCGTGATTTTTGCGCTCATCATCGCCGTCGGACTCGCCTATGTAATTGGGAGACGTTCTCGAAAATAGATTTACCTTCATGCTAAGTTTCATCTGCTCGGGGATCGGGAGCTCACGCTAACGACCTCAGAGTGTTTCTTGAAAGAGCGAAGTCCGGTGAAATTCCGACGCTGTCCCGCAACTGTAAAGAAGTGCAATTTGCGCTTCTAAGCCAGGTCGCCTCTCTCACGAATCGAAGTATCCGACCTCGGAGGAAGGTCGGGCCTTTCACTGAATCGGTTCGTGTTTCAAATACAGACCGTTCATCGAATAGCCCCCTTTCTCCCTCATTCTCGTGAGGGAGTTTTTTAATGCGCAAGATAGTAATCCGATCGATCGTGCTCGCGCTTTTCGTAATTCCAACATCGGGCGTACCGATCGCATTCAGCGCGAACTCATCCCCGCAGCGGATCGTCTCGTTATCTCCAAGTGCGACAGAAGATCTCTTCGCTCTTGGTGCCGGCAAACAAGTAATCGCGGTCGATTCACTCTCAAATTATCCAACCCGAGTACCGATTTCAGATTTAGATGCATTCTCTCCAAACGTGGAAGCTATCGCTTCGCGCAAGCCTGATCTTGTAATTTTGCAATCATCTGCCACCAAGGCGCAATCAGTAAAGCAGGCGCTTGAAAAACTTCATATACCTGTCTATTTTGAAGTAACTCCAGATACGGTTGATGGTGCTTACGCAGAAATTCTTGCTCTCGGCAATGCCACAGGTCATTCTGCACAATCCAATCGACTTGTTACTGCAATGAAGGCTTCGATCGCCAAGGCAATCGCGGTTGGGCGTAGATCATTTCCTCTGACAATTTTTCATGAAGTAGATAACACCCTCTACTCGGCAACATCGAAAACTTTTATTGGTCGTGTCTATTCAGATTTCAATACGATAAATATTGCCGATGCTGCCGATACCGCCGATAGTTATGGGTATCCACAGCTCACAAGTGAATATGTCATTAAGGCTAATCCGGCTGTTATTTTTCTATCCGATGGAGAGAAGGTAAAAAACGTAGCCTCTCGTGCGGGTTGGAATACTGTCGCTGCCGTTGCGAACCGCCACGTTGTTGTATTGCCGGACGATATTCCTTCTCGATGGGGGCCACGCTTGGTGAATTTTTATCAATTTGTCTCCACTCATGTGAAAGCAATTAAGTAGGAGTCAGACATGATCAACGTGCGCCGCGAGAAAGAATCAGGGATCGAGCCAATTTGGAATTGGCAAATCACTGCCGCTTGCGCTCTTGTGCTTCTATTCGTGGGAATTGCGGCGATCAGTTTCGGTCCAATTAACATCGCCTTCGCTGACATCGTTCGCACCGTCTTAGGAATTCACGGAGGCCTATCCGGACAAGATCGGACCGTACTCCTCGATCTTCGGTTGCCAAGGGTTTTGTTGGCAGCCCTCGTTGGAGCAGCACTTGCGACAAGTGGAGCGGTATATCAATCTGTCTTTCGCAACCCCCTCGCCGACCCGTACTTGTTAGGTGCAGCGAGTGGCGCAGGACTGGGGGCCACGATTGCAATAATCAATGCACACGGAGACGTGTACAGCCTTCTTCCTATCTTCTCTTTTGTCGGCGGGACTTTGGCTGTCCTTACATCGTTCTTCATATCTGGTCGTTTTTTTGCCGAACCTCAATCGTTGCTTTTGAGCGGGATAGCGGTTGGCTCATTTGCGACGGCAATTCAAACCTACCTCCAACAGCGACATAGTTCGTCCTTGAGACCGGTCTACTCCTGGATATTGGGCGAACTCACTGTTGCCAACTGGCAAATAGTCACATGGTCGTCAATCTACATTTTACTCGCCCTCGCCATTCTGATCTCGATCTCAAAACAACTCGACGGACTGATGCTCAGCGATGAAGAATCTTTCTCGCTCGGTATCAATCCAAATCGACTGCGTATCATCGCAGTGAGCGCGGCAACGCTGGCGACCGCCACCGCGGTCTCGGCATCCGGCCTGATCGGATTCGTGGGAATCGTCGTGCCTCATCTTGTTCGAGGGATTACTCATCGCGTTACAAATCGGAACTTACTTACTGTTGCTCTCGCTGGCGCCGGTTTTCTTGTATTGGCTGACCTAGGAGCTCGAACTCTTCTCTCTCCCGCCGAACTCCCCATTGGAGTTATAACCGCCTTCGTAGGCGCACCCTTCTTCCTAGTAGTTCTTCGTCGCCGAAGGAGCGCATCTTAATGATCACTATTTCTAATTTAGATTTCTCAATCGCTGGGAGAAAGATTCTTAATGACATCTCCCTCACCATCCCTTCGGGCAAATGGAGTTGCCTCGTTGGACCAAACGGTGCTGGCAAAACTACCTTCCTCAAAGTCCTTCTCGGTAGCGCTCCATATTCAGGTTCGGTGAGAAGTAAAGGCTCCGAGGTATTTCGTAATCACAACAGAAATGTCGCATTCGTTCCCCAGCAACCCCAGATCCCTCAAGGAATTACCGTCGCCGAATACGTGATGCTCGGTCGCGCGAAGAAAGATGGCTGGGGAAATGAATCTCAAGCAAGCAGAGGGTTCATCGGAGAAATACTTGGATTAACCAATCTCTACGGCATGCATAAGCAATATGTCTCTGCGCTCTCAGGTGGCGAGATGCAGCGGACATTAATCGCGCGTGCTCTCGCTCAGGAACCTGAGTTGATTCTCTTGGATGAGCCGACGAGTGCATTAGATCTCCACCACCAAATCGAAGTTCTTAACAATCTTCAATATCTGCAGGAGCGCGGCGTCACCATCGTGTCAACTATGCACGACATTACCCTCGCCGCTATGTACGCAGATCGAATTATTGTGATGCAGAGCGGTCGCGTCCTCGCAGAGGGAGGAGCGGATGAAATTATTCACTCGAGTGAACTACGTGCCGCATTCGATGACAGAATCAATGTTTATACATTGGATTCTGGTCGCCCCGTTGTGGTGGCAAAGAAGGATGGTCGCTGAAGTTAGCGAACGTGTGAAGGCACAAATGGCGCTTTCACAACTTCAACTTCACTGATTCTTCCGCGAATATCAATCTGCAAGGTATCGCCAACTTTTATTGATGGTTCCATGAGGGCCAGCCCGATTCCAACTTTGAGAGTTGGTGAAAACGTTCCGCTGGTGACTTCGCCAATGACTCGTCCATCCTTGAGAAGTTCCATTCCGCCTCGCGGAATGCCGCGGTCTAGCGACTTAATCGCCTTGAGCGTTCTCTTGAGACCATCAGCCTTTAATTTTACTAGTGCTTCTCTCCCAATAAATTTCTCTTTTGTGAGAACAACAGCCCAAGCCGCTCCAGCCTCTAAGCCTGAAATCTCGGTCGATAATTCATGCCCGTGAAGCGGGTATCCCATCTCAGTTCGCAATGTATCTCTGGCTCCGAGGCCACAGACTCTGCCATCAACCTTAGAGATCGCAGATACAAGAATCTCCCACAATGCGAGAGTTTGATCCCAGCGAGGCACTAGTTCAAAGCCGTATTCACCCGTATATCCAGTGCGACAGATAATGACTGAACCGAGCTCTTCATGGCCCGGAATCTCGCCCTCAGAAAACGCCATGTAATCAAAGTCAATCGAGATTCCAAGCCCTGCAATGATCTCTCGTGAAAGCGGGCCTTGAAGTGCCAGGACTCCGTAACTCTGATGAGCTCCAACCACTTCAATTGAAGAAGGCGCATGCGATTGCAAGACTGAGACTACGTCCGCGCAATTGGATGCATTAGGGATTAAAAAGAGATCCTCACTCGAACGGCGATAGACAATAAGATCATCGATCACTCCACCAGATTCATCGCAGATGAGATTGTATTGAGCGCTCCCATCTTCAATTCTTCCCAAGTCATTTGTGAGCATGCTATTGATGAACTCGGCTGCACCTGGCCCGCGAACTTCAATCTTTCCTAAATGCGAAACGTCAAATAATCCCACCCGCTCACGAACTGACGAGTGTTCAGCCAGTACGCCTCCGGGAGCTCCTGCCGCCGTCCCTTGTGGGTACTCGATGGGCATATCCCATCCCCCAAAGTCGGCCAGTTTCGCACCTGCCGCAACGTGCCACTCATACAAGGGTGATTTCAATTCGCTCATCTACGAAACTTAGCAAAGTTCGAACCTTTTCGAACTCTTTCGAGTCCTGTAGATCAATCGGCGAGCAATAAATCCCCGCGAGTGATTAGATAATGCAATGGCAACTTTAAAGAGCTCCTCAAAAAGCAGTGCGGAAACCCTCGTGATCGGTCTTGCGTCCGATGGCGGAACACTCGTTATCGAATCTGGGAGTTATTCCCTCGATACGAAGAAACTTCTCGCAATTCTCGCTGACATCGGTGCAACCGGAAAGGCCGATGAAGTCACCAAAGTGCCCTTTGAGGAAGGTCGACATACCCTCCTTGTATTTACCGGCTTGGGTGCAAAAGAACCCCGCGGGAAATATCCGCACGAAACACTTCGCCGAGCCGCAGGCTCTGCTACGCGCGCATTGAGTGGAAAGAAGAGCGCTGATTTCGCTCTGCCACATAGCGATCTGCCAGAGTTTGCAGCAATCGCTGAGGGTATTGGTTTGGGCTCATACTCATTTACCGAGCATCGAGGAGCCTCCAAATCCGAACAAAGAGCGCCTTTAGCAAGTGCGCAGATCATCTCCGATGTCGGTGAGAGCGCCGCGGGAAAGAGTGCGATCAAACGCGCAACGATCTTAAGCAAGTATGTGCACGTTGTACGCGATCTCGTGAACACTCCCGCTAATTTCTTATCGCCTGAGATTTTTGTCCGCAAGATGAAGGCCCTCACCCCAAATCTCGGAGTTAAGGTCGAAGTTCTTGATGAAAAGGCTTTAAAGTCAAAGGGGTACGGGGGCATTTATTCGGTTGGGCAAGGTTCAGCGAATCCGCCACGACTTCTGCACATTTCATATACCCCCGCTAAATCGAAGAAGCGTTTTGCATTTGTCGGCAAGGGAATTACCTTCGACACCGGTGGTTATGCCCTGAAGCCTGCACTGGGTATGGATGCAATGAAGACCGATATGGCGGGTGCGGCATCCGTGATTGCATCACTACTCGCTATTGCCGAATTGAAACTCCCCGTGACGATTCACGCCTACGCCTGCATGGCTGAAAATATGATCAGCGATAACGCAACTCGTCCTGGCGATATCATCACAACGCTCAGCGGCAAGACAGTCGAGGTTCTCAATCCCGATGCTGAAGGTCGCCTAGTCCTTGCTGATGGAATCACTCGCGCTATTGCCGATGCCGAGAAGGCGGGCGGTCTCGATGGACTGATTGATGTGGCAACCTTGACTGGCGCTCAAATCATCGCTCTCGGTCTGCGCACCGCGGGTCTGATGGGCAATGACGATTCCTTTGCCAAGGAATTCCTGCAGATCGCCGAAAAGACTGGCGAACTCTTCTGGCAGATGCCTCTTCCTGAGGAGCTACGAGCAACCTTGGAAACCCCAGTCGCAGATATCGCCAATGTCGGAGATAAGAGCGGCGGCATGCTCGTCGCAGGCGTCTTCCTGAAGGAGTTTGTCTCAGATTCGACCCCTTGGCTCCACCTGGATATCGCTGGTCCTTCGTACGTCGAAAAGGGGCCCTTTGGCTATAACCCAGTTGGAGGTACCGGCGTCACGGTCAGAACTCTCGTCGCCCTGGCGGAGTCGGCAGTATCACACGGTTAAACTTCGGATTCTTGCCTGAAAACATGGCTCTTCAAATCGTGGCAGGATTACCCTGTTGGACTGAGGCGGAGAAATCTCCCGCGTTATGCACTTAATGAAGGGTCTGGTTGTGGCTGATTTTGATCTCGTAATTCTTGGTGGAGGTTCTGGCGGGTATGCGGCCGCGCTACGCGGGGCACAGCTGGGGCTCACTGTTGCTTTAATCGAGAAAGATAAATTGGGCGGAACATGCCTGCATCGAGGTTGCATCCCTACTAAGGCTCTCTTGCACGCAGGAGAAGTAGCCGATAGTTCTCGTCACGCTTCAGATTTTGGAGTCAACGCACAATTCATATCGATGGATATGGTGGCGGTTAACGCGTATAAAGATGGAGTTGTCTCTAAACTTCACAAAGGACTTCAGGGCTTAGTGAAATCTAGAAACATCACATACGTCGAAGGTACCGGACGTCTTGTCTCCCCTAATACAGTTCAAGTAAATGGTGAAAACTACACCGGCAAGAACGTCATTCTCGCAACTGGTTCTTACCCTCGAACGCTTCCTGGCCTTGAAATCGACGGTTCTCAAATCGTCACATCTGAAGAGGCGATGCGCTTTGAGTATGTTCCTAAGAGTGTGATCGTCCTCGGCGGCGGCGTCATTGGATGTGAATTTGCATCTGTCTGGAACTCTTTTGGCTCACAAGTCACTATCGTTGAAGGACTCCCCCGATTAGTTGCACTCGAGGATGAGAGCTCTAGCAAACTGCTTGAACGTGCCTTCCGCAAGCGCGGAATTAACTTTGTTACTGGCGTTAAATTCTCCTCTGCGTCAAAGAGTGAATCTGGCGTAACGATCACGCTCGAAGATGGAAGTTCACATACTGCTGATGTTCTCCTTGTTGCGGTGGGACGCGGTCCTGTTACCTCTGGAATTGGATACGAAGAACAAGGCATCGCAATGGAACGTGGTTACATCACTGTCGATGAAAAATGCCGCACTAACATCCCTGGGATTTGGGCAGTAGGAGACATCATTCCAACTCTCCAACTTGCACATGTCGGATTCGCCGAAGGCATTATGGTTGCAGAAGAGATTGCTGGACTGAATCCACGTGCAATTAATTACGACGGCGTTCCTAAAGTTACCTATTCAGAGCCAGAAGTTGCCTCAGTAGGTCTCTCAACTGCTGTCGCAAAAGAGCGAGGCTATGACGTAGTCGAGTTGAGTTACGACTTAGCTGGAAACGGAAAAGCGAATATTCTGAAAACCGCTGGGTCGATCAAACTCGTTGCCGAGCGCAACGGTCCAATTCTCGGCGTCCACATGGTCGGCTCCCGCGTTGGTGAACTACTTGCCGAAGCGCAGTTAATCTTCAACTGGGAAGCAGATGCTTCAGATGTTGCACAACATATTCATGCTCACCCAACCTTGTCAGAGGCAATGGGAGAAGCACATATGGCACTTGCAGGCAAACCACTTCACGCACACGGTTAATAGGAGTAGAGCGAAATGACCTTTTCGGTAACGATGCCAGCACTCGGCGAGTCAGTCACCGAAGGAACCGTCACGCGTTGGCTTAAGAACGAAGGCGATGTAGTGGCGATGGATGAGCCACTTCTCGAAGTCTCCACGGATAAAGTAGATACTGAGATCCCATCCCCTGCGGCAGGTATCTTGCAGCGCATTGTTGTACCGGTCGATTCAACAGTTGCAGTTGGCGCTGAATTGGCAGTGATCTCATCGGATGCTGCAGCCCCAGTTGCACCATCAGCCCCAGTTGCACCATCAGCCCCAGTTGCACCATCAACCCCAGTTGCACCATCAACCCCTGTTGCACCAGCAGCCACGGTTGCACCCGCAGCACCAGTTGCACCAGTTGAAGCAGTTGAAGCAGTTGTAGTTGCTCCAGTCGCTCCAGTTGCTCCATCAACTGCTGCCGGAGTCGTAGTAACCATGCCAGCTCTTGGCGAATCGGTGACAGAAGGAACCGTTACTCGCTGGCTAAAGAACGTCGGCGATACAGTTACTGTCGATGAAGCGCTTTTGGAAGTCTCGACCGATAAAGTTGATACCGAAATTCCATCTCCAGCTGCAGGAACGATTCTTGCCATAGATGTTCCCGTTGATTCAACTGTTGCCGTAGGTGCCCGACTTGCCCTTATCGGTACATCAAGTGCTGCACCTTTTGCTACTCCATCACCTGCACCTGTTGCTACACCTGCACCTGTTGCTACACCTGCACCTGTTGCTACACCTGCACCTGTTGCTACTCCTTCACCTGTTGCTACACCTGCACCTGTTGCCGCACCAGCATCAAACTCTGACGCTTATGTAACTCCCATCGTGCGAAAGTTTGCATCCGAGAATGGCGTAGACCTATCTCGAGTACAGGGCACCGGGATCGGCGGACGTATTCGTAAGGAAGATATTCTTGCCGCAAAGCCGGCTCCAGTCGCCCCGGCGACACCAGTTGTTGCGACATCGAATAACTCATCCAAGCCAGCTCCAGTCGCTGTTTCGCCACTTCGCGGCACAACGGTCCAAATGTCTCGCCTTCGCAAAGTTATTGCAGAGCGAATGGTTGAGTCACTTCATGTTGCAGCTCAACTGACTACGGTCGTCGAAGTTGATGTCACCAAAATTGATCGACTTCGCCAAGCGGCAAAAGGCTCCTTCGAAAATCGCGAAGGTGTAAAACTTACCTTCCTTCCATTCTTTGCCGTTGCGGTCTGCGAAGCACTTAAGCAGCATCCGGTATTGAACTCCTCTATCAATGGAGACCAAATCACCTATCACGGCGCAGAACACCTTGGAATCGCAGTTGATACAGAACGCGGCCTACTCGTTCCAGTTATTCGCGATGCCGGCGACCTCAACATGGGTGGAGTTGCGCGAAAGATTTCCGACGTAGCAGCACGTACTCGTGATAACAAGATCAGCCCAGATGAACTTGGCGGCGGCACCTTCACGATTACTAATACCGGTAGCCGTGGTGCTCTCTTTGATACGCCAATCATCAACCAACCACAAGTCGCAATCCTGGGTATCGGTTCAGTCGTGAAGCGTCCTATGGTCATGAAGGGCACCGATGGCGGCGAAACAATTGCTGTTCGCTCCATGGTCTATCTCGCACTCTCTTACGATCATCGCATCGTTGATGGTGCGGATGCGGCGAGATTCCTGGTCACTTTGAAGGAACGCCTCGAAAGCGGTCGTTTCGAATCTGATTTAGGTCTCTAACGCCGACTCATGCCAACATCAATTCAACGTGTCGCGATTACCGGATCCACCGGCCTCATTGGGAGTGCTCTTGTCGGTCACCTTCGAAGCGAAGGACATACAGTTCAGCGGCTCGTTCGTCGTAAAGCGATCGCGCCCGATGAGATTGAATGGGATCCAACCGGTGGGACCGTTGATCTTGCCGCGCTAGATGGCGTCGATGCCGTTGTCCATCTAGCTGGCGCAAATGTTGGTGAACACCGCTGGACAAAGAAATATCGTGCCGAAATATTGAACTCACGTTTGCTTGGAACAACCACTATCTCTCATGCCGTTTCCAGCGTGAAACCAAAAGTATTCATCTCAGGAAGTGCCATGGGTTTCTATGGTGAGACCGGAAATCGCGCTGTTACCGAAGTTGATAGAGCTGGCGACGATTTTCTCGCGGCTGTCTGTCGCGAATGGGAAGCTGCCGCCGATTTGGCAGAGAACACTCGAACTGTAAAAATTCGAACAGGATTGATTCTCGAACCAACAGGTGGAGCGCTTGGTCGAATGCTTCCACTCTTTCGTTTTGGTCTTGGCGGAAAACTCGGGTCTGGTAAGCAATGGTGGTCCTGGATCACCCTGCACGATGAGATTCGGGCAATCTGCCACCTACTCGAAACCGAGATCTCGGGTCCCGTTAATTTAACTTCACCGAACCCGGTCACGAATCAAGAGTTCACGGCCGCCCTTGCGCGTGCGTTGCATCGACCTGCACTCTTTCCAGTCCCTGGCTTCGCATTGAAGGCGGTACTTGGTGGATTTTCGACAGAGATTCTGGGCTCAAAGCGCGTATTGCCAGCCTCGCTCTTGGAATCCGGATTTACCTTTGATTACCCACACGTGACTACCGCGCTTGAAGAGCTCGCTCAATAATTTTTTTGGCTGCTCGCTTTCCCGTCTCCATAGCACCTTGCTGTGAAGGATAACCGCGATGATCCCCCACAACGAAGAGATCTGCCCTAATCTCAAGTGGTGAGTAAAGTGGCTTTCCAGCTGGATGAATCGGCAAACTTTGATTGATTTCGTATTTGGCAATGAATTGCCAATCAGAAGTCTTGCATCTCCAGATATTTGATAACTCTTTGCGCACCTCACTCTCGGAGATGTTTTTAAGAGTGGTTGATGAAAAGAGTTGACTGCCTTTTGGGGCATACGAAGTATTTACATCAGAGATTGCTATCGAATGTATCAATGGACCCGACGCGGGAACCGCTAAGCGTCCCGCCCCCTCAATCATTGAATCTGCTACGTGGTACCACGTTGTTGAGGAAGTTGTGCGAATCACATCTAGGCTTGGAACTAAGTGAGTGGCGGTCGTCGGGTCTGTTGCAACAACGACTTTACGCGCAGAATAGAGTGCGTGGTCCGTCTTTACATGAGTGCCATCAATATTTTGAACCGTCTCATTGAAATGAATATTTGAAACTGGAGCAGCAAGAAGTTCAGAAAATGCCGACGCTCCCCCACTCACAAGTCCAGGCTTTCCGAATAGAAAACTCTTATATATCTCGGCCCGAACTCGCGGCGAAACGTTCCGGGGCTCTGTCAAAAATACGCCTCGCAAAAATGGTCTCGTCAGATCACTTGGTTTGTGGATGCCGCCAACGATTCGAAATGGTAATCCGCCTTGAGCTATCGGAGTGAATTCCAAATCTTCGAGGAGACCGAGCATCTCAATATTCGGATAGCCCGAGTTAATCACCTGAAAACCGTGATCAAGCGTGAATCCATCTAACTGATCACTCTTTACTCGCCCTCCGGGACGCGATGAAGATTCGATGACTAACGTTGAAAGCCCTGCACTCTGCAGATAACGTGCCGCCGTGAGACCGGCAAGTCCAGCGCCTACAACGATGCAATCAAATTCCTCACTCATCGAGCGCTCATCTCTCTTGCCTGATCTAAAATTTTTGCCACTTCAATAATTTCGTTGACCTCTACCGGCCAGGCTCCTTCGCCAGCGATAGCAGCCTTTACCGCCTCATAGAAGAGCGCATAATTACCGCGAACTGCTTCATACCTTTCCCCTTCATCTCCACGATAGAGAAACGTTTCACTTCGAGTCTCTTCCTTCCAATTCCCAACTAATGGTGATTTACCGGCGCGAAGCAGGCTCTCCTGCGGGTCGAGGGAATTGATCACCAGACTCCCCTTGGTGCCGTTGAGACGAATTCGAGGCCCTGGTGCACCGATAATCGCACTTGCCGAAAGATAGGAGTCCACACCCATGTCATGTCGTAAAACGAGGACGACATCATCATCCGAATACCCACGAATAGATCTAACAGAGGAATATTGAAGCTTCGCCGGCCCAAAGAGTGAGAGAGCGGTGGAGATAAGATGAGGCTGAAGATCTAAGAGGTTACCGCCTCCATCTATCGCACTTGAACGCTCGCGCCAAGATTCAGGATTGGGCTCAGGTCTAAATCGTTCAAATCGAGAATCAAATCTAAATGGTTCTCCGATGACTCCTTCGCGCAGAGCTTTGCGAATCGTCAAAATATCAGAATCCCAAAGACGGTTGAAGTATGTTGTCACTTCTACGCCTGTCTCGATTGAGACGTCAATTATTTTGAGTGTCTCTTCAAGAGTGCGACCCATGGGCTTATCGACCACTACAGGGACTCCAGCGCGAAGCCCAGCGATCGCATCCGTGGCGTGGGACGAGTTTGCACTTGCAACTACGAGGAGATCGAGCCCGAGGTCTAGTAACTCTTCGATTGAAGGTACCGCTTTTGCTGCTGGAAAATCGTCGCGCAAATTGTTGATTCGATCCGGATTCTTAGTGACTGCACCAACAATCTCGAATCCGACTGAAGCTAGCAGGGCGCCATGGAAGTAACGCCCCGCCAATCCAAATCCAGATATACCTACTCGCAAACTCATGAGAGTTACTTTAGTTGGATTGAACCGCTTCGTCTTGCAACTTCGAAGGCCACCAGATCTTCGATCCAAACTGGTGAACCAATGCAGGCACCAGAATCGATCGAACGAGCAAGGTATCGAGCAAGACGCCAAAGGCGACCGAGAAACCAATTTCAGCCAAGAAGACCAATGGCAGGATTCCGAGAACAGTGAAAGTAGCCGCAAGGACGATTCCAGCTGATGTGATAACTCCGCCAGTTACAGTCACACCCCTTGTCATGCCAACTCTCGTTCCGAACTTCTTCGCTTCTTCGCGAACGCGAGTCATGAGGAAGATGTTGTAGTCAATTCCAAGCGCTACCAAGAAGATAAAGGCGAAAAGTGGGAATCCGCTATCTTCACCAGCAAAATGGAATATGTGATGGAAGACAATCGCACAAACCCCCAGAGTCGCCAAGTAAGAGAGTACGACAGTTACTAGGAGCATCAGCGAGGCGAAGACACTTCGAAGCAAGAGACCGAGAATGATCGCGATAACGATCAATACCACCGGAATAATCACTCGTTGATCTCGCCCCGCTGCTTTCGCAGTGTCGTAGTAGACGGCAGAAGTTCCACCAACGAGGCTCGCGCCATCAATTGCGTGAACAGCAGCTCGAATCCCAGGGATCATTGACTTCGCTTCATTCGAATCTGGCGTAGGTACGAGCGTCGCATTCAAGATGACATGTCCATTAACCACTTTTGGTGAAGTACTTGCTGGGCCATCAGTAGCGGGAACCACGGATGCAACCCCAGAAATACTCTTCAACTTTGCAGTAATCGCTGGCGCAGCACTTTCCGTCGTCCAAATCTCAGTTGGTTGTCCTTCTCCGCCCGAGAAGTACTTGAGTGCAAGGTTTTGAGCCTTCACCGAATCAGGCACCTTCGTAAAACTTTGAGCGGTAGAAATGCCATTTGGGTGGAGAGTCATGACGAAGGTAGCAAGCACTACGAGCAGAAGGCCCGTAGAAAGCCAATATCTGCGAGGCTTATTGGCCGTTGCATGTGCAACCTTTGACCAAAGACCCGCGAGCTTCTCATCCTCTGAACCAAAGCGTGGAATACGAGGCCAAAATACCCAACGTCCAAATAACACCAGCACCGCAGGCAAGAGAGTCAGAATGGTAATCACTGCGCAAGCGATACCAACTGCACCGACTGGTCCAAGTCCTCGGTTATTTGAAAGGCTTGCCAGCAAGAGGAGCAATAACGAGATGGCAACCGTGGAACCGGAGGCAACGATTGGTTCGACGACGCCACGCCAGGCATTTGCCATAGCATCGAATCGAGATTCGACGTGGTGCAATTCCTCGCGATAGCGAGCGATAAGTAAGAGCGCGTAATCCGTCGCCGCTCCAAGCACCAATACCGAGAGGATTCCCTGGGATGCACCGTCGAGCGCGATTACATTGTGCTTAGCAAGCTCATAGACAACCGCCCCAGCGAATGTCAGAGCAATGCCTGCAGAGAACAATGGCAAAATCCAGAGCACTGGCGATCGGTAGACAACAATCAAGATGAGAGCCACAACGAGACCCGTTGTCAGCAATAGACTCGAATCAAGTGATCCAAATGCACCGAAGAGATCCGAGAGAATTGCTGCAATTCCAGTTACATGCGATGTGAAACCCGACTTCGCCGCAAATTGGGAGGAGTAATATCGAATCGAATCAGTCACAGCAGGAAGCGCAGGTTTTTTATTTGCGAGATTAACGCCGGTCTGATCAGCGTTGAATGGAACGCTTGCAAGGATTGCTTTGCCATCCTTGGAGGGGAAGGCGACCAAGGGGCTATTTGGATCCAAGAAATCTGAAAGTTTGGCGCTTACTTGAGGAATGCTCTTTCCCTGCAAATCAACCAAAGGCTGGGAGCCAATTGTTTGGAGAAAGGCGTTTGTAGCCGCCACATTCGCCGGGGTCGCATCACCGATAAAGAGAACGAGTTCGGGCAGTGATTTATTCGCCCCTGAATTGAAAGCGGCAGCTGCCACATTGAAGCGCTCAGTCTCGGCCGAACTTGGCAAGAACTTTGAGTTGTCGTTCTTTTGAACGGTCGATAGTTCGCCGAAGAGCGGCCCGGTGACCCCCGAAACCATGAACCAGCCGAGGACGAGCACGATTGCGATCCAGAGCGGTTTCCGGTGTTTCTGTGCAGACATAAAATATCCATTCATGAGTGGGTAAAATCGCTGATAAGTGCCCGAGTTTAACGGCCGCAGGCGGATATATCCTCACGAGAGACCCCTACCGTCCTCTTTCACGAGCCTGATAAGCGAAGCTGTTTAGCGAAAATTCACCTCCGCAATTAGGCTAAAGCCGTGACTCTCGCCTCGAAGACCTCGGCCACGCTGGCTCTCAAGAGTTTGGGTCTAGTGCCCTACCTCGATGCCCTCGCCGGACAGAGAAAGATTCATGAAGAAGTGGCTTCAGGAACCAGGCCGAACACTCTCATTTTGCTCGAACACCCAGCCGTCTATACCGCTGGTCGACGAACCACTATCGAGGAGCGGCCGTCAGATGAGACACCTGTCATCGATGTAGATCGCGGCGGAAAGATTACCTATCACGGCCCAGGCCAACTCGTTGGCTACCCCATCATAAAATTGAGCAACCGAAATGATGTTGTTGGATTTGTTCGTGAAATTGAGAGCGCGCTCATCGCGATCTGCAAGGAATTTGGCATCGAGGCAGAGCGCTACTGCGAGCGTTCCGGAGTTTGGCTACGCGATGAATCAGGTGATCGAAAGATTGCCGCGATCGGTATTCGCGTGGCAAAAGGAGTAACGATGCATGGCTTTGCCCTCAACGTGGAGCCAGAACTCGCCGCCTTTGAGAAGATCATTCCATGCGGATTTTCAGATTCTGGTGTGACTTCGATGGCCCAAGAACTTGGGCGATCCATCAAACTTAGTGAAGTCATTCCCGTTGTTGAACGGCATCTCTTTGACGCGCTAGGCAGGGTGGCAGAATGACAATTGCTCCGGATGGTAGAAAATTACTGAGAATTGAAGCGCGCAATGCTGCTGTCCCCATCGAGAAGAAACCTGAATGGATCAAGACTCGAGCGAAGATGGGGCCCGAGTACACCCAACTTCGATCATTGGTTCTTCGCGAAGGCCTTCATACTGTCTGCCAAGAGGCAGCATGTCCAAATATTTTTGAATGTTGGGAAGATAAAGAGGCAACATTCCTCATCGGAGGCGAACGTTGTACTCGCCGTTGCGATTTCTGCAATATCGATACTGGCAAGCCACTGCCGATTGATCGAGATGAGCCACGACGAGTCGCTGAATCCGTAAAGACTATGGGTCTTCGATATGCGACCATAACTGGCGTCACGCGAGATGATTTAGATGATGAAGGTGCATGGCTTTATTCGGAGACGATCCGAGTAGTGCATGAGATGAATCCTGGTGTTGGCGTGGAAATGCTCGCTCCAGATTTCAGTGGAAAATCAGAACTTCTCAATCAAGTTTTTGAAACCCGCCCAGAAGTTTTCGCTCATAACCTAGAGACTGTACCTCGCATCTTTAAAGAGATCCGTCCTGCATTCACGTACGACCGTTCGCTCGATGTTATTTCGCAAGCTCGTTCATTTGGACTCATCACAAAATCTAATTTAATCCTCGGTATGGGAGAGACTCGCGAAGAAATTTCTCAAGCGCTACGAGATCTACATTCTGCTGGGTGTGACCTCATAACCATTACTCAATATCTTCGCCCAACCCCGCTTCATCATCCAGTTATTAGATGGGTGAAACCTGAAGAGTTTGTCGAGCTATCCCACGAAGCAGAAGAAATCGGATTCCTTGGCGTGATGAGCGGGCCTATGGTGCGCTCCTCCTATCGCGCGGGTCGCCTCTACAAGCAGGCGCAAGAGCGGAAACCCACGCGCTAATGGCTGATTATGTATATCCCCCAGTCATCTTCGTAATTAAAAATTTTTGGCGTTATCTTGGCTTGCGCTTTGATTTTCAGGGACAGGAGCACTTGCCACATCGCGGCAAGAGTGGTGGCGCTGTCTTAGCGATCAATCACATCGGCTACCTTGATTTTGCCCTCGCCGGCACAGCCGCACTACCGATGAAGCGATACATCCGGTTCATGGCGAAAAAAGAGATTTTCGATCACAAAGTTGCTGGTCCCCTCATGCGCGGAATGCATCACATTAGCGTCGACAGATCTGCGGGATCCTCGGCACTGGCCGCGGCTTTACGCGCTCTTCGGTCGGGTGAAATTATTGGCATCTTCCCCGAGGGCACCATTTCGCGGAGCTTTGAGATTGCCGAATTAAAATCTGGGGCGGTTCGACTTGCCCAAGGTGCCGGCGTACCAGTGATTCCCGTTGCAGTTTGGGGAAGCCAACGAATTGTTACTAAGAAGCGAAAGCCCGATTTCGGTAGAAATAGATTTCCCATCACTGTCATCTTCGGTGAACCCATCTTCATTCCAAAGGGTGCTGATGTAGCAGCCGAAGAGATAAAACTTAAAGAAGCAATGAGCAATCTTCTTCATCAGGCGCAAATCAACTACCCTGATGAGACCGCTGGGCAATGGTGGGCACCTGTTCGTCTAGGCGGCACCGCTCCTACTCTCGAGCAAGTTGAACGTGAGCGCTTGGAACATTTACAACAATCGCAAAGCAAGTCAAAGCAAGATAACGAAGATGGAGAGAACTGATGGCAAAGAAGCAAAATGAAACACCTGAGAAGCAATCACAAACTGCGGTTCTCAAAGATGCATTTCGTCTCGTAAAGACTCATACTCCCCTGGCTCTACTCTGGTGCTTTGCAGGATTTGCTCTCACCGAGTTAGTGGCTATCCTCGGCGGAAGTTCACTCCACCATCCTCTCTACTTTGGAATTCTCGGATTTCCGTTGGGCTTGCTTGTCGCATTCTTTATCTTCACACGATTTGCTAACACTGCCGCCTTCTCTTCGATCAAGGGACAACTTGGGGCAGCTGCAAGCGTTCTCATGAGCATACGTAGAGGCTTCACGACAACTCCAGCGGTCAATGTCTCTCGCAATCAAGATATGGTTCATCGCACTGTCGGTCGCTCTGGCATTATTTTGGTAGCCGAGGGAAGCGCAGCCGTTCGATCACTTCTCATCGACGAAAAGAAGAAGATGGAACGATTCCTTCCTGGAGTGCCTGTCACTGAGATCATCGCGGGCGAAGCTGAAGGACAAGTGCCGCTTAAGAAATTGCAGAAGAAGATCAAGAAACTTCCAAAGAAGCTCTCGACAAATCAAGTTCGTGAAGTGCGGGCTCGACTAAAAGCTGTTGGCGGATTGTCGATGCCAATTCCACAAGGTCCGATGCCTAAGGGCGTCAAGATGCCGAAACGGTAAGCGGTAAGCGGTAAGCGGTAAGCGGTAAGCGGTAAGCGGTAAGCGGTAAGCGGTAAGCGGTAAGCGGTAAGAGTTAAGCTCGAATAACAATGGTCTTGCAGATGGCGTCGTGATATGCGACGCCATCTTTTTTGAAGAGCGCTGGGATAACAAGCACAATGAGAAGAGTTCGAATAAGCACTCTTAGCGGGTCAACGCTGCCGCCAGTATTCGCATCGACTACTTTTAAGCGAAGCAGTCGCTGACCTGCCGATGCGCCCATGAGTGCGGTCAGAAGCGAGACTTCGACGAAGAAGAGGAGAAGCCGTTCCCCTTCAAATCCGTAATTCTTGCCCGTCAGACCGGTGATGATCAGAGTGCTCGCCATCCAATCGACCGCGAGGGCGAGAAATCTGATCCCCGTCGATGCTGGCCGAGCGCCACTGGCAAAATTCATAGATCAAGCCTAGTCGCGCTGACGGAGTTCTCTCAATCCATCGTTGAGGGTACGAAACATATTCGTAACATTTGGGTTATCCCCTTTTCACGCTTAACCCTTAGATTTCACCCATAACAAGCCATAACAAGCGAGCCCCGGTGATGCGGCTTCCTTGAAGGAATCAACGAAATAGTACGGAGAAGCATGTTTAAGAATTCAGCTGAGGTCTTCGATTTCATCAAGAAGAATGATGTCAAACTTGTTGACATCCGCTTCATTGATCTTCCAGGCATCCAACAACATTTTAACGTTCCCGTTGAATCATTCGATGAAGCTGTCTTCACCGATGGTCTCATGTTCGATGGTTCATCGATCCGCGGATTCCAAGCAATTCATGAATCAGATATGAAGTTGCTCCCGATCCCATCAAGTGCATTTATCGATCCGTTCCGCGCAGAGAAGACTCTGGTCATCAACTTCTCAGTTCACAACCCAATTGACAACACTCCTTACTCTCGTGATCCTCGCGGTGTAGTTGCAAAGGCAGTTGAATACCTTAAGTCAACTGGCATCGCAGATACTGCATTCTTCGCACCAGAAGCCGAGTTCTATCTCTTTGACGAAGTGAACTTCTCAACTTCTCAGAATGCATCACACCACTTCATTGATTCAATCGAAGGCGCTTGGAACACAGGTGCTTCACTTGAAGCCGATGGCACGCCAAACCGTGGATACAAGACTCGCTTCAAGGGCGGCTACTTCCCTGTTTCACCAACTGATCAACTCGCTGATATTCGTGATGAGATGGTCATGACTCTTGGCAAAGTTGGACTCCTTGTTGAGCGCTCACACCACGAAGTTGGTACCGCCGGTCAAATGGAGATCAACTATCGCTTCTCAGACATTCTTACCGCAGGTGATGATGTCATGAAATTTAAGTACATCATTAAGAATGTTGCATGGAAGAACGGTAAGACTGCAACATTCATGCCAAAGCCACTCTTCGGTGATAACGGTTCAGGTATGCACGTTCACCAATCACTCTGGAAGGATGGCAAGCCACTCTTCTTCGGTGATGGATACGGCGATCTCTCAGATATGGCTCGTTGGTACATTGGCGGACTTTTGAAGCATGCGCCATCACTACTCGCCTTCACAAACCCAACAGTCAACTCTTACCACCGCTTAGTTCCAGGTTATGAAGCTCCAGTAAACCTTGTTTACTCAGCTCGTAACCGTTCTGCCTGTATTCGTATCCCAATCACTGGTTCAAATCCAAAGGCAAAGCGCATCGAGTTCCGATGCCCAGATCCATCAGCTAACCCATACCTAGCATTCGCTGCGATGTTGATGGCTGGTATCGATGGCATCCAGAACAAGATCGAGCCACTAGCCCCAGTTGATAAGGATCTCTACGAACTCGAGGGCGCAGATGCTGCGGCAATCCCACAAGTTCCTGGCTCACTTCCAGCAGTTCTCGATGAACTCGAGAAGAACCACGATTACCTCACAAAGGGTGGCGTCTTCACTCCAGATCTCATCGAAACCTGGATCAACTACAAGCGTTCAGCCGAAGTTGATTATGTGCGCCTACGTCCACACCCAGCAGAGTTCGAGCTTTACTACGACATCTAAGTCGTACCTTTAAAAAGAAGAAGGCTCTCGAATTCTCGGGGGCCTTCTTCTTTTGCTGATGCTGCTTTACTCAGAGGCCTCAACTCAGAGGCCTCAACTCAGGGGCCTCAACTCGCGATCCTTTCTCAGGTCGGGTACCTTGTGAACCTGCAAATCGTTTGCAAGTAGCGCATGTGAGTCACCTAGGGGCGTCAGCCAATGAATCAGCCAGTACCAGAATCCCCGAACGGTTCTTTCTTGGGTGGGCTATCCAGCGATGAGCGCAAACGCTTAGTGGCTATGTTTGGCGTCATCTTTTTTCTACTTATCGGCGGAACCCTCTTAATGTGGGCAGCAACCTCTGGCCATTACAAACTCTCAGATGGAACTCTCTTCGGATGGGGAACCGGCTTCCTCGCTCTGACTCTTGGAATGCGACATGCCTTCGATGCGGACCACATCTCTGCCATCGATAACACAACTCGCAAATTGATGTCAGAGGGAAAGCGCCCGCTTGGGGTTGGCTTCTTCTTCTCTCTTGGCCACTCCTCCGTCGTCACGGCCCTGGCCATCATTCTCAACTTTGGAATCAAGTCGCTCGGCGTGCAGATCAAAGATGATAAATCTTCGCTCCACCATTACACCAGCCTCATTGGGACTTCCGTCAGTGGTGCGTTCCTCATGATCATTGCACTCTTGAATTTGGTCGTACTTCTCTCGGTGATCAAAGTCTTCCGCGCGATGCGAAACGGTCTCTATAACGAAGCAGAGCTAGAGAAGCATCTGAATTCTCGTGGCTTCATGATGCGCTTCTTTGGACCAATCGCTCGCCGCATCGACACAAGTTGGAAGATGTATCCACTTGGAATTCTCTTTGGACTCGGCTTTGATACTGCAACCGAGGTAGCGCTTCTTGTCTTAGCTGGTTCATCCGTCATTGCCGGCCTGCCATGGTGGGCCATCTTGAGTCTGCCGATGCTCTTTGCAGGAGGGATGAGTCTGCTCGACACGATCGATGGCTCTTTCATGAACTTCGCCTACGGATGGGCATTCTCACGCCCGGTTCGAAAGGTTTACTACAACATCGTTATTACCGGACTTTCAGTTCTGGTCGCAATATTTATTGGCGGACTTGAAATTGCTCAAGTCTTCGCCAATCAACTCAACCTCACCGGTGGCTTTTGGAGTTATGCAAGTAGATTCAATATCAATCGAGCAGGTTTTATCATCGTTGGAATCTTTGTAGGAGTCTGGGCATTCGCGCTCCTGCTTTGGCGCTTTGGCAAAATTGAAGAGCGTTGGCATAACCGCGCCCATTCCGCCCAACTTGCTCGAGGCGAAAATACTGATCACGTTGCGGCTGGTATCGAACTTGGTGATATTAAGGATGGCTTTACAATCGATTAAGGAACGATCCAAAGGCTAGAATCCTCGCATGAACAATCTCGGCTCGCTCACTGCAGTTGCCTTTGGATTGCAAGCTTTCGTTACTTTGCTGGTCATTCTTGATCCACCTGGTGCTACCCCATTTTTCTTAGCGCTCGTTGGTGATAGATCTCCCCGAGAACGCGTACGACTCGCCTGGCAGGCCGCAAGCGTTTCTCTCTTCGTCATTGTCCTCTTTGCACTCTTCGGCAAATTTGTTCTCAATTACCTTCACGTCTCACTTTTCGGTTTACAAGGGGCCGGTGGGTTGCTGATGCTTCTGATATCCCTTGAATTATTAACGGGAAAAGAGAGCCCGGATGTTAGCTCAGGCAAAGGTAATGTCGCTCTCGTTCCGCTCGGGACGCCACTTCTTGCCGGCCCTGGCGCGATCGTCACCACGATGCTTTACGTGAACTATGCTCACGGCGCTGCAAAGCAGAGCGCCCTATTGCTGGCGATTATTGCAACTCATATCGTCATTGGAGTAACTCTGATGTTCTCAACAAGGATATTGGGGCTCATTAAAGAGTCCGGCGTCACACTCTTCGCCCGTATCGCTGGTCTCCTCTTGGCAGCAATTGCGGTTGAGATGATCGTTGCTTCGGTGAAGGGTTTCTTTAATCTCTAGTCACTGTGCGAGAATGCCTTAGTGATTGCGACCCAGAGTGTTGAACTTCGTGCTGCTGCTCGCCTCCTTGTTAAAGATGTGACAGTTCGCATCAACCACGGCGATCGCATCGGTTTTGTTGGGCGAAATGGCGCCGGTAAATCGACGCTTGCCAAAGTTCTTGCTGGTGAGACGCTACCCGCCGGCGGGCAGGTTGTCCGCACTGGAACCATTGGCTATCTCCCCCAAGATCCACGCACCGGAGATCAAGGTGAATTGGTCCTGAACCGTATTCTCTCTGCCCGTGGATTGGATCAGATTGCGATCCGCATGGCCAAGGTTGAAGAGGAGATGGCGAATGCCACGCCCGAAGACCTAGAAAAAATTCTCGACCGTTACACCCGAGTGAGCGCAGAATTTGATTCCGCTGGTGGATATTCTGCCCAAGCTGAAGCTGAATCGATCGCTACTAATCTAGGACTTCCAGAACGGCTATTCACCAATACGTTGGATGGTCTCTCTGGTGGTCAGCGTCGACGCATCGAACTTGCTCGCTTACTCTTTAGTGGTTCTGAAACGCTTATTTTGGATGAGCCAACAAACCACCTTGATGCCGATTCAATTATCTGGCTGCGCGAATACCTCATTAAATATTCAGGCGGACTTGTCATTATTTCGCACGATGTGAATTTGATCGAGACTGTCGTAAACAAGGTTTTCTATATTGATGGCAATCGAAATGTGATCGATGTTTACAACATGGGCTGGAAGAAATATCTTCAACAGCGTGAGGATGACGAGCATCGTCGCAAGAAGGAGCGCGCCAACGCAGAGAAGAAGGCGGCGATCCTTGCTAAGCAGGGTGAAAAGATGCGCGCTAAAGCATCGAAGGCTGTCGCTGCCCAAAATATGTTGAAGCGGTCAGAGCGCCTGCTATCTGGGCTCGAAGATGTGAGAAAGAGCGACAAAGTTGCAAAGCTTCGCTTTCCTACTCCAGCTCCTTGTGGAAAGACTCCATTGATGGCAGAAGGTCTCTCAAAATCTTATGGTTCACTCGAAATCTTTACCGATGTCTCACTCGCCATCGATCGCTCATCGCGAGTCGTTATCTTGGGACTCAACGGTGCAGGCAAAACTACTCTCCTCAAGATCCTGGGAAATGCTCTTGAGTCAGATACCGGCGAAATCTTGCCAGGGCACGGATTAAAGATTGGTTACTACGCACAAGAGCACGAGACATTGGACTTCGAACGCACCATTTTGGAGAACATGCTCTCCTCTGGCGAGAAAATTACCGAGCAGCAGGCACGGCAAGTTCTTGGTTCATTCCTCTTTGTCGGCGATGATGTCGATAAACCCGTTAAGGTGCTCAGCGGCGGCGAAAGGACGCGCCTCGCTCTCGCCACCCTTGTGGTTGGATCTGCCAACGTCTTGCTCCTCGATGAGCCTACTAACAACTTGGACCCCGCCTCTCGTGATGAAATTCTCGCAGCCCTGGGTGAATACCAAGGTGCAGTTGTAATGGTGAGCCACGATGAAGGTGCAGTGCGCGCCCTCAAGCCAGAGCGAGTACTCCTTCTTCCTGACGGCGATGAAGATCTGTGGAATGACGAATACTTCGACCTTATTGCACTTGAATAAGGTATTCCCACTGCATTAACTCTCCGTTCATGAAATTAGCCCGTATTGGTAACCATCGAACTCCTACTTTTCTCCTACGCGTAATGTGTCGATTGCGCACCTAACCTAGGAGATATTTTGAAGATTTCTCAAAAGCTTTCATTCGCGAGTGTTGCGATTGCAACGATTCTCGCTGGTTCGCTAACACCAGTGGCTCATGCGGCTGACGCATTTCAGCTTTACGCAGCTCTAGATTATTCAACAGATGTTGCGACTGCATTCACAGCTAAGACTGGAATCGCTGTAAACGTAACAGCGCTTTCAACTGGTCCCTTGCTTGCAAAGATCACCGCAGAAAAGAACAACCCACAATGGGGTGCATATTGGGCTGACGGCGCCGAGCCTTGTGCGGCCTTTGATCTTGATAAGCAACTTCTGCATTACAAGCCTAAAGGTGCTCACCTCAATGCGATTGGTGCTCAATTGACCCCTAAATCTCACGCATACCAGGTACCAGGTTTCACCGAGATGGTTGGAGTCGTCTACAACTCGGCCAAAGTACGTAAGCCAACGTCATGGGATGATTTGAGCTCTGCTACTTTCAAGAATCAAGTTGGGATGAATAACCCGTCCGTGTCTGGCCCAACCTTCCCATTCATCGCAGGCCTCATCGAGCAATTTGGAAACGAAGACGCCATGAAGTCTTACCTCACAAAGTTAAAGACAAATGGTCTTCGTGCCTTCGATAAGAACTCCAAAACTCTTGCAGCTCTAAATACTGGCGTAGTCAATGTTGCCCTTGTGCAGTCATCTGCAGCCATCACTGAAGTGAACAACTACAAGGCCAAGCCAGTGGCTGGACTAAAACCTGCTGTTACGTACTTGGATAAGACGACAGTTCTTCCTTCCTGCCTAGCTATTGATGGCAAGGCATCAGCCTTCCAGCAGGATGCCGCGAAGAAATTCGCAGATTTCGTAATGTCAACCGAAGCCGTATCAATTATGGTTAAGTCGAACACCGGTGACTCCCTCTTCTGGCCAACTCTGGTCGGTCGAACACCGGCACCATCAATTTCAACAATGCCTGCTCTTTCATCAGGAACTGTTCAAATTGTTGACCCATACAAGTACGCGCTCATTCAAGGCGAAGTTCAGGATTGGTTCACAAAGAACATCGCGTAAGTAAGCGAAGCAGGTAATTTCCATGTCCGTCCAGCAAAAGCCCGGGGTCAAAACTTCTCGGGCTTTTGCTGTTGTGAGATCAAAATTTTCGCCGATGACAGCTTTCTGGATGATCATCGTAAGTATTTTAGTTCTACCAATTATCCTCTTTCTCTCGGTTGCATTTAGCCCGAAACTTCTCGATCAAGGCCCGCAGTGGTTTACTTTCTCGAGCTTTAAGGCGGCAGCTGATCCGTATTTTCTACGCTCTATTTGGCACTCTTTTCTTTTAGGTGTGATTTCGGCCGTCGCTGCAACTTCAGTCGCTTTAGTGGTCGCCTGGATCGTATTGCGAACGAATACCGCCGCACGAAAAATATGGAACCTCGCGATCTTCGCCCTACTTCTTGCGCCCTCTTACCTCATCGCTCTCGGGTGGGAGAGAATCTTCGAACGGGCTGGCGTCTTAAACATCATAGGTGTAGATCTCCCGTCTGTGAGAAACCTCCTGTACGGCCCAGTTGGAATCGGAATGATTCTCACCTTTAAAGGAATTCCCTTCGCATATTTGGTGATCTCAAATGCCATGAGAGGCCTAGGCGAAGAGTTTGAACAAGCAGTCAGGGTCCATGGTGGCTCCCGTGTTCAAGCCTTCAAAATGATGGCCACACTTTTACTTCCCGCAATATGGTCAGGCGTTGCAATAGTTTTTGCAGAAAGCATTAGCGACTTTGGCGTGGCATCCCAACTTGCCTCCCCCGGGCGTTACTCAGTAGCGACGTTTACCCTTTACAAATCTGTGATGTCTATCCCCGTCTCATTTCCTCTGTGCGCAGCCATCTCAATAATCCTCTTGGCTCTAGTGGTGCTGGCGCTCCTGGCCCAAGCAAAAGCGCTTCGTGGGCGTTCATTTCGAGTATTGAGTGGTCGAACCCGCCCAATCACCCGACAGAGACTCTCTCGTACTGCCTCACTCGGTACCAACTTCACGATCTACGGATTACTTTTCCTCACATTGGGAGTGCCGGTCTTTGGCGCTATCTCTGCATCAATGATCCAGGGCCTGGGCACAGTGATCTCAAATTATCAATTCAATTTTGACAACTACCTCCGAGTGATTCGGAGTCCTCTCCTACGCTCACCCTTGCTCTTCTCAGCAGAGGCAGCGTTGATCACAGCATCAGTTGCCGTAGTTCTTGCGGCAGTTTCTTCAAAAATGCTTGTCTCTACCAAGAATGGGGTCGGAAAGAAGTTCCTTGATTTCTTCCTCCTTGCCGCTGTGGGTCTGCCAGGAATCGTCTTCGCCATTGGTTATATCTTCGCCTACAACTTACCTCTAGCCCAGAAATTTGGATTCCATCTCTATGGATCCGTCGCCCTCTTGGTGCTCGCCTACATTGCTACGGCCTTGCCTTCCACCACGCGATCACTCGTCGGAAATATGAATCAATTTCAAGAATCGCTCTCTGAAGCCTGTCGGGTCCACGGTTTCAATGCCATAAAGACCTGGGTTGCTGTTGTTCTCCCTCTCATCTCAAGACCACTTCTTGCAGCATGGTGTCTGACTTACTGCGGAACCCTCCTTGAACTTCCGGTCAGTCAAATTCTTTATCCACCAGGACGCGCACCGCTTGCCGTCGGCATCGACCACGCTCTAGGTAACTATGATTTTGGTGGAGGGACTGCCATGGAAGTCTTTGCGATTATTTCCGCACTGATTGTGGTCGCGATCGCCTATGGGTTGTACGAATCACTTGCCCCACGGGGATGGAAACAACTAGGAAAGGCGCGCTCATGAACAGCGGTCACAGAGTCCGAATAATCGAAGCGCGTAAAAACTACGGATCTTTAGCAGCTCTTGATGGCCTTTCACTTGATATCAAGGCAGGTCAGTTCACAGTTCTGCTTGGTCCTTCAGGGTCTGGAAAATCTACGCTCATCAGGTCTCTTGCTGGGATTGAAAAGCTCGACACAGGATCTATCTACTTTGGTGATCAAGAAGTGAATCGTGGCCCAATTAATCTTGCACCCGAAAAAAGAAATCTCGCCATGGTCTTTCAGGACTATGCCTTGTGGCCGCATTTGACCGCATTTGAGAATGTTGGCTACGCACTGAAGCGTCGCAAGCTGGTACCAGAATCCTTTAACATGTTGATCATCTCGGCTCTAGAGCGAGTTGGGTTGGCCTCCAAGGGAAGTAACTATCCTCACCAATTATCGGGTGGCGAGCAGCAAAGAGTTGCCCTCGCTCGCGCCATCGTTGCAAATCCAGCGCTACTACTCTTCGATGAGCCACTCTCAAATCTTGATGCCGATTTGAGAGAACGACTTCGCATCGAGATATCCACGCTCACTCGCGAAATTGGAGCTTCCGCTCTCTACATCACCCATGATCAATCTGAAGCTTTCGCTCTCGCAGATCAGATCGGCGTCATCAATAAGGGTTCAATTGAGCAGATTGATGCTCCGGAAGTCATCTACAACCAACCGGCAACTCGATTTGTCGCAACTTTCACTGGCACCTCTGGTATTTTCACCGGAACTGTTAAATCTATAAGCAAGAAGAGTTGCGTCGTCTCTCTTGGCAAGGACGAGTTGACGGCCCGTCATACTGTCGATCTTCACATTGGGCAAGAGGTTGATCTCTTGGTCCGTCCAGCGGCAACACGCTTCACCACGCATGAGGATAATCGGATCGCTTCAACCATCACCGATATTGCTTACCGTGGCCGAGGTTATGAGCACGCAATCGAGACCAAATACGGGTCGCTGACTGGAGTCTTCGATACTATTTCTCATCCACGAGGTCGAAAAATGGAAGTTTCTATCGATCCTGAGAAATGCATTGCCTTTCCTCGAGAATCTAAATAAAGGAGCACCATGTTTCACTCTCTTAGCGGTAACGATATCGCTCTCTTCGTTTCAGTCTTTCTGGCGTGTGCAGTCGAGGCAGTCGAAGCCGTAACCATCATTCTCGCTGCGGGGACTTCACGCGATTGGCGCTCAACTTTCCAAGGTGTGATTTCCGGTCTTGTTGTTCTAGCCGGACTCATCGTTGTACTCGGACCAAGTGTCGAGAAGCTCCCTAAGAGCACACTCCGCCTCACCGTTGGCGGATTACTTCTAGTCTTTGGAATGCAGTGGCTTCGAAAGGCGATTCTTCGCGCCAGTGGATTTAAAGCCCTGCATGACGAAGAGAAGATCTTTAAGGATGAAGTAGCCGAGGCAGCAAAACAGGCAAAGGTCTCACGTTTCGCCGTCTCTGATTGGTATGCATTTACACTCTCATTTAAAGGTGTTCTTCTCGAAGGCCTTGAAGTTGTATTTATCGTGGTCACATTTGGAATTATCCAAAAGGGCTCAAATCCTCAAGCATTCTCACTCGCTGTGTGGGCCGCCGCTGTTGCCGTCCTGATCGTGGCGATCGCTGGATTTGCTATTCACAAGCCACTCTCTCGCGTCCCTGAAAACACCATGAAATTTGTCGTCGGCACGCTGTTAACCTCATTTGGAATTTTCTGGGGTGCAGAAGGCGCTGGAGCCAATTGGCCTCATGCCGATCTCTCGCTTCTTGCCATCATTCCATTCGTGCTACTGATCTCATTTGGAATCATCGAATTTCTGAGGAAGCGTAAAGCTCAGAACTATCCTGTTCGCAAACTCAATCTTCCAACATTTAGCGAACCAAGTAAGGATGCACCAGCGCTAGTTCGTTGGGTCGGCGGATTCCTCTTCTTCTGGTATGACTTCATCATTGGCGACGACTGGCGTGTTGCGGCAGGAGTTGTTGTTGGATTCTTCGCCACGCACGCAATTGGTATCTCCGGATGGTGGCTCATGCCAGCGGTTGTTGCCTTCATGCTGGTTTACACCCTGCATGAAGCAACTCGACCTGAAAAAGTTGCCGCGTAAATTAAGCGCGCAGCGCTACTGCAATCTCGCGGAAATCATCGACCAGTATGTCGATCTCAGTCTGAGTGTGAGCAAGGCTGATGAGCCATTGTTCATCTAATCCCGGAGGTGTGATGATTCCTCGGTTAAGAGACCAGAGCCATGAAAGTTCTGCGATCTCAAAATCAGTTGCTTTGTAATCTCGGTAATTACGCACTGGGTCGATCGACCAAGTTATGCAACCTTTAACGCCGAATCCCACAGTATGAGCAGGAAGCTCGTACTCATTGATAATCTCAGTGATTCGATCGAGCGCATTGTGGTTTAACCGCTCGGCCTCTGCCAATGCCTCTGGTGTTGCCACCATATCTACGCCACGAATTCCCGCCATCGCAAGCGGGTTGCCATTAAATGTTCCAAAGTGAGGCATGCGATTATCGGTAATCGCTTCCATCAACTCTTTCTTTCCGCCAAATGCAGCAACCGGCATTCCGCCGCCGATTGATTTAGCGAGGGTGATCAGATCTGGCTGAACGCCAAGACGGACAGCTGCTCCATGAGGTCCGGCGGTCAATCCAGTTTTCACTTCATCAAAGATCAAAATGATGCCGTACTTATCGCAGAGAGCTCGGACTGCCTCAAGGTATCCATCATCTGGGAGAACAATGGCAAGATTTTCCAATACTGGCTCAACGATGAAACATGCGATCGAATCGTGATCGCGTTCAAACACCTTTTCAAGCGCCTCAAGATTGTTAAAAGGCACGACAAAAACTACGCCAGGAGTTGTTCCATCCTGAATGACTGCATGTGGCTCATGGGCTGGTCCAGCCTCAGAGAGTGATGGTTTTGCAGAGACCGTCATCGGGTCTGACGAACCGTGATAACCGCCCTCAACTTTTACCATTGCATTCTTACCCGTGTAGGCCTTTGCAGTGCGAACTGCATACATCGTGGCTTCAGTTCCCGAGTTTGCAAAACGAACTTGGTCAATATTGAATCGCTTGCAAAGTCTCTCACCTGCATCACGAGAAATTGGCGATGGCGTCACGAAGAGCATCCCTGATTCGAGGGCTTTCTTAGCCTCTTCGACGACAGTTGGATTGAGGTGACCGGCAAGCATTGCACCGAAACCCATAGAAAGATCGAGTAGATTGCGTCCGTCGACATCCTTCATATACGCACCTTGCGCTGAAGCGATAGCGATTGGGTATGGATCCCAATGTTGGAAACTTGAGACAACACCGAGTGGCATACTCTTCTTCGCAACTTCAAACTCTACGCGCGATGCGCCAGTATCATGAGTAAAGCGATCCCATTCAGCAGCCATCAACTTCGCAACGACGCTCTTATCAACGGGACGAGTTGATGTGGCGGTGCGTACATACTTATTGGGATTCAGTGAATTTTTCATTTGTGCGAAGGTATCAGAAAGGCAAAAAAGAGTCATATTTCACTCACTTTTCGCGTGTTGTTATTGGACGTTTATCTCGTATTTTTCAAATAGCCGACTATTCTTGGCCCTCATAGAATATCCCTACAAATTTTTGTGAAATATATCTAAAACGAATCGGAGAGATTACTCGTGACCAAAAAAATTGAAGATGGGTTAGATCCAAATCGCTGGCGGGCGCTAGCCGTTATCGCCATGGCTTCGCTCATGGTTGTTCTCGATAGTTCGATTGTAAATATTGCAATACCAAGCGCGCAGCGAGATTTGCATATCTCTGCAGCAAATCGTCAATGGGTTGTTACGGCCTACACCCTCGCCTTCGGTTCACTTCTTCTCCTTGGAGGACGAATCGCTGATCTCGTTGGTCGCAAAAAGATCTTCATCGTGGGACTTCTAGGGTTTGCTGGAGCATCGGCTATCGGTGGAATCGCTAGCACTCAGGGAATGCTCTTTGGCGCTCGCGCCCTTCAAGGAGTCTTCGGAGCACTTCTTGCACCCGCTGCACTTTCGCTCATCAACGTAACCTTCACTCTTCCCAAGGAACGCGCAAAAGCCTTTGGCGTATATGGCGCGATCTCAGGTGGCGGCGCTGCGATTGGCTTAATCCTTGGCGGCACACTCACTGAGTATGCAAACTGGCGCTGGTGCTTGGGTGTCAACGTACCCATCGCATTGATCACGGTCGCGATGGCTTTGCCTTGGCTTCACGAATCTCACGCAGAAGGCGATCACAAATACGACATTCCTGGTGCGATCACTGTCTCACTCGGCTTGCTCTCACTGGTCTATGGTTTCAGTCAGGCCGCAACCCATGGTTGGGCAAAGAGCTCGACATATCAGTACTTCATCATTGCCGCTGTACTCCTTGTGATCTTCTTTATTATTGAGACACGAGTCGAGGGTCCACTACTTCCGATTCGCGTACTCGCAGAGCGCAATCGCGCGGGATCGTATCTTGCAACGATCTTGATCGGTGCCGGTCTCTTCACAATGTTCCTCTTCCTCTCTATCTACTTCCAGAATATTCATGGATATAGCGCACTCCGATCCGGATTCGCATTCCTTCCATTCTCAGGTGGTGTCATACTCTTTGCTGGCGTGGCAGCTAATTTGATGCCAAAGGTCGGCGCACGTCCTTTGATGCTTACTGGTTTGGTAATGGCTACTGCTGGTCTCTTCTATCTATCGCGTTTTACACCAACTTCCTCCTACACGACGGCGATCTTGCCAGCGATGATCATCATGAGCACTGGACTCGCCTTGGTCTTCATTCCAAGCGCAACCACCGGGTTACATGGTGTCGGGGGTCGGGACTCTGGTGTCGCTTCGGCAATGATCAACACGAGCCAACAAATAGGTGGTTCACTCGGAGCGGCGCTGCTCAATACAGTTGCCGTCACAGCCACAACCGCTTATGCAACCGCTCATTCATCCATGGGTAAGAGCGTTCAGGCCTTTGCCATGGTTCATGGTTTCTCAGTGGCATTCCGAGTTGGCGCTGGGTTCCTAGCAATTGCTGCAATCGTTATCGCTCTCACCATTAACGTTGGTAAGCATGCATCCGAAGCAACTGAGGGTGTTGTCCTTCACTAACTTCTCAAGTCAGAGATGAACTCGACTCAGGTACGTCTATAAATAAATAGCCCAAAGAGCAACCCCAAAACGATAAGAATCGTCGAGGTTGCGACGAGAGCGAAATTTGCTGAAGATCTAGATATGAGATGGTGCGGTTCTTTCGTCGGTAGAGACGAAGGGGCCGCACCTTTCTTATAGTTAAAGGAATACTCCCCTTCAATCACATGGCCATCCTGAGCCACTACTCGATAATTGATCAGAACCGGTCCTTCGGCGGAATTTGAAGCAACGTCAATATCAACTACATTGCCCGCAATTCGCGTTAACCCCTCGAGAGAGTCCGCCTCTGCATTAGTTACGAGGACTTTGTTGAGATTAACCCCGCTGAGTACCTGTAGCGGTTCACCAAATGTCAGCGTGATATGGGCTGGCCACGTCTGGATCTTGCTATCAGGTTGCGGATCACTCGAGACCAAAGTTGTATGCGCTTGTGCAACGGAGATGAAGAAGGCGAGACAAAAACTTATTGAGAGAACTAAGACCTTTTTTACAAAATCCACATTTTTCACAAAGAAAGATTAATCAAGAAAGAAATCGAGAAGAAATTCGGTCGTTCCTGGCTTTACTGAGTATTTCTCAAGATCGGTTATTCCTTCAGATGCCAAGAGTTCGTCATCGACAAAGAAATTGCCGGTTGTATCTTTCGCATCGCGATTGAGGATGATGTAGGCAGCATCCGCAAGAATCTCTGGAGTCCGGCAAAAATCTGTATCCACGCCAGGAATCATCGCGAGAGCTGCGGTATCGATAGCGGTACGAGGCCATAAAGCGTTTACGCCAATTCCATCTCGCTTGAACTCCTCGGCAAGCCCCAGCACGCACATGCTCATCCCGTACTTTGCCATTGTGTAGGCCAGGTGAGGCTTAAACCACTTTGGGTTCATCGAGAGTGGGGGCGAAAGGGTCAAGATGTGAGGATTTCTCCCATCGCGCGCAGATTGCTTGAGATGTGGAAGAGCGGCTTGAGAGGTAAGGAAAGTACCTCGTACATTCACGTCAAACATCAAATCAAATCGCTTTGCTGGAGTACCCAGGGTTGGCGTCAAATTAATCGCACTTGCATTATTGATCAATATATCGATGCCGCCAAAGGTCTCAACCGTTTTGACGATTGCTGCTTCAATCTGAGTTTCATCACGAATATCGCATTGAAGTGCTAGACCTACTCCCCCAGCAGCTGTTATCTCGTCGACCGCGCTGAAGATAGTCCCTGGCAGCGTGGGATGTGGCGTGGTGGTCTTCGCTGCGATCGCAACCTGGGCCCCATCGCGAGCAGCTTTGAGCGCAATCGCTAGGCCAATACCGCGCGAACCGCCTGTAATAAAGATTCTCTTGCCACTGAGCGACATTTCTACCCCTTTAATCGTGAACTCATGAATTTCATAAATGCGCCTTGAGTTTCATCTGATTGCAATGCAATCCGGAACATTTCTCCCTCAGCGAGCATGACATTTTCAATGGCAATATGCGAGGCGCTCTTCAGCAACGCCTTCGTATTAAGAACTGCATTAGGTGGCTGATGCGCGATGATCTGCGCGACCTCAATCGCTCTCTGAACCGGATTCTCTTCGATCCCATTGAGGAGGCCCATGGTTAACGCCTCTTGTGCTTGGAAGTTGCGTCCCGTTAAGAAGATCTCGGAAGCCTTCGCGTGCCCTACAAGCCGGGGAAAGAGAATGCTTGATCCTGCTTCCGGCACCAGTCCGAGGGTGACAAATGGCATTTGGAAGAGTGCATCAGGGGCTGCGTAAACAAGATCACAATGGAGTAAAAGCGTAGTGCCGATACCAACGGCATTTCCCTGAACTGCAGCAAGGAGTGGTTTGGGAAAGTCGTGTAGCGCCTTCAAAAAATGAAAGACCGGCGAGGAGAGCGTGATCTCTTCATTCATGAAATCCAAGATGTCGTTACCGGCAGTAAAAGCCTTTCCATTTCCGGAGATGACAACCGCCCGAATACCGAAGTCACCTGCCGCGTTATTGAGAGTCGATGCAAGAGTGGAGTACATCCCTTGGGTGATTGCATTCTTCTTCTCGGGTCGATTAAGGGTGATAGTCAGGACTTGGTCAACTTGGTCAATCAGAATCTCGGACATATCTATCTCGGACATATCACTAGCCTAGTTTGCATCGATATATAAAAGAAGCCCCCACGACCTTTTCAGATCGAAGGGGCTTCCTTACAAGTGCTCGCTTAGTTAGCGGTCAAGTTCTCCGCGAATGAATGCTTCAGTCTTCTCGTGAGCCTGCTCATCGGTGTACTGAGTAGGAGGCGTCTTCATGAAGTAACTTGAAGGCGAGAGAAGTGGTCCACCAATTTTGCGATCAAGTGCGATCTTTGCACAACGAAGTGCATCGATGATCACGCCTGCTGAGTTTGGCGAATCCCATACTTCGAGCTTGTATTCGAGGTTGAGAGGGACATCACCGAAGGCGCGACCTTCTAGGCGTACGTAAGCCCACTTGCGATCATCAAGCCAAGGAATGTAATCCGATGGTCCAATGTGGACATTCTTTGCGCCCATATCGTGGTCGAGTTGTGATGTTACAGAATTAGTCTTCGAAATCTTCTTCGACTCGAGACGATCGCGCTCAAGCATGTTTTTGAAGTCCATATTTCCACCAACGTTGAGCTGGTAGGTGCGATCGAGGTGTACGCCACGATCCTGGAAGAGTTTCGCCATGATTCGGTGCGTGATCGTTGCACCAACCTGCGACTTGATGTCATCTCCAACGATAGGAAGTCCAGCCTTCGTGAATTTATCTGCCCAGACTGGGTCTGATGCAATGAAGACAGGAAGTGCGTTGACGAAAGCTACGCCAGCATCTAGTGCGCATTGTGCGTAGAACTTTGCAGCCTCTTCAGATCCAACCGGAAGGTAGCAAATGAGGACATCCACTTTCTCTTCCTTGAGTCGAGCAACGACATCTACTGGAGCAGCGGTTGATTCGGTAATGGTCTCTTTGTAGTACTTTCCAAGGCCATCGAGAGTAGTTCCACGCTCAACAATGACGCCAGTCTTCTCAACGTTCGAAAACTTAATGGTGTTGTTCTCGCTAGCCCAGATTGCATCAGCGAGATCGAGTCCGACCTTCTTGGCATCGACATCAAATGCCGCTACGAACTTAACGTCCCGAACATGGTAGCCACCAAGAACTGCATGCATAAGACCAGGAATCTCTGTATCTGCTGCTGCATCTTTGTAATAGGTCACTCCTTGAACGAGTGAGTTGGCGCAGTTTCCTACTCCAATAATTGCTACGCGAATATCTTTACTGGTCACGAGGATTTCCTTTCGATGGTGATCATTTCTTGTAGCCAAGCGATCTCTCGCTCCGCCGATTCCAATGAATGGCGGCGCCACTCAACTAAGTACTTATCGAATCCGGCCGGGGATTTCTCAAGTTCGTCGCGAAGGATTGCGGCCTTCTCGACTAACCGGCGTAGTCGCCCTTCCAAGATCTGTAGTCGGTTACCTGGAGGGGTAGGTCCGAAGAATGCAAAACGCACCTCAAAGCTCTCGTCATCCCAGGCTTCAGGACCTGAACTTCCCGTGAGCAATTCAAAGCGTTTGCGCCCAAGATCAGTGATTGCATAGACGATCTTCGATCTGCGCGAGAGCCCACCAAGATCCGAGAGTGACTCCTCAATTAATGAAGCCTCTAACATTCGATGGAGCTGGGGGTAGAGAACTGAGAAACTCAGCGCCCGAAACGGCCCGTAGATCGCAATCATTCGCTTGCGGAGTTCATAGCCATGTAGCGGACCCTGCGAGAGCAGCCCAAGGAGGGCAAACTCGAGGGATTCACCACGTGAGCGCACGAGACACCTTTACCTTCTGATTCTGGGATAGATCTATCGATTCGATACATCTGAGCGATAGTTAACTCGATATATCGAATCGATGCAACTTCTGCATCGGCGCGGCGCCAAACGCTTGCATCATCTCTTGATCTCCTGATCTCTTGACGCACGAGGGCTGGGCTTGGTCTGATCCCCTCGCTAGGCTTGGCCAATGACACCCGTGATCCCCTCCAGACTTTGGGAGTACTCGATCGCGGCTTTTCTTATCATCTTGGCGCCTGGCCCAAGCGTCCTCTTCACCATCGCCCGAGCCATCGCTTGGGGTCGAGCTACGGCGCTATTGACTGTTTTGGGCAATGTCCTGGGCATGTACACAATGTCAGTCTTTGTCTGCTTCGGCCTAGGCCCAATCCTCTCCCGGTCGCATCTCTTCTTTAACCTTGTGCAATGGGGCGGCGGTTTCTACCTCATCTATTTGGGTTACTGCGCAATTAAAGATAGCCCGACCGATGCCGAAGGAATGCGTCAGATTATTGAAGAGAAGCCCAACTCACTCCAGACCGTGCGACAAGGGTTTATGGTCGGAGCTCTCAACCCAAAGGGGATGGTCTTCTTTGCCGCAATTGTGCCGCAATTCGTGGATCGGGCTAAAGGGTCAATTACCTTTCAGATGTTGATCATGGCAACGATCTTCGCCGCAATAGCCCTACTCTCGGATGGGAGCTGGGGGTTGCTCGCAGGGACGATTCGAGAGTGGTTTGCACGTGATATCAAGCGACTCATTCGAATGCGTGTCTCTGGCGGCCTTGTCATGATCTGCCTAGGGGTTCTCACGATCGGCCAATCCCTCCTTCATCGCTAGAAATCTAAAAATCCGAAAGTCCCGCCTTCCAACAAATTCGTGGCGTTCCCCCACGCTGTCAGCTCCTGCTAGTTAAATATGCACACATCGAAAAATTGGAGCGTAGTTAAATGGGTGAAAGAAGAGTCAATCTCAGTCCTAGCGATCTGACATTTTCATGGGATGGCTGCCATCGCGAGTTATGGCTCTATTACAACCACCAGGTTAAGGCCCCTATGTTCATGCCTACCGTCGCCGAACTTGCAGAGTCACAAGAGAGTTACTTCATGAATAAGAAGGAGCCGCTGAGCACATCGGCGATGCATCCAGATATTCCAGAAGCGAAGATCGTCGACCACGGCGGATGGGTGCTCTCAAAGCCAATTCAGGTAAATGGCGTCGATACCCACCTTTCCATTCGCGGCAAGTACGACTTGCTTGTGGAGTTTCCCGATGGCACGTACGGGATCATTGATTGCAAGATGCAGGCCCGCACCTCAGATAAGAGCGGCTTTTACTCACCTCAGCTCGAGGCGTATGCCTACGCGCTAGAGAACCCCGCTAAAGGTGAAGCGAAGAAAATTTCGATGATTGGTATTTACTCATGGTCGGTTCCGCAAGCCTGGGGTAATGTCAACGCAGGCTTTGGTTATCGTGTTAACTCCAATTGGTATCCGGCGGAGCGTAACCCGAAGGCCCTCCAAGATCGCCTTACCGAATTTGTTCAGTTGATTAACGGCGACTGTCCCCCATCAAAGGATGGTTGCGAACATTGCAAATACCTGGCAGATCGAGAAGAGATCCTGAAGAAGCGATAACTACTCGTTATCCTGAAGGTAATTCCGTTCTTTCATAATTTCGGCTTTCGCTTCAGAGGCGTACATCTCGACATACTCTTGCCCTGAAAGCTTCTGTATCGCCTTCATGATCTGATCGGTTGACTCGCGTAATACTTGAAGATCGCGTGAATCGCCGGTGAAGAAGAGCGGCTCCCCGAAGACCATTTCTACTCGACGCACTTTAGGGACGATCTGACCAGTTGGTTGAATTTCAGCTGTATTAAACATCGCTACTGGTACTACAGGGCATCCCGACTCAATCGCCATTCGAGCTATGCCAGTACGCCCTTTGTAAAGGCGACCATCGGGTGAGCGAGTTCCTTCAGGATAGATACCGATGCAATTGCCCTCTTTGAGAAGGTCCAGCCCGGTAAGAATTGCCGCCTCGCTGCGACGTCCCCCGGCACGATCTACTGGGACTTGGCCTAATGCGATAAAGGTGAGTTTCTTAATAAACCCCTTCAGGCCTGGCGAGGTGAAGTACTCGCTCTTTGCTAAAAAGGTGACCTTGCGAGGGACAACTAATGGCATGAAGATCGAATCACTAAAGGAGAGGTGATTCGAGGCGATAATGACCCCACCATTGTTCGGAACCTGACGCAGCCCCGTCACCTTAGGACGGAAGAAGAGCATCAGGAGCGGAGTCAGGAATGACTTGAGGAAGGTATACGCCACAGGAGTAATTTAGGGGTTAAGCGACCTCTTGTGACACCATCTGAGCGTGGCCGATATTCAAAATTCCGAATCTTTCACTCTCCCGGGCGGGAAAGTCGGCGTTTTGATGATCCATGGCTTTACGGGATCTCCAGCGACCGTAGCGCCGTGGGCCCATGGCTTAGCGGCGGAAGGCTTCACAGTCAGCGTCCCGCGACTTGCTGGCCACGGCACCCGTTGGGAAGATCTTAATGAGACCACTTGGCAGGATTGGTATCAGAGCGCAGAGCGGGCGTATCTCGAATTAAAGAAAGAGTGTGATCGGGTTTTTATAGCTGGTTTTAGCGTAGGTGGCGCGATTGCTCTTAAGCTCTCGGAAATTCGAGGAGCTGAAATTGAGGGTGTAATAATTCTCAATCCATCTATTTTTGATGAGAGAAAGTTTTACTACCTTCTCCCCCTCGTTAAACATCTCCTTCCATCGGTGAAGAGCGGCGCGATGGATGTGAACAAACCGAATTCAGTTCGGCATAGTTACGGCAGGATCCCATTGAAGGCACTTGATTCATTACGGGGCTTATGGAATTCAGTAGAGACGGAGCTCTATCTCGTGACCACACCGCTCATGGTCGCTTATTCAGTTCATGATCATGTTGTTGATCCTCGAAACTCTGAGACGATCATCGATAATGTTTACTCTGCCGATATTCGAGAGGTGATTTTTGAAAAATCTTTCCACAATGTTGCTCTAGACTACGAAGCAGATATTCTCATTGAAGAGAGCGTCGAATTCATCCGCGATGTATTAAGCGGTGAAATTTCTCGAACCGATAGCAGCGATGAGCGAGAACTCATTGATGCAGAATTTGAGGCGATCGTCTCCGGACTCTCCCTTGATGAAAGCACTACGTCAAATTTCCTCGATGAACTTGATCGAGGACAGGCTGATGATTTCCATATTCCAAACCCACAATTGCCGACGCTTTCAGAGGCAAATCGTTCGGCGCTCTGGGTTCTCGGAGCAGGGGCTCTTCAATTAATTCTTTACATATTTACTGGCTTTGACCTCTTTGGAACTGGCGCTTGGCCTGGCGTCATGGCAATAATTTTTGGGCTCGGAAAAATTATCTGGAACACCGCTCGACGCCTTGATGATGAATCAGATGGATCAGATGGAGCAGTTCTCTAAATCCGAGCGAGGTCGGCTGCCCCTACGAGACCTGCATCATTTCCCAGCGTTGCTGGCACGATACGTGGTGAAGGGTGTTTGCCGCTAAATGGCATATATCGATCGAGTGCGATTCGAGTTGGCTCAAGTAATATCTCTCCAGCGTCAATGACGCCACCGCCGATTACGACACATGCTGGATCAAAGAGAACGCTTAATGAAGCGATACCCGCGCCGAGCCATTGGGCAGTGGTGTTAAAGCCGGCAAGCGCGATCGGGTCGCCATCTCGAGCCGCATCTGTAATGTGGTGACCAGAGAGGCCGGAAATTGTTCCGTCACCTCGAGCAAGAAGGTTATGTGCGGCATCTGGCGAGGCGCTGATCGCTTCGCGAACATGTCGCATTAATGCATTACCTGATGCATATTGTTCGAAGCAGCCTCGAGCACCGCAACCACAGAGATGACCTTCAGGGAGAACACGAAGGTGGCCAAATTCAGCACCAATTCCATAAGCGCCGCGTAATAGCTTCCCATCGATGACTGCTCCGCCGCCAATTCCCGTGCCAATTGTAAGAATCAACATCTGATCCTCACCGACACCAGCGCCGTATTTTGCTTCACCCCATGCCGCTGAATTTGCATCATTTTCAATCACGATCGGGAGGTCGACTAATCGTCCTATCTCAGAACGGAGATTTACCCCGTTCCACCCCGAAATATTTGGCGTAGCGAGCATTGTCTCTCGATCTGCGCTCACAAAACCTGCAGCGGAGACTCCTACCGCAATCGCCTCATGATCTCTAAGTAAGTGCTTCGCTACATCTGCAATCGTCTTTGTGAGAGCAGCGCCTCCCTCTTTCGGCGTCGGTTCGCGATGTGTTGCCAATATCTTTCCGGATTCGTCGACAACTCCGCCAAGAACTTTTGTTCCGCCAACATCAATGCCAATAGTGAGTGTCAACGTTAGTTCTCCAGCTCTTCCGCGCGATCCTTCAACTCTTTTAATGCGAGCTCTATCGTCTCTTTCTCTGCCTTATTTCGCATCATCGCGGGAATCGGCATAGATAGGGCCACGGTGAGTTCATATCCCACCGTCGTGCTGCCATCGCCATTATCGGAAACTGTGTAACCACCACTCATCTGCGTCAACATATCCGCATCATCAAGAGTGAAGGTCAGACTATTCGGCGCTGCGCTCCAGTCGTAATCCAAAATTACTCGATCTTTCAATTGGCCAGCCTTGATGACCATTTCTACCTTCGTGGCTTTTCCTTCGCCATCGCTGGATAAGACCGATGCGCTTTTAATAGCGCTCGACCAGGCGGGGTAGCCCGCTGGGTCAAAGAGCAGGGCTCTGACAGCGTCGACTGATGCCTCAATGTGAACGGAACTTTTCGATGTATCGGACATGCCCATAGGTTACTGCCCCAAGCCTCTAGCCTTCGGCGCATTTGCACCACTACCGTTAACTCATGGATGAATTCTCAACTCCCGCGATAGTCCCAGCCGCCACCGCCGGCAATCTCACAAATTTGATCGCCGAGCGCGCCTGGTTTGAGCCTCAGCGGATCATGCTCTCGCGTCCTCTAGGCGACGGATGGCAAGGTGTGACAGCCCGAGAGTTTGAAGAGGAAGTGAGGACAACTGCGAAGGGCCTCATTGCATCGGGAATAGCCCTCGGTGATCGAGTTGCAATCATGGCGAAGACCCGTTACGAGTGGACCGTTTTAGATTTTGCAATTTGGTTTGCTGGTGGCGTCTGCGTTCCAATCTATGAGACATCAAGTGCAGAACAAATCCAATGGATTCTCGAGGATTCTGGGGCTGTCGCCATCGTTGTAGAGACACCCGCCCTTGCGGAGTTAGCAACGCCAGTGATGGGCGTCAATTGCAAACAGATCTGGACAATTACCGAAGATGCGCTCAATCACCTGGTGCAGAGAGGATCATCGATCAGCGATGATGAGATAAACCATCGCAGAAGCGCTCTCAACCCCGACACTCTTGCTACTTTGATTTACACATCAGGTACAACCGGTAAGCCAAAAGGTGTTCAACTCACTCACGGCAACTTCCTTGCTGAATGTGGAAATGTGGTGCAAGGCGCTTCAGATTTATTCCTCAAACCTGATGGCTCTACCCTGCTCTTCCTTCCCGTTGCTCACGTATTCGGAAGAATGGTTCAAATTGGGGCGATTACTGCAGGACTTCATTTAGCACATTGCGGCGATATCAATCGACTTCCGCAAGATCTTGCCTCATTCAAACCCACCTTCGTTCTCGCCGTTCCGCGTATCTTTGAAAAGATTTACAATGGCGCAGAAGCTCGCGCAGAGGCGGCAGGAAAAGGAAATATTTTCCGCAAAGCATCAGATGTAGCGATCAAATACTCGCAAGGGCTAGATGACGGAAAAATAAGTCTCTCACTTCGCCTAAAGCATCAACTTTTTGACAAACTTGTTTACTCCAAAATTCGCGCCGGTATGGGTGGAGCAGTCGAAGCTGCGATATCTGGTGGTGCCCCTCTTGGTTCACGCCTTGGACATTTCTATCGTGGTGCTGGCGTCCGAGTTCTTGAAGGCTACGGCCTGACGGAAACGACAGCAGGTGCAACACTTAACTTAACTCATTCACAAAAGGTCGGATCAGTGGGCAAGCCACTCCCAAGCACCACTGTCAGAATCGCCGAAGATGGCGAAATTCTCATTAAAGGCCCCATCATTATGCGTGGCTATTGGCAGAACGATTCGGCAAATGAGGAAGTCTTCACACCGGATGGCTTCTTCCGCTCTGGCGATCTTGGTGCTCTCGACTCTGAAGGTTACTTAACGATCACTGGCCGAAAGAAGGAACTTATCGTTACCGCTGGTGGAAAGAACGTGGCGCCAGCCGTCCTTGAAGATCGAGTACGTGCGCACCCTCTTGTAAGTCAATGCTTGGTCGTTGGTGATAACAAACCATTTATTGCGGCGCTCGTTACTTTAGATGCCGAAGCAATTAAGGGCTGGAGTGCAGCAAATAAGAAAGCTGGGACATCAATTGCAGATCTAGCAAAAGATCCGACTCTTATCGCAGTTATTCAAACCGCGATTGATGACGCAAATAAGGCGGTTAGCCGAGCTGAGTCAATTCGAAAATTCACAATACTTCCCATTGATTTCACCATCGCTGATGGTCAACTCACTGCGAAGCTTTCGGTTAAACGGCATGTTGTCGCTAATCAATTTGCGCGAGAGATCAACGAACTCTTCCTGTAAAGAGCTAAATATCATGTCCGATGATTCTTTGAAATCGCTCAAAAAGATTCAAAACTTGATCGGACATGATTTAAATGCAATCGGATTGAGTATTGATGAGACGATCGGTAGAAATGCCACAAATCAACATACTCGCAGCGCCTTAAGGGCAATTCGATCCGCGATCGATGATCTTCAAGAAAAATTGAGAGACCTCACAAATAGCTCGAATCTTTTGACGAAACGAGAGAGTGAGATCTTAAACGCACTTACATCAGCCATGACTGCAGCAGAGATCGCAGATTTTTACTCGATATCGGAGCCTACTGTGAAGAGCCACATGGCTTCGATCTATCGAAAACTTGGAGTAAGTAACAAGACAAGTGCGCTGGCGGAAGGAAAACGCCGGGGTTTAATTACGCCATAAAAGTGCGTTAAATCGCTCGCCCCACATGGTCCAACTCCAATTACTCATAGCCCACTCTCGACCCGCAATCGCCATCTGCTCGCGACGCTTCGGATCTAACAAAAGAGAAATCGCCGCTGCTGAAATCGCCGCAACATCATCGCCATCAACTACTAAGCCTGTTACGCCATCCAACACTGCATCAGGAGCTCCTCCCGATGCACCGCCCAAGACTGGTATGCCGGTCGAACTCGCCTCTAGATAGACAATTCCAAGCCCTTCTACCTCTAGCCCAAAGAAACGAGAACGCGATGGCATCGCAAAAATTGCTCCAAGTCGCAGATAATCCGGAAGCTCTCGGTACTGGACTCGCCCCACAAAATACACATAATCGTGAAGGTTCAATTGAGTTACGAGCTTTTCAAGATGCGCTTTATATGGTCCCTCGCCCACTAAGAGCAATGCAACATCGGGGACTTCTTGAATAATCTGCGGAAGCGCCTCGATCAGACGGTCCTGCCCCTTGCGATGTACCAATCGCCCAACCGAGACAATAATTTTCTTCTCACGAAGTCCAAGTGACTGAAGTAAAGCCTCCGATGGAACTCCTGGAGTGAAATGATCGATCGCAATGCCTGGAGCTATTCGGACTGCATGGACTTTATCTCCAAGGATCGGTTCCATCGCGTGATGCGTGAACTTCCCCAAGAAAGTAATGACATCGAGATTTCGACAGATCCGTTTCATGACCCAAGAGAATGGCCAGACTTTGGACCACCACACTTCATGGCCATGAGTAAGGCCTACCTGTCTACGAGCCCCTTGTCGTTTTAAGTGGCCAGCCATCCATCCAAGAGGTGCGGTCGCCCCATACCAAATAATCTCTGATCCGTGTTTTTTCATTACATCTGCAATGGCTCGGTTCACGCGAGGAGTCGGCAATAAAATCCTTGACTTATCGCGAATTACTTTAACTCCGAACTTCTTCTCAAGGCTCAGATCGAATTGGCCATCACCGCTCTGCGCAGATGTGTAGATGACGATTTGCGAGCCATCGAGTTCGCCCAGCAGACCCAAGATAAAACTCTCGATACCACCAGCTCTGGGTCCAAGATCATTTGTCACCAGCAATATTGGACGCGAACTCACATCGGAAGGCTATCGTTTGGCTATGCCGATCATCGCCAACCTCGTCATTGGACACGAGGGTGCAACAACCGTCGCTGGTCAATCTTCAGGGCTAAGCACTGGTTCCGATCGGATGCGCTTCCATCAGATCAGGACTCTTGCTGATGCAATCCTCATTGGTGGCTCAACAGCTCGAGCCGAACCATATGAAAGAACTCCAGTACCGCTCTACGTCTGTACCAACTCTGAAAGACCTCCCGGAAGTGCTGCTGCGAATCCGAAGGCGGTCGCCCTTCGAATGAGCCCTTCTCATGCCATCGCGGCTGCTCTTAGAGAACATAAGACGATCCTTATCGAGGCAGGCCCAAATTTTCTCGAGAGTGTGTTGAAAGCCTCTTTGGTTGACACTCTCTACCTTACGAGAGTGAGTAAGAGCGGCGATGGCCCCCTCTTTACTCTCGACCCCACCACCGTGGGGTTGAGCCTTGTTGAGGAGCAAAAAAGCCTTGCGGGAAATGGGAGCGAAGAGGATATCTTCCAGGTGTATGCGCGCCTCCCAACGAAGTAATTGCTGCGAAAATAGACTCGCTCAGTGAGCGCAATCGATAGACCTGTGAGCATCGCTTGGGATCAGATTCTCAATGAGATACGCGCTATCGCGCTACGCAATGAAATAGTTTTGGAAGAGGTGCCTGCTCCTCAGAAACTTGCGCCACATGCGCTTGCCCTGACGGCAGATGTGGATATAGATGTTGCAACCGGACGATTTGTACTCCTCCATGATCCCCAAGGACAAGATGGCTGGTCGGGCGCATATCGCTGTGTCACTTTTTCTCGAGCCGCAATAGAACTAGAGCTCGCCAACGATCCTTCCTTGTGTGATGTGAGTTGGTCGTGGCTTATCGAATCTCTCGTAGCGAACGGCGCTGATTATCACAATCCGAGTGGGACAGTAACGCGTGTGGCAAGTTCCTCCTACGGAGAACTTGATGGGCGTGACGAAGATTCAGAGGTGGAAGTGCGTGCATCATGGACTCCATCAAGCGGAAATAATATTGTCGCTCATGTCATGTCATGGGTAAATCTCTTAGAGAAGATCTCTGGTCTCGAACCCCTACCTGAAGGCGTTGCGCAACTTCCAAATAAGCGCCTCGGAAAATAGTTACCTTAAATCACCATGGCAATACCATTACTCACTCCTCGAAATGGCACTCCCACATTAATTGTTGATGATGAGGGGCTTGCGAATGCAATAAATGAACTTGCGCAAGGTGAAGGTCCACTTGCCATCGATGCCGAGCGAGCATCTGGTTATAAGTACAGCCAACGTGCCTATCTTATTCAAATCTATCGACGTGGCGGCGGCCTGCATCTCATAGATCCTATCTCCGCAAATAATCCTCAAACCTGGCAACTTCTTGATCAGAAATTTAAAGAGTGTGAGTGGGTTATTCATGCCAGCACACAAGATTTACCCTGCTTGCGTGAACTCGGTATTTCTCCTACAAAACTCTTTGATACTGAACTGGGCGGAAGAATTGCCGGCTGTGAACGTGTGGGGCTTGGCGCGCTCGCAGAGAGTCTGCTAGATCTTCAACTTGCAAAAGAGCACAGTGCAGTTGATTGGTCGCAGCGACCATTAAAAGAAGAGTGGCTAGTTTACGCAGCCCTTGATGTTGATGTTCTTTTAGATCTGCGTGATGCGATGGAGGAGCTACTCTCTTCACGAGGTTATCTCGACTACGCCCGTGAAGATTTCGCAGCGATCTTGGCCTCCCCAGGTTCGAGCGCTAAACGCGATCCGTGGCGAAAAACTTCAGGTATGCACAAAATAAGAGATCGCATGACCTTAGCGATCGTTCGGGAGCTGTGGCTAGCTCGCGATGAGTATGCTCGCAAAATTGACGTAGCGCCTGGGCGAATATTTAACGACGATGCCTTGGTTGAAATCGCCACCAAGCGTCCGCTCACCATTGACCTATTCACAAAAATTATTTCTCGTCGATCTCGAGCACTTGATCAACCCATCCCGGAATGGTTCGACCGCTACCGACGAACACTTGCACTCGGCAAGGATGAACTCCCTGAACTTCGACTCCCCTCAACTGGCTTGCCTCCTCAAAAATTGTGGCGTGATAGAAATCCACTGGGGTATGCAAGGCTCACTCATGCTCGGGCTGCAGTAATGGAGCGAGCGCAAGAACTTGGAATGCCCGCTGAGAATCTCATCTCCCCTGAGGCCGTTCGACAGGCTATGTGGAGCAACCCACCTGAAGGTGCCGGTCTCGCGTATATAGAGGAGAAGTTGCAGGAAGCTGGCGCTAGAAGCTGGCAGATCGAACATGTCGCCTCCGAACTCATTGAACCTCTCTACGAGAGCGAGCCCCTGCCGCCGCCTCTTCCAGACCCCTTGCCAGACCCGGAGAAGGAATCAGTGGATCCGATCCAGGATAATTGAAGCTAGTTGAGGTTACTTGAGGGCAGCTTGGTTCAATTGAGGGCGAGTGAGAAGAATTACGCAACGTTCGAGTTGCGTAATTATGGAGATCAGCTTTAGGCTTCAGAGGTGTTGAGCACCTTTCTGATCGCCCTACGTGAAGGCCTTGAGGCCTCGCTGATTGTCTCGATCCTTGTTGCCTATCTGGCAAAGACGCAGCGGGCTAACCTCACTCGATTTATCTGGATCGGAGTAGGCGGCGCCGTCCTCCTGAGCTTCGGCTTAGGCGCATTTCTCTCATTCACAAGCACTAACCTCTCGGTTCGCGGTGAAGAACTCTTCGCTGGCATTACCTCTGTCGCCTCTGTCGCCTTTGTGACGACGATGGTCTTCTGGATGAAACGAACTGCCCGTGGATTAGGAAAAGAGTTGGCAGAGCGGGTTGAAGGAGCCCTTCCCCTAGGTGGTTTAGCCTTGATCGCCACTGCGTTCTTCGCAGTTGCTCGTGAGGGGTTAGAGACCGCGCTCTTTATCTACGCAAACTTCCGGACAGTTGGTTCTAATACCGCGCCATCGCTTGGCTTAATCCTAGGATTAATCACTGCAATCACGCTTGGTGCGCTGATCTACAATAAAACAGTAAAGATCAACCTCGGCAAGTTCTTTACAGTCACAGGTTACGGTCTGATCACCGTCGCTGCCGGAGTCCTCTCTCATGCCGTCTTTGAGTTCCAAAGCCGTGGCAATCTTCCCGGCGCATCTCACTTTGCCTGGGACTTTGCATTGAACTCTGCTTCGAATTCTGGATCGAAATCTGGCAATGGTTCAAACTTTGCCTGGTCCCTCATCGATGGCAGCATTGGAATCGCCCCAACGATGACCTGGCTCCAGCTCGTGATCTGGGCCTGCTACCTCCTCGCTGTAATCGCGCTTTATCGCCGTCCATCGAAGTTTCATCAGGGCGCTCAAGCTGGTCATTCTGCTCAACCCGTAAAAGCCAATTCCTGAGCAACCTCAGCGACCTCAGCGACCTCAGCGACTCTTGCTCAGTAGTTCACAAATAACCTACTCACGAGTAACCTCTTCTGTGTAGGCCTGGGCCGATCCGCACACTGCCGATCTTGCCGTCAAGGCCGCAGTGAAGGGTCGAGTCGCGTGGAGTTAAATCGAGTTGTGCTCGTAGATGCAGTGAGATCCCCCTTCGGCAAAGCCGGGAGTCTCTACCTAGGAACCCGAGCAGATGACATTATGGTCCGAGTTCTCCGAGGACTTCTAGAACGAAATCCCCAACTTCCGCTCGCATCAATCGATGATGTGGCGATCGCTGCTGCATCCCAGAGCGGTGATCAAGGAATGAATATCGGAAGAAGCGCATCGCTTCTCGCAGGGATTCCTAATACCGTCCCTGGCTATTCCATCGATCGTTGGTGCGCAGGGGCGATGACTGCAGTAACTACGCTCTCAGGAGCGATCGCAATGGGCGCATATGACATCGCCATCGCAGGTGGCGTCGAACATATGGGCAATCACCCTATGGGCGAATTAATGGATCCAAATCCTCGATACCTCGCAGAAAAGCTGGTCGATGCAGATGCGCTGGCGATGGGTAACACCGCTGAACGACTCCACGACAAATTCCCACATCTCACAAAGGAACGCGCTGATGCATATGCGCTCGCCTCACAACAGAAAACTGCCAGAGCCTACGAAGTAGGAGAGATTCAACGCGATTTAATTCCGGTAGCAATTCGAAATCCAGAACTTGGCTATGGGATTGCAACAACGGATGAACCTCCTCGTCCGGGCACAACGATGGAGGCGCTTGCTGGACTGAAGACACCTTTTCGCGCGGCTGGTCGAGTTACTCCTGGAAATGCTGCAGGTCTTAACGATGGTGCAACGGCAGCGATTCTCGCGAGCGAAAAGATGGCAACTCAATTAGCTCTTCCTATCAAGGCAATACTTGTGAGTTTCGCCTTTGCTGGTGTTGAACCAGAGATCATGGGCTACGGTCCAGTTCCATCAACGATCAAAGCGCTCGCTAAAGCTGGCTTAAAAATCGAAGATATCGGTCTGTTCGAGGTCAACGAAGCTTTTGCTATTCAAGTCCTCTCCTTCCTCGATTATTTTGGAATCGCTGATGACGATCCCCGCGTAAATATTCACGGCGGTGCAATTGCGGTAGGTCATCCACTCGCATCTTCTGGTATTCGGTTAATGCTTAACTTGGCACGAGGATTCGAACTTCACCCAGAGGTGAGATATGGATTAACGACGATGTGCATCGGCCTTGGAATGGGCGGAACCGTCATATGGGAGAACCCACACTTTACTGGAAAGGTCTCAGCATGAGCCTCGACGCAACATCGCCACAAGTAACTTTGCCTGAAGGCGCCCCCGAAGAAGTCGTCACTCACTCACTTCTACGCGAAGTTGATCTGCGTGCATTTGGATTCAGCGGAACGCTTGCACTTATCACTCTCGATAACGGGATGGATCACAATCGTCCAAATACCCTTGGTCCAAAGACATTGATAGAACTTAATGAACGAATCAGCCAGGCGGAAGAGAGTTCTGCCTCTGCAATTGCAATAACCGGAAAGCCCTTTATCTTCGCAGCTGGAGCGGACCTATCAGCTCTCTCCTTCCTGGCCGATCGCGATCAAGCTCTCGCAATCGGAAAGCTAGGCCATGATGTATTGCGCCGTCTGCATGAGATTAAGAAACCAACCTTCGCCTTGATCAATGGACTCGCACTTGGTGGTGGACTCGAAATTGGCTTGCATTGCGATTATCGAACCATCAGTTCAACCGCATTTACGGCACTTCCAGAAGTCTTCCTCGGTCTTGTGCCCGGCTGGGGTGGGGCGACAATTCTTCCCCAATTAATTGGCCCCGAGAAGGCTGTCCAAGTCATCATGGTCAATGCGCTCAATAACAACACAATGCTCAAAGCAAAAGAGGCGGAAGCACTCGGCATTGTGGACGCACTCTTTGAACCAGCTGATTTTCTAGAGAAATCAGTGAAATTCATCGCTGATGTTCTCAATGGAAAGCGGACGATTGAGCGTATTGATCACACACGGGATTCACTCTCTTGGGATCGCGCCATCCTCACCGCAGAAGCTGCGATGAAAAAGAAGTACGGCAAAGCAAAGATCGCTTCACCACAAAAAGCCATGGAATTAATTGCGGGAGCGAGAACTTCATCGCGGGATCAGGGATTCGCAGCAGAAGATATCGCCTTGACTGATTTGGTCATGGCCGATCCGCTACGCGCCTCGCTCTATGCCTTTAACTTAATCCAGAAGAAGCGAAAGAAGGTCGATGGGGCGCCAAAGGCAGCCTTAGCCCGTAAAGTGAGTAAGGTCGGAGTTGTCGGCGCCGGTTTAATGGCATCTCAACTCGCTTTGATAATTCTAAGGAATCTCAAGGTTCCAGTTGTCATCACTGATCTTGATCAAGAGCGAGTTGATAAAGGAATTGCCTACATCAACTCTGAAATAACAAAGCTCGTGGAGAAGCGACGGATCACTCCAGAGAGTGCAATGCGTTTATCGGGCCTCATTACAGGTTCGACAGATAAGTCGATCTATGCCGGCTGCGATTTTGTTATTGAGGCTATCTTCGAAGAACTTTCACTCAAGCAATCACTCTTCCGCGAACTTGAAGGCATCGTATCCCCTGAGTGCATTTTGGCCACGAATACCTCTTCTCTCTCTGTAACCAAAATGTCTGAGAATTTACAACACCCAGAGAGGGTTATTGGTTTTCACTTCTTTAACCCAGTCGCCGTAATGCCACTGCTAGAAATTGCTCGGACTTCGGCTACTGATGACGCGACCACAGCAACTGCTGTTGCGATAGGTAAAGAACTTAAGAAGACCATGGTCATTGTCAAGGACTCCCCTGCCTTTGTCGTCAACCGCTTGCTCACGCGCTTCATGGGTGAGATAACCGATGCAATCGATGAGGGAACTGCGCCAGAGATTGCGGATTCTGCGATGGACTCATTAGGCCTTCCAATGTCCTCGCTGCAATTGCTTGGATTAGTGGGACCTGGGGTTGCTCTCCATGTTGCCGAGACCCTTCATGGCGAACTTGGCGAGCGATACAAAATCTCACCAACTATGCAGGCATTTGTTTCTCATGGAGTTCGTACTTTCTACACCAAAGATGAAGACGGTAAGCAGATTGTTAATCCTGCCGCTCTTTCCCTTATTCACAAGGGTGACTCTCCATCTACGGTCGAGCAAGTTCGAGCCCGCGCTCTCAATGCACTCGCAGAAGAGGCAAGGATGATGCTCGATGAAGGAGTCGTTGCAACACCGTCAGAGATCGACCTCTGCATGATCCTTGGCTGCGGATGGCCATTACATCTCGGCGGGATACTGCCTTACTTGGATCGAGAGGGCGTTAGTGAGAGCGTGACTGGTGCGCGCTTCCATCCGGCTGGAGTGGCGTCACTTCCCCAGTAAGTGAATCTGAAGCACTCGTTGAGCTCCACCCTACGAGTGAACGCGTGATGCTCTGAACGGTGATGCCAATTTCACTAAAAATCTCTGCCCGCTTGGCATGTTCGAAGAATTCAAGTGGCACTCCAATAGAGTGAACTGGAATATCAAGATCGTGCTCGCGGAAGAGCTCAGAGATCGTGCTCGCAATTCCGCCATGTTCAATTCCATCTTCTAATACAACAACGCTCTTATACCTACCTGCCATCGAAACGAGCGAGACGGGAAGCGGCTTTACCCAGCGAAGATCGATCACAGTCACGCCGACTCCCTCGCGATAAGCCTGGCCGGCAGCTTCAACGGCAATATTTGCCAACGCCCCAACACTTACAAAGAGAATATCTGCGCTCTCACCACGATAAAGAACATCGATTCCTTCGCGTCGTTCAAATGCAGGGATATCGGCGATGACGGCACCCTTGGGGAAACGAAGAAGTGTTGGTCCGTCATTAATATTGGTCGCTTCGCGCAAAAGCTCACGCAACCTTGCACCATCTCGTGGCGCAGCGACACGAAGGCCAGGAACAATTCCTGATAGCGCAAGATCCCAAATTCCATTGTGAGATGGACCGTCATCTCCTGTTACACCAGCGCGATCTAAGACAAAGGTAACTCCGGCATTGTGAAGGGCGACATCAAGAAGTAATTGATCAAATGCTCGGTTGAGGAAGGTCGAATAGACCGCTACAACAGGGTGCAGCCCGGCAAATGCCATACCCGCAGCGGATGCGGCAGCGTGCTGTTCTGCAATTCCTACATCGAATGTTCGATCGGGAAAGGCCTTCTGGAATCGATCAAGGCCAGTTGGCCCGAGCATCGCCGCAGTGATTGCTACGAGATCTGGACGTTCACTTCCAATCTCGACGAGCTCTTGCGAAAAGATTGAGGTCCACGAGGTTGCAGACTTGGAAAGAGGTTGGCCAGTCTCTGGGTCAACAACGCCAACTGCATGAAATTTTTCAGCCTCATCTTGAACCGCAGGTGCATGTCCTCTTCCCTTTTCGGTGATGACATGGACCAGGACTGGTGCGCCAAAATCTTTTGCTAGTCGAAGCGCATCCTCAATCGCTGAGATGTTATGGCCATCTACAGGGCCGATATATTTGAGGCCAAGATCTTCGAACATTCCTTGAGGTGCAACAATATCTTTAATACCCTTTTTGACGCCATGGAGCGTCTCATAGATTGGCTGTCCCACAACTGGTGTTCGCTCTAATACACCTTTACCCCAGTCCAGAAATTTCTCATATCCGCTGGTTGCTCGCAATGTTGAGAGGTAGGTCGCAACGCCACCAATTGTTGGTGAGTAACTTCGCTCGTTGTCATTGACAATAATTACGAGCGGAAGTTCATCGTTTGCTGCGATGTTATTAAGTGCCTCCCACGCCATCCCGCCAGTGAGAGCGCCATCTCCGACCAGCGCCACAACTTTGCGATCAGTGATTTTTTGAATCTTAAATGCGCTTGCGATTCCATGTGCCCATGAGAGTGCACCGGATGCATGTGAATTTTCTATAACATCATGTTCGGATTCACTTCGGCTTGGATAGCCCGAGATTCCGCCCTTCTGGCGAAGCTGATCAAAATCCTTGGCTCGACCGGTGAGGATCTTATGAACGTAGCTCTGATGGCCCGTATCAAAGAGCATCACATCCTTGGGCGAATCAAAAATTCGGTGCATGGCGATCGTGAGTTCGACGACCCCGAGATTTGGGCCTAAATGGCCTCCGGTTCGAGAAACCTTTTCAACGAGAAATGCCCGAATTTCTGTCGCTAATTCATTGAGCTCGGCATGAGTCTTCCCCTGCAAGTTGGCAGGTGAATTAATCTCTTCAAGCATGGGCTCAGTCTAAACCGAGAATGGCAAACTTTGCGGCTGGAATGCGAGTACTCACTCCACGCTCGAGGCGAGCTACTTCAAGAGTGAGCGAAGCACGTACTGCATGATGCCGCCATGACGGTAATAATCCGCCTCTCCGGGCGTATCGATGCGGACCAGCACTTCAAAACTCTTTCCGCCTGCACTCACCTTCACGGTCCGAGGAGTCGACCCGTTGTTGAGTTCGGTGACGCCAGAGATCTCAAAACTCTCCTCGCCTGTGAGGCCTAACAGCGTTGCATTCTCGCCAGGAAGGTATTGGAGCGGCAAGACACCCATGCCAATCAAGTTGGAACGGTGGATTCGCTCAAATGATTCCGCGATAACTGCTTTAACTCCGAGGAGCGCAGTGCCTTTTGCGGCCCAATCTCGAGAAGAACCCGAGCCGTACTCCTTGCCCGCCAGAATCACGAGTGGAATTCCTTGAGCTTGATATTCCATCGATGCATCGTAAATGGTGGATTGTTCGCCATTGCGCAAGAAGTTACGAGTAAAGCCACCCGAAACATCGTTGAGAAGCAGGTTCTTAAGTCGAATGTTGGCGAAGGTGCCTCGGATCATCACTTCATGATTACCACGTCGAGATCCGTACGAGTTGAAATCAACGCGCTCGATGCCGTGTTCGGCAAGATACTTGCCAGCTGGTGAATCTGCCTTGATGTTACCGGCCGGTGAAATGTGGTCAGTTGTAATTGAATCGCCAAGCACTGCAAGCACGCGTGCACCAGCGATATCTTTGACGGGTTGTGGCTCGCGAGGCATTCCTTCAAAGTATGGAGGCTTGCGCACGTAGGTTGACTTTGGATCCCATTCAAAGGTTTTGCCAGTAGGTGTGGCAAGAGATTTCCAACGATGATCACCATCAAAGACAGTCGAGTAATCCTTCTTAAACATATCCGATGAGATTACGGAATCAATTACCGATTGGATCTCTAATTGAGAAGGCCAAATATCCTTGAGATAAACCGGAGCACCAGTTGAATCCTCTCCAATTGGATCCTTTTCAAAATCATGATCCATAGTGCCGGTGAGCGCATATGCCACCACAAGCGGTGGCGAGGCAAGATAATTCATCTTTACATCAGGACTGATGCGACCTTCGAAATTTCGATTGCCGGAGAGCACCGCTGTCACAGAGAGATCATTCTCATTGATTGCTTTGCTGATTTCGATCGGAAGCGGTCCTGAATTTCCGATGCAGGTTACACATCCATATCCCACAAGATTAAAGCCAAGGCCTTCTAAATAAGGTGTTAAGCCAGATTTATCAAAGTAATTCGTCACAACTTTTGAGCCCGGGGCGAGCGAAGTCTTTACCCAAGGCTTTGATGTGAGTCCCTTCTCTACCGCTTTCTTTGCAAGCAGAGCCGCGCCGATCATCACAGAAGGATTGGAGGTATTTGTGCATGAGGTGATTGAGGCAATAACGACGGCGCCATTCTTCAACTCGGAGTTCTTGCCATTGTGGCTATAAGGGACGGCGGTAGTGGTTGTCTTCTCGGTGATATAGGAAGGGAGAATCTTTTCAAACGATCCCTTTGCATCGGTGAGCGAGATGCGATCTTGTGGACGCTTTGGCCCAGAGATTGTTGGCACCACAGTGGATAAATCAAGTTCAATAGTCTCGGAGTAACGAGGAGCAATAGCTGGGTCGTGCCAAAGTCCATTGGTCTTCGCATACTTTTCAACGAGCTCAAGTTGTTCATCACTTCGGCCAGTCAGGCGCAGGTAGTTAAGAGTCTCATCATCGATTGGGAAGATCGCACAGGTCGATCCATACTCAGGCGCCATATTTCCAATCGCCGTGCGAGTCGCCATTGAAAGCGCAGTTACGCCCGGTCCGTAAAATTCAACGAACTTTCCAACAACACCAAGTTTGCGAAGCATCTCAGTAATTGTGAGAACGAGATCTGTCGCCGTCGTTCCTGTTGGCAGGTCACCAGCTAATTTGAAGCCAACAACGCGTGGGATCAACATAGAGACAGGCTGGCCGAGCAGGGCAGCCTCAGCTTCAATTCCGCCGACGCCCCAACCCAAGACTCCGAGTCCATTCACCATTGTTGTATGCGAATCAGTACCGACGAGAGTATCTGGATAGGCGCGCATCTCTCCATCCACATTGCGCACCATGATGACTCGTGCAAGGAATTCAATATTTACTTGGTGAACGATTCCTGTTCCGGGTGGAACAACTTTGAATTCATCGAATGCAGTTTGACCCCAACGCAGGAATCGGTAACGCTCCTGGTTGCGGCTATATTCAATATCAGTATTTTCTTCGAAGGCGCTCTTTGTTCCAAAGACATCGGCAATCACTGAGTGATCAATGACGAGTTCGGCGGGCGCTAACGGGTTAACTTTTGTTGGGTCTCCCCCAAGGTCAGCGATAGCTTCGCGCATCGTGGCTAAGTCGACGATGCAAGGAACTCCTGTGAAATCCTGCATGATGACTCGTGCTGGAGTGAATTGAATTTCAGTATCCGGTTCAGAGGAAGGATTCCAAGAAGCTAACGCGCTGATCTGTTCGGCGGTGATATTTGCGCCATCTTCAGTTCGAAGGAGATTCTCTAGGAGAATTTTCAAACTGTATGGGAGATCGGCCGACCCTTCGAGGGCAGTAATATCGAAGATCTCGTAACTCTTACCTGCGACAGAGAGAGGCTTTTTAGCGTTAAAGGAGTTCTTGCTCATAGCCTCAATCTTAGTGAAAGCACTAGCTCAGATTGAACCGTACGACCGTTTCAATATGTTGAGTCATCGGAAATAGGTCAAAAGCCACGATCGAATCCATCGTATAGCCGCCTTCTGTGATCCATTTCGCATCGCGGGCAAGGGAGGCTGGGTCACAGGAGATGTAGACAATCGTTGTCGGACGGAGTTTGAGCAGGCTAAGAACGACCACCTCGCCCGCCCCAGTACGAGGTGGGTCAAGGAGAACTAGGTCCGCCTTCTCGATGCGCGGCAATAACTGCTCAACCATTCCAGAGTGAATCTGAACATTCGAATACCCCTTAAAGATCGTCGCAGCATCCGAGAGCGCCCTACGATCAGATTCAATGAGGTGAACTTTTCCTTTTGCGCCAACCGCTTGCGCAAGTGCGCCAGTAAAGAGGCCGACTCCGCCATAGAGATCACAGACGGTATCCCCCGGGCGCACATCGAGCATATCCAGGGCATGCGCAACGAGCGTTGATGGAGCCGCCTCATGGGCTTGCCAAAATGAAACTGGCGAAATTGTGTAAGTCATTCCTTCCACAACTTCGTGGAGTTGTGTTGGTCCAGAGAGGCTTCGCCCGCCTCTGGAGACATTCGTTTCGCCGCTACTCGATGTTGCTACTTCAATCCGAGCATCCCCATTCCATGTACGCGATGCTATCTCTGAAACGTTCATCTCTTCGACAGCAATTAAGCAATCATCGATCTCTTGAACCTCTTTGCTCCGATTTTTATAAAGGCCGATTCTTCCGAAATCTGAGATTGCAAAATCCATGCGGGTTCGCCAATGCAATCCATCTGCCGGCTCGACTCCTCGAACTTCACAGACCAGACCCAACTCGGCAAGATTTATTTTCCCAAGGCGCTCAAATTGCTCGGTGACAATCGCCGCCTTAATCTCACGTTGGTGGGCGATCTCAATATGTTGAAAGTCGCACCCTCCGCAACCATCAGGTCGCGCAAATTCACACGGGGCGCTCACTCTAAATGGTGATGGTGTGAGAACTTCGACCACATCAGCTCTCGTAACCTTTGAGACCACTGATGTCACTTCGACAACAACGCGCTCTCCTGGAATGCCGTGACGCACGAAGAGGACTTGACCCTCGTGGCGGGCGATAAAGTGCCCACCGTGGGCTGGGGCAAGGATGTCGACCGTGACTCGCTCACCTACTTCTAGGCGGGGACGCATCTCTGATGGCGCGGCTGGCGCAACGTGAGAGGCATCGGGGCTCATCGGCGTGACATTTTCCATGTTCCAACCCTAATGGAGTTATCGCGATAAGGTTTCCCAGTGCATGTAGTCATCATGGGTTGTGGTCGTGTTGGTTCTGGTTTGGCTCTCGAGCTTGAAGCCGCTGGACATACGGTCGCAATCATCGACCAAAATCGTGAATCCTTCCGCAGGCTTGGCCCAGACTTCAATGGAAGAACTGTCGCTGGAGTGGGATTTGATCGCGATACCTTGCTTGAGGCAGGCATCACCGAGGCCCACGCCTTTGCAGCCGTTTCGAATGGTGATAACTCCAATATTTTGGCGGCACGCGTTGCGCGTGAAACGTACGGTGTTGAAAATGTTGTGGCACGAATTTACGATGCTGGTCGTGCTGAGATTTATCAACGGCTCGGAATACCTACCGTAGCTACGGTTCTGTGGACCACTGATCAAATCCTGCGCAGGTTGGTACCTGAAGGTTCGCGCTCTGAATGGCGCGACGCAAGCGGCCTTATTCAACTCTGCGAAGTGCATCTTGAGAGCAGTTGGTATGGTCGCCCGGCTTCACTCATTGAAGAACTCACTGCCTCTCGCTTGGCATTTATCACACGTCTTGGCGAAGGACTCATTCCTGATGAGAACACAGTCCTTCAAGAGGGCGATTTAGTTCACGTTATGGTTGCCGAGAAAGACCTTGCTGACGTCGACGCGATTCTCGCACAATCGCCTGAAGGGAAGTAAGGGATGCGCATAGCAATCGCAGGAGCTGGAAATGTTGGTCGCGCTATCGCGCGCGAGCTCCTTGAAAACGGACACTTTGTTCTACTTATCGATCGCGATCCAAAGGCACTCAAAATGGATTCAGTGCCAAATGCGGAGTGGCTCTTGGCCGACGCTTGCGAGATCGCCTCACTTGATAACGCAAAACTCGATGGCTGTCAGGTGCTGGTCGCAGCAACCGGCGATGACAAGGTAAACCTCGTCTGCTCCCTTCTTGCAAAGACAGAATATGGCGTTCCCCGTGTTGTAGCTCGCGTGAATCATCCAAAGAATGAGTGGCTCTTCGACTCTTCATGGGGTGTGGATGTAGCCGTATCGACACCACGCATCATCAGTGCTTTGGTAGAAGAAGCCGTCTCTGTCGGCGATGTTGTCAGACTCTTCTCACTTCGCAAAGGCGAGGCGAATCTCGTTGAAATTACACTTCCCGATAACGCCTTGGCCTGCGGCAAAACGATCGATGAGATCTCTCTTCCTACAAATTCTTCACTTGCGGCAATCGTTCGCGATGGCAGAGTTATTTCGCCAGAGCCACATATGGTGCTCTCTAGCGGTGACGAGCTTCTCTTCGTTGCAACCTCGCTTGCAGAGGCAGAATTAAAGAGCGCTCTGCTCGGCCTCTAGTTCTCCTCAATTTTGACTGCTGGAACTCGCCTGATGATCTGCCAGGTCCCCCACAGGACTATGAGATAGAGCGGATAACCTAAGAAGAAGTTTGCAACCCCGAGTTCATTGAGTTTATTAGCGCGATAGAGCGGATATTGGATCGCAATTCGCAGAGCAAACATCCCCGCCCACAGCCAACCCGCTTGCGTGTAAACCTTCTTGCGCGCTGGGTGTTTTCGCCATTCCAAATTCTCGCCCACAATTGGGCCAATCACCATTCCCAACAAAGGGAAGCGAATCACGTTCGCTCCACCGTAAAGTGCTAGGAAAAAAATATTCTTGTAGATGCTTGGCAGGTAAAAAGCTGAAGCCTTACCGCTATGACCGGCAAAGAGTGCGCAGATAGCTATTCCAAAGAGTCCGCTCAACGCATGTTGAAGTGATTCTCTCTTGAGCAATCTAAAAATAGTGAGAACGATAGAGAGCGCTATCGATGCATAGAGTGCTGCATGCAAGTGGTGTCCAAAATTGAAAACGACGAGAAATAGAACCGATGGCAGGCCGCTATCAACGAGTCCACGAGTTCCACCAAGGGCGGCTAATATTTTTGCACGATCCTCGTGCTCTCCTGATGGGCTCACGCGCGACCTGTACTTCCAAAACCATCTGAGCCACGTTCTGCTCCTGGCAAGAGTTCAACCTCAACAAATTGGGCAACTTCCACCCGTTGAATTACGAGTTGAGCAATCCGATCGCCTTTCCTGAAAGTGATCGACTCATGGGGATCGTGATTTATCAAAATTACCTGAAGTTCGCCACGGTACCCAGCGTCGATTGTCCCCGGGGCATTGACCATAGATACGCCATGTTTAATGGCAAGACCTGATCGAGGATGCACAAATGCTGCATAGCCATTTGGCAGTGCGATCGAAAGGCCGGTGGGCACGAGCGCTCTTTCTCCCGGTGCAAGCGTGATCTCCACGCGAGAACAAATATCGGCTCCTGCATCCCCCGCCTTTGAGTAACGTGGAAGAGGAATGCTCTCATCAATACGTGTGACTAGAACTTCCAATGTCATGGATTGATCTCAAAATCTGGATCTACAAAAGCTAAGAGCTCAGGATGCGCTGTTACATGATCGATATAGGCCTTCGGGGCGTTCTCTAGGAAATGCTTCATGGGAACGATAATGAAAAGTGCCGAGGACTTAACCGCGACCGGCCCATCGAGTGAATCTAGATGACCTTCAGCTGCGACATAGACTTTACGGTTTACCTGCCCACTGATCCACGCTCTAATATGGAGTTCTGAACCGATCGGCACTGGCAGAATGAAATCAGTCTCTAGGCGAGCAGTGACTGCTGGTGATCGAATCAACCACATCAACTTTCCTAGCGCTTCATCAAAGGCAAGAGAGAGAAGTCCACCATGGGCCAGACCTGGCGCGCCTTGATGATTCTCAGTGACGGTAAATACAGCAGTGAGATCCTGACCATCTCCGACATGTGCGACAAGGTGGAGTCCGGTGGGATGGAGTTCGCCACAACCAAAACAGTGCCCGAAGTGCGAAGGGATTTGAGTTCCTGAAGGAGGTGCCTTCGGATGGCGCGGCGGGACTTGTGCATCCGCTGGCGGAACTGTGCTGGGAACTCTGCTCACGGTCTTAGAGTAACTCTTTCTCTCAAGATCGCTAAAGAACGGTAAGTTCAACCCGTGGATGAGTCGAAATTTACCTCGCACGATCGCTGGCCGATATGGCTTTGGCTCTTTCTCCTCTTTCTCGCAGGATCACTTGCACTCGCTGTCGAAGCGGCGCTGGGAAATAACCTTGCCTTGGCGATCATGCTCGGGCAAGTAATTCTCTTAGCTTGGGCTTCAATCTCATCAACCTTGGAAATATCTGTCGACGATGGATTTCTCTACGTAGGGCGAGCTACTATCGAGCGCAGCTTTATCGCTTCGGTAACAGTTCTTAATTCTGAGGAGTTCTCGCGCATTCGCGCGAGAGATGCAAACCCACTCTGCTGGATGGCGATCAGATTCTGGGTGCCAACAGGAGTTCGAATCGAGATCAACGATCCGCGAGATCCGACGCCCTATTGGCTTGTGAGCACAAAAAAGGCGGCAGAGTTAGCTGCCGCCTTAAATACTTAACGAGTGAGAGTTTCGCAATTCGTTCTACTGTGAACTGTGAACCCTATTCGCAATCTTTGCAGACCGCTTTAGCGCCTTCGCCCTTTGCCAATTGTGTGATGTGATGAACGAGAAAACAACGAGAGCAAGTAAATTCATCTTCTTGCTTAGGAACTACTCGTACGGTGAGCTCCTCGCCAGATAAATCAGCGCCAGGAAGTTCTAGATTCTCGGCCGCCTCTTCTTCATCGATATCAACTTGGCCAGATTGAGCATCTGCTCTACGGGCTTTTAGCTCTTCGAGTGACTCTTCATGAAGTTCTTCATCCGTTTTTCTCGGGGTGTCGTAATCGGTTGCCATGGCACCTCCTCCTACATCTTTGCTGCGCAAGTAGAACGCAGTTCTTTCACGGGCACTTTGGCCTTATGGCCAATTTGCGGTACAGGGCGGATAGTGTCCTATTACTGAGCTATATGCCAATGAACGCTCGGCGTGTTGCAATTATTCCCATGGAGTTCCCATTGTGGGATCATCGAGAGAGTCGAAGTGCTTCGATTCCGCGTGCAGCAAGACGCTCGAAATGGAGCTCACGCTTCTCATTGAAGATCGCGACATCCTCACCGGCCTGCTGGAGGAAGAGGGCAAGTTCATCTCGTGCCGCAGCCCCGTCACCCGTCAAAGTAGTCAATTCAAAGACTCCCCATGCGCGAAGGACTGGCATGACGACATCCTCCAGATGCAACTGGAGATCATAAATGCCAGCAAGTGCGATCTGGACCGACTTGCGACCCCACCCAGGCATGCCTGCTCCCGGCATTTGGAAGTTTAAGAGCACATCAGTAATGGCTCTCATTGCATGATTTGGCTCCAGTTTGAGAGCTTCACCTAGGAGATTTCGGTAGAAGAGCATATGAAGATTTTCGTCGAGTGCGACTCGAGCCAACATCCCTTCGCAAATTTCATCCTGAGAGATTCTTCCAGTATTGCGATGAGAGATACGCGTAGCTAACTCTTGAAAGGTTACATAGGCAACGGTGTGCAACATGTCATTGGGGAATGGAGTCTGATAGCCCGCCTGCATATGGGCCATCCGAAGGTCTTCGAGCTCATCAGGATTCACACCTCGTGTCGCCATCAAATAATCGCGGAGCACAATGCTGTGACGAGCTTCTTCGGCAGTCCAACGATTAATCCAGGTAGTCCATGCGCCATCTCTAGCCATCGAAGATGCGATCTCGGTGTGATACGAAGGAAGGTTATCTTCAGTCATCAAGTTAAGTACGAGTGAATCTTGCGCAACGGTTGTGAGGCGAGAATCTTTTGCTTCCCACGCATCACCATTGAGCGGGCCCGCAAAGGTTCTACCTTCAGACCACGGGACGTACTCGTGGGGGTACCAGTCCTTCGTTGTTTTGATATGACGCTCGAGTTCGATCGCAACGGCAGGCTCTAAATCGCGAATTAATCGGGATTGAATTGCTGGATCTAACTCTTTCATGGGAGGAAGGTACCGCGAAAGGGGTGGTTACTCGCGAGTTATTCGGCTAATTTCTTTGTGCGAGCCATCGACTCTTCCGCTCGCCAGCGTGCTATTTCACCATGATTTCCCGAGAGCAGTACTGCAGGCACATCTAGACCCCGCCATTGCGCAGGTTTGGTGAAGCTTGGATATTCAACAAGTTGCTCTTCATTTTCTCCGAGAAGAGAGTGAGATTCCTCTTCCAGAGATGCCGGGTTTCCAATGACCCCAGGAATCAAGCGAATCACGGCTTCGAGGATTACAAGCGTCGCTACTTCCCCACCATTTAAAACATAGTCGCCTATAGAGATTTCGCGTACCGTGAAATCAGGGCTCTCACGATAATGCTCGGTAACGCGATAATCGATTCCCTCATACCGGCCGCAAGCGAAGATGAGGTGATCCCTCTGCGCAAGTTCGTAGGCCATCTGCTGATTAAAACGTTTACCGGCAGGAGTCAGAATAATGAGTTCATGGTGAGATGAGCGCTCGCTCGCAATCGAATCAATCGCCTTAGCCCAAGGCTCGGCAGACATCACCATTCCGGCTCCCCCACCATAGGGGGTGTCATCGACTGATCTATGAACTCCTTCTGCGAAATCTCGTAAATCGGTGACGGCGATCTCGATCACCTCATTTTCTCGAGCTTTTCCTACTAATGAGAGCGAGAGAGGTGCTAGGTACTCTGGGAATATTGAGATGACGTCAAAGCGCGGCTTACTCAAGAGATTCACCTCCAGACTCATTTACCTCAATAGCCTCATCAGGATGTAACAAACCAGGCGGTGGAACGATCGTGACGATTCCGCTCGCCAGATCAATTTCAGGGACTATTTCATAGACAAAGGGGATGAGGATTTCGCCAACGCTGGTCTCGACGGAGAGTAAATCTTGGCCGGGGAGATTCAAAACATCGGTGAGCGTCCCCACATCAACGCCAGTATCGGTGACAACTTTCAAACCTATGAGTTGCTGAACATGGAACTCATCTTCATGAAGGTTCTCCTGCGACATATCTACATCTGCTTTAAGAAGTGTGTCGCGAAGTTTTTCTACACCAGTGCGATCACGAATACCTTCAAATGTGAGTAACAAGATTCCGTTATGGTCTCTCGCAGAAGTTATGACGAGTGGTCCGTTTTTTTCTGGGTCAGTAAAAAGTTTTGCACCGATGTAGAACCGTTCATCCGGTACATCGGTGCGAACTTCAATAGTTGCTTCGCCTAGAACTCCATGCGCGCGGCCAATACGACCAACGGTCAAGAGCACTTTTAACGCGCCTGCCCACCCTCGTCAGCCTCAATGAGGTCGACGCGAACTGAGCGGCCAGCAATTGCGCTCACCACTGTGCGTAGCGCGCGAGCAGTACGACCATTGCGGCCAATTACTTTGCCGATATCTTCTGGGTGAACACGCACCTCAAGAGTTGTGCCGCGACGATGAGTTTTCTCGGTGATCACAACTTCTTCAGGATTGTCGACGATCCCCTTTACGAGATGTTCGAGCGCTTCATCAATCATTATTCGGCTGGTGTCTCTTCAACAGGTGCTGACTCTTCAACAGGAGCACTCTCTTCGGTGACTTCTGCAACCGGAGCTGACTCTTCCTGAACAGCTTCAACTACAGGAGCTGGGTTGTTCTTTTCAGCCAACTTATCCGCAGCCTTCTTCTTTGCAGTAGTTGCGCCATCAGCTGGTTCAGCCATGGCTTCCTTTACTGCGACTTCGTAAGCAATTCGCTTGTGTGGCTTCTCTGCAGCAACACGGAGAGTTCCCTCTTGTCCAGGAAGTCCCTTGTGCTTCTGCCAATCGCCAGTTACCTTCAAGATCGCCTCTACAGCTTCAGTTGGTTGCGCTCCAACTCCGAGCCAGTACTGGGCACGAGTTGAATCAACCTGAATGAATGAAGGCTCTTGGCCAGGTGTGTAACGGCCAATCTCTTCAATTGCACGCGAGTTACGAGCAGTGCGAGCATCTGCAACAACAATTCGGTAATGAGGTGTGCGAATCTTTCCGAGACGCATCAACTTAATTTTTACAGCCACGTAGGTGGTACTCCTTGAATGATTCGGATCTTGCAGGCACTCTCAGTGGGAGCGAGAGATTATGCGCGATCCATAATGGATTGAGTGTGTGGAAGGGGTAGAGGGCCCTTCTACAGGGAGCCAATCTTGCCATCTCGGCCACTCATACCCAAATTGAAAGAGTCTCGACTGGTATGGCTGGCGCTCCATCGGGCTAATCAGCCCATGCAGACCATTCAGCCCAATTGGCCGAATTGCGCCCATCCGTCAAATATCCCGCCTTTTCGGCTCAGGCCTCTTCAGCAGCCCGTTTGGCCGGATTTCCAGATTTCGACTTCTTCTTGGGGGCCGCTTTTGGCTGGATCGGCATCCCGCCCCCGATCCCCGCCGGCATACCCGGAATATTTGGCATTCCTTTTCCACTTCGCATCTGCTTCATCATCTTCTGTGCGGCGCTGAACCGGTCTACAAGATTATTAACTTCAGAGACCTGACGGCCACTCCCCTTCGCAATGCGAGCTCTTCTGGACCCATTTAACAATTTTGGATCGTTCCGTTCGGCCGGAGTCATCGATTGCACAATTGCCTGGGTTCGAATCAATTCTTTATCATCGAAATTTTCGATCTGCTTCTTCATCGCTCCAGCTCCTGGGAGCATTGCGAGCATCTTGGACATTGAGCCCATATTTTTCATCGCTTCAAGTTGAGATAAGAAATCAGTCAATGTGAAATCTTCACCTTTAGCAAATTTCTCTTCAAGCCGTGATGAGGTGTCAGAATCCATCGCTCGCTTAGCTTGCTCTGCCAAGGTTTGGATATCACCGAGTCCAAGTATGCGCGAGGCCATGCGATCTGGATAGAACAAGTCGAAGTCCTCAACTTTTTCACCCGTAGATGCGAAGAGGATTGGCTTTCCAGTCTTCTCAAGAATTGAGAGTGCAGCTCCGCCTCGAGCATCGCCATCTAACTTAGTTAATACGACTCCATCAAAGCCAACGCCCTCTTGAAAGGCTTGAGCGGTACGAACCGCATCCTGACCAACCATCGCATCTACGACAAAGAGAATCTCGTCCGGTGAAACTGCATCTCTAATCTTGATCGCTTGTTGCATTAATTCTTGATCAACGCCGAGGCGA
>CAILJM010000012.1 GCA_903834515.1 uncultured Actinomycetes bacterium
CGCCGGCACGCAGTTAGGTCGCGGCGATAAGGGAAGCATTTGGAAACGTCCCGTCAATCAGAAGATGGATCGATTCGTTGCCCGATCGGGTGCAGCAATTTCAGGATTCTCACCACTTGCCACTCGAATACTCTCAGATGGGAATTATCAGCGCTCGTTGATCGGGCCATTCTCCCTAATCATCTATCCATCCTCGATCGCCCTCGGAGTTTTGGCAAGCAGGAGCCTGCACCAACAAGCACTCCCTCCGAGTCTTACTTATGTCCTATTGATGATGGCTTTCGGTGTCATTGATGCACTTGCTGGCATATTGATTTCGGTTGCTTTTACTTTCTCGGTCTTGATTGGTGGTCACTTAACTAGCCTCAGTTCGGTGCTCACTGTTGCTGGCGTTTCCATGCTGGCCTTCACGCCGACGCTTTTGGCCGGCGCATTTCGCCCCTATCGTCGAGCTGTTTGGGACTTCACCTCGCTATGGGAGCGAGCCACAGATTATTTATTGGCAAGCATCCTCACAGGTTGGGTTGTTCAGCAGATTGTCTTAGGGCTCCCTGGCCTCTCTGGATTACAACTGCCTATAGCTAATCATGCGCGTGCTATCGCGCTATTTGCCGCGGGTTTGATCATTCTTCGCTTTGCAATGGAGGATTTCTCGGCCCGGCTATTTCCCCAACGGTTGATTCTCTTAGAGCCGGAATATCGAGAACGCTCTATTACCCAACAGATAATCAGTTCACTCTTCAGAGTCGCGATATTTGGTCTCATCGCAGGCAAGTTCATCGGGGTATCAGCACAGCTCTTCATTGGAATTGGGCTCTTTGCCATCCCTTTATTCATGGGTGTATTCGAAGATCGATATCCAAAGTCGACCAAGGTGCAGAAGTGGATGCCCACTGGAATTATCGAAATGCTCTTCATGACCTTCGTCGGGTACTTCCTAGCCATGAGCGTTCAGGCCCGTTATCCCAACGCTCGCACATATGTCCTAATTAGTTTTATTGCGCTAAGCATTCCAGGGCTCATTCTGAAATTGCTCGCGCTCTTTGGGAAAGATGGAGCAGAGGATTGGAAAGTATCTAGATTCGGAAAGGTCGCTTATCGAGTACTTGGAGTTGTGGCATTAGGAACGTTGATCTACATCATCCTCGGTGGAATCTTAGTTTCTAATAATGTCTAACTCGACAGTAATTAATGGACCAATCCTTCCTATCTCTGATCATTGGAGCTGGCAGCAAGATGGAGCATGCTCAACATTGCCGAGTGAGCTCTTCTTCTTTCCTGACGGCGAGAGAGGGCAGTTACGTCTTCGTCGTGAAATCGCGGCGAAGGCCATCTGTTTTAACTGCCCGGTAATTGGAATCTGCCGTGACTTCGCGTTGACCGCACACGAGCCTTATGGCGTTTGGGGTGGACTTTCCGAGGTACAGCGGGTTGCTCAGTACGATTGACCAATGCTGATCGAACCAAGATTCAAGCCTGTCGCAGATCGCTTCTTCTCCCTTACGGAAGAACAGCCATATGGTGGCGCTTGCCTTGCGATCTACCAAGATGGAATGCCGGTTGTTGATATTTGGGCAGGTGAGGC
>CAILJM010000013.1 GCA_903834515.1 uncultured Actinomycetes bacterium
AGAACCAGGCTGATCGCCTTAGCTGCACCTGTTGAAGTAGGAATAATTGAGAGTGCTCCAGCGCGGGCACGGCGAAGATCCTTATGTGGTTGATCATGGAGTGATTGATCATTGGTGTAGGCGTGAACGGTGGTCATCAAGCCACGGAGGATTCCGAACTCCTCATCGAGAACCTTTGCCATTGGAGCGAGGCAGTTGGTTGTGCAAGAGGCATTTGAAATGATGTTGTGATTTGCTGGGTCGTACTTATCCTCGTTAACTCCGAGGACGATTGTGATGTCTTCATCTGTTGCAGGTGCAGAGATGATGACCTTCTTAGCGCCAGCAGTGATGTGCTTCTGAGCATCTGCGGCCTTGGTGAAGAAGCCGGTTGACTCAATAACGATATCTGCATTGACAGATGCCCAAGGCAAGTTTGCAGGATCGCGCTCAGCGAATACCTTGATGGTCTTGCCACCAACGGTGATTGAATCATCGGTGTAGGTGACTGGTAGACCTAAGCGACCGAGGATTGAGTCATATTTAAGAAGGTGAGCAAGGGTGTGATTATCTGTGAGGTCGTTGATTCCAACAATCTCAAAATCCGCTCCTGCGAGTAGAGCTGCTCGGAAGAAGTTACGTCCGATACGTCCAAAACCATTAATTCCAACACGAATCACTTTAATCCCACCTTCTAAAGAAATTTTGAATTGTCATAAGACCACAAGAAAGATCACGACACTGTGATGGGAAAATCCTATCAGTAGCCTATTCAGCCAATAAATCTGGACTAAGTCCCGCCTCGGTATCAGGAATGCCTAAATCATGTGCCCGCTTATCTGCCATCGCCAGTAAGCGACGGATTCGCCCTGCAATTGCATCTTTTGTCATGGGCGGGGAGGCAAGTGAACCAAGCTCTTCTAGGCTCGCCTGTCCATAATTTATGCGTAATTCACCGGCTTCTTTGAGATGTCCGGGAATTTCTTCTCCCAAAATCTCTAAGGCTCTTGCAACTCTGGCCGCGGCAGCCACTGCCGCCCTGGCTGAACGACGGAGATTTGCATCATCGAAGTTCGCCAAACGATTAGCGGTAGCCCTCACCTCGCGACGCATTCTTCGCTCTTCCCAAGCCAAGACACTCTCATGGGCTCCGAGTCGGGTGAGAAGTGCACCGATCGCATCGCCATCGCGAATTACTACACGATCTACGCTTCGAACTTCGCGCGCCTTTGCTGTGATTCCTAATCTTCGCGCCGCTCCAACCAATGCAAGTGCCGCCTCGGGTCCGGGGCAGGTTATCTCAAGGGCAGAGGAACGTCCAGGTTCGGTAAGAGATCCATGCGCTAAAAATGCACCACGCCATGCAGCTTCCGCATCGCAGATACCTGCCGAAACAACTTGCGGTGGTAACCCGCGAATTGGACGAGCATTGGCATCAATGAGCCCGGCTTGTCTTGCGAGAGCGTCGCCCTCTGATACCACTCGAACTACATAACGACTTCCCTTGCGAAGACCGCTTGGTGAGAGAACAGAGAGTTCGCTTTCATGTCCGTAGATTTCGGCAATATCTTTTCTCAACCGTCGCGCTGCCTGTGCGGTATCGAGTTCCACTTCAATAACAATTTTTCCTGAAGCGATATGCAATCCCCCGGCGAATCTCAACAGGGCAGAAACTTCGGCTTTTCTACAACACGGTTTGGTGACGTTGAGTCGACTCAACTCGTCCTTCACCGATGCAGTCATTGCCATGCGGCAATCTAAGCAGGGTTCACTCGATAATGTGTGCGAAAACTGAACGAAGTTTCTTTACATCGTGGTGGTAACTACCAGGAGATTGCGC
>CAILJM010000014.1 GCA_903834515.1 uncultured Actinomycetes bacterium
CGGAAGAATGATCCTGGGATCTTTCCTGCTGCATACATACGCTCTTCAACATCCACTGTAAGTGGGAAGAAGTCGAATTGATCTTTAGGATTCTTCGAGGCGGTTGTTGCTGAAAGCAACATTGACTCTTCATCGAGGTATACAACTGCAGTTCCTGCAGCTTGCTTTGCGAGGCGTCCTGTTTCAAAACGGATCTCGCGCTTTCCAAACTTGCCGTTATCAATCTTTGCAACGGCGAACTTCACATCTTGACCCTCCATGGGTCGCTCCATTTCTCACCATTCACACGCATCAGTAATGGATCTTCGATCGAAGCTCGCGCCGCATTCTCGTTTTTATATGAGTGTGCGAAAGCCACTACCGAGGACCGATTAACTGATGTGAGGAAGGCGTTTACTAAATTAGCGGCGAATACCGAGCTTTTCGATAATCGCTCTGTAGCGTGTTACATCTGTCTTTGCGAGGTACTGCAAGATACGGCGACGCTTACCGACCATAAGCAAGAGTCCACGACGGTTGTGGTGGTCGTTCTTGTTGGTCTTGAGGTGTTCGGTCACTTCTTCAATTCGCTTTGATAGCAATGCGATCTGAGTCTCTGGGCTTCCTGTGTCAGTGGCAGAAGCGCCGTACTTAGCAATGATCTCTTTTTTCTCTGCTGGCTGTAGAGCCATGGGGCACTCCTTTTACTGTCACGAGGGCCTCGGTGGGATTCACGAAGGCGCAATTACTCGCTTTGATGTGGGGAAAGTCTACCTTTGGGGCTCGGTCACGCCTAATTCGCTCCCTTAGAAGGTGCTAAAGGTCGCCAATCGAGCCCACTCTTCGCCCAATTCTGCCGCTTTAGCAGCCTCTGCTCTCCGAGTAGTCAGAATCGCACGCATCATCAGCTCGCCAAGGCCATCACTCAGCACTTGGTCACGCTCAAGATTTTCAAGGGCCTCAAGCTGAGATGAGGGCAGCGGCCGTATGCCGCAAGCGAGCCTCTCTCTCTCGCTCATCAAATTCGGATCGCGTGGAGAGGGCTGCGGGGCTTTGAGTCCTCGCTCGACGCCGTCCATACCGGCAAGAATGATCCCGGCAAGTGAGAGGTAGGGATTTGAGGAGCCATCTGAAGCTTTGAGCTCCAGGTTGATTGATTGCATCTCACGGCCCTTAAATGGACTTGCCACGCGTACCGAACACTCCCGATTGTCATAGCCCCACGAAATCGTATTTCCCGCCCATGAGTGCGGCTTGAGTCGCTGATACGAAAGTGTCGATGGACAGGTGAGGGCAATAAGAGCAGGCAGGTGTTCCAGAATTCCTGCAACGAAAGATTCTCCAAAACTTGAAAGTTTTGTAGGTTCATCTTGATTGTAAAAGAGATTGAGTTTCTCTTTATTCCAGATTGAAAAATGAACGTGCGCACCCGAACCAATTCCATCGGGGAATGGCTTCGGCGCCAGCGAGGCGATGAGCCCATGCTGCAACTCGGCAGTACCGCGAATAGTGTCTCTAAACTTAAGATGGTTATCTGCAGAATTCAAAGCATCGGAATACTTGATGGCAATCTCTTGCTGACCAGGGCCGTATTCGTTAATAGCCTGCTCAACAATAATTCCTTGAGCTTCAAGATTATCGACCATGTCGTGCATAGGCGCGCTCGCGCGATCCATTCCGCTACTTGAATAGACAGGGCCGTTCTGCCATGGGATGGGTCCATCAGATCCCATAGTTGCTAAATAAAATTCAGATTCAAAGGCGGAATACATCTCTAATCCAGACGCTTCAAGTTTTGCAATTGCATTCTTGAGAACGGTCCGTGTGCAACCTCCCCATTCACTGCCATCTTGCTCAGTAATGTCGCAGTAGAAGGATGCAGTCCTATCTACCCACGGAAGTATTCCAAATGTGTCGATATCGGGAACGATGCGAACTTCCCCGACCGGCTCCATACCTTCGATGGGTATTAAATCTTCAAAGAGGTTCACTGCATGCTGAGCGCGGGTTAGTCCTACCCCCTCCGTTATCTTTGATGGCAGTTGAGAAGCGGTTACGGTCTTCCCTCGAATCACTCCCGCGGGATCGCAATAGAGATAGCGAATAAGTCGAATCTTCTCCGCCTCGACGCGATCAAAAATTTCTTCCCGTTGCTTCTTCTTACCCATCACGAAAACTCCTTTAACTCAAGTAAATCAAAAACTAAATATTAAAAAAGGGACTATAAACGGTAAGCAGCAAGTGCGTTGTCATGACCAATCGCCTTCGCTACCTTAATGGCATTAACTTGCGACCACTCATCATCATTCACAAAAGAGTCAAGAAGGCGGCCAAGACCCCTTCGGAAAAGGTGGGCACCCAAGAAGGTGAGTTCTGAGAGTCCCCACGCATCGGATGAGAAGAGAATTTTATGGAAGGGTGCCAACTCGAGCGTTTCCGCGATGATGGCTCCTGAGCGTGCTCCTGAATAGTTAATCGCAAGTCCCACATCTAGATAGACATTGTTAAACATCTGGGCGAGATATCCCGCATTGCGTTGATAAGGGTATGTATGCAGTAGCAAGACAGGGATTTCAAGCTTTTCGAAGGATCGGATGAGGTCTGTCATCAAGAGTGGATCACACTTATGGAGATCAAGATCTGGATCACCATAACCAATATGGAATTGAAAGGGCAGTCCGAGATCTGCTCCAGCCCATATTAGAAAACGAACCAACACCGGATCCGCGACACGGGCGACACCTGTTGACTCAACTTCCTTTAACCATCGACCAGCTGCAGTTTCAACTTCCTGCGCGGTTGGACGGGTCGGATCAAAATCTAAGCCGATTCGATAGGCGACGATAGATTTTATTCCGATTGCATTCTTAGTTGCTACCGCGAGAGCCGCGACGAAATCCGATGCAAAACCTGCGGCAGTACTGCCATTTCGTGCAACGTTCTCAGCAACTGTCTCGATTCGGATAATCTCACTTACCTTGGAACCCGTGATTGTCCGCATTCCATCAACCCCATGGATCTCATCACCACGATATCCCGTTTCGATAAAGTAATGACCGATATTTGCAGCTTTTAACAGTTGTTCATTGACGAATTCATTCCCGACTGAAATTCGATGCTGAAAATATTCATCTGGTGAAATGTGAGCCGGCGCACCAATCAGAGGAGCAGCCCACCGTCTAACCGCATATCCAACTTGTGAGTTAAGGGCCATTTCGATGCTTTTAGGTGTGCGATCAGATTCGGTGATCATGTTTGAAAAAGCTGCTGCGCTTGGATTTTCGCGCACCACACCGTGCACATGGTGGTCGACAAGGCTTAACTCACCTAAATACTCACTAACTGGACCAAAAGCGTAGTGCGAACTTAAGGAGCTACTAGTAGACATGTAAATACCTTTCACATTTTTCGACATCAGAGAGGTTCTCTAATGCTGATTCTTCAACGGTGCGTATGCCAAGGTGCGTTTCAAGCAAATCCTTTGGGAACCAACTCATCACTTCAGGGTTCTTGCGAAGTGAGATGATTGCTTCACCCAAAGTTCGGGGCAAAGGCGACTCCGATGCTCCTATTTTTTCAATGGTGCAATCATCTCTTAAACCTGAAATTAATGCGCGCGCAAGTATGCCGATTACGATCCATGGATTTGAGGTTGCATCGGCGGCCCTAAATTCGACATTAAATGTCTTCTCGACAGGCGTATGGCTCACAGTATTCAGTGGGCAGATACGAAGCAGAGCTTCACGATCTTGAACGGCGATGAAGGCACCGCCTGAGCTCCAACGATGAGGCTGTAATCTCAAAAAGGATATTTGCGAAGGCGCCGTAAATGCTAAGAGGGATGCGGCATGTTTTAAAATTCCATTAAATGCCTTCGAAGCAATTTCGCTCAAATTTCCGGGCATTGACGGGTCATAAGTGATTGGGGAGCCGTTGCGCGATAGTGAGAGATGAACGTGCACTCCATTTCCAACGCTCGCTGGATCCGCGATCGGCGTGAAAGATGCGCGAAGACCATTCTTGCGAGCAAGGTCTCGTACAAATTCTCGAAGAACTATCGCGCGGTCGGCAGCGGTGAGAGCATCTGTTGCTCCTAGAGTTATTTCAAATTGAGCTTTGCCATACTCTGCAAGCCAATTTTCTGGATCCATACCATTCTGGCGAAGCAATTCAACAAGTTCTGATCCAAAGGGTTCGGCTGCCCGAAGGGCATCTAAACCAAATGGCGAACCGTTATAGGTAAGACCTTCCAGTAGAAACTCGTGTTCAAATGATGCAACGAGTTCAAGATCGAACTCAGATTTAAGATCCGCTAGAGCGCTCATTGCAAAAGCACGCGGGTCACAGTGCCAGATAGTTCCGTCGGGAAGAACCTGTTGAGAGAGGACGAGAGTCATCTCCCTTGCGCCTGATGGCAATACATAATTCGCCCCTGCAACTGGTGAAAGCCGGAGATCCCCGAAAGATCCAAATGGGTTCTCTTCCCAAATTCCGCCAAAACTTGAGAGCGCTAAATCTGCTGGTACCCAACCGACGTTAGAGCTCGCATCAAGAGGATTCGTAACGGCTCTTCCCCGAACGAGACCAACCAGATCGCAGGTAGCGAGAAAGGTGAGGGCTGCGGCCATCTTATGGAACGAGCGCTATAACTCGTGCGGGACTGCCAGAGCCACCTACGAGCGGAAGTACTCCCACGACAATCCATGCACCAAGGGCAGGAAGTTGTGCAAGATTCTGCAAATTTTCTAAATGCCAAAGTCCGGCAGGGTGCGTCACTTGGGAGTGCACGGGAAAAGTAGTAGCGGCGCCAGTATCAATTCCTAGCGTGTCGGTACCGAACGCAACTGCACCACGTTTCTCCACTAAGAATTTAGATGCTTCAACTCCGAAACCTGGAAAACGAAGATCGCCCGGGGCACCTGCATAACGAAGGGAGTCGGTATTGAATTCCTCCCATCCTGTGCGAAGTAATATCGCAGCGCTTTGGGGAATTTCGCCATGTTGGTTTTCGAAGGCGTGGATATCTTCAAGGAGTAGTTCGCCATCTGCATCCTGGCCGATTCGCGCAGAGATATCGATGACGACAGCAGGACGGACTAATTCTGACGCTGGAATCTTCTCTACTGACTTTGCGCCGTCAATGAAGTGGCATGGTGCATCGAAATGGGTGCCAGTGTGTTCAAAGAATGTGACGCGTCGTGCGTAGTAACCATCGTGTGCGACCGTGACCAGGGTCTCCGCTTCGAGAGCAGGAGCCCCTGGCCACATGACCACCTCTGAACTTAAAGGGATGGTCAGGTCTACAACTTTTGCGTTATTTAACATATTCCTATCGTACTTAAACTATCGCGCTGCCGAAAGGTTCTCGTCGTTGCGAAGTTGCTCGCCCATCTTCTTTGCAAGCGCAGGCTTCGCAGCAATAAATACAATTCCTGCGATAAGCCAGATTGCAGCTGCAATTGGAAGAGCGCGCGATGCCCAAGCAGTTGGCCACGGATGGATATTTTCCCAGACCGTGATTCCAAGCATTCCGATACCCAAGATAGGAATGATGATCTCCCACATTGGCGCTCTCTTTGAAGAGCCGAAGAAGATGAATCGAATCGCTCCAACAGTCGCCATCAGATACACGACTAAGAGAATCAAGGTCCCAATAACTCCTGAACCAGCAAAGATATCGAATGCCTGCTTATTCCATACAAGATGCCACACAAAAACGATCGCGAGAACAGCTACGGTCATGATGCGGGTTGCATTAACAGGAGTTCCGTTCTTCTCATCAACTGAGCTCAAGTGGCCATGACCAGCATCGCGAGCCATCGCGAAGGCAAGGCGTGATCCACCTACGAGGCAGGCAAGGAGGCAACCAAATGCAGAAACGGCAGCACCGAGTGAGATCAATGTTCCGATCCAAGAGCCAATGAAGGAGCTACCGAGATCGCCCATCAATGAGCCAGACTTTCCAAATGCAGTAATTCCGGCTTCATTTGTACCAAAGCCCATCACTTCAACTGCAGTGACGATCACGAAATAGAAGCCACCGAAGATAGCGGTACCGAGCATTGCGCGTGAAATATCTTTACGTGGGTTCGTCGTCTCTTCACCAAGAGTTGATGAGGCTTCAAAACCTGCAAATGAGAGGAATCCGAAGACTGCACCAACAAATACGCCATTGAATCCAGCGCTCTTTGGAATTGAGAATACTGACCAATCTACGTGATTGTGATTTGGCGCATGGCCCGTTGCGAGTTTGATGAATACAACAACTGTGGTCACCAAAATAAGAAGAACTGTTACACCCTCGAAGGAGAGAAGAAGTCGAGTTCCATTGCGAGCAGGAACGACAGCAAGCCAGTATCCGAGAACGAGTGCGATAGCACCAATGAGGAAGGCTGACCATGTTGGCTGGTTCTTCCAGACGCCGAGCTTGTTAAGGAAATCTGCACCGAAGATGCCTGCCGCCATGGAAGTTACGCAACCATAAAATGTATACGTACCAAGTAATCCCCACCCAGCGACTACGCCGCTACGAGCGCCTGTCGTTGCCCCGACGAATCCGTAGACGCTACCTGCGTGATTGAAGTGCTGACAGAGTCTGACAAAACCATACGCAATGAGCAGGACACCGACTGTGGCAATACCAAATGAGAGAGGTACTGCTCGGCCAGAATGCCCGACACTCCCCTGTGGATTGATATTGGCAGCCATTGACGGCGCCATCAAAGCAACCGATATGCCGATTGCCTCCCAAACATTGAGATTTTTGACAAGAGACTTTCCAGACATCATTTCTCCAGTTCCTTCCTCAGGCGAGGAATCGAATGGAGTAATTGTGCTGACTAGTCAGGCGATTTGAAAGAGAATTCCGTGAGTTTCTTGAGAACTTTTTAACTAAAAATCGGTCCACCTTTACGCGCACGCTTAAGTTCATAGAACCCCGGAATGGCGACACAGAGCGCGAAACCGTCCCAAAGCTTCCCAGCCTCTTCACCCTTCGGTGCTGGTGAAATTACCGGTCCAAAGAAGGCGGCATCGCCAATCGCGATCACAGGAGTTCCGACATCGTTGCCAACCATGGCGATCGCTCGTTCGTGGCTTTCGATCACGGCTTCATTCCATGACTCATTTGTGGCTTCAGCGATGAGTTCAGATGGCAATTGCGCATCTGCCAGAGCGCTCACTAAAAGATCGGTTCCGAGTTTCTCCTTATTGAGATGGATCCGCTCCCCGATCGCTGTGTAAAGGACAAGTACCGCAGCGTTATCGAACTTCTCCGTTACGGCGGCGACGAGTCGAACTGCTCCCCAAGATTCTAGAAATGCCTGCGCATGAGCCGTATCTACTTCACGATCTTTGTTGAGATGGGCCAAGCTCATAATGTTCCACGTAACATCAATATCTCGCACTTGTGCAGCCTCTAAGAGCCAGCGCGATGTTATCCACGCAAATGGGCAAATCGGATCGAACCACATATCTACTTTTTCTTTATTAGCCATGGTTAATTCTCCTTAGATGTTGTCGATAATTGAAATGATTGAAATTATTTAGATGTGAGCTCTCGAGCTCTTTCACAGTCCGCCTTCATTTGAATAAGTAATGGATCGAGTCCATCAAATTTCAAGGTATCGCGAAGGCGCCAACCAAATTCAACTTTCGCTTCTTGGTCGTAGAGATCCAGATCAGTTTGATCTAATGCATACGCTTCAACTTGGCGGCCTCGAACTCCGGGAAAGGTCGGGTTAGTTCCGATAGAAATTGCCGCTGGCCATCTATCTCCCCCAACTTCAAGCCATCCTGCATAGACGCCATCAGCTGGAATTGTTGCACTCTCTGCGAGGCCAATGTTGGCGGTCGGGTAACCAATAGTTCGACCGCGCTTCTCGCCGTGAACTACCGGGCCACGAAGATAGAAACGACGAGTAAGAAGCTCGTTTGCCCGCTCGATATCACCATCGACTATAAGTGTTCGAATGCGAGAGGAGGAGATCGCCGAACCTCGATTCTCTGCAAGGTCTACAGCGCTCACTCCAAAACTCTTCCCCGAGTTCTTAAGATAATCGGCATTTCCTGCCGCTTTATGGCCAAAGGTGAAGTTAGCCCCAACTGTTACATGCGCTGCATGAAGCTGATCAAGCAAGATTTCTTCAATAAATTGATCAGGAGTGAGAGATGAAAATTCTCTGGTGAATGGAAGAACAACGACATCCTTTGCGCCGTGATCCTTCAGGAATGAGATGCGGTCCTCAAGGCTCATGAGCATTGATGGCGTTCGCTCTGGCGCAAAGATCGACGTGGGATGTGGATCGAAGGTGAGCACCGTAACTTCCCCGTGCTTAGCGGCCTCGCCAAGAATCTCTTGATGACCTTGATGCACGCCATCAAAGATGCCTATTGCTACTGATCTCATCTGCTTATTCTTTCATGGCTACGAGTGTGGGCGTTGCCAAGAACTTTCCGGAGAAGTCACGATTCTCCATGAGTGCAGCGAAAGATCCATCTAAGGCAAGTGCGGCGACGATCCCGCTCTCTTCATTTGCCCCGATTGTTCGACCAAATCCAATTTCAATCATCTCGTCACTGGTCAGGTTACGCGTTGGCATCATTCTGGAGACTCCCAGCGCCGTAGGAATCAGTACAGAGCTCTCAAGATCGGTGCATTCACCTATCTCAAACGGAGAGACCAATGTGCGACGAAGTGCTGTGAGATGACCACCAACCTTTAAAACCTCACCAAGATCACGTGCGATTGCACGAATATATGTCCCAGCCGAACACGTGACCTCGACATCAACCTCTGGACCCCGAATCTCAAGGAGATTAATTTCATAGATAGTTACCTCGCGTGCGGGGATATCTACAACTTCACCGGCCCGAACTCGCTCATGTGCACGTTTACCATCAATTTTGATCGCCGAAACTGAACTCGGCCGTTGCATGATTGTGCCGACAAATTTTGCGAGTTCGACCCTGATTATTTCTTCAGATACATGCGATGCATCAGTTGAGACGAGAACTTCGCCCTCGCGATCATCTGTATGAGTCGAGACACCTAGTTTGATTGTGGCCTCATATCGCTTCTTGCCATCGACCACATACTGCAAGAGTTTTGTTGCATTTCCTACGCCAAGTACAAGTACCCCGGTAGCCATGGGATCTAAAGTGCCAGCATGACCAACTCGCTTTGTCCCAAACTTCTTTCGAGCCTTGGCGACAACATCATGAGAGGTCATTCCGCTTGCTTTATCAACAAGGAGAAAACCATTCATTGATCTAGTTAATTACTCTTGAACTTTATATGGATTGGCATCACCAATTGGCTTAGCATTTTCGCGAAGTTTTGCCAGCTCTTCATCCGCTTTGCGAACTTGACTCATCAAGTCATTCATCGCAGAGGCCTGCTCTTGTAATCCATCTGCAAAGAATTCGATAGAAGGGACGATGCGTAGCCCTAAAGCTTTGCCGACTTCCCCACGAAGCAATCCCTTTGACGAGGCGAGTGCCGCTGCAGTACCCGATTGGGCATCTTCATCACCAAAGACCGTGTAGAAGATTGAAGCTTGCTGAAGATCCCCAGTCACCCGCACATCGGTGATCGTCACAAAGCCAAGGCGCGGATCTTTAACCCGTGTCTCAAGTGCCTGTGCGATCACCTCTTTAATGCGATCTGCAACTTTTAGTGCGCGATTAGATGCCATTGTTATGCGCGCTTCTTCTCGCGAATCTCAAATGTCTGGATAACGTCGCCAACTTCAAGCTCCTTGAATGAGCCGAGTCCGATACCGCACTCGAATCCTTCGCGAACCTCATTGGCATCATCCTTGAATCGACGAAGTGAATCGATTTGAAGATTCTCGGTATGCACTACGCCGCCACGCAAAGTACGAGCCTTTGCATTTCGCTTGATGGTGCCATCAAGAACCATCGATCCAGCAATATTTCCAACCTTCGATGATTTGAAGATATCGCGAACTTCGGCATTACCAGTAATGACTTCTTCATACTCTGGCTTGAGGAGACCCTTGAGGGACGCCTCGATCTCTTCGATCGCCTGGTAGATCACGGTGTAGAACTTCACTTCTACGCCTTCTTGATCTGCAAAGATCGCAGTCTGAGGTTCTGGCTTCACATTGAAGCCGATAATGACAGCGGTTGACGCTGAAGCGAGAGTGACGTCGTTCTTGGTGATCGCACCAACACCACGGTGGATAACGCGAAGATCAACTTCGGCACCAACATCGAGTTGTAGCAATGCATCTTCGAGCGCTTCAACCGAACCAGATACGTCACCCTTAATGATGAGATTAAGTGTGCTGATCTTGGATTGCTCCATGAAGTCTTCAAGTGAGACTTTCTTGCGCGTCTTAGCGAGAAGTGCATTACGCGTTGCAAGTTGACGCTTCTCTGCAATCTGACGGGCAGTTCGATCATCTTCGGCCACGATAAAGGTATCGCCTGCGCCAGGTACCGAGGTGAATCCAAGAACCTGAACCGGGCGTGATGGACCAGCCTCTGAAACGGCATCGCCATTCTCATCGAGCATCGCACGAACACGACCAAATGAGCCACCGGCAACGATTGCATCACCGATACGCAAAGTTCCGCGCTGTACGAGCACGGTTGCAACAGGACCACGGCCCTTATCGAGATTCGCTTCAATTGCGACACCGCGGGCAACATCATCTGCAACAGCGCGTAGATCAAGTGCTGCATCTGCGGTGAGAAGAACTGAATCGATCAATGAAGAGATTCCGTCGCCAGATTTTGCCGAGACGTTTACGAAGATGGTATCTCCGCCGTACTCCTCTGCGACCAAGTTGTACTCAGTCAACTGTTGGCGGACCTTATCTGGATTTGCGCCCTCTTTATCTACCTTGTTTACAGCAACAACGATTGGCACATCCGCTGCTTGCGCGTGGTTCAACGCTTCAATTGTCTGAGGCATCACACCGTCATCAGCTGCAACGACGAGGATCGCAATATCCGTAACCTTTGCTCCGCGAGCACGCATCGCTGTGAATGCTTCGTGACCAGGAGTATCGATGAAGGTAATAGCTCGCTCGACGCCATCATGCATATGGTGGATCTGGTAAGCACCGATGTGCTGAGTGATTCCACCCGCTTCAGTCTTAATAACTTCAGTTGAGCGAATCGCATCAAGCAGACGAGTTTTACCATGATCAACGTGACCCATGACGGTAACGATTGGTGAACGCACAACGAGATCTTCTTCATCAATATCTTCAAGCTCCTGCTCGAGATTGATGTCGAACTCTTCAAGGAGTTCACGATCCTCATCTTCTGGGCTAACAACTTGGATTTTGAAGCCAAGTTCATCGCCAAGAATCGTGAAGGTATCTTCATCAACAGATTGTGTCGCCGTTACCATCTCACCGAGGTGGAAGAGCGCTGAAACTAACGCTGCTGGATCTGCATTGATCTTCTCTGCGAAATCCATAAGAGAAGAACCGCGACGTAGTCGAATAGTTGTCTTGCCATCACCGCGTGGAAGTACTGCACCACCAAGTGATGGTGCCGCCATATTATCGAACTCTTCACGTAGCGCCTTCTTCGATTTACGTGCGCTCTTTCCCTTGCCGCCATTCTTTCCGAATGCGCCAGCAGTTCCGCCACGTTGATGGCGACCGCCGCCGCCCTTATTTCCAAATGATGATGGAGGAGTTGATCCACCTGGACCACCACTCGAAGGTGCACCTGCACCTGGACGATATGGAGATCCACCTGGGCGAGGTGCGCCTGCACCCGGTGCGCCACCTGGGCGCGCTCCTGGTGTTGATGGGCGTGCTGCAAATCCGGGACGTACTGAACCTGGACGCGAACCTGCCATACCTGGGCGAGCTCCACCTGGTGTCGCTGGACGTTCACCTGGACGTAATGGTCGCTGCGCAGGTGGGCGTGGCATTGGTGGACGTGGGATCGCGCCAGTTGAGAATGGATTGTTACCTGCGCGAGGTGGGCGTGGAAGATTGTTTGCTACTTGTCCTGGAGTCGGAACTCCTGGAACTCCTGGAACTCCTAGCGCTGCTGGTGCTGATGGCGCAGCAGGTGTAGCCGGCGTTGTGGAATCAGTCGCAGATTGAGATGATGGAAATTCTGGTGAAGTTGGTGTTGGTGCCGAAGGGACGGGCGGGCGCGAAGGAATAGGCGCGGCTTGTCCTGCTTGAATTCCAAGTTGGCTACGGGTTGCTTCATCGAGTTGAGCTATCGCAGCGTCAATCTCTTCTTGCGATGGCGCAGCACCTTTTTTAGCAGCGGCCTTCTTCGCAGTCTTTGGCTTCTCTGCTGAAGCTTCTGCAGCCTTCATATCAGGGAACTTCTCCATCAACTTGCGCACGACAGGTGCTTCAACAGTTGATGATGCAGAACGAACGAACTCGCCAACTTCTTGTAACTTTGCGAGCAGTTCTTTACTCTCTAAACCGAGCTCTTTTGCTAATTCGTAAACGCGGACTTTTGCCACAATTGCCTTCCCAGTGTGAACCTAGATTATTCATAGGCCCTGGGGTTCAAACAGGAGCCTAAATGATTGCCTTACTCATGAGCGCGCGGTGCTCATGCTTGTGTGCTTGCCATTCTGGTCTCCTTAAGAGTTGAGTAAAAAATTCACTAATTCATCGAGTGCATCAAGTACGAGTGGTTGCTCTTTACTTGCGCCTGGAAAGGCACGAGTAAAAGCTCTCCGGCTCTTGGCCATCTCAAAACATCGGGGATGTAACCAAGCTCCACGTCCAGAAAGTCTGTGATCTGGATCAGGAATTACCCGACCATCGATCACCACTAGATGAAGTAGATCTTCCCAGGACTCTCGTGCTCGACAGGCGATGCAACTGCGGGTAGGCAATCAACTCTCCAGACGGCTCACGAGTGAACTGGAGTGCCAACCTTACCTGCTACTGATCGTTAGACGGTAATCCCTGCCCATTTTCGCTCACTTCAGCCCCATCTTCGGTTGGGACGGTTGGGTCGGTTGGCTCAGTTGGCTCGATTGGTTTTGGCTTCTCGATTCGAGCCACAGGATTATCTGGGTGGATATCGATCCGCCATCCCGTGAGGCGAGCGGCCAAGCGGGCATTCTGCCCATTTGCACCGATTGCGAGTGAGAGTTGGTAATCCGGAACGATGACCTTTGCAGATTTCGTCTCAAGGTCAACGATCTCAACGCTGGACACCTTCGCCGGCGCAAGAGCTGAGGCTACGTAGAGAGCTGGATCCTCTGAGAAATCGACGATATCAATCTTCTCGCCTTGCAACTCATCAATGACGGCGCGAGATCGGATTCCACTCGGTCCAATGAGCGCGCCCTTTGGGCTCACGCCTGCTCGATGAGAACGTACTGAGATCTTCGTCCGTGCGCCAGGCTCACGAGAAATTCCAACGATCTCTACCGTGCGATCCTTTACCTCAGGCACTTCAAGTGCGAAGAGAGCTTTGACGAGAGCTGGGTGTGTCCGAGAGAGAGTGATCTCTGGTCCCTTCTCACCTTGCTTAACATCGACAACAAATGCCTTTATTCGATCTCCGTGCTTGAACGACTCAGTGGGAACTTGTTCATTCGGTGGAATCTTGCCTTCAACTTTGCCTAGATCGACATAGATCACTTCTTTATCGCGACCTTGCTGCACAATCCCCGAAATAACATCGCCAACACTTGTAGAAAATTCGCCAACAATCGTCGCATCGTTCGCATCTCGCATTGCTTGCTTGATCGTCTTGCGTGCTTCTTTATCTGCGAGTTGTTCAAAGCCCTCGATCTCATGGATCACGCTCTCAACGAAGATACCTTCCTCGTCAAAGATCGAGGTCCAGATAACGATCTCACCAGTTTGGCGGTTAAGTACTGCACGTCCCCCGGGCTTAGCTTCCGGTTGTTCGGCATAAATCGCGGCAACTGCATTCTCAATCTGACTAATGAGTTTCTCCAGCGGCATCTTCTTTTCGGCAATAATTGCGACGAGTGCAGACATCTCTACTGGCATTATTCGTCACCCTCACTATCGGAACTCTTAAGGGATTTAAATTCAATTTCGACAAGGGCCTTCTTGATTTCAGAGAAAGCAACCCTCACCGAATCGATTTCAACATCGACCTCCGTTGAATCACCAATTCGACCTTTAATATTTTTATCGTCATGCAAAGTCGCGTTTATGAGCCGTCCCTGATTTTTGCGCCAGTGGCGGGGTTTAGAGAGTGGGCGATCTACGCCGGGTGAAGTAACTTCAAGGGTGAAAGGTGTATCTCCAAGTACTGGGAGAACTTCAACTATCGCTGAAACTTCTTTAGATACAGCTGTTACTTGGTCAAGCGATAGGTTTGATTCACCATCGACAATAACAGTCATGATTTTACGTTTGCCAGCGGGTGTGAGGGTAACTTCCTCTAAGTAGCATCCTGCGGCTTCGATAGCTGGAGTGATCGCTGCGGCAATCTCGTCAATAAGGGTCATTCACTTACCTCTATTCAGTTGTATGCGGTTCTTAAGAAGCCGTGGCCCAATCATAACCCACTTTTGCAATGAGCAAAAACGTCATGACCAAAAAGACTTTGCGGACAAGTGGCGATCCCCCGCGAATTGCAAGCCTCGCTCCAAGAATTGACCCTGAGATATTTGCAATTGCGAGAATCAAACCAACCCGCCACCAAATATGTCCAGTAAATGTAAAGGTCAAAATTGCTGCAAAGTTTGTGGCGATATTTACCAACTTCGCGGTCGCCGATGCTTTGAGAAATGCATACCCCACTACTCCAACGAGAATAAAGAGCAAGAAAGATCCAGTTCCTGGGCCAAAAATGCCATCATAGAAACCGATCAGCAGCCCGAAGATTCCGACAATATATTTTCGAGTTCGAGGTGTGAACTTTAAGTTCTCTTCCATTCCCAAATGTGGGCGCTTCCAGGTATAAAGCGCTACTAAGAGCAAGAGCAGAATGATGATTGGTCTAAAGATAGATTTGGGGAACGATGCTGCCAGTCTTGCCCCAGCCGCCGATCCGATGAAAGCGGGAATTGCCATCGAAAGAGTGAGATGAAGATCTGGCTTTACTCTCTTAAAGTAGGCAACCGCTGAGAAGGATGTACCGAAAATAGATGGCACCTTATTCGTGCCAAGTACCATCGGTATCGGTTTATTTGAAAGGCCTATCAAGAGCGCAGGAAGTTGAATTAATCCCCCACCACCGGCTATCGCATCAATAAATCCAGCCATCCCCGCGGCAAGGGCAAGAAAAATCCACTGCCAGAGAGAGAGGGACATTACGCCGTAATTGAGGAAGCTGAAGTGACGATTGAATAAATCTCCTCGCCTGCAGTGGCTGCCGAGATTTCGCTCTTCTCTCCACTCTTACGAACGCGAAGTTCCAACTTTCCTTCTGCAAGCGCCTTACCGACAATGACGATGTAAGGGATTCCGATGAGCTCAGCATCCTTGAACTTCACACCAGCACTTGGTTCCTTGCGATCATCAAACATCACTCGCAACCCTTTGGATTCAAGTTCGTGGGCTAACTTTTCCGCAGTCTCAAAGATCGCTTCATCTTTTCCGGTCGCAACGAGGTGCACATCTGCAGGTGCAATCTCGCGCGGCCAACTTAGGCCAATTTCATCATGTGTCTGCTCGGCAATCGCTGCCACGGCTCGCGAGACTCCAATTCCATAGGAGCCCATCGTCACAACCTGAGATTTGCCATTCTGATCCAAGACGGTGAGATTCAAGGCTTGAGCGTATTTGCGTCCGAGTTGGAAAATATGTCCGATCTCAATCGCCCGATCGATGATGACGGGGTTGTCACACTTTGGACAGAGATCACCAGCGCGAACTTCTGCCGCCTCCAGATAGGCATCAACGTCGAAGTCGCGACCATTCGTCACAAAGCGCGCGTGCTTATCTTTTTCATTTGCGCCAGTCACCCAATGCGAGCCCGGCACGACTCGTGGATCGGCATAAATGGTGATTCCAAATTTCTTCGCATCCTGTGGCCCGATATAGCCCTTTACAAGACCTGGGAACTTCTCGAAGTCTGCATCTTCAAAGAGGCGAAGCTCTTGGACGCCAGATAGATTTGCGCCGAGGCGTTTAAGATCTACTTCGCGGTCCCCCGGCACAAGGACAGAGATTGCCTTCTCATCGGCCATCAACATCACGTTTTTCAATGTGAGATCAGCCGAATAGCCGCCTCCAAATTTTGCATTCAGCAGATCGACGAGTGAATCGATTGTTGGCGTATTCGGTGAGTCAAATACTTCGAGCGCGGCAGGAGCGTCGCCAACATACGGAGAAGTTTTGGTCACCATCGCTTCTACATTTGCCGCGTATCCACATTTCTCGCAGAGTACGTAGGTATCTTCACCGGTAGGGCATGGCGCCAAGAATTCTTCAGATTTGGATCCACCCATCGCGCCAGCCATCGCAGCCACAATATTGAAGGAGAGACCGAGGCGTTTAAAAGTCTTGACATAGGCTTCGCGGTGTTTCTGATATGAAATCTCTAGCCCCGCTTCATCCATATCGAATGAATAAGAATCTTTCATGACAAATTCGCGGCCCCGAATAATTCCAGAACGTGGACGTGGCTCATCGCGAAACTTTGTTTGAATTTGATAGATCGAGAGTGGCAGATCCTTATATGAGGAGTATTCACCCTTGACCATTAATGTGAACATCTCTTCGTGTGTTGGACCTAAGAGGTAATCATTACCCTTGCGATCTTTGAGTCGAAAGAGATCCGGGCCATACTCTTCCCAGCGATTAGTCTCTTCATAAGGTTCTTTTGGCAGCATCGATGGGAAATGCACTTCTTGAAATCCCGCTGCATCCATCTCTTCACGGACAACGCGCTCAATATTGCGGAAGGTGAGATATCCCAGAGGCAGCCACGAGTAGATGCCGGCCGAGATTCGGCGGACATATCCAGCGCGTACCAGGAGGCGATGGCTTGCGACCTCAGCATCGGCGGGATCGTCGCGAAGTGTGCGCAGAAGCAAGGTCGACATACGTAGCATGGCGCAACCTTACCGAATCGAATGAGCTGGCAAACCGCTTTAGGTTATTTGACTGAAACTTCAGGCGCCCCTGATGCGACTCCTGCTGCTTCCATCTCTTCAGCAAGGCGCATCGCCTCTTCGATTAACGTTTCGACGATTGCAGATTCAGGGACGGTCTTGATGACTTCACCCTTTACGAATATCTGTCCCTTGCCATTACCTGAGGCAACACCGAGATCTGCTTCGCGCGCTTCACCAGGACCATTTACGACGCATCCCATAACTGCTACTCGGAGTGGAACTGTCATTCCTTGCAGGCCGGCTTGAACCTTCTCGGCCAAGGTATAGACATCGACCTGAGCGCGACCGCATGATGGGCAGGAGACAATCTCCAACTTACGTTGACGAAGGTTGAGCGATTCAAGGATTGAGATTCCTACCTTGACCTCTTCAACTGGTGGCGCTGAGAGTGAGACGCGCACCGTGTCACCGATTCCCTCAGCGAGAAGGATTCCGAAAGCTGTGGCGGACTTAATAGTTCCCTGGAAAATTGGTCCAGCTTCGGTTACACCTAGATGCAATGGATAGTCGCACTGAGCCGCCAGCAGTCGGTAAGCCTTCACCATTGTGACTGGATCATGATGCTTTACTGAAATCTTGATATCGCTGAAACCATGCTCTTCGAAGAGTGATGCCTCCCAGAGCGCAGACTCGGCGAGCGCCTCGGGCGTTGCCTTCCCGTACTTTGCAAGGAGCCGAGGGTCGAGTGATCCAGCGTTGACGCCGATGCGAATTGGAATTCCAGCATCACCTGCAGCCTTGGCAACTTCCTTAACCTTGTCATCAAATTGTTTGATATTGCCAGGGTTTACTCGAACTGCTGCACAACCTGCATCGATAGCCGCAAAGATATATTTTGGCTGGAAGTGAATATCTGCGATGACCGGGATCTGAGACTTCTTAGCAATCTGCGCGAGTGCATCAGCATCGTCTTGAGATGGGACTGCCACTCGAACAATCTGACAACCAGACGCGGTGAGCTCTGCAATCTGCTGAAGTGTGGCATTCACATCCGAGGTCAAGGTAGTGCACATTGACTGGACGCTTACCGGTGCATCTCCACCGACGAGGACGCTACCAACCTTAAGTTGCTTGCTCTTGCGTCGAGGCGAGAGCGTTGGCAGAGGTGCTGAAGGAATTCCGAGATCAACCATGCGCTTTATTCTGCCTTATTAGAGATTAAAATGCACAGGATTGAAAATATCAGCGGCCAGAAGCAGGATTGAGAGAGCTGCGAGGAAGAGGAATACGACAATCGTGATAGGCGTGAGCGCCTCCACATCGATCGGCCGTGGAACTGGTCTACGACGAACCCTCGCCCAGAAATTGCGAAGGCCATCCACAATCGCAACCGCCATATGTCCACCATCGAGTGGCAAGAGCGGCAAGAGGTTGAATATGCCAACGAAGATATTGAGGCTCGCGATAATCATGATGAAGGTCGCAATTCGCTCGTTCCAAGCGAGCTTGCTATCGCTCACAGTTTGAGCAGAGGCTTGTGCCACACCAACAACGCCTACTAAGCCTTGTGGATCTCGTGCCTTGCCACCGAGGGTCTCACTGATGAGAGCTGGAATCTTGCCAGGCAGAGATACCAACGATGAGATTGAACTTGTGAAGAGTTGGTGCCCGAGCTGCCAAGCATGGACAGTCGAGTCGATCGGAGTTTGGCGTAGCATTCCAACTTTGTTGATGACGCCAATAATGCCTACGGATTTCCCATTTACCATCTGCGCTGTAGGAGTGATTGTGAAACTTAACTCTTGCCCATTTCGCTCGACCTTGAGGTCAATTGGAACGCCAGGGCTATTTCGGATTATCTGTACATCTTTAGACCAATCTCTTACCGGTTGGCCATTAATTGAGGTGATGCGATCGCCGGCCAAAATTCCGACCGCCTTCGCAGGCAAGACCGGACTGCTCGCTGGGCATTTGCCATTGATCGTTGTGTAACAGCTAGCAACCTGTTCGACGACCGGGGTGATCGATGCTGTTCCGACCGCAGCAAAGAGGGTAAAGAGGAGTACAAATCCCAGAATGAAATGAAGGGTCGAACCTGCTCCGAGAACGATCAATCGTTTGCCCACTGAGGCTTTATAGAAGGCACGTCCCGAATCTTCAGATGTGAGTTCCTCGCGAGAAGACATTCCAACAATTCGACAGTAGCCACCTGCTGGAATCGCTTTTACGCCAAACTCGGTCTCGCCACGGGTAAAGGACCAAAGTCGTTTTCCAAAGCCCAAGAAGAATTCTGTGATCTTCATACCAAATCGCTTTGCGAAGAGGAAATGGCCTAACTCATGGAGCATCACAGAGAAGAGAAGTGCAACGATAAAGGCGAGTACTCCAACGATGGCTAACATTAACGAGCAAGCTCCTCTATATGTGTAGATGCTGTCATACGTGCATTCTTCTCGACACTACTGACATCAGCGAGATCTCGAACATCTCCACGAACACTTTCTGCGCGCGAATCTATCGTCTCTAATGTTCGCTTAACTATCTGGGTAATCTCTGAAAATTCTATTCGTCCCGATATAAAGGCCTCGACGGCTGATTCATTCGCAGCATTGAGAGTCGCTGTTGCTATCGAACCCTGCTCCCCTGCCATCCTCGCCAATGAGATTGCTTCATATTTGGTGGTGTCGACGGGTGAGAAATCCCAACTCTGTTTTCTGCTCCAGTCGACTGGGGTAGTGGAGCGTTTGAGACGATCTGGATAGCTCAAGGCGTAGCCAATCGGCCCCTTCATATTTGGGGGGCTTAACTGTGCAATCGTTGATCCATCAATAAATTCCACCATCGAATGCACGACCGATTGCGGATGAATTACTGCTTCGATCTGGGAGTAAGGCAGATCAAAGAGATAATGTGCTTCAATAATTTCTAATCCCTTATTCATTAACGTCGCTGAATTAATTGTGACCATTGGACCCATGGACCAGGTGGGGTGTGAAAGGGCTTCCTGCAACGTTACGCCATCAAGGTCTACACGGTCGCGGAAGGCGCCACCACTTGCAGTGATAACAAACTTTTTGACCTCACTTCGCTTGCCAGCAAGGAGCGCCTGGTAGAGAGCTGAATGTTCAGAATCAACCGGAATGATGCGGTCGGCGCCATATGCCATAACTAAAGGTCCGCCGGCGACAAGTGACTCCTTATTAGCGAGTGCTACTTTGTTTCCCGCTGCCAACGCTGAGAGAGTTGGCCCGAGTCCAATCGAACCAGTGATCCCATTTAAAACGATATCGCAGCTAATCGCAGCGATTTCGGTAGAAGCGCTCTCGCCATCAATAACTGAGATGCCATCTGCAAGGTTTTCCCACGCTGAGCGAATAGCGGTTGTGCCAACGATCGGCACGTGAAACTTTCTCGCCTGTTCAAAAAGTAACGGAAGGTTCTTCGAACCGGCGCTGATTCCGACCACACGGAAGAGATCTGGATTAGCTGCAACGAGTTCAAGGGCTTGCACGCCAATTGAACCTGTAGAACCAAGGATGACAATCTCGCGCACAGCCCAAGCCTACCCGTTAGATAAGAGAGGTACTTCTTCTGTTCTACGTGCGGTTATGCGTTGAGATTGGTCATCACATGCTTGATGCGCGTGTAATCCTCGAATCCATAGCTACCGAGATCTTTTCCATAGCCAGAGTGCTTGAATCCACCATGTGGCATCTCGGCAACAAGCGGAATATGCGTATTGATCCAGACGCAGCCGAAGTCGAAGGCCTTAGCCATGCGCATCGCCCGCGAGTGATTGCTTGTCCAGACAGATGATGCAAGTCCGTATGCAACGCCATTAGCAAATCGCACAGCCTCCGCTTCATCCGTGAATTTCTGAATTGTGATTACTGGTCCAAAGATTTCGTTCTGAATCATCTCATCGCTCTGTAAAAGTCCAGCGACAACTGTTGGATTCCAGAAATAGCCTGGGCGATCGACTTGGGTTCCGCCGGCAACGATCTGTGCATGTGAAGGTGTGCGTTCAATGAATCCGGCAACTCGTGCTAACTGGTTTGCATTATTTACAGGCCCATAAAGGACATCTTCAGCGGGACCGCCAGTCGCAATGTTCTCTCGTGCTTGAGCGCCAAGGAGTGCGACAAAATCATCGTATGCGCTGGCTTCCACCATAACGCGAGTTGCGGCTGTGCAATCTTGGCCGGCGTTGAAATAGCCTGCGATTGCGATCGCTTCTGCGGCCGCTGCAAGATCGGCATCAGCAAAGACAACAACTGGCGCCTTTCCACCCAATTCAAGGTGAACCTTCTTGAGATCCTTCGCAGCGTTCGTTGCAACTTCCATTCCTGCGCGAACCGATCCAGTGATAGAAACCATTTGTGGAATAGCATGATCGACGAGCGCACGACCGGTATCTCGATCGCCACAGACTACGTTAAATACACCAGCCGGCAAGAACTCGGCCATGACTTCTGCCATCCATGTTGTCGATGCAGGTGTTGTATCACTCGGCTTCAAGACAACGGTATTTCCTGCAGCAATAGCTGGCGCCCACTTCCAGACTGCCATCATCATCGGATAGTTCCACGGAGTTACTTGGGCGCAGACACCAATCGGTTCACGTCTGATGAAAGAGGTCATGCCTTTCATGTATTCGCCAGCAGAGCGCCCCTCCAAATTACGGGCAGCACCGGCGAAGAAACGAATCTGATCGACCATTGGTGGTAACTCTTCAGAAGCTGTCAGTGAAAGTGGCTTACCGCAGTTCTCTGATTCGATAGCAACTAATTCATCGGCTCGTGATTCAAAGGCATCCGCAATCTTGAGCAGTGCACGTTGACGCTCTGATGGAGTCGAATCTCTCCACTCTACAAAAGCAGCTGCGGCGGCAGTCATCGCTTGATCTACATCGGCTGCACTTGAGACCGGAGCGCTCGCATATACCTGGCCAGTGGCAGGATTGATGAGATCTGATGTTGCACCTGATTGTGCTGGGAGTGACTTGCCGTTGATGAAGTTAGAGAGTGATTTCATGCCTCAGAGGTTACTTCGGCGGCGGCCAATTGACCACATGCGCCATCAATTTCTCGACCTCGCGTATCACGTACTGTCACGGGAACCCCGTAACTCTCGAGAATGCGGACAAATTCCGCTTCATCTTCGGGGCGTGATGCCGTCCACTTAGAGCCTGGAGTCGGGTTGAGCGGAATGAGATTGACGTGTGCATTTCTATTTTTGAGAAGTCGTCCAAGAAGATCCGAACGCCAGGCCTGATCATTAATATCCTTGATCATCGCATATTCGATTGAGTATCGACGCCCAGTCTTATCAGAGTACTTATCTGCCGCTTCCAGCACTTCCCGGACCTTCCAGCGGGAGTTGATAGGTACCAAAGAATCGCGAAGTTCATCATCGGGAGTATGAAGTGAGATCGCCAGCGTCACGGGAATATCTTCAGAGATAAGTTTTTCGATTCCGCTGACAAGACCCACGGTAGAAAGGGTTACAGAGCGCGCGCCGATGCCAAGTCCATCCGGTTGTGGCGCTGTGATATTTCTAATCGTTCTCATGACCGCGTTGTAATTTGCCATCGGTTCGCCCATTCCCATGAAGACGACATTCGAGAGTCTTGTCGGTCCGCCTGGAAGTTCGCCTTGATCACATGCACGTGCGGCGGCCACAACTTGGGCCGTGATCTCGCCAGCCGTGAGATTACGTGTAAGTCCGCCTTGGCCGGTAGCACAGAAAGGACAGTTCATGCCGCAGCCAGCCTGTGAGGAGATGCAGACTGTGGTGCGATCGCTGTATCGCATCAACACAGATTCAACGAGAACTCCATCATGAAGTTTCCAAAGATCTTTACGAGTGCGACCGCCATCAGCAGTAACAGAGCGAACGAGGGTAATTAACTTCGGAGTGAATTTTTCTGCCATGACCGAACGAAGTTCTTTTGGAATATCACTCCAGGACTCAGGATCATCGTTGTAGTGAGTGAAGAAATGAACTCCTGCCTGCTTTGCCCGAAAGGCTGGAATCCCGAGTTCGAGGGCAAGAGCCGTTCGCTCTGTTGGATCGAGATCGGCAAAGTGCTTAGGTGGTTTTACTCGTTGCTTTGGCTCATCGAATATCAGTTTGATTTCGGGCAGTTCGCTCATTACTTCCTCATAACTTGTAGTGATTCACGAGCTCAAGAACTGCCCACACTGCTGGTGCAGTGAAGAGAATTGAGTCTAGGCGATCAAGGATTCCGCCGTGGCCGGGCAAGAAGTTACTCATATCTTTGATGTGTAAGTCACGCTTCATTGCAGATTCAATGAGATCACCGCAGGTTGCAGTTGCCACTGCCATCAGGCCAATCATGGTACCCAACCACCAATGACGATGGAGTGAGTAATGGAAGACGAGTGACGCGCCAACAGTCGTGGCGATCACCGATCCAATCAAACCCTCCCATGTCTTTTTGGGGCTGATGTGTGGTGCCAAGTAGTGCTTACCAAAGAGAACTCCGAAGATATATGCGAAGGTGTCATTGCAGCTCGTGAGAACGACAAGGGTCAAGATTCTCGCCACCGCATCGTCATGATGAGCGAGGAGAACTAAGAAGCCACCAAGGAATGGAATATAGAAGATGGCAAAGACCGCTGCTGTTGAGCGCTTTACAAAATCAACTGGATCCAAGAACATCAGTAGAACCATGATATTGGTGGTAACAAATGCAAGCGCGATAGCGAGAAGAGAGACTTTTCCAAACCATGCAGCTGCGATTGTGAGCGGTACCGCAATGACAAGCATCCAATCCGGGATAATCACGCCACCGATTCGGTACGCATGATTGAGTTCTCGAATTGCGATCATGAGTGCGACGGTAACGAGCACAGCGAAGATCGCGGGATTAATTGCAAGCGAGCCAAAGACCAAGGTGATTATCGCTGCTGACACGAGAATAGAAGAGCCGAGATTTCTGCCAGCCTTTTTATTTATGCTCTCGTGAAGCGAGTGAATATCTTCCATTTTAGACTTCGAGCAACTCTGCTTCTTTATGCTTCAGCAACTTATCAATCTCATTCACATGTTCGGTTGTGACTTTTTCTAGATCTTTTTCATAGCGGGCGATTTCATCCTTGCCGGCTTCGCCATCTTTCTCCATCTTCGCCATGAGATCCATCGCCGCGCGACGGATATTGCGGATCGAGATCTTTGAATCCTCAGCTTTGCCTCGAGCGACTTTGATGTAATCCTTACGTCGCTCCTCGGTGAGTTGTGGGAAATTGACACGAATGACAGCGCCATCAGTTGCCGGATTCACTCCCAAATCTGATTCGCGAATTGCGCGCTCAATGAGACCCATCGCACTCTTGTCGTATGGTGAAACAAGCGCCATGCGCGCTTCTGGAACCTGGAAAGAGGCGAGTTGGTTAAGGGGCGTAATGGTTCCGTAGTAATCAACCATGATCTTTGAAAACATACCTGGGTGGGCACGACCGGTGCGGATTGCGCCAAAATCTTCTTTCGCGACCTCGATAGCCTTCGCCATCTTAGATGTGGCATCTACGAGAATTTCACTGAGCTCAGGCATTGGCTTTCCTCACTTGTACGAGTGTATGAATTTACTTTTTTGGATCAGCTGAAACGAGGGTGCCGATCGCATCCCCGCGGACTGCTCGGCCGATATTTCCATTGTTCTTAAGGTCAAAGACAATGATTGGGAGATTGTTTTCCCGGCAGAGGCTAAATGCTGCGGCATCTGCGACGGCGAGCGATTTTGCCAACACATCGTCGTAACTTATTGAGTTATATTTTGTCGCGGTCGGATCCTTCTTTGGATCTGCGGTGTACACACCGTCGACACCACTCTTTGCGAGCAAGAGCGCATTTGCATGAATTTCGAGCGCGCGTTGGGCTGCAACGGTATCGGTTGTGAAGAATGGCATTCCTGCACCAGCACCGAATATCACAACGCGATTCTTCTCGAGGTGACGAATGGCACGTAGCGGAATATAAGGCTCGGCTACTTGACCCATCGTGATCGCCGTCTGCACGCGAGTTTGGATTCCAGCCTTCTCAAGAAAATCTTGAAGTGCGAGGCAGTTCATGACAGTGCCGAGCATTCCCATGTAATCAGCTCGAGCCCGGTCCATACCTAATTGTTGAAGTTCGGCGCCGCGGAAATAATTTCCACCACCGACAACAATTGCAATTTGAGTGCCGCCATTGACGACATCGGCTATCTGCTTGGCGATATCAGCCACAACATCGGGATCAACACCGATGCCCTTCTGGCCACCAAATACTTCACCAGAAAGCTTAAGGAGCACTCTCTTATAACCACTGCGGGCCATTGAGGGTGCTCCTTTCGCTCTACTGAATCTTGCCAACAATCATCTGACCTGACAGGTCAGAGTTTATTGCTTTACTGACCGACCTTGAAGCGGTGAAACGCCGAGACGGCGGTCTTTGCTTCATCGAGGATCTGCTGAACTGTCTTCTTGGCATCCTTTGCGAAGGCCTGCTCGAGAAGTGAGACTTCCTTGACGAATCCAGTCACACGACCTTCAACAATCTTAGAAAGTGAAGCTTCTGGCTTTCCTTCAGCACGGGCAGTCTCTTCAGCAATACGGCGCTCTGATTCGATTGCATCTGTAGGGATATCTTCGCGACGGACATACTGTGGAGCGAAGGCTGCGATGTGCTGAGCAACATCCTTGCCGGCTTCAAGTGCATCTGATGCGAGTTGAACAAGTACACCGAGCTGAGGTGGTAGATCTGGGCTGGTGCGGTGCAAGTAAAGAGCGACCGGTGAACCATCAAGAACTACAACGCGGCGAATCTCGATCTTCTCACCGAGGGTCGCGTTACCTTCATCAATGCGATCCTGAACAGACTTTCCTGTTGGAAGTGTTGAGGATAAGAATGCTGCAAGATCACCGATCTTTGATGACTCTAGATGAGCAATCAATTCATCGGCAAGCTCTTGGAAACGCTCACCCTTTGCTACGAAATCGGTTTCGCAGTTGAGTTCGAGCATTACTCCGAGGTTGCC
>CAILJM010000015.1 GCA_903834515.1 uncultured Actinomycetes bacterium
AGCAGGCTGCTTTGGATGCAGGCGACAAGGCAGATGCTGCTCTTGCTGCAGTAACAGACTTGGCTACAAAGGTTTCAGCGATTGCTTCACAGATCGCAAGCCTTTCAGCTCTCGTCAAGAAGATCGCTGCAAAGGTAAAGGCATAACTCTTACGAGTTAGCTAAAACCCAAGTAGTACAGAAGGCCGGCCCCTTAGGGGCCGGCCTTCTGGCTTTTATGACTGGTTTTTCATCTCTATTTGCTTGCGATATCTGTAACCTTCTTTCATGGCTACTTCAACTAAGAGTCCTGATCGTTCGGCTTTGAATTGGCTCTTGGTGGGTGGATCCCTGGTCTCGCTATCCTTATGGTCTTCACTCGAGGATCCTTTCAATGCGCCAAAGTCCTGGATTCTTTACTCGGTGGGGTTGTGGCTTCTTGGATGGGTTGGGTTTCAGTTCAAGGTTCGCTTCGGTAACTCGATTGATCGATCGGTATTGATTCTGAGTGGACTATTTGCCATGTCGTTTCTGTTCGCTTTCATAGCGACCGATGTTAAGTTGCAAGGGTTCTTTGGAGATTATGCCCGCCGGACGGGATTTCTTTCGTATTTTTCACTGATCCTCTTCTTTGTCACAGCCTCGTTTTTGTTCAATTTTTCGAATATCGCCGTCTTTGATCGAGTGATTTTGGCAGTCGGATTCATCATCGGGTTCTATGGCTTCTTGCAACATTTTAAGATCGATAGGATTCCTTGGAATAACCCGTATAACAGCGTGCTTTCAACACTTGGTAATCCCGACTTTGCTGCGGCAGTTATGGCTATCTTCCTAGTGCTAGCCGTTGGACTGATAGTTAATGGGGATAAAGCCCGCTGGGTTCGATTCTCCGCTTCGGTTAATCTCCTAATTTTGTTTATCACGATCATCTTTAGTCAGGTGCGCCAGGGATTACTCGCAGGTGCAATTGGTTTGGGCGTAGTCGTTATTGTCTGGATTCATCAACGTCAGAAGATCGCAGCCTGGCTGTTGGTAGGGCTCTCAGTGTTAGTGGGTGGACTAGGTCTGGTCGGCATGTTGAACCATGGACCGTTAAGGAGTTTCTTCTACAAGATCTCCGTGACGTACCGTGGTGATTATTGGCGTGCTGGTATTCGGATGTTCAAAACTCATCCCTGGTTTGGTGTGGGGCTAGATCGCTACGGTGCCTATTTCCGAGAATACCGGGACCTAACTCAGGTTCTGCGGCGAGGCCCACTCATAATCTCGAACGCCGCGCATGATGTGCCGATTCAATTAGCGGCCACTGGTGGAATCTTTGTACTTACAGCATTTTTAGCCATCACGCTCTTCATTTTCTGGCGTGGCGTTGTGGCCCTTAGAAATTCAACAGGGGCGAAACAAATTACCGTTGCAACTTTTTTCGGTGCGTGGATCACCTACGAGGCACAATCTCTAATTTCAATTGACAATCTAGGCATCGCGATCTGGGGTTGGATTCTTGGTGGAATAGTTATCGCATTGTCTAAAGATGAAATTCTGAAGGCGATACAGGTAAAGACTCCATCGAAATCCAGGTCGAGCAAGCCAGAAAAGATTAATTCATCTGGGTCGCTTGCTCAACCAATGGTCTCTGGATTACTTTTCGTCGTCGGAATTTCGCTCTCGATACCGATGTTCTTATCTGATTCATCTTTGAAGACACTCCGATCCTATGCACCTCCGAGCGCATCACTAAAAGATCTCTATTTTCAAGCCGCGCGTAAACCATTGCAATTTGGATTCCAGGATGGACATATCAAGACTTCTGTCGCATTCCTTCTTGCCCGCGCTGGGGCAATTTCCGAAGCAAAAGCAGACCTAAATGCCGTTATTTCAAGGGATCCCAAGGCGATTGACGCAATCGAATCAGCTGCGGTGATTGAAGAAGAGACAAAAAATTTCGCCGAGGCAATTCAATATCGGCGGAAGATATCAGTGCTGGATCCGCTCAACTATATAAATCTTCTTCAACTCGGTGAGGATATGAAGGCTTCGGGGGATACCGCCGGGGCAAAGTCGATGATCACAAAGATTGACTCGTTTGCACCGCAAAGTGATGCAAGTAAAACTGCTCATAAGGATTTCGGCAGCCTCTAGGCCGATAACCTAGGGACATGGGCATGAAGGTTGCGGTGATTGGTCAAGGCTATGTTGGTCTACCACTAGCTCTCGCTGCCGCTGAAGCTGGATATGAAGTTGTCGGCATCGACCTCGATGGCGATCGTGTCGCGGGACTCAACGCGGGCAAGTCACCGATCGGAGATATCGCGGATGGCTATCTCGCGGCGCAGTCGGTCTACTACCGGGCATCGACAGATTTTGCCGATGTTGTTGGGGCAGAGGTCGTGGTACTCTGTCTACCTACTCCGTTAGATGCCAATCGCAATCCAGATAATTCAATGATGCTTTCTGGTGCCAATTCTGTTGCTGGTTTTTTATCTGACGGTGCTCTTGTTATAAATGAATCGACAGTTTCACCGGGCTTTACTCGTGAAGTCTTAGCTCCGATTTTCGGTGGTCACGATCTTGCTTATTCACCAGAGCGAATTGATCCAGCGAATAAGAATTGGAACCTGAAGAACACGCCAAAATTAGTTGCGGGTCTTGCGGAAGCAGCTACCTCTCGCGCGGTTCAGTTCTATTCAAAGTTCGTTTCGAGTGTGAGTTCTTTCTCTTCTATTGAAGTTGTTGAAACTGCGAAGTTACTCGAGAACTCTTTTAGGTTGGTAAATATTTCATTTATCAACGAGATTGCTGATTTTTGTAGCAAGATGAAGATTGATGTCCGTGAAGTAATTAGTGCGGCATCGACCAAACCATATGGGTTCATGCCGTTCTTTCCATCAGGTGGGGTCGGCGGACATTGCATACCGGTCGACCCAACCTATTTAGCTGCAAAGGCAAAAGAGATTGGTGCCTCGACTAGGTTCATTGACCTTGCGAATGAAGTCAATATCTCTCGTCCATCATATTTTGTTGGGGTCGCTACCGGGATTCTCGGGTCACTCTCTGCAAAGAAGATCGTGGTGATTGGTGTTGCTTATAAGCCTGATGTTGCCGATATTCGAGAGACCCCGGCCGAACCATTGATTAGCCTGCTGCGCAGCGCTGGCGCAGATGTTGTCTGGCACGATCATGTGGTCGGGCAGTGGAAGGGTGAAGCATCAGCGGCATTAAGTAGCGGTTATGACTTGGCGATCTTGGTTAATCCTCATACCGGTACCGATCTGGATGCGCTGGGATCTATCCCGATTCTCGATACTCGAGGTGGTTATTAATGAAGTACTTAATCACCGGTGGTGCGGGCTTTATTGGCTCTCATGTGGCAGATGCGCTCGTTGGGCGTGGGGATAGCGTTCTTATCCTTGATAACTTATCGACGGGCAATCATCACAACATTGAGCATTTGATTGGTGATCCGTTAGTTTCGTTCTATAGCGGTTCGATTCTTGATCCCGATTTGGTTTCTTCCTTGGTTTCAGAAGTTGATCATGTTATACATCTCGCAGCGGCAGTTGGTGTATTTAATATTGTTGATAAGCCACTTGAGTCACTCAGGATTAATCTGCACGGCACCGAGAATGTCTTAGAGGTATCTCTAAAATCAAAGGTGCCAGTTTTGATCGCTTCGTCATCTGAGGTCTATGGCAAGAATGGTGGCGGTCCGCTTGATGAAGAGTCAGATCGCATCGTAGGCTCGCCATTGAAATCACGATGGAGCTACTCAGAGGCGAAGGCGATCGATGAGTCGATGGCTTACTTCTATTACAGCGAGAATGGTTTACCAGTTCGATTGGTTCGATTCTTCAATACCGTGGGACCACGCCAGGTTGGTTCATACGGAATGGTGGTGCCTCGATTTGTTGAGGCCGCCCTTAAAGGTGAACCGCTCGATGTGTATGGCACGGGTGCCCAATCCCGTTGCTTCTGCCACGTTGCAGATGCTGTGGCCGGTTTGTTATCAGTAATTGATAGTGAAGCCACGATTGGTCAGGTCTATAACATCGGTAATAACTATGAAGTAACCATCAATGAGTTGGCTTCAGCTGTGATTGCTCGTTTGGGCTCTTCATCCGTGATCTCAATGAAGTCCTACGAAGATGCTTATGGCGCGGGCTTTGAAGATATGCAACGACGTATCCCTGATATCTCTAAGATTAAGGCAACGACGGGCTGGGCACCTACCCGTTCACTCGAAACCATCATCGATGACATTGCGGGGTATCTCAAGCATGCAGGCTTATGACTCGGCTGTCAGACAAACCCCCGTCATCTCCGTCTTAAAGGCGGTCTGGGAGAAGCGCTCACTGCTCCGATTGCTCGTCGCACGTGACCTCACCGTTCGCTACAAGCGATCCGTTATCGGCATCTGGTGGTCGCTACTGAACCCATTGTTCACGACTGCGGTCATGTTCTATGTATTTAATACCGTCTTCAAGTCTCGGTTGCCGGATGGTCAGTCATTTCTGCCATACCTCTTGTCTGGCGTTCTCATGATGACCCTGTTCAATCAAGGGATGACGATGGCGGCCGATGCCATTGCGACCGGCGCCGGTGTGCTCACCAAGGTTTATGTCCGGCCCGAGATCTTTGCCTTTTCGGCGACAATCTCTTCAGCGATTAATTTCATGTTCGGCTTGATTCCATTGACTGTTGTGCTCATTATTTTCGGGAAGCACCCAGGATTTAAAACTCCGCTGCTCTTAATCTTTGTGCTCTGTATGACTCTTTTCTCAACGGGACTCGGCTTGCTGCTATCGATCGCTTATGTGAATTTTGATGACTCACGTTCGTTGATTGGCATCCTACTATTAGCGCTGCAGTACATGACTCCAGTCTTCTATCCAATCTCTGCACTGGGACCACATACCCAGAAAGTGATTCACCTCAATCCATTGACCTCATATCTCCAAGTATTTCGTGATGTCTACGGTGGCAACGCGCATGCAACCTTGCACGAATGGGCGATGATGATTGGCACATCGCTGGTGATGTTTATTCTTGGATTTTATGTATTCGGACGTAAGTGGCCGAAGGTGGTGGCAAAGTTATGAGCACCCCTCGCGAAAAGATCGTTGAAGTTATCGATGCCAAGTTGGCTTATCGCCGTACTCGACATCGCGTCTCATCTCTCAAACAGACTGCGATCGATACCATCAATCGCCGAATGGCTTACGAAGAATTCTTCGCTCTCAATGGTGTGACCTTTGATGTTGCGCGCGGTGAGACGCTCGCTGTGATTGGTCGTAATGGTGCGGGCAAGTCAACGCTCCTGAAGGTATTGGCCCGAGTATTACCGCCTACCTCAGGTCGCGTCATCGTTCGTGGATCGGTTGCTCCGATGATCGAACTCGGCGCCGGATTTAACCCTGAACTCACCGGTGCTGAAAACATCATGCTCTATGGGACTCTGCTTGGTCGCGATAGTAAGACGATGCAATCTCGCATCGAGGCGATCGCTGATTGGGCCCAACTCACCGAACACCTTGATATCCCTATCCGCGCATACTCCTCAGGAATGGTAGCCCGCTTGGCTTTTGCGACCGCTACCGATGTCACGCCGGACCTTCTCTTAATCGATGAAGTCCTATCAGTTGGTGATGAGGATTTCCAGAATCGATCCAAGGCCCGAACTGAAGCGATGATGAATAGCGGTTGTGCAGTCGTCCTTGTGACTCACGATCTCACCGCGGTTCAATCAATGGCATCACGTGCCATTTATTTGGATCACGGCACGATGCGCGCTAACGGTGAGCCTCAAGAAGTTATCGATGCTTATCACGCAGATCTTCGATAAGTAGCTTTTGAGATGAAAGTCCTTCATGTCATCGCCCGAATGAATGTCGGTGGCACGGCGCGCTACGTTGGTGATCTCGTAGCCGCTAACCCTGCTGGCTTTGAATCATTGCTTGCGACGGGTCACGTGCAAGGCTTGGAAGTCGAAGATGACTGCGTTCATGGTCTGCCGATTGTTCGAATCCCTTCACTTGGTAGGGCCATCAATCCCATCGCAGATCTTCGAGCATTTATTGAACTTCGACGAGTAATCCGCGAATATAAACCCGACTTAGTCCACTCTCATACCTTTAAGGCTGGCCTCATTGCTCGTTTAATACCGGGTTCGCATAAGCGGGTCCACACCTTTCATGGTCACCTCTTCGATGATCAAAGTTTTGGTGGTGTACAAAAGTTTCTTATCTCATTTGCCGAGAGATTCAATGCACGACGAACTGATCTCCTGATTTCGGTAGGCGATCGCGTGGGTCGCGAGTTACGCGCAGCTCGTATTGGCAACGGTAAGAGTTGGCTCTCGATTGCACCAGGTGTTCTTCCATTAAGTACGGTTCGCTACTCGGGTGAGTTTTGCGTTGGGTGGATGGCGCGCGTGACATCTGTGAAGAACCCGATGCTCGCCGTTGACGTTGCAAGGCTCCTGCCATCGATTAACTTTCTCATGGCCGGTGGTGGTGATTTATTAGAAGAGATCAAAGCGGTAGCCCCATCAAATCTTTCTGTTATTGGATGGAGTGATGCCGCGAAGTTCTGGTCTTCAGTCTCTGTTGCGCTCAGTACTTCCGATAACGAGGGAATGCCGATCGCACTTATTGAGGCCCAACTTGCCGGGCTACCAGTTGTTGCCACTGATGTTGGCTCTAATAGCGAAGTCATTGAAAATGAGGTGACTGGATTGATCGTAGGTAAGAGCGCTGAAGAGATCGCTGCAGCCATCTCACGATTAGTGCAGGATTCAGATCGCAGATCTGCCATGGGCGCGGCTGCACAAGAGCGAGCACTCCGAGTGTTTGATCCCACGCTGATGATTGAGGCTCACGCCGAGGCATATGTGGCATTATTCAGACCAGCCGCCTAGGCGGTACTCAATATTCTCTCAGGATTGAAAGGTTGGATGCGCTTATGAGCATTGGTAAGCGCTACAACGCCGATTGGGCCTCGATTGTCTTGGGGCTGGGCCTTGGCCTTACCGCGGCGCTCTATCTCGAGTCGACCCGGGCATCGGATTGGTCGGGGGTCTATCCGATCATCACCTCTGTCAGCCGGATCTGCGCACTCCTTGGTTCATACCTGGCTCTCGTGGGACTCGTACTCGTCTCGCGTATCTCCTTTGTCGAACGATCGATAGGACATGATCGTCTCGTTATCTGGCACCGCAAGCTCGGGCCATACTCTCTTTATTTGATTACCTTCCACGTATTACTTGTGACGATCGGTTATGCCGCAAACGAACGGACTGCTATCGGTGTCGAGCTCTGGCATATCGTGATCCACTATCCGTGGATGCTTCCGGCACTTGTCGCCTTTATCTTCTTTGCAGCTGCCGGAATCTCTTCCTATAAAAAAGCGCGCGCCAAGATGTCCTACGAGACCTGGTGGACAATCCACCTCTACACATACCTTGCGATCGCTCTCTCATTTATGCACCAAGTTCTTACTGGTCCAATGTTTATCGGCCATCCACTCAATAAGGCGTATTGGACTGGGCTCTATATCGCTGCTGCTGCGATCCTTATCTTGTGGCGCTTTGCTATCCCAACCGTGCGATCACTTCGCCATAACCTTCGTGTTGAACAAGTCGTTGTCGAAGGACCTGGTGTTGTCTCAATCATCATGAAGGGTCGTGGACTAGATCGACTCGGTGCCCAGGGCGGACAATTCTTTAGCTGGCGCTTTATCTCACCGGGACAATGGTGGATCTCGCACCCATACTCATTATCTGCTGCGCCAACTAAGAAATATATGCGCGTCACTGTGAAGAATCTCGGTGATGCATCATCTGATGTTATTAACTTAAAGCCAGGTACGCGTGTCTTCTTCGAAGGACCATACGGAACATTTGTTGCATCAAAGGCGACTCGTGGGCATGTGACGCTGATCGGCGGCGGGGTTGGTATCACTCCACTTCGTGCCTTAATGGAAGAGTTTGATCCCACAATGGAGATCGATGTGCTCTTCCGTGCCTCGACTGAAGAAGATTTAGTACTTCGCAAAGAGCTGGATGCTCTGGCAGATGCACGCGGGGCTCGCGTTCATTACTTAGTTGGATCTCGCAAGGTCCACCCAATGAACGCCCGTTACATCATGAAATTTGTCCCAGCGTTTCGCGACTCTGATGTCTACGTCTGTGGCCCTACTCCACTCGTCGATGCGGTACGTGATGCAGCCGAATCTTGCGGAATCCCAAAGAATCGCTTCCACGACGAAGCCTTCGAATTTCATGCGGTTTAATACAGGTAATAGAGGAGAATAGAACTATGGGCGCAAAGAGAGTCTTACTGATCGCAGGCGGAACCGTCGGCGGCCTCGGGGTCGTTCTCTCGATTACTCCACCACAATTTGGTACCGCTACCGC
>CAILJM010000016.1 GCA_903834515.1 uncultured Actinomycetes bacterium
TCCCTGAAGCAGAGAAGAGCGAAGTTGCCCAAACTCTCAGCAATATGGTGATTGCAGATGAAGGAAAGATCACGACTGGATTCTTAGGAACTCCTCTTATCCTGCATGCACTCTCGAAGAATGGCCACTTCCAAGCGGCCTACACAATGTTAATGCGCCGCAAAGTTCGTTCTTGGCTTTATCAAGTAGATCAAAAGGCCACAACAATTTGGGAACGTTGGGATGCCATTAAGGAAGATGGCAGCATTCATAAGGGCGAGATGGCTACAAGTACTGAAGAACAGCCAGATGCTTCAATGATTTCGTTCAACCACTATGCCTACGGTGCAGTGATCGATTGGGTTTATCGAAATGTGGCAGGAATCGCGCCAGTAAAGAGCAGCCCGGGCTACCGCGAAATCGTATTTGCGCCACGCCCAGCCACTGGCTTCACCTTTGCAAGTGCGCAGATTGAGACGCCTTACGGCAAAGCAGCGATTGATTGGGCGGTGGATAACGATCTCCACCTATCTGCAACGATTGTTGTTCCCTTTGGATCAATCGCAACTCTTGATCTTCCAGTGAGCTCACATTCAGCTATTTACCTCAACGGTGAAATCGTGAAGAATGGCGCAAGAGTCAATTACGGCACGTACACCGTACGAGTCCTTAACCCAGAGAGAGTTGAGTACGCGCAAGCATGAATTACAGAGAGTTAGTTGCGAAGTTAACGCTAGAGGAGAAGGTCTCGCTCGTATCAGGTGAAGATTTCTGGAGCACTGTCGCTCTTCCTTCGATCGGACTACGGAAGATGGTTGTCTCCGATGGACCTTCTGGTGTTCGTGGCGCTCTCTGGGATGAACGTAGCCCTTCCCTCTCACTTCCATCAGCTAGCTCAGTTGCTTCAACGTGGAATGTAGAGACCCTTGGTCTCGTCGGCCAACTTATGGCCTTCGAAGCCAGACGCAAAGGTGTTGATGTAGTTCTCGGACCAACAATCAATCTTCATCGATCACCATTGGGCGGTCGCCACTTCGAGTGCTACTCAGAAGATCCAATCCTAAGTGGAAGGCTGGCTGGAGCTTTTGTGGCCTCGCTCCAACATGAAGGCGTTGGCGGCACTCTCAAGCATTACGTTGCAAATGATTCAGAGAATGAACGCTTCACACTTGATGTGAAGGTAAGTGAGAAGACTCTCCACGAGATGTATCTGCGACCATTTGAGATTGCAGTGTATGAGGCGAATCCGTGGCTTGTGATGTCCTCTTATAACTCGGTCCATGGCACAACCATGTCTGAGAACCCTCTTTTACGTGAGCCCCTCAAAGGTGAATGGAATTGGGATGGTGTAGTTGTCTCGGATTGGACTGCGGTGCGCAGCGTTGTGGAAGCAGGTAATGGCGGAACTGATTTGGAGATGCCAGGCGGCCCACGAAAGTTCTGGGGTCAGCCATTAGCTGATGCAGTGAAGAGCGGAGAAGTTTCGCAAGAGGCCCTCGATGAGAAGGTTGAACGCATGCTACGTCTTGCCCAACGGGTTGGAGCGCTAGGTGGCGAGGCGAAGGCGAACAAGCAGTTCACCCAAAGTGAAATCGATGCGGCAGCACGCGCGATTTCTGCCGAAGGAACTGTTCTTGTGAAAAATGAGGGCGCACTTCCCATTAAGCCTGATCTCAAGATCAGCGTCTTTGGTGGCCATGCACTCTTTGGTCGCGAACAAGGTGGCGGAAGCGCAACGGTTATGCCAGCCAAGGTGGTCTCACCACTTGAGGGTCTTCGCGCGCATAACGATCTCGCCTTTGAATACGGGCCCGAGAGTGATGATCGCATTATCTTCTTTACCGGTGATGAAGTTCGGGTGCCTGGAACAGATACGCCTGGACTCACGCTTGAGATTATTGGCGAGAATGATGAAATCCTCCTCACCGAGCACCGCACCTCGGGCCGACTCGTTTCGATGGATATCGGAATGGCGTTACGCACAAAACGAGTTGTCTACACAACTGACTTCATTCCAGAGTACTCCGGTAAGTACCGCATAGGTATGGCGACGGCTGGAAGAGTCGAATACCAGGTCATCGGCGGCGAACTCTTCACGGGTGAGATCACCCTTCAGACAAGTGATTTTGCTGAATACATTTTAAATCCACCAGATCATAAATCTGAGATCGAGGTAAAGGCAGGGGAGCGTGTACCGCTTCGTTTCACCTTCTATCCCGAAGATTTAAAGATTCCAACTCTCTCAGTAGGTGTTGGATATAAAGTTCCCGTGAAGCCGGTAGAAGTTGCCCTTGCAGATTCTGCTGCGCTCGCTGCACAGTCAGATGTCTCCATCGTCTTCGTTGGTACTAACTCGGCGATCGAGAGTGAAGGTTACGATCGCACAAGTTTGAGACTGCCAGATGGGCAAGATCAACTCGTGGAAGCAGTCGCTACCGCCTCGAAGAAGACAATTGTTGTGATCAACGCTGGATCACCGGTAGAGATGCCATGGTTTGAGAAGGTAGATGCAGTGCTCATCTCTTGGTTCCCAGGCCAGCAGATGGGTAACGCTATTGCCGACATTATTTTTGGAGTTGTTGAACCCGGCGGTCGTCTTCCAACGACCTGGCCCGTGCTGATGAGTGATCTGCCAGTTTCAAATACCAATCCAACTAACGGAACTTTGGAATATTCCGAAGGCATTTATATTGGATATCGCGCCTGGCATAAGAGTGGCAAGAAGCCGCGCTTGCCATTTGGTTCAGGATTTGGATACACGAGCTTTGAGGCGACGCTGGATAGCGCATCAGAAACTCATTCAACGGTAAAGGTGAGTAACACCGGCGATCGAACCGGATCGCATGTTCTTCAAATATATGCGGCGCCTACTTCAGCAAAGATCGAAGATCGTAAACTCATTGGTTTTGCAAAGGTCAAACTAGAGCCAGGTGCATCCACGACGGTTGATATCACTTACCCTCATCATGTCTTTGACGAATGGATCAATGGATGGTCGACAGTCTCAGGTGAGTGGCAAATAACCTTGGCAAACAATGCATTTGATGCAGGTCAATCACAGGTTATATCGATCTCCAAAAACTAGCGAGAGCATCGGCATTGAGCTGCGGATTATCCTCATTGGGGCAATGTCCGCAGCCTGGAAGAACTGTTAATTGAGCGCTCAAGTCCTTTGCCATCTGATTTTGTAACACAAGTGGCCAGGCGTCGTCGTTTTCACCATAGATAACATGTGCAGGTATTCCAAGTTTTGCTATCTCTGATATCAAAGTGGGCTGGTTATTGAGATGATCTCTGTAAGTCGCGGTTGAGATGCCATCACTTGCAATCCAGCGACGCTTATGAATCTCATACCTTGGGTGGTTTTTTCGCTCTTCATCAAAGTGCTCAAACCAAATCGATTCCATGCTCTGCGTCAAAAGATTATCAAAGGCGGGCGGGCGAATCCAATCTGCTTGCCCACCAGGACCAGAGCACATGAGTGTCATCGACCTCCACAAATCTGGAGCTTGGATAACTGCTTGCTGAACAATTAGTCCCCCGAATGAATGGCCGAGAATATGCGCATTCTTAAAGCCAAAGTGGTGCGCAAGTTCGACAACATCTTTACCAAGTGATTCCATAGCGTAAGCATCAGAGCGTTTGCTATGCGCGGATTCATATTGTCCTCGGTTATCAAAGGTAAGGACTCGATACCCACCCTTCCCTAAGAGTTCAGCCACTTCCGTAAAATCTTCTTTGCTCCCTGTAAAGCCGTGAACTAGAAGTACATCAGCGATGGGTGTAGTTGGTTCAAAGAGGACTGTCGCAAGATTCTCACCTTGGATTGCAGTATTGACGGCAGTAATCTTCACAAAAACTCCTTTTATACTTCAGCAGCGAGCGGAACAAGATCGATAGGAGCAACAGTACTTGTAATACCTTTGCGGGTATCAGATTTCCCAGATTGAAGAATCGCTTCCATTACTTCAAGGACATGAAAACCTAAATCACCAGAGACTCGGTGCGGGCGATCCTCTGAAATTGCCTTCGCCATTTCAGATAGACCAAAGCCACGCCCAGCATCAAGATAACCAGCCTTCGCTTCTACCTCAAGCCACTCTTGCGCCTTTTCAGTATAAATCGCGGTCTTTTCGCTAAATTGGTTGGGATCTGGCGCGGTAATAGTTCCTTCTGTTCCGTAGACCTCAATTGTTGGAAGACGAGATCCCCACGCTTCAAAGCTCACCATGATTGTGGATTGTGCACCGCTCTCGTGCGTCAAGATCGCAGATATGTGGGTATCAACTTCGACACGTATTGGAGTTTCGGCGAGATCACCAGTATGAACCTTTCGTGCTCTATTTGAACGGGTCGTGTTACCGATTACTGAAGTGATTGGACCGAGGAGAAATACGAGCGCAGTGAGGTAGTACGGACCCATATCAAAGAGCGGACCTGCCCCGTCTAAGTAGTAGAACTGTGGGTTTGGATGCCAACGCTCATGACCTGGGGCGCTCCAGAAAGCGGATGCAGCAAAGGGTGTGCCGATAGCACCAGTTTCCAATAAGTATTTTGATGTTTGGATACCAGTGCCGAGAAAAGTATCGGGAGCACAGCCAATGCGAAGCCCCTTACTTTTTGCAAGTTCAATAATTGGAAGTGCTTCAGAGACGCTTAAGGCAAAAGGTTTTTCAAGGTAGACATGTTTCCCATTTTCAAGTGCCTTCTTATTGACGAGTGCGTGAGATTGAGGGAGCGTGAGATTGAGAATCACATCAATATCTGGATCGCCAAAGATTGAGTCACCAGCGAATGCCTTGACACCTTGTTCCGCAGCAATTCTCTCCGCGCGAGCATGATCTAAATCAGCGATGCCAATAAGTTTTAGGTTGGGAAGTTTCGGGAGGTTTGTTAAATATTGACCACTGATATTTCCAACACCGACAATTCCAACACCTAGCGGCTTGCCCATAAGAGACCTCTCTCAATAATCGTTCGGACATTTGAATTAAGTACAATTTCAAGATTGTGCCCACACGTGATGACAAAGATCTTTCCTTTACCCCAATTACGAGTCCAAATTGCAGGTGAAGTAATCTCGCGATTCCAAGGATCCCACGGACGCACTGCTTGAGTAGTCGTGGCAAGCACATCGTCATAACTGTCGTGGAGCACCCAGTACTGCTCGGTTGTTAACTCAAAATCATTGATTCCTGCGGTTATTTCGTGGGTTTTCCCTAGTTCGGTCATATTAATCATGTGCGGAACATAGTTATCGGATTGTTCGCCGATCCGTTCTTCCGGTGCCTTCCCAGGGTGATTAGCAAATTGGCCACCAAGCATTTGAAGATAATCAGATGTGTTGCGATAAGAGTCAGCGATCCCGCCATGCCACCCGCCAAATCCAGCTCCGTTGATAATCGCCTCTTGAAGCCCTAAAAACTCTTCTTTTTCGATGGTATTCATGGTGTTGGTCTGTTGGATGAGATCAACAGAGGCCATGTAAGTGGCGTCGGCATAGATTGCTGGTGATTCCTCAACTCTCACCTCGTATCCGTTCGCCTCTAAAAATGGGATAAAAACTTCAGTTGTCTCGATCGGTTGATGGCCATCCCAACCGCCACGCACAATGAGAGCTCTCTTTATTGATGTCATTGCGCGAGTATTAACTAGTTACAGATCACTTACAAGGCTTTAGACTGTTCTGTATGCAGCCATCAGCCCAATCGTTGAACAGAGCAAAATGGGCGATTCGATCGACCTTCTTCTTTCTCGGTATGTCCGTCTCTGTCGCAACAGCAAGAATGGCTGAGATCAAAGGTCATACACATTCAAGTGATTCAGCATTTGGTCTAGCGGTATTGATCGGTAATGCCGGCATCATGGTGGGTAACTATTTCGGGGGTTTTGCAGTTCATCGCTTCGGAAGTCGAACCGTAATTCGGAGTGCAATATTCGGGATCGCTTTCTCTCAGATCGGCTACGGTTATGCGACCCACCTCTGGCAGATTTCGGCGATCGCCTTTACCGCAGGAGCTTTTGGAGCTTTCTCAAATGTCGGCGTCAATATGCAGGGTGGAATGGTCGAATCCGGAATCGGTCGCTCGCTCATGCCAAGCTTCCATGGCTCGTGGACACTAGGTGCCTTTTCAGCCTCACTCCTATCTTCCTTCATCACTCCACACCTCTCACTTCTTTCACACCTCTTTATTAACTGTCTTCTGACTTTCACATGCGTCTCGTTAGCCGCCCTCTCGCTCTTGCCCTCTGCAGTCGATCACCGGGTCTTAGCCGAACCCCAAAATTCAGGCGATAGCTCCTTTAAATCTGCGCTGACCAACCCGGCCGTATTGCTTCTGGCCTTCGCGGCTGCTCTTGGCATGATCGCCGAGTCATCTGTGGGGGAATGGTCATCGATTGTGCTCCATGAGAAGTACCACTTAAGTATTTCAGCGGCAGCTCTTGGCTTTACCCTCTTCGCCCTAGGCCAGATCATCGGTCGATTCACGGTGGGGGTTCGAATTGATCGCCTTGGAATAGGAAAAGTCCTCCGAATTGGAGGGTTAGTAGGCGGGGTTCTCTACATCTTCGGCCCACTCTCGGTGCGCTCGCTTCACCTTCACTCCTCTTCGGCGATCTTGGCTTTAATGACGGGGCTCTACTTCCTCATTGGCCTATGTGTCGCCCCTATGCCTCCAGCCTTTGCGATCCTGACCTACAGAATCCCTAACATCTCATCCGCTCGGGCGCTCTCCCAAATGCAGATTATCGGGGCGCTCATCTTCATGGTTGGGCGATTAATCGTCTCTGGAGTCACCAAATTAGTGGGGCTCGAAATTGCGCTATTAGTACCGGCCTTCGCCCTCTTTGCCACCGGACTCCTGGCTTCACAATTAGTTGAAAAGTAAAGTTGAACTACCTTTCATAACATTCTTATAACGATAAACCCGATCTCTTTAATAACAATATCGTTATTGATTTTGAGCGTATTTTTTCGATCAAAACCTATATTTATCGGACAAATCCTGACAGACTCTCGCTAACTCTTCTGGGACATATTCTGTTTCAGGATCAGTGAAACCGATTGAACTAGCGAAAGGCTTTCAATGACATCGAAGAAAAAGCGCGGAGTTGTCGTCGCTGTAGTAAGCACACTTGTTGCTTCTACCGCGATTCTTGGCATCTCTTCACAGCAAGCGCAAGCTGCAGCAACTAACGCTGCAGTTGCAAAGGCACTTAACACACCAACAACTCTTACATTCTGGAGCTGGTTGCCAGGTCAGCAGAACGAAGTTAATTTGTTCATGGCAACATATCCAAAGATCAAGGTTAAGCTTGTTAACGTAGGTTCCGGCGGAACTGAATACAACAAGATCAAGGCAGGCCTCGCTGCTAAGTCTGGTCTTCCAGACGTTGCACAGGTTGAGTTCCAGTACCTTCCAACATTCAAGGTTCTTGGCGGACTCGCTAACATCAAGCCTTATGTAGCTTCTGATTTCCTTTCAAAGTTCCCACAGTGGATCTCTGATCAGGTTTCAGATTCAAAGGGAATCTACGCAGTCCCACAGGATTCAGGTCCAATGGGTCTCCTCTACCGCTCAGATGTATTCACAAAGCTTGGTCTTGCAGCTCCAAAGACATGGGCAGAGTTCGCAACTGATGCAGCAAAGATTCACTCTGCAGATGCAAACCAGTACATCTCAAACATGGTGATGGACTCAGGAAACATGAACGGCCTCTACTGGCAGGCTGGCGCACGTCCATTCCACATGAACAGCGCTACTTCAATCAACATCAAGTTGAATGATTCAGCTACAAAGTCTGTTTCAAAGTTCTGGGGCGACCTCGTTGCTGCTGGAAACCTTCCTGTAGATCCATACTGGACATCTGACTGGAACGCAGCCTTCAACAAGGGCAAGTACCTCTCATGGCCAGCAGCTTCATGGGGTCTTGGAACTGTTACATCAGCAGCAGCTGACACTTCAGGTAACTGGCGTGCAGCACCACTTCCAACTTGGAGCAGCACACCTGTTTCAGGTTCATGGGGTGGATCAACTGTTGCTGTAATGTCAACATCAAAGAACCTTGCAGCAGCAGCAGCTCTTGCTGAGTTTGTTAACACAAACCCAACAGCAGCATTTGCTCTTACACAGGCTCCAACATTTGACTTCCCAGTTATGAAGAGCGTTTTGACTTCAGCTGGATTCCTCGAGACCGCACCTGCTTTCTATGGCGGCCAGAAGGTCTACAAGTCTTATAGCGCTTACAACAACACTGTTGGTAAGAACTACGAGTGGAGCCCATTCCAGGATCAGGTTTACACACTCTGGACTAACGATGTGCTCGATGCAATCCTTAAGAAGGGTGATGTCTCAGCTGCAGTAGATAAGTGGCAGGCAGATACCGTTAAGTACGCTAAGGATCAGGGTTACACAGTTACAACTAAGTAATAACGAGCAATAACGAGCAATAACGAGTAATAACAAGTAAGTACGAGATAGAGAGGGCAATTCCGCCCTCTCTATCTCCACATACATCCCGATAATGAACTTTGTGAAATGGTGAGTATGAGCGCGAGTAGTTTGAAATCAACAAAGCGGACAGGACTCTGGTTTGTCCTTCCCTTCTTCCTACTTTTTGTAGTTCTCTTAATCGTCCCCTTGGTCTATTCGGGATATATCAGTCTCTATAAGAAGGGCCTGGTTGGCGGTAACCGTTACGTAGGTCTGGCCAATTACATCACCATGATTCACGACCCACAGTGGGTCTCCTCCGTCGGACGAGTATTTCTCTACTTCTTCCTGCAAGTTCCTATCATGCTATTTCTTGCAGTCGTTGCAGCGCTTGCTCTCGATAGCGGCAAACTTCGTTTCCCAAAGTTCTTCCGCATTGCAATCTTTATCCCTTATGCCGTACCAGCAATTATTGGTTGCATAATCTGGGGTTACATCTATGGAACAAACTACGGATTCCTCAACCAAGTACTTGGTTATCTAGGAATTCACCATATCAACTGGTTTAGTAACTCAACCCAAGCACTTGGATCAATATCTGCGATTGTGACGTGGGAGTTTGCCGGTTACAACATGATCATTCTCTATGCAGCGCTCAAGGGTCTATCTACCGAGCTCTACGAAGCGGCTGCTGTAGATGGCGCCGGTGCGCTGAAGACTGCGATTCGTATTAAGTTGCCGCAGCTCTACCCAGCGATCTTCTTGACTTTGATCTTCTCAATCATCGGTAGCTTCCAACTCTTCACCGAGCCGCAGACGCTGAACTCGCAGGCGCCGACCGTTTTGAATAACTACTTCTCGCCGAACGTTTACGCTTACTCGGTCGCTTTCCAAGGACAGCAACTTAATTACGCTGCGACGATCTCGTTCTCACTTGGCTTAATCATCGCATTCTTTGCAATTATCGCGACTCTCATCGGTCGTCGTCGTGGAGGAGATTCACTAATATGAGCAAAAAAACTTTTTATATGACAAAGAAGAGCAACTTCTTAACGCTCATCATGATCGTCCTCTCCACCTACTTCATCGTGCCGCTCTTCTGGGTTGTCGCTGCGAGTACAAAGAACACCAATGACATCTTCTCTACATTTGGCCTCTGGTTCGCTAAGTCATGGCACCTTTGGTCCAATTTGAAGGCTGTCTTCACTAGCGATAACGGAATCTACAAACTCTGGTTGATGAACTCCCTTATTTATTCCATCTCCGGTGCAGTTGGTGCAGCACTTCTCTGCACTCTCGCTGGTTATGGCTTCGCCAAGTATCAATTCACAGGATCTAAGGCGATCTTCAGAACTGTCCTTGCTGCAGTCATGATTCCTTCAGCCGCTCTCTCAATCCCAACATTCATCATCTTCTCAAAGCTTGGTCTCGTAAATACTCGATGGTCGGTCATTCTCCCTTCGTTGATCAGCCCACTCGGTGTCTACCTGATGAAGGTTTACTCCGATACATCTATTCCAAATAACATGATCGAAGCCGCTCGTATCGATGGCGCAACAGAGTTCAAGATCTTCCGTACGATCTCACTTCGTATGCTTATGCCGGGCTTCATCACGGTGCTCTTGCTCTCAATTGTCGGTATCTGGAATAACTTCTTCTTGCCGCTCATCATGTTGAGTTCAACTAGCTTGCAACCGCTCACCGTTGGTCTCTCGATTTGGTATGGTCGTATTGCTGGTGGTGGAAGTGGTCGCGACGCGAACTTCCAGGCAGTAGTTATTACCTCTGCCGCAGTCTCGCTGATTCCATTGATCATCGCATTCTTGTTCTTGCAGCGCTATTGGGAGAACGGTCTCTCACTCGGCGCTGTTAAGGAATAACTCTTTACTCCATGACTCCAGATCGTTTCTCACGTACCCTCTATGGTGCTGCCTATTATCACGAGTATCACCCAACGCATCGTTTAGTTGAAGATATGCGGTTGATGCGCGAGGCCGACCTCACCGTGATTCGCGTGGGAGAATCGACCTGGTCTCGCTGGGAACCAAACGATGGTCAATTCGACCTTGAATGGATGCAAGAGATTCTTGATGCAGCGCATGCTTCAGGCATTTCAGTAATTATTGGTACCCCTACATATGCAATGCCGCCATGGCTACCGCGTAAGCATCCTGAAGTTCTCGCACATAAACATACGGGACAGCCAATTGCATATGGCCATCGCCAAAATATGGATTATCATAGCCCGGTTTTTCTAAAGTATGCCGAACGAGTGATCCGTAAGATAGTCGAGCGATACGCTGATCATCCAGCTGTTATTGGCTGGCAGGTCGACAATGAGCCCGGAACTGAAGTGCTCTTCAATGATGGGGTCTTCCAAGGCTTTAAAGATTATTTGGCGATAAAGTATGGGACGGTTGAAAATCTCAATAAGAAGTGGGGATTGGTCTACTGGTCTCATGAGATCACAGATTGGGATGACCTCTGGCGGCCTGATGGGAATACCTCTAATAGTTATAACTTAGAGTGGCGTAGATTCCAGGCAAAGATCACTGAGGATTACATGACGTGGCAAGCCGATCTCGTCCGTAGTTATATTCCAAAGCACCAATTCATCACCACATGCATCGCTATGGGTCGCCCCGCGCAAGATATTACGCGGGTGGCTTCAGGCCTAGATCTCACTGCAGTAAACGTCTACTACGCGACACAAGATGGTCTGCAATATCCAATTTTTGAATCCGACCGTCCTGGCGAAAAGGCAGAACTACCTGCGCCATTTTGGATCTCTCACCATGGGCCAATGGGCTTCATGATGCAGGGTGATATGGCACGTGGAATCCTTGAAGATAATTTCATTGTTACCGAGACAAATGCCTCTTTCACCGGACATGGTCCAGCAACAGGATACTTCCCTTCATATCCTGGCCAACTACGCCAAGTTGTTTTGGGGCTTGTTGCACGTGGTGCGAATATGGTCGAGTACTGGCATTGGCACACTCTTCCGTATGGAACTGAAACGTATTGGGGCGGAATTCTTGGTCACTCATTAAAGCCAGCTCGTACCTATGACTCCATTGCCGAAATCGGGAAAATGCTTAAGGCTGCAGAGAGCAAGCTAGTCGAGATTAAGCCAGCCAATGAAGTAACGATGATCTACTCACCAGAGAGCAACTGGTCACTCGGATTCCAACCACCGCTACGACGAGAATTTGATATCGGTCAATTTGGTGATCCTGAAAGCTATAACCGCTTCGTCACAAGTTATTACGATATTTTTTATGGTGGTGATTTTGGTGTTGACCTTATCGGTGCAAACAAGTTGCCAGATTCGCCTGCCGAGCTTTTGCAACGAACAGGGATCCTCTGCCTGCCGGCTCTTTACATCAGTGAAGCGAAAACACTTGAATACGCAGTTGAATTCGCACGGTTGGGCGGCCATTTAATCATTACGCCTCGCAGTGGTTACGCCGATGAACTTTCCGTCGTGCGCCAAGAAGTCATGCCCGGAATCTTGGCAAAAGCCGCTGGCGTTCATTACGACGAATTCTCCAACCTCTCCCGAAAGGTGAGCGTAGTTGGAAAGAGTCCTGCGATAGCCAGCGGTGCACTCGGTGACGCGATTGGTTGGGTAGATATGCTCATCACTGACGGCGCGGAAGTATTGGCGAGCTACGACCACCCAATGTATAAGAATTACGCCGCAATCACGACCAATGCCTTTGAAAAGGGTCGTGTTACCTATATTGGAACTCTGCCAGACCATACCTTAGGTCGTTCAATTGCATCATGGTTGCGAACACTTCACGCATCACCGGTGTCTGCAAAGCCAAGCGCAGATTCGATCAGATTTAGTCGCGGGGTAGCGAAGGATGGCTCTGAATTAATCTTCGTATTTAACTGGAGTTGGGAAGCTGCAGATATTTCATTCCCATTTGCAATCGAGAATTACTTGAGCGGTGCTTTAATCGAAGCTAACTCTTCGGTAGTACTCGGGCCTTGGGATGCCCAAGTACTACGCAAAAAGTAGTTCTACTTTCTTACTCTGTAATAACTGTCCACTTAAAGGTATAACTACCACCCTTAAGAAGATAATTGTCGAGCGTGTCCGGACCACATGAAGCGGTACCGATTCCTCGATGCGCGCCGTCAATCGTCACAACTGTTGTGCCTGACTTAACGAGCTCAACATCATGTGTCTTTGCCGTCAGCTCCTCTTGAGTAAATGGCAGAACCGAAACTTGGCGCGGAGCATCGAGTACGAATCGAACTGATTTGCCCTTTCCGGCACCAGCAGCACTTAGTTCAAACCAACGAACACCGCTATGCCCACCACTTTCTTGTGGCACAACGTATGGCACATATTGATCTGCAACCGTGCTCTTTACCTTGGTAATGGCAGCCAACTTACGATCTGGGTAAGTCTCTACTGGCCCCGAACCAAAGAAGGTGAGGTTCGAGAGAGATTGATCGAGTTGGAATGTTGTACCAACACGTGGCAGATCGGTGATCTCTGACGGAATCTTCACAGTCTCAGTCACCGAGAATCCACCGACGACCGCCTCAATGAGTTGAGTATGTTTGATCTCGATGCCGGCGCCAGTCTTCCAGGACTTTGTCACCTTCACTCCAGTTGCGGCCTTCGAAACCTTTGCCGAAGTTTGGGTAAGTGTGGCCAACCCAGCCTTCTGCCAGCGACGAGAGATCTGGCCATAGGTGTCGTTCTCTGTAGGTGCTCGGAAGAGCGTCAAGGTCGGTGCGACAACCCCATAAGGGAGGTTGATCTCACCCTTTGTCCCAACGACTCCAGTGAGAGCGGCCGGCTTCTGCTTGCGTGGCTTCGGAAGAGCGAGAGATTTAAGGGCGAATTGGATATCACCAATCTCAGCCTTCGCCTTTGTCCATTCAGTTGCACTCTTACGAACAATCGTGAAGGTCAGGAATCGTTCTCCGCGTACTTTCGATGAACGACTCTTTCTGCTGCTGACTGAGATGAGACGCTTTGCGCGAGGTGCAAGTTTGCCAACTGCAATAACACCCGAGTCAATTACTTCACCTTCGATCGTTACGCTCCACTTAATGTCGTAATCGCTACCGTCAACGAAGAACTGCTTATTAAAGAGTTCGTATTTAAACCCGTCTGCGCCCTTCTTGGTAATTGCAAATGGTGCAGCGATTGTACGCATTTCGTACATGCCTGGCTTTGGCTTGCGATCTGCCCAGAACATGCCGTCGCAGATGAATGAACCATCGTGACGTTCTTCGCCAAAATCTCCACCATATGCGCTGCGGGTTGTGCCATCAGGAAGAGTTTGAGTAATTCCGTGATCCCAGAACTCCCAAATAAATCCGCCTTGGAGGCCATCGTATTTATGGATTGCATCCCAATACTCAGCGAGTGTTCCATTTGAGTTACCCATTGCATGCGAGTACTCGCACATGATGAGTGGACGTTGCTTCAATGGTGATTTTGCGTAATCAATGATCGCCTTGATCGATGGGTACATCGGACAGATAATGTCTGATTGATCTGCACCCTTCAGGAATTTGTTATGGCGAATTGCGCCTTCGTAATGAAGTGGGCGAGTTGGATCAAAGCTGCGAAGGAATGCAGCCGCAGCCGCATGGTTAGATCCGCTTCCAGATTCATTTCCAAGAGACCAGAAGACAACTGATGGATGTGCAATATCGCGTTGCGCCATGCGACCAATTCGATCGACAAAGGCGGTGAGATATCGAGGGTCATCACAGATTGAATCCTGAAATGCATGCGATTCAATATTTGCTTCCCCGACTACATAGAAGCCAAGCTCATCGGCAATATCGAGCAACGCTGGATCATTGGGATAGTGCGAGGTACGCACTGCATTGAAGTTAAATGCCTTCAGAGCCAATAAGTCCTGACGCATGTACTCCTTTGTGAGCACGCGACCGGTTTCTGGGCTGAAATCATGGCGATTCATGCCATAAATAATGACTGGCTTGTAGTTGAACAAGAAGGTGTGGCCATCGACTCGAGAGTCCCTAAAGCCAGTCTTTTGAGTGAAACGCTCAATGACTTTGCCTTTAGGGTCTTTAACTTCGATCACCATCTCATAAAGTGTTGGGGACTCGGGTGACCATGGAAGAACCTGATACTCACCCTTAATGAGAATTTCAGCGAGTTGTGTTGGCCGATACTCGTTAGCAAACTTGCGAAGAGTAGGGGTGAGGTTATCTGCCCAAAATTCACTTCGCTCTACAGCGCGGAACTCATCGGTCCATTTAGCAAACTCATCGAGAGTTGATCCTTGGATCTCTTTTACTGGGACCTTGCTCGTTCCCTTATTACCTTTGCTCTTGACGCCCTTCACGGTGACATCTACAGAATATCCACCAGGATAGGAGCCATCCGCGCTCGCAAGAAAACCACGCACGTGCAAGGTTCCAGTCTTGAGATCTTTCTTCAGCCCTGGGGTTGCATAGAAGCGCTGAAGGTAGACAGAGGGAGTTGCAAAGAGTTTCACCGACCGGGTAATTCCACCATGCCACCACTGATCTTGGTCTTCGATATAAGTAGCATCACTCCACTTAACGACTTTGATCTGGATGCGGTTCTTGCCCTTATTCAAAAACTTAGTGATATCGAAATCGGCAGCAAGGCGTGAATCCTTCGCCATTCCTACTTCAACGCCATTGATAGAAAGAATGGCAACGGACTCGAATCCACCAATTTGAATAACCTGACGCGTGCCCGCCCAAGAAGCTGGCACTTCGAAGTCACGTTCGTAGATTCCAGTTGGGTTGAGCGCCGGCACTGCAGGTGGCAACTCATCAAATGGCATCTGCACATTGGTGTAGATCGGCTTATCCCAAAAAACTTCTGACTCTGGTTGCATCGTCCAAAGACCTGGGACTGGAATCGTTACCCAACTGTTACCTGGGGAGAGATCGGGGGATTTTAGGAGTTGGAAATCCCACACCCCATCCAACAAAATAGATTCTTCGTGATCCAAGTTGAGCATCGGCTCACGATTGACGGCAGTGGTCTCGGGGCTATTCCAATAATTCATACGAGAAGATTAACGAGATGTTGAATAATGCGTAACGATCTAAGGGGATTATTTTTCGCTGGTTTCCTGTCATTTTTAGCCCAAGTATGGTTGGCTTTGTTCAATAGAAATTTCAATGTAAGGAGTTATTGGTGGCCAATTTTCCAGCAGATTTTCGATGGGGCGCAGCTACCGCTGCTTATCAAATAGAAGGTGCGGCCTATGAAGATGGCCGTGGTGCTTCTATTTGGGATACCTTCTGCAAGACTCCTGGAAAAGTTCATAATGGCGAGAGCGGTGACGTTGCCTGCGATCACTACCACCGATTCCTTGATGATATTCAAATGATGAAAGACCTGGGATTAAAGAATTATCGATTCTCATTCTCATGGCCAAGGCTCTTCCCGAAGGGCGATGAAGTTCGCGAAGAGCGCGGCTTCGCCTTCTACGACAAATTGATCAATGCACTCCTTGAGGCAGGGATCACCCCTCTTGCGACCCTCTATCACTGGGATTTGCCGCAGGCTCTTGAAGATAAGGGTGGCTGGGTAAATCGTGAGACTGTCGATGCCTTCGGAAAGTATGCGACTGCGGTAGCCGAGCACTTTGGCGATCGGATCAAGAGCTTCTCACCAATCAATGAGCCTTGGGTTGTCGCTTGGCTTGGATATGGAATTGGCTACCACGCACCTGGCCGTGCCAGCCGCGCCGAGGCCTTTGCGGTAGCACATCACACAGTTGTGGCACATGCAGTTGCAGCAAATGCGATGCGCGCAGTTCGAAGTGATTTAAAGATCGGTCCTGTCCTTAACCAAGGCAATTACATTCCAGATGACGCGAACAATCCAGAACTTGCCCATATTGCAGATTTCTTCGATGCGTATCACAACCGATTCTGGATTGATGCCTTCTTCCATGGCAAATATCCCGAAGTGATCATGGAGAAGTACGGATCCGAAATGAATGCAGTGATCCTGCCTGGCGATATGGAGCTTGCACAAGCAAAGAACGATTTCATCGGCATTAACTATTACAACGACTCTCGCGTCGGTCTCCCTAAGTCAGATGGCGGGAGTAAGCCATCGGGGACACTCGAAAAGGATGATGCCCCTCGGGATATCCCAGGTCTCTTTGGTTTCGTCGTAGATGGCGAGTTCCCAGGCGAGAAGACAGATATGGGATGGCCGCTCACCCCAGATGGAATTCGTAATCTCTTAGTTCGCTGGAAGAACGAGCTCGGAGATCGCTGTCCAGATCTCTACATCACCGAGAATGGCTGCGCCTATGGCGATGAGCCAGGAGCTGATGGCGAAGTTCACGATGTTAAGCGCATCGCATATCTTAAAAACCACATCACTTCGATTTCCAAGGCAATTGAGCAAGGTGCACCCGTCAAGGGCTATTACCAGTGGTCTCTTATGGATAATTTCGAATGGGCACTTGGATATCAAATGCGATTTGGAATCGTGCATGTTGATTACCAGACACAAAAGCGAACCCCTAAAGGTTCAGCCAAGTGGTACTCAGAAGTTATTCGTACGAATGGTGCAGACCTCTAAATATGAGCGAAGGTCCAATCACCGAGAAAATTAGTAATCGTGTGAATGGTGCGGATGGTTTTCGCGCCATTGCCTGTTTGCTTGTGATGTTTCACCATGCCTTTCAAAGGATGGGACTTCCCTTCGTAGTCCCACCAGTACAAGCTGGCCTCTATCACATCTTTCTACGTGGAGAAGTTGGCGTAAGTATCTTCTTTGTCTTATCTGGATGTCTGTTATCGATGCCTTTTTGGTCTCATCGTGTTAATGGAACACCTTTTCCGAGTTTAATTAATTATGCGCGTAATCGAATCGCGAGAATTGGTCCAGCATTTTGGGTTGTCATGATTCTCTCCACCTTCGGTGGTGCTTGGGCATTTCATACATCGGTGAACTGGGTGCACTTTTGGACGGGCATGACCTTCACAAATGGTTTTTATTACAAGACACTCTTCCCAAGTGATTACGACGGCGTTCTCTGGTCTATTGGTTTTGAAGTCTTCTGTTATGCCGTGATGCCATTCATCATTTATTCGATCATGAAGGCAACAAAGACTGTGCGCGCAGCGGGTCTCGGTTTGGTTCTTTGGATCTGTCTCCTTCAAGCAGCTCAACCATTTATCATCAAGCACTTCATGACTGGTTTTGCTTTCAAGGGTTGGAACTACGGACTTGTTGGTGGCGCTAAACAGTGGATGCCTTACTGGAATCCAGTCTGCTTCTTGAGCCAATTCATGATTGGATCGGCAGCCGCATTTATCATTACTGTCGAGCGCAAAAATCACTTCCTCAAGCGTTGGATCTGGGATGTCATTGCCGTTCTCGCAGGCGTTCTGGCATTTATTCTGATTGTTGTTCGCGAGAGCCCAGGAAATCCGGATGAGTGGACTCATCAACCATACGTCTCACCGTTCTATGCGATTTTAATTGCAATTTCACTTGCTGCTGCGGCATCTAGCGCCTTTGTTTACAAATTGCTGGATAACCGCCTCTTTAAGTACATCGCCAAGCTCTCCTTTGGCCTCTACTTGTGGCACTTATTTATCGGCACAATCATGCAGATGACGATTGCGAAAGATTTCTATTATGGTGGAGTGAGTGACATTTTCCGATGGATGGATGATGTCTTACTCGCATACGGAAGCGCATTCATCATCGCGGCGCTGAGTTATAAGTACTTCGAGCGACCAATTCTGGATTGGAACTCCCGAAAAATTCGAGGGAGAGCAGCTAAAAAAGCCGCTTAGCGCGACTCGCCTTCAACAAGTCCTTGTTGCCAATTACGTTGCAAGTAGAAGAAGGCAACAACGCTTGGCAAGATCGCTGTGAAGATTCCAATAATCTGGAATTGACCACCAAACCAATTAGCCATGCCCACTGTAGCTGGGTAAAGCTTTGGTTCATTGAGCATGATTTGAGGTAAGAAGTACGAGTTGCAGTTAGTGACAAAGGAGATCAAAAAGACGGTTCCGAGCATTGGTTTAATAATTGGGAAGACGACTTTTCTAAATACCTGGAACTCGCTTGCCTTATCAAGTCGTGCGGCATTCAAGATCTCATCACTGACATTGCGATCGATGTAGTACTTAACCAAGAAGAGTCCAAGTGGGCTCGGTAGCGCTGGCAAAATTACCGACCAGATGGTGCCATTGAGGTTCACGCGCGCGAAGAGAATGAAGAGTGGGACGACCAAAGTATTAGCTGGCACCATGATCATGCTTATCGTTGCGGCTCCTACAAAATTGGCTCCGCGTTTAACCAACTTGGAGAGCCCATACCCGCCCAATGCTGAGACGAGCACAATAACGAGGGCACTGGATCCAGCGTAAAGGAGTGAATTACCAAACCATCGTGCGTAGATATTCCCATAACCAGTAAAGAGTTGATGGATATTTTGAAGCGGATGAATTGTGGAGCCAAACCAGAGAGCATTGGTGGTATCAAAATCTCCATTGACCTTCGTGGAGGACATGGCGATCCAATAGACCGGAAAGCCGAAGTAGATGATTCCTACTAAGAAGAAGAGTCCCACCCAAATCTTGCTCTGCCTTGAAATGGAAATTCTTTGGAGGTGATTCACCCTATTAATCTACTAGTTATACATATACATTAATACGGTGAATTACAGGAATCTTGGACGATCTGGTTTGACAGTAAGTGAGCTTTGCCTCGGGACCATGAACTTTGGACCGCAAGCAGATATCCCTACATCGCATGCGATTATGGATACGGCATTGGACCTTGGGATCAATTTTTTTGATACCGCGGATAGATATGGCGGCGATAAAACTAATCTTGGCTGGACCGAAGAGATTATGGGTGAGTGGTTCTCGCAAGACTCTTCCCGTCGCGAGAAGGTGGTTCTTGCCACAAAGCTCTACGTTGAGATGAAGGCTTACCCAAATAACAGCGGTCTCTCTGCGCTCCATATTCGCCGTGCTTGCGAGGCAAGTCTCAAGCGGCTCAAAGTTGATTACATAGATATTTATCAGATGCACCATATTGATCGTGCTACGCCTTGGGATGAAATCTGGCAAGCAATGGATGTTCTGGTACAGCAAGGAAAAATTCTCTATGTAGGTAGCTCAAATTTCGGTGGCTGGCATATCGCTCAGGCGCAAGAAGCCGCACGAGCTCGTCACTTCATGGGTCTCATCTCAGAACAATCAATTTATAACCTTTTAAAGCGAGATATTGAACGTGAAGTCATCCCAGCATCTCTTCACTATGGCCTTGGCATACTTCCTTGGTCACCTCTCAATGGCGGAATCCTTGGCGGGGTTATCAAGAAAGAGCGCGATGGCAAGCGTCGCCTCAACCCTGAAGCAGCGGCTCACGTTGAGAAAATCCGTCCGCAACTACAGGCGTACGAAGATTATTGCGATTCACTCGGCCACGAGCCAGCAGATGTTGCTCTTGCTTGGCTCTTGGCACAACCAGCGGTCTCTTCGCCAATCATTGGCCCACGGACAATTGATCAACTCAAGGCAAGCATGCCAGCGATCGATGTGAAGCTGCGCGCAGAAGATCTAACGGCTTTAAATGATATTTTCCCAGGGTTTAAACCAGCGCCTGAAGATTACGCTTGGTAAAGGCGTTTATTTAGTGCATAAGAATTCTATGCAGCGAAAGCGATCGGCTATTGGCTGGCTCTTTCTCTCGCCATACATCATTGTCGTCGGCGCCTTTCTCTTCACGCCGCTTGCCTACGCCGGATGGATGAGTATTCATACTCATAAACTCGTCGGCGGAACACGTCTTGCGCCGCTTGCGAACTTCAAATATGCATTCACAGATGCGACCTTTATTTCAGGCTTAGAACGAGTTCTCCTCTTTGCAGCAATTCAAGTTCCGATCATGCTCTTTATCGCACTCTTTGGTGCACTCGTTCTCGACCTCTTTAACACCCGACTTGCAAAAGTATTTAGAATCGTTGCCTTCTTACCATATGCCGTGCCAGCAGTATTCGGTGGAGTTATTTGGGGATTCTTATTCAGCACAGTACATGGACCGCTACCAAGATTCTTAGAGCACTTAGGATTTCACAATGTAAATCTCTTCGCGACCTCATCCTTTATCTACTTGGTAGGAAATGTAGTGACATGGGGATGTACGGGCTTCAACATGATCATCATCTACTCGGCGCTGCAAGGTCTTCCTAAAGATTCGTACGAGTCAGCTGTACTCGATGGTGCTAATCAACGGCAGATCGCTCGTTATATAAAGATCCCAGAGATCACCGGAGCGCTTGGCCTTACTTCGATCTTCGCCGTCATTACCGCAACTCAGCTCTACTCCGAGCCCTCAATTTTGAGCCGCTTTACCAATGGGATCAATGATGGCTACACCCCAAATATGTATGCCTTCCGAGTGGCATTTGGAAATGCCCAATTTAATTACTCGGCTGCACTCTCGATCACTCTCGCGATTATCGTCTTCATCTTCTCCTTCGGCTTTATCTATATTGCTCGACGCCGTCGCCTCAAGGCGTAAAAACAAGCGAGCAAAGCGACCTCATCTAGGTATTTGAGAGCCATCAAAGACCTGTAAACTACCCCTGCAACTCGGAGACGTCGCATAGCCCGGTCGAGTGCGCCTCACTGCTAATGAGGTAGGCCCGTTAAAAGGCCTCGGAGGTTCAAATCCTCTCGTCTCCGCTCTCTCTACTCATCAACTGGATCTATTTCACCTATCTAAAAGGAAGTTTCACAACTAGAGTTCCTTTTTATTCGGCAAAGGGGAGCTTTGATGTCATTTGAGTTACGCATCTATCATGCCAATCCTGGCAAAATCGACGCTCTTCTTACCCGCTTTCGAGACCATACAGTTGCACTCTTCGCCAAGCACAATATGGAGAGTCTGGGTTATTGGGTGAGCGATTCAGAACCAAGCGATCTGATTTATATTCTCAAGCATTCGGGGGAGGCGGCAAAGAATTGGAAAGAATTTTTAGCTGATCCAGAGTGGATTGAAGTGAAGGCAAATTCTGAGGTTGCAGGAGGCTTAGTGGCCTCTATCGAAGCAAAGTTCCTAAGCGCTACTGACTTTTCTAAGATTAAGTAATCGGAAAGTTACTTCCTAAACAGGGCAATTAGTAGAATGGCAAGTTCAAGACGTGATTAATTCTAATTTTCGAAAGAAGTGATGCGTAAAACTTTTTGCGCAGATGGCGAACTCTCATCAAATCTATAAGTTACCCATTCGCTTACCAGTCGCCGCGCAAGCTCGATTCCAATAACTCGCTGCCCAATCGTTAATATTTGCGCGTTGTTACTCAAAATTAATCTTTCGACAGAATAACTATCGTGTGCAGTACCTGCGCGAATTCCTTTAACTTTATTGGCAGCGATCGCCATCCCCAAGCCAGTTCCGCAGATTAATAGGGCTCGATCTGCATCCCCCCTTGCCACCACCTGCGCTGCCGAAAAACCAATATCTGGATACGGGGTGTTGGAATTAGCATCTACTCCGACATCAACTACAGATTCGATATTTTCATTGTCGAGTAAGAGTTCCTTTAGAATCTCTTTATATGAGAATCCAGCATCATCGGCGCCAATCACTATTCGCAATTTATTATTCATTTTCTGACGTTTCTAAGTAATCCGATACAACTTCAATGATCATTGCAAGAGATGATGCGCCTGGATCTTGATGCCCAAGACTTTTCTCTGCATGAGGTCTTGCACGTCCAATTTTAGGTAAAAGGTCGGCTGTAGATCTAGCTGCGGCTTGCGCAACATTGTTGGAAGCTTTCCAAGCCTCAACAAGGGTTGTTGATGTGGTTGACTTTAGGCTTTCGGCGAATGGAACCAAGACATCTACGAGTGTCTTATCTCCAAGTTTTGCCTTGCCAAAGTCAGTGACAACTGATGTTGCACGAACAACTGCATCAATAATCTTCTTGAAGTCAGGTTGAGTCTCATCACCGATTTCACGTCCAATTTCTCGCAGAATAATTCCCCAGATAAAGCCAGAAGTACCCCCTGCATCATCAGACCAGGCATCAGCGGCAGTGATGAGGGTCGAGCCGGCACCACCTCCCTTCTGAGCGCAATCACGCGCGGCGCTAGCGGCGGAGCGAGCTCCGCGCGCCATTCCAATTCCATGATCGCCATCTCCCGCAATGGAATCTAGCCGTCCATATTCATCGGAATGTTCTTCCGTACTCGAAGCAATCCTACGAATGATTTCGACTATTACTTGCGCACACTTTTGAGAATCCGCGCTTCCCTGAAGAAAATTCTCTTCACCGATCTCCGTGAAGCTACTTGAATTTTCCGCACTCGTCACAGAAATATTTCCCTTTTTGTATCCGGGTGTATAGCTAGGCGTTCGCCAGAGCGAATTTAACTCATCATTGAGCCACGTGAAGGTGAGTGAAAGACCCGCCATTTCAAAACTCGTTACAAGCTCTCCAACTTCGGGTTCGACAATCTCAATATTCTTCTCTTTAAGAATTTTTGAAACATCGTTATAAAAAACGAAAAGTTCTTCATATTTCACCCCACCAAGACCATTTACGAGTACGGCAAGTCTGGTGTGTGATTCCCCGGCACACGATGGAGGGGTTTCTTCAAGAAGTCGGTCGACCAAATCCGCTGCAAGTTCACGTGAAGTTGGAATCTCGCTTTCGCTCAAACCAGGTTCGCCATGAATACCAAGACCGAGGGCCATTTTCCCCTGAGGGACTGTGAAAAGAGGCTCAATTTTTCCGGGAACAGTACATCCAGAGTATGCGACCCCGACTGTGCGAGTTCTCGCATTAGATTCGGTAGCCACTCGGAATACTTCATCAAGAGAATATCCAGCCTCGGCTGCTGCACCGGAGACTTTAAATACTACGAGAGCGCCTGCAATCCCACGTCTTTTAAAGGTTTCATCCTTGCTGGCACTCATAATGTCATCAGTAATGAGAACTGTTTTGCAAGGAATTCCTTCTCTGATGAGCTGCTCTTGGGCTAGATTGAAATTCATAACATCGCCGGCATAATTTCCGTAACTGAGGAGAACGCCTCCACCAGATTCCGCCTCTTTGCAGACATTGAGAACTCTTTGGCTTGAGGGTGAGGAGAAAACATTTCCAATTACTGCGCCATGGGCTAATCCCGACCCAACTACACCAGCAAAAGTCGGATAGTGTCCCGATCCACCCCCGATAATCACCGCTACTTCTCCAGGGTTTTTCTTCAGGTTACGTACCACTCCGCCTTGGACTTGACGTATCAAATGCGGATGAGCCGCTGCATAACCTTGGGTTGCCTCTTCGACAAACTCTTCCGGGTCATTCAATACATGTGGCAACGCGATACCAATCTGTAGCGGGCCTATCTTTAAGGGGCCCATTAGACTAAAAAGTATTCCATACCCTTTATAAAGTTACTAGAGTGCTTCATGGTCCAATAACTAATGCGAATCCGGAGTGGATATGTCTTCTGAAATGAGTTTTTCCTTCACGAATAAGGTTGCAGTAATCACGGGTGGAGCTTCCGGAATTGGAAAATGCATCGCCGAACATTTCGCAAAAAGTGGAGCGACCGTCGCGGTATTAGATATGAATATTGAGGCGGCTGCAAACTTGGTTAAGGAGCTAGGTCACGGCGCAACTGCACATATCTGTGACGTCACCGATGTAGCAAGCATCGAAAAGGCAGTGGCGGAAGTTATATCGGAACACTCAAAAGTTGATATTTTGGTGAATAGCGCTGGTATTGCGCTTCTGGATCCCGCTGAAGTGGTTAAGACAGAAGATTGGAAATTAACCATAGATGTGAATTTAAGCGGAACCTTCTTTATGTCTCAACATGTTGGTCAGGTGATGTTGAAGGCCGGCAAAGGCAAGATCATTAACTTGGCTTCTCAAGCTGCAAGCGTTGCTCTCACTGACCATGTGGCATATTGCGCCTCAAAATTTGGCGTACTTGGGGTCACGAAGGTGCTCGCATCAGAGTGGGGAGGTCGCGGTATCTGCGTCAACTCGGTCTCTCCGACAGTGGTGCTTACTGATCTCGGCAAGAAAGCCTGGGCGGGAGAAAAGGGCGAGGCTCTTAAAAAAATGATCCCCTCAGGACGATTCGCAGAACCAGATGAGGTAGCATCCGCCGTACTCTTTCTCGCCTCTGATGGTGCAGATATGGTAAACGGAGCAGATTTAGTGGTTGACGGTGGATACACTATTAGATAGTTCGATGAATATTTCCACTTCTTACAATTTAGATTCTTTCGCGACATAAAACATTAGGAGTAAAGATGAGCCAAGTAAAAGCATATGTAGCACCATCCGAAGGAGCCCCACTTGTTCCAGCGATGATTGAACGTCGCGAGGTCGGCGCTGACGATGTGCAATTCGATGTTCTCTTCTGCGGAATCTGTCACTCAGATATCCACACCGTCCGTGGTGAGTGGGGCAAGCAGGCGTATCCATTAGCTCCCGGCCACGAACTTGCTGGAAAGGTAACCGCGGTCGGTGCGAATGTAACTAAGTTTGCTATCGGCGATCATGTTGGTGTTGGTTGCCTTGTCAATGCATGCCGCGAATGCGAACCTTGCTTAACTGGACATGAACAGTTCTGCTTAAATGGTGGGATCTTTACATATGGATCAACCGATCGAGATGGCACCATCACACAGGGTGGCTACACACAATCGGCAGTTGTGAACCACAACTTTGTTGTTCATATTCCGAAAAATCTTCCGCTCGATGCCGCGGCACCTCTCCTTTGCGCAGGTTCAACTCTCTGGGCACCTTTGAAGCGTTGGAATGCGGGACCCGGTAAGAAAATTGCGATTATCGGTTTTGGCGGATTGGGCCATGTCGGCTTGAAGTTAGCAAAGGCTCTTGGCGCAGAGGTATCTGTTCTCTCTCACTCCGATAAGAAGCGAGAAGATGCGCTCAAGATGGGCGCTGTCGCCTTCCACAAGATGGATGCCGAGGCATTTGAATCGCTTAAAGGCAGTTACGACCTCATCCTCAATACCGTGAGCGCCACTGTTGATACCGCTGCTTATTTCAACTTACTCAAGTTTGATGGTGCATTTGTCGTCATTGGCGCTGATCCATCCCCATCTGTCTCGCTCTCAACAAGTGTTGGTGTTACTAAGCAGCGCGTATTTACGCTCTCACTTATCTCCGGTATTCAAGAGACCCAAGATATGCTCAATTTCTGTGGCGAACACAATGTCTTGCCAGAAATCGAAGTAATCCCAGCGAGTTATATCAATGAAGCATTCGACAGAGTTGTCGCAAGTGATGTTCGATATCGCTTTGTTATCGATAACTCAACAATGTAACTAAACGACGGAACTCACGATCTTCGATTAAGGGGGCCCGAATCCGGTTGCAGCTATTGCGCCGTATACGAGGCCCCCTATTGCTAATGCGAGAACCACCGCTCTCTGTTTGGCCCTTGATAGTCGATTTATATAAAGAGCTGCCGGAATAAAGAGTGGAAAAGCTGGTAAGAAGTAGCGCGGCTTAGAACCAAAATAACCCTGAGTGGTCAGAGAGAGAACCACGAGCATGGTTGTATAGATCAAGATTGCTGGTACTTCGGTGATTTCAAATAATCTTTTAAGTGCAAGTAACAAAATTGCACAAGAGACAAGTATCAGAATGCCTAGTAACCACTTATCGCTTATAAGAAAGTCTCGAATCCACTTTACAAAATCTTTCCCACCATCAAATCCATTGCCCCAATGAGATTGAATTGAAAAATAGGCGAAGAGATTATTTCTCCTCTGCGCAAGGTAGAAGATATAACCAAGCCAGCCAAGTGGGGGAACAATTATGGCGAAGTAATAATCTAGGTTTTTTCTAGCACTTGGATGCTTAATCACCATATAGAGAGCAGAGAACGAGATCGCGAGGGCAATCGCGAGTCCACTTGGTCGGGTCATTCCAGCCAAAAGAGCCGCAAGGGCGGAGCTCTTCATCTGATCCCTCTGCCAAAAATAAATAGCGGTTGCAGCAAGAGCAGTAAAGATCGTCTCGGTATATGCCAATGTGTCAACGAAAGAGAGTGGGTAGATCGACCAGAGAATAACGGTGAGAAGTGCGACCTCCTTTGAGGCTAGCCCTCGCGCTACAAGATAGATCATTGCCGCTGCCCAAATTCCACTCAAAGAACTAATGAGAACGCCAGCACCGACATAATTCAAATGAGTGAGGGCGTGGATAAATCTTTCTAAGAGAGGAAATAGTGGAAAGAAGGCCTCGTTGGAGAGAGTTCTGCCGTGAGAGATTTTCTCAAAGCCATAGCCATTCTGAGCAATCGATAGATACCACTGTGAATCCCATCGTGAGAAAATCGTCATAAAGCTCTTGTCACGAAGCGCAGATGCACTCCACGTGAGTATGAGCCCAATGGATCGAATGATCACATAAGTGGCCAGAACCGGTAAAAAATCCTTTTTACGCATGAGACTCTTCATAAAAATAGGGGCATGCTTAAAGTGATGTATGTGCAACTTCTAAAAGACCGGCTTCTCGCATCTCATCCCAAAGTCCCTCTGGAAGTTCTGTGTTGAAGTGATCGATATTTGAAGCGAGCTCAGATACATCACTTGCGCCGATGACCACTGCAGTTATGGCTGGATTCTGTAATGGGAATTGCGTGGCAGCCGCAATGAGAGAGACCCCTCGTACGTTCAAAAATTCGGCTATTTTCCGAGTTCGTTCAATGATTTCAGTAGGAGCCGGGGAGTAGTTGAAGGTTGCGCCTATTTTAGGATCAGCGAGGATTCCCGAATTAAAGACTCCTGCTGCAAGCACCGAGACATTTCGCTTCTGCGCCAGCGGTAATAACTCACGACCGGCTTCTTGGTCGAGCAAGGTATAACGACCAGCAATAAGCGCGACATTTATATCGCATTCGGTAATGAATCGGATCGACTCTTTACAAAAGTTAAGGCCGGTGCCGACCCCGCTAATAATCCCCTGACTTCGATAGTCATCGAGTACCGGGTAAGCCTCATTGATCGCCTGATCCATATGATTTTCAACATCGTGCATCAGGGCGATATCGATATGGTCTACTCCAAGGCGCTGCAGGCTCTCATCGATTGAACGCTTTACACCGTCTGCCGACAAATCAAAGATCGGTTCAAGTTCGGGAAGCACATCAATAAAAATTCCTGTATCCGGATTCTGTGCAGGATTGAGTACTCGACCAACCTTCGTTTCAAGTACATAAGGTCTCCCAGTTTTGCGTAAACCGCGACCCAATCTCACTTCAGATTTTCCGTATCCATAGAATGGAGCAGTATCGAAGAAGTTGATACCGTGGTCGAGTGCGTAAAAAATGAGATCATCACACTCTTCTTCAGTGAGAGAACGTCCAATCCCCGCAAGTGGCCCGGTTCCTAGAGCCAATTTAGATACAAGCAATTCCGTACCCAAAATATTTACCAGCGACTCGTGTCTCTTCATGTCGGTAAGCGTAACCAGCAATCTCGATGGGTGATACTAGAGATATGAAAAGTGCCTTAATTGTTCGTGGCGGCTGGGAAGGTCATCAACCAAAAGAGACCTCTGATTTGTTTATTCCATTTTTGGAGTCGCACGGCTTTGAAGTTCGAGTCGAAGAATCAACGGCGATCTACGCCGACGAGACCTTTATGTCTAAGGTCGATCTCATAGTCCAAGTCATCACCTTCGGAACGCTTACCGAGGCGGAGTCAGATGGCTTAGAACGGGCGGTCGTTGCGGGGGCGGGATTCGCAGGGTGGCACGGTGGCGTGCTCGCATCTTTCCCGTTGGCCGAGAAGTACCTCCACATGATTGGCGCAATCTTTGTCAGCCACCCAGGTAAGCCAGCAGTGGAGCGAGTCGGCGAGCCGAGCGATTGGTTCGTTCCACACACGTATTCCTTGACTGAAAAGGGTCAAAACCACGAGATCACACGGGGGATCGCGGACTTTGAACTAGATACAGAACAGTATTGGGTGCTTCATGACCCCTATCTGGAGATCTTGGCGAATACGACTCAGAAGGCGAGGCCGGGGGATCCATGGCATGAGGATGTGAAATCCCCCGCAGTGTGGACTCGCCTGTGGGGCGCAGGGAAGATATTTGTGATCACCTGCGGCCACGATCTAGAGGTAGTGAAGGATCAGAGAGTTGAACAGATCATCCAGCGCGGAATGCTCTGGGCAACTCGAAATGACTCTTGACCTTCATTTACCGCGTTATACAGTGTGATCTATGGCCGTCGTAAAGGTTCCCATCGCCCGTATCATCACCGGGCATAAAGCGGTTCGTGAAGCGCTGCGCAATACAGAACTTTATTCATCAGATTTGCAGGGCGATGCGGATGTTCGCGATTACCGACAGATCCCACTTGAGGTCGATCCCCCCAAGCACCACTTGTACCGAGCTGCGCTCGCTCCATTCTTTGTGAAACCGCATATCGAAAAGTATGTAGAAATCTTCACTGAACATACCAAATCTTTACTTGATTCCTTCATGAAAGACCCTGGGGCGGATGTCGTCACTTCACTTGCACTTCCACTGGTGATGCATAATCTCGGAGCCTTATATGGTCGTGAGCAAGATGTTTCAGAATGGATCGGGTGGGGACCAGATGTGTGGACCGCTACTGGGTCCAAGCGCGATGGCGCAGTACTTCATTCCTATCTTGATCGAATTTATGATGAGGCGCTTGCTCAACCAAATGGCGATATCTGGAGTCAACTCGCCTCTCTAGAGATTGAAGAAGAACAGATTACTCCGCTGGAATTTCGCGGTATCGCTGGCATCATGTTGGCCGGGGGACGTGACACAATCGTTAAGATGTTCGCAGGAATCATCTGGTACTTTGGAAAAAATCCACACGAGCTTATTTCACTTCGAGAAGATCCCCAATACATAGATCGAGCAGTCCAAGAATTCTTAAGGTTTTTGACGCCAAACACTGCGATGGCTCGAACTACAACACCTGAAAGTTCCCAGACCTCACTTCCAGATGATCGATACGTCAGCATGAGTTTCTTGTCCGGAAATTTTGACGAATCGATTTACCCTAACCCTACGACCGTTGATCTTCGGCGCGAGAGAAACCCACATTTGAGTTTTGGTTTTGGACCACATACATGTATCGGTAATCACCTTGCAGAGTTTGAAGTGAGAATCTTTTTACAATCTCTTATTTCATCAAACTATATGTGGTCTGTGGAAAGTTCATCCGAGATAACTTTTCACCCCGATCCATTACAGAGCGTGCCACATGAATTCAAAAATCTATTGATTAGGTTGGCTTCATAGATGTATACTGACTTGTGCCTGAAACCGCTATAAATCAACTATTTGAGCTCGGGATACTTCCAGAATCCTTGCGTGACCAAGATGAATCAGGCGCCAATTGGGCTATTGCTTTAGCACTCATTGCTTACGCAGCTGGTGATGCCTTTGGAGCCGCTCACGAGTTTGTATCTGATCGATCAGAGAAAATAATTTCCGAACTTTTGGGTAAACCTGACTGGCCCTACGGGGGTGTAAGTGATGACACAACACTTTCGCTACTTACTATTGAATCACTTCAAGCAGATACACCTGATGGTGCTGCCGAGAGTTATCTACAACTTCTAAAAAATTCACAAGAAACTTTGCGTGGCCTGGGGCCAACCACTAGATATGCACTTGGAATGTCAGTGAAACCTGAAGAGATCCACTACATAGGTATAAGTAATGGTGGAATGATGCGAACCGCGCTACTAGGAATGCTTTTCACGCCTGATCAATCGGCGCTTCGAGAATCATGGATTCGATCCTCAGTTGAGACAACCCATAAAAATCCGATTGCCGTTGATGCCGCGCTCGACATGTCCGCTGCTTTCTCTGGTGCAGCTACCTATGGCAACTCATTTAAATTTCCAGAGCCATCGCTCGGTTGGGAACCACCAGCGAACGGCATATCGCTAAATCCGCGTGAGACGTATCAGGCTGTGATGTATGTAGTTAATCGTTGCGCAACTGTTGAAAGTGCTTACCTTCTCGCATGTGAACTCGGAGGCGATACCGACACGGTGGCAGCCCTCTCTGGTGCTCTCGTTGCGGCATCGCGGCGCAAGCAATCGGGACTATTTGAGATTGGGTGGTTATTAGATGTTCGGTGGAGCGAGATTCCACAATCTAGGTTTGCACTTGAGCTTATGATGAAGCGACGAGAGGGATGGAATAAATAGTGTCGAGAGTCTGGATCATTGGACCACTTGCTTGGGACACAGTTCTCAACGTTTCGCACCTGCCCGAATCTGGGGGATTTGTACAAGGAAGCGGCCTTGTAGGTAGAGCGGGAGGCACTGCGGCGAATGTCGCAGTCGGCCTTGCAAGTTCTGGAGTAAAAACGGGATTTTCGGGCTATGTGGGTCAAGACGAATTAAGTGACAAATTGATGGAGAGCCTGGAAGGTAGCGATATTGAAACGCTACACATAAAGCACCTGACAGGAAGAGCAAATCACGTACTGATTTTGATTGATGCACAGGGCGAGCGAACCATCGTGGGTCTCACAGAAGATCGTCTCGATCAAGTGACGATTCGCGATGTTGAGATTTCGCAGGATGACTACGTCGTCTTCGTACTGTGGCGAAACCATTTCCTGCCGGATTTGGAATATGTAAAAGGTATTGGGGCGAAGGTCATTGTTGGTATTGAAGCCTTAGATGAATTACCTCTTATTACCGCTGATATTTGTATCGGATCTGGCTCAGATTTACGGAGAGAGCTAAATGCAGATCTATATCTCGATCGCTTCGGAAAGCTTGTTATTACCCGCGGAGCCGACGGTGCACGCCAATACTGGCGAGAGAATGGTGAAACGAAGGTTATTCACCAGCCAGCGATCGCCGTGAAGGAAGTAGTAGATACAACCGGCGCTGGTGATTCATTCTTAGCTGGTTATATCAAGGGTCTCATGGATGCAGAGAACAAGATTGAAGATCCGATGCTCATCGGTGCACACTGGTCCGCACTTGCAGTATCGACACCTGGTTCTCAGCCGCCCGATTGGACAGATGTTGTAAATGCATTGCCACCTAAAATCTTGAGAGATAAATAAGAAAAGGACTTACCCTAGTTGAGTTAAACCGCTACATTTCAGCGGTGAAAACATGGCGCAAATATCCACTTGCGAAGGCGCTTATGTTTGTCGGAATTTGCTACTTTGCATACCCTCTTTATTGGCTTGTAATCAACTCATCCAAGGGTTACGGTGCGCATGACGGACTTTTTTCTGGCGCAAATCCATTCGATTTGATAAGTAATATGGTGGGACTCTTCTCCCAACCAGATAGTTTATTTGGCCGATGGTTCCTTAATAGCGTTATATATTCGCTAATCTCTGCGATCGGTGCAACTTTGTTCGCGGCGATGGCTGGGTATGCACTCGCTGTGTATAAATTTAAGGGTTCGGGCTTTATTCAATTTCTCATACTTTCACTTATCATGGTTCCACCCAACACAATTGTTCTTCCACTCTTTCTCTTTTTTACAAAAATCAATATCGTAAACACTCCGGCATCAGTTATCCTCCCTGGGCTCGTAAGCCCAGTTGGCGCTTTTTTCATGATGTACTACGTAAGAACGTCTGTTCCATTTGAGCTCATCCAAGCAGCTCGACTCGATCGCGCTTCAGAATTCAGAATATTTACTCGGATCGCGATGCCGATCGCGAAGCCGATGCTTGCCATAGTTTTCTTGATTGTCGTTATTGCAAACTGGAACGCCTACTTCTTACCACTAGTAATGCTCAATGACATGAAGCTCTATACCCTTCAAGTGGGTCTTGGTACTTCCGAAGGTGGCGGCGGATTAATCGCCGGGTCGATTATTTCTACAATCCCAGTCTTAATTGCTTACCTATACCTTCAAAGGCACATGAGTAGTGATTTATGGAATGAATCGGCCTCGTCAACTCGAATACGAAAGGAGAAGCGCGTGAAAGTGCTTCCAGATACCCAGCCAAAGAGAGATAAGCAGCGCATTAACGGTGCTGATGGATTCAGAGCGATTGCTTGTCTTTTGGTCTTACTTCATCACGCCATCCAGCGAATGAATGCTGATTTTGCACCTCGTTGGGTGAAGGCAATTTTCTTCATAGGCTGGAGAGGCGAAGTCGGCGTAAGTATCTTCTTCGTACTATCTGGTTGCCTGCTCTCATTCCCTTTTTGGAACGCATTTGTTAACGATCACAAAATGCCGAATTTGAAGGATTATTTCAGTCGCCGAGCAGCTCGAATCGTCCCTGGTGCCTGGCTCGCCTTAGGAGTCACGACTTATATCGGCGTTGTGCATCTTCATTATCCAATGAATTGGACTCGTTTCTTGGCGGGCGTCTTCTTTATCTTTAGTTTTCATTACAAGACATTTTTCCCAAGTGAATTTAATGGGCCTCTCTGGACTATCGGCTTAGAAGTTTGGTGCTACATCGTGATGCCGTTGATTATTTTGCTTTCATGTAGGTTCACAAAGAAGATTAAATTCGTTTGGGCCTGGCTTTTAGCATGGTTGGTATTTCTGCAAATATTGCAACCGGTGATCATTCATAACTTTATGACCGGAATTGATAGCAAAGGTTGGATGTACGGTATGACAGGCGGCGCAAAACTCTGGATGCCTTACTGGAATTTTGCAACATTTCTATCTCAGTACTTATGTGGCGTTGCAGCTGCTTTCCTCATTGTTGTTGCTAGAAAGAAAGTAATTCTCTCTCCAATTAAGTGGGACATCATTGGAGCGCTCTCGTTAATAACTGCATTCGTTCTGGTCTGCACTAGAGAGGTACCGGGAGTGCCTGACACATTAACTAAACAACCGTACAACGCTCCAATATTCTCTTTGCTTATCGGAGTCGGAATAGCTTCCGTTGCCTTGGGAGGACGACTCTGGAAGAGTTTTGATAATCGACTCTTTGTCTACATCGCGAAGATTTCGTTTGGGCTATACCTGTGGCATTGGTTCCTTATAACCATTATTCAGGCTGATATTGCTACTGACTTTACAGTGAATGGCCTCCCAGATCTCTTTAGGTGGCTGGGGCTCGTTACATTTACCTATGTGATTGCTTGGGGAATAGCTGTATTGAGTTGGCGCTTTATCGAAAGCCCAGTCTTGGAATACAATCAGCGTAGGATCGCGCGTAGAAAGATGACTCAGGAGGCTTAGTTCATGGCTACACCAAATCGATCTGTATCTATGATCGATGTAGCTGTTCATGCAGGGGTTTCGCATCAAACAGTCTCACGGGTACTTAACAACCATAAAAATGTAAGTGATAAGACGCGCAAACGTGTTTTGGCCTCAATGGAAGAACTCAATTACCATCCTAATATTGCCGCTCGTACTTTAGTTACCGGTAAGTCTTCGTCAATTGGGGTACTAAGTTACGACACTACGCTCTTTGGCCCTGCTTCAATGTTGCATGCAGTTCAATTAGCAGCGAGGGCAAAGGGCTATTCAGTCAACTTAGTTTCTCTTAAAGCCACAGATACTGAATCAGTTAATAAAGGCTTGCAAGATCTTTACGCGACAGGCGTTGAAGGTCTCATCATGATTGTTCCTCACACAAAAGACTCTGCGCAGATCAGAAAACTTCCGGGTGACTTACCTGGCGTTGTCATTGAGGGGGAAAGTTCCAAGTTCATTCCTTCTGTCAATATTGATCAAGTCGTTGGCGCTGAAATGGCGGTGGAATATTTACTTGAACTCGGTCATAAGAAAATTGCACACATCTCGGGCCCGCTCGGCTGGTATGAGGCAGACCTTCGAGTCACTGGGTGGCGTAACGCAATGGAGCGAGCTGGCTTAAAATCTAAAGTGATGGAGCAAGGGGATTGGTCGCCTCGTTCGGGGTACGAGGCCACGAAGCGAATATTGAAGGCAAGGCAGGGAATTACCGCGATTTTTTGTTCGAACGATGCGATGGCACTCGGTGCCTTGAAGGCGCTTTCGGAGAATGGCATGGATATCCCTGCAGAGATGAGCGTTGTTGGTTTTGACGATGTACCAGAGGCCTCTTTTTTCCAGCCTTCGCTCACAACGATCATGCAGTCATTTGAGGATGTAGGAAATTCAAGCCTAGAACTGCTTGTCTCCCAGATTGAAGGCGGGAAAACCCGGATCAAACGCGAAGCGATTCAACCGACACTCCTCATTCGAGAGAGCTCGGGCCCAGTTCCTCAAAAGTAACGTTTCAATAACATTCGTGAGAGTGTCTTGACTCACACAATGTTAACGATAACAATTCACACATGCGTTCAGGCTCCTCCATCAAAGCACAAGGAGCTTATTTACCCGTCCAAATTGTTAACGCTAACAATTATTCAGGTGGATACTCCTTGGAGATCGCATGTGAACAACAAGTGCTTCATTCATATCCAGCGAGAGAAGGATAAGGAACAATGCAAAAAACCCTCAGAAGCGGTTCGTTTAAGAAGGCTACGGCCATCTTTACAACTGCAGCTGTTGCGGCCCTCATGGGTACATTTGGTGTTTCAGCACCAGCTCATGCAGCTTCAGCAGTTCACGTAAAGGTTTGGGCTTGGTATCCAAACTTTAAAGAAGTAGTAGCTAAGTACAACGCTACTCATACAGATATCCAGATTGACTGGACAAATGCCGGCGCCGGTGGCGACGAGTACACAAAGTTGAAGACTTGTATCAAGGCGAAGTCAGGTTGCCCTGATGTAGCGATGATTGAGTTCCAGACACTTCCTACATTCTCAATCTTGAACCCATTTGTTGATATGGGTAAATATGGTGCCTCTAATGCAGATGGCCGTTACGCTGGCTGGGCCTGGGCTCAAGCAACAAGCGGAAAGGTTGTCAACGCGATCCCTGTAGATGGCGGACCTATGGCGATGCTTTATCGCAAGGACCTCTTCGCAGCGAATAACATCAAAGTTCCAACAACATGGGCCGAATATGCAAGTGCTGCCGCCGCAATCCACAAGTTGGATGCCAATCAGTACATCGCAACTTACGGTAACGATCCAGGTTGGGCTACTGGCTTGATGTGGCAAGGCGGATGCCTTCCTTACAAGTACAACGGTACTGCCGCGAAGGCAACCGTTGGTATCAACCTCAACCAGGCTTCATGTAAGAAAGTTCTTAGCTACTGGGGCGACTTGGTTTCACAGGGTCTCGTAGATACAAAGCCATTCTTCTCAACCGATGCTGGCGCTGACTTCGATACCGGAAAGTATTGGACTTGGGTCGCTGCTGGTTGGACACCTGGATACCTCAGTGGAGTCTTGAAGACCACAACAGGTAAGTGGGCTGTTGCACCAACACCTCAGTGGACTGCAGGCGCAGATGCTCAAGGAGACTGGGGCGGATCTAGCTTTACCGTCATGAACCAGACCAAGCATCCAAAGGAAGCTACAAGTGTCGCTATGAACTTGTATCCACCTCAGAAGACTATCGATGCAGGAAGCCCTTGGGATATTGGTCTCAACTCAGCATTCTTGTATCCACTCGTCACTGGTGTTGAAAGCAACGCTGCGTTCGTTAACCATACGTACCCAGTCTTTGCTGATCAGCAACCAAACCCAATCTATATCCACGCTTCTAAGAAGCTCGGTGCATTCCAGTGGACTCCATTCCAGGATTTCATCTACAGCACCTTGCACGACGAGACAGCGCAGGCAATTGCTAAGAAAGAACCTTGGGCATCCGTCCTTGACAATGTTCAGACAAAGGCAGTTGCTTATGCAAAGAAGCAGGGCTTTAAAGTCACTGCTTAATAAATTCTCGTAAGAGAGAATGGGAACCGCTCCCTCTAGTTGGGGAGCGGTTCTCCTCTAAATGAAAGGAAGATTGTGAAAAGACGGCAAGTAATTATTGGATGGCTATTCGTTCTTCCGTTTGTATTAGTCGTCTTCTTTTTCTTAGTCTTACCCCTCATTTATGCAGGCTACCTAAGTTCGCAAGCGGACTCGTTAGTCGGCGGGCAACACTTTGTTGGATTAACCAACTACATCGATACCTTTAAGGATCCACTCTTCCTCGAGGGCTTAAAACGTGTAGCAATATATGCTGCTATTTCAATTCCGATAATGATCTCAGTATCGCTTACAGCTGCGTTAACTATTGATGTCATTCAGACCCGACTAGCTCGGGTTTTTAGATTAATTGCATTTATGCCTTATGCAGTTCCTGGTGTAGTCGCAGCTCTCATGTGGGGGTTCCTCTACAGCCAACAATTTGGTCCAATCTATTGGGTTGCAAAGCGCTTAGGTTATCCAAACCTCGATATGTTCGCCCCAAATGTATTTATCTACTCCATATCTGGAATTGCATTTTGGGCATGGACTGGCTACAACATGATCGTTCTTTACTCAGCGCTTCAAGGAATCTCTCGTGAGATATATGAGGCTGCAATTGTGGACGGCGCTAGCCAAAAGCAGATCGCATGGCGAATCAAAATCCCGGCAATTAAAGGCGCAATCGTCCTCACGGTACTTTTCTCACTCATCGGTTCTATGCAGCTTTTCACCGAGCCTCGCATCTTGTCCCGATATACCAATGCCGTTACCTTGGGTTATACCCCGAATATCTATGCCTTTAATCTTGCTTTTAACCAGTCTCAATTCAACTATTCTGCCGCGGTTTCGTTCGCGCTTGGTTTGATCGTTCTGGTTGTCTCGTATGGATTCCTGCTTCGCAGCCGGAGAATGGCGGATAAATAATGTCACTCAAAACTCCGTTTAAGCGCGCCTCTAAAGGCCAGAAGAGCCTCGTGGTCCCAAGCAGCAAAACAGCTAATACCCTGATGATTGTCGGCATCGGCTATTTCATGATGCCACTCATTTGGGTAATGCTCGCTTCGACGAAATCTAAGCCTGATCTGTTCTCAACATTCTCACTCTGGTTTGGTCACTCATTTAAGCTATTTGCAAATCTCCATAGCCTTTTCACTCAAGATGGTGGACTTTACTTAATCTGGATCAAGAACACGGCGATCTATTCCATTACCTCAGCAATCGGCGCAACTTTGATCTCTGCGATGGCCGGCTATTCGCTTGCTCGATTCAAATTTAAAGGCGTGGTCTTCCTTGAGTCTATGGTTCTCGGCTTAATTATGGTTCCAGCTACAGCGCTCGTTATGCCTTTGTACCTGATGCTTTCGAAGGTAAATGTTGTGAATACCCCTTGGGCCGTGATTCTCCCTTCACTGCTCAACCCCTTCGCCGCATTTCTCATTCGTGTCTACGTGTTAGAAAGTATTCCCGAGGAGCTCATTCAAGCAGCGCGCATCGATCGTGCTGGGGAATTTCGCATTTTCTGGCAAATAGTTCTACCAATGCTTCGTCCAGCATTGGTAACAGTATTTCTCTTCTCCTTGGTTGCAAGTTGGAATAACTTCTTCCTACCTTTGGTGATGCTCTCAGATAATCACCTCTATCCAGTCACGGTGGGATTGCAAGCATGGTTCGCGCAAGCCTCTCAAGAATCTGGAAACTCGGTTCTCTATAACTTGGTTATTACCGGCGCTCTGGTTGCAGTCTTGCCACTCATTACCTCATTCCTATTTTTGCAACGCTACTGGCGCGGCGGAATCAATGCAGGCGCAGTCAAGTAATTCTCAAAACACAACTAACAAAGGATAAATCGTGGCAAAGGCAAAAATCGTCGTAGATCGTCATTTCGAAATATCCGAAATTGATAAGAGAATCTATGGTTCATTTACCGAACATATGGGACGTTGTATCTATGGTGGAATCTATGAGCCCGGTTCACCTTTTGCTGATGAGAATGGTTTCCGAACAGATGTCATTGATTTGGTGCGTGAGCTCGGAATTTCTATGGTCCGTTATCCTGGCGGTAACTTTCTTTCAGGTTACGACTGGAAAGATGGAGTTGGACCGAAGGAAGACCGTCCGCAACGTTTAGATCTCGCTTGGCACAGTCTTGAGACCAATCAATTTGGATTAGACGAGTTCATGGATTGGTCCGAGAAAGCCGGTGTCCAACCAATGATGGCAGTAAACCTCGGCAGCGCTGGATTGAAAGATGCCTTGGAGCTATTGGAGTATACAAATGTCGAAGCTGAGTCGAAGTGGGCTCAGTATCGAGTTAAAAATGGAAATAAGGACGCGTATGACATCAAGGTTTGGTGTTTGGGCAATGAGATGGATGGGCCATGGCAGCTAGGCCATAAGAATGCAACAGATTACGCAAAACTTGCAGGTGATGTAGCACGTGGCATGCGTCAAATGGGTGAGGATCTCGAACTTGTGATCTGCGGATCTTCAAATAGATCAATGCCAACTTTCGGTCAATGGGAAGAAACAGTATTAGAAGATGCATACGATCTCGTAGATCACATTTCCCTTCATACATACTATGAAGACCACGGCGATATCCAATCCTTCCTTGCATGTGCTGTTGATCTTGACTACTTCATTAATGAAGTCTGCGAGATCGCCGATGCCGTTAAAGCAAAGCTTCGTAGCAAGAAGACCATAACCTTGTCACTCGATGAGTGGAATGTTTGGCGTCTCTCTGAGTATCAAGGAATGGAACGTCCAAAGACTTGGGAGATTGCGCCAAAGGTTATTGAAGACGAGTACAACGTAGCTGACGCGCTCGTTGTTGGTAATTTACTGATAAGCATTCTACGTAGAAGCGATAGAGTAAAAATGGCTTGTCTGGCCCAATTAGTTAACGTAATTGCGCCAATTAGAACCGAACCTGATAAAGCGGCTTGGCGTCAAACCACCTTCTTCCCATTTGCGTACACAGCAAAATTCGGTACTGGTAAGACTCTGACTACACGTATCGAATCTGAGAAGATTGAAACAAATAAATTTGGTGCTGTTGAGGGAATTGATGCGATAACTACCTACGACGCTAAAAAGGGAACACTTGCAGTCTTCCTCATCAACCGTTCGTTAACTCAGTCTCAAGATACTTCCATCCATCTAGCCGGATTCAAGGTGTTATCAGTGCTGGATCAAGTTACTTTGGATGATAAAGACTTGAAAAAGACAAATAACTACTCCAATTCTGAGGCAGTTTCACCACGAATGGATAAGACAGCTACAATCAGCGAAGGCGGAGTCACTATTTCGCTTCCACCTGCATCGTGGCAGGTCATCAATCTTTCTGTTGAGGAAATCTAAACGTCACTATGTCTGGTTCTGAGAAGTACGTCGTTGGAGTCGATTACGGGACGTTATCTGGACGGGCACTTTTGGTGCGAGTCTCGGATGGCGCGGAGATTGCTACGGCAGTCTACGAATACCCACACGCGGTAATCGAAGACGTACTTCCTCAGAGCACAATCAAGTTACCCCCAGATTGGGCTCTACAGAGCCCAACGGATTATCTCGGTGTTCTGAAGAGCGCAGTTCCTGCAGTCCTCAGATCGAGTGGTGTCGACCCACAGGATGTCATTGGAATCGCTACTGATTTCACCGCTTGCACGGTCTTGCCAGTGACACGTGCAGGAAAGCCACTCTGTGAGATTTCAGGATTTGAAAATCGCCCTCATGCATGGCCAAAGTTGTGGAAACACCATTCAGCACAGCCACATGCCGATCGCATCAATGAACTAGCCCAAGCACGCGGTGAATCGTGGATCAAGCGCTACGGCGGCAAGATTTCATCTGAATGGGAATTCGCGAAGGCACTTCAACTCTTTGAAGAAGATCCAGAGATTTACGCCTTGATGGATCATTGGATCGAAGCGGCAGATTGGATTATTTGGCAACTCAGCGGCGTATATAAGAAGAATATTTGTACCGCTGGCTACAAGGCGATCTATCAGGATGGTTCTTATCCTTCCGTCGATTATCTCGCCGCACTCAACCCCGGCTTTGCCAATTTTGTCTCAGAGAAAGTTGAGCATGAGATTGCTGATCTCGGTGCTGCAGCTGGCTATCTCACCGAAGAGGCTGCCCAATGGACCGGACTCCCAGTAGGGATAGTCGTTGCCGTAGGTAATGTTGATGCGCATGTGACGGCTGCTGCTGCGCAAGCAACGCATTCGGGACAGATGGTTGCGATCATGGGTACTTCAACCTGTCACGTCATGGTCTCTGACAATTTCTCTGAAGTGCCAGGAATGTGTGGCGCAGTCCTTGGTGGAATCGTCCCTGAGAAGTGGGGCTATGAAGCTGGACAAAGTGGCGTAGGAGATATCTTCGCCTGGTTTGTTAATAATTTCGTCGATGCGGATTATCACAGCGCGGCAAAAACTGCTGGCGTCGATATGCATACTTATCTTTCGAATCTAGCCGAAAGAAGAGCGACTGGTTCACATGGCTTAGTGGCACTTGATTGGCAGGGCGGAAATCGTTCGACGCTCGTTGATCATCAACTCTCTGGAGTTATCGTTGGATTAACGCTCGCAACAAAACCAGAAGAGGTATACCAAGCGATCGTCGAATCGACCGCCTTCGGTGCACGTAAGATCGTTGATACCTTCGAATCAAACGGAGTACCAGTTGTTGATTTCATTGCAGCTGGCGGATTAATCAAAAATCGCTTTGTTATGCAGATATATGCAGATATTCTCAACCGTCCCATACACGTTATTGGGTCAGAACAAGGCCCAGCACTTGGATCGGCAATTCATGCAGCGGTCGCGGCAGGCGCATACCCAGATATTCAGAGCGCATCCGATGCGATGGGTAGTCTCACTCGAGATGCCTTCATGCCAAATCAGGATTCTGTGAAAGTGTATGAACGCCTTTACAAGCATTACCAATCGCTTTACGAGGCCTTCGGTAAAGGCGAGATGATGCACGATCTACGTGCAATCCGCGATGGAAGGGCCACCTACTAATGTCTTCGATTTCAGAGATTCGATCGAAAGTTTGCGATCTCAACATTGCACTTCAAAGATATGGACTTGTCGCATGGACTGCCGGAAACGTCTCCGAAAGACTCCCAGATGGAAATTCATTCATCATTAAACCAAGTGGTGTGATGTACGAAGATCTCACGGCTGATTCATTAGTTGTCTGTGATTTAAATGGTGACGTCATCGAGGGCTCACTTGCACCATCAAGTGATACAAAGACGCACGCTTATATTTATCGCAATATGCCTGCAGTCAACGGAATTGTGCATACTCATTCGAATTACGCCTCGGCATGGGCCGCTGCCCAGAGAGCAATCCCTTGCGCTTTGACCGCTATGGGTGATGAGTTCGGTGGAGATATTCCGCTGGGACCATTTGCATTAATCGGTGGAGAAGAGATTGGCGAAGGCGTTGTAGAGACTTTGAAGTCATCGAATTCGCCAGCGGTATTAATGGCAAATCATGGCGTCTTCACGATCGGCAAGAGCGCAAAAGATGCAGTTAAAGCCGCTGTGATGTGTGAAGATGTTGCTAAGACAATGTTTATCGCAGAGCAACTCGGTGAGATAAAACGTATTGCGGATGCAGATATCTCCAGACTTTATGATCGTTACCAAAATATCTATGGCCAGTCGAAAGGACCACAGAAATGACGCTAAAAATTCGTGAAAATGCGGAGATTTGGTTCCTTACCGGCAGTCAGTCGTTATACGGTGAAGAGACACTCAAGACTGTTGCCGAACAATCTCAAGAAGTCTTTAAAACGCTCAGTGCCAATCTTGATGTGCCAGTAAAGATCGTATGGAAGCCAGTTCTTCTCACTCCAGAGACGATTCGAAGAGCGATGCTTGATGCCTCATCAGATGAGAACTGCCTAGGCGTCATCACGTGGATGCACACCTTCTCACCGGCAAAGATGTGGATCGCAGGACTTAGTGCTCTTCAAAAGCCACTTCTTCATCTCAACACTCAAGCTAATTCGCAATTGCCTTGGGCAACGTTGGATATGGATTTCATGAACCTCAATCAGGCCGCCCACGGTGATCGAGAGTACGGCCATATCACTGCGCGTCTTGACGTGCCTCGCAAAGTCGTTGTTGGCCATGTATCCGAAACCAAGACAGCGAAGAGAATCGGCGATTGGATTCGCGCAACAATTGGTTGGGATACAGCTCAGCATCTAAAGCTTGCTCGTTTTGGTGACAATATGCGCTTTGTTGCGGTGACTGATGGCGACAAAACGAGTGCCCAGATGCGCTTTGGAATGAGCATAGAAGCGTATGGAATCAACGCACTTGCTGATGCTATTAATAAGGTTACGCCCCAGGAAATTGATCAGCTTGTCACTGAGTATCAAGATCTTTATGCCGTGGCACCAGAGCTTTCAAAGGGTGGCGAGCGCCATGAATCATTGCGATATGCGGCGAGCATTGAAGCGGCTCTTCACACATTTCTGAAAGCCGGGGAGTTTTCAGCATTCACTACCAACTTTGAAGATTTGGGTGCGCTCCGTCAGCTTCCGGGCCTTGCAGTCCAGCGCATGATGGAAAAGGGTTATGGCTTTGGCGGTGAAGGCGACTGGAAGACTTCCGCCCTTCTTCGCATTATCAAGAGCATGGGAACTGGATTAGCTGGTGGCACATCCTTTATGGAGGATTACACCTATCACTTTGGACCAGGTGAACCGAAGGTTCTAGGCGCCCACATGCTTGAAGTCTGCTCGACAATTTCCGATGAGAAGCCAACAGTTGAGATTCACCCACTCGGTATCGGAGACCGCGAAGATCCCGTGCGCATGGTCTTCACAGCAACACCTGGCGAAGGTCGTGTTGTGAGCTTGATGGATATGGGAAATAGATTCCGGATGGTGACGAACGATATTGAGGTTGTAGCACCTGATGAACCTCTTCAAAAACTTCCTGTAGCACGTGCGATTTGGAAGCCAGCGCCATCACTTGCTACCTCTGCGGAGTCGTGGATCTATGCGGGGGGATCGCATCACACAGTCCTTACGAAGTCAGTCAGCCACGATACTCTCGTCGATTTTGCAAATATTGCAGATGTTGAGCTACTCCATATTGGAGCAAAGACCACCACCGAATCCATTTTGCATGAGATTCGATGGAATCAGATTTCTTACTCCAGGTAGCTGATTTGATGGGATATATAGAACCGCATCATCTTAAGTATGGACTTTATGAGGCACGCGTCAATGTGCAAGGTGCTCGATTAGAGTCACTCACCTTTGATGGTCGAGAGATTATCGAGAGCGCGGTTATCGATGGGCCATTTGACGCATATTGGGGTGATCTCTTGGCACCTTGGCCAAATCGAATCGCAGATGGAAGTTACGCCTTTGGTGGAAAGACATACCAACTTGAACTAAATGAACTCTCTCGAGGAAATTCGCTACACGGTTTAGTTAAACGGCTTGAATGGAGCGTTGAATCTAAGAACGAATCATCAATGACATTAACGGTCTCAGATCCAGGAGTTGATGGATATCCCTTTGCACTCGACTATCGAATCTCATATTCACTCGCTGCAGATGGGATGAGCATTCTGCTTGAGACGAAGAATATCTCTGGAAAAACCGCGCCATTTGGCGCATCTATCCATCCTTATCTCATTGCCGACCCTCGTTCTACCGTCAACGAATGGCAATTGGAACTGCCGGCAGAGCAATACATGAATGTGGATCCAAAGCGATTACTTCCGATCGGCATGGACTCGGTGAGAACTTCTGCATTTGATTTCCGTCGAATTCGCACCATCAGCGATCTCTTCATTGATCACGCATTTCGGGTTAAGGAAGATTTAGATGAGCGAGTCGTGAGAGTAGTCGCACCGAGCGGAGTCGGCGTTGCGATGCATTTTGATGAAGAATCAAAGTGGGTGCAGATTCACACGGCTGATCGCGATGGTGACCCTAGTGGGAGAAAATCCCTGGCAGTTGAGCCGATGAGCTGCCCGCCAGATGCATTTAATAACGGAATGGATCTAGTTCTTATTAAACCAGGAGAAAAATATTCAATTGGCTGGCGAATTGAAGCGTTATCCAGTGTTAAAGTGGGCCATCAGCCTCTCTGAACTGGAGCCATTATGGAAAATTTTGGTGCGTTTAACAATCACTTGCCGGTAAAAGTCCGCTTCGGCGAAGGTAAAGCGCTCACCCTGCCAGATGTAGTCGTCGAGTGCGGTGCCGATAAAGTCTTCTTAATGGTCGATGAAGGCATCGGAAAATTTAATCCTGCAGCCCAGGCCTGCATCGATAATCTCCTAGCTGCCACTGGGTTAGTGATAACAATTTTTGAAAAACCCGCTGGCGAACCAACAATTGATATGGTCGACGACGCAACAAAGGCACTTGCAGCATCTGGTGCCCAAGCAGTTGTCGCTTTAGGCGGTGGCTCGGTGATCGATACTGCGAAGGCAGCTCGTCTCTGCGCTCAACTCGGTATCACATTTAGAGATTTCCAAGCTCGCAAGCCTGAGTATCCAATTCCTACTGTCGCGCTAATCGCTATGCCAACTTCGGCGGGAACCGGCTCTGAAGTCTCTGGCGGATCAGTGATCTCAGATCCTGAAGCTGGTCGCAAGGCGGGAATCGCTAATGGAAATCTTCGTGCCCAAGTGGCGATCGTAGATCCAGTACTTACCTATTCAATGCCACCTTCAATGACTGCAAACACCGGAATTGATGCTCTCGCCCAGGCGATTGCCGGCATCATTGCAAAATGCTCTACCCCAATCGGCGATGCGATCGGTTACGAAGCGATCCGCATGATGACACCTGCCCTCGTCGCTGCTTACAAAGATGGAAACGACAAAGTCGCGCGCGCCGGAATGGCAGCTGGTTCAATGATGGCTGGTCTCACGATGAATATTTCAGATTGCACTGCCGAGCATTCACTTGGTCAAGCAATTGGCGGGCTCAAGCATGTTCCACATGGCCTCACCATTGGACTTGTTCTAGTTGAGACATTAACGCGTGAGGCACGAGTTGTTCCCGCAAAAATGGAGCGCGTAGCTGATGCGATGGGCGTTCCTAATGATGGCAGTAACGATGGTTCACGTGCCGTAAAGGCGGTTCGAAAGATCCTCGCCGACCTCAATTTCCCAGTGCTATCAACTCTTGGCTTTGTCGAAGCGGATATCGATAACCTAGCCAATATTGCGCTAGAAGATTTCTTCATCACGATGGCACCAACTCCGTGGAGCAAAGCAGAAGTAGTCGAAGCATTTATGTCGGCTCTTAACCTGAAAGAACGTGTTGCTTAGCCCCAGTAAGTAGGATTCGCAGATGGCCGTATCTAAAAAAACGATGTTCTCTTTGAGGGTATCGTTCTTTACTCTCTCGATAATCTACTCGGTCTACGCCCCACGTATCCCAGAACTAAAAGACCGGTTACACGTATCTGTACCAACCTTGGGTGTGATCTTTATGATCACTGGGTTAGCCGGGGCACTTACATCCAAACTTGTTGCGCGGATCATCACCTGGTTAACCTCGCGACGATCGATTCTGTTCGCGATCCCAGTCGCATTTCTTGGAAGTCTGATCGTCGGTAATACCTTTCGGGTGCCCTTCTTTATCGCCGGATTAATCATGATGTCTTTTTCTGGGTTTCTCATTAACACCGCTATCAATACCCAATCGAATAATCTTCGAGCCACAACAGGGGATAACCAACTCAATAATCTCTCTGCAATTTCCAACTTAGGTGCACTCTTCGCCATGGTCTTAGGGTCAATATTTCTTAAAGTTTTCACAACCACTCAATACATAGTTGGCCTTGAAATTATCGCTTGCGCAATCTATCTCTTGACCTATCACAATCTCATTCCTACCGATGTCATCGGTGGCAAAGGCGAGAAGGCGAAATCCAAGTTCCCTTGGTTCAAGAGAGATCGAGATATCATCCAATTCTGGATCATCGTGGTCGCACTCTTTGCCAGCACAACTGCGGAATTTTCAGTGAGCGACTGGGGCGCCATCTTGAGCCGCGACAGTTACGCCGTTAAGGCACCTCTTTATCTGATTCCATTTATCGTTTTTCAATCCGGCGTTGTTCTGAGTCGTTTCTTGACGACTAAATTAAGTGAGAAATATGGTGAAGTGGCATATGTACGCTACTCAGCTATAGCAGCCTCAATCATTTGGGGTTCGTCGATTCAGATCTTGGCTCACACCAAACAGACTCACCAGGTGCTCACAATTATTATTCTTATTGTCGGTTTCTTTGCCGCAGGTTGCGGTGTTGGGCCAGTCTGGCCAACGATGCTTACTAGCGCAGCAAAATCTCACTACCCAACACCGGCGGTCTACGCTCGCCTCTTTGCAGCGGTAAGCCTCGCATTCGTCTTCGGACCGGGAATTATCGGATATGTATCTAAGGTGACTTCGCTATCGAATTCGCTCATGATTCCGGTCGTGGCGCTATTCATCGTCGGAATTTTTGCCCGTAAGAGCCTTGAACATCAAGCCTGAATAGGTAGATGAGAAACAATTACAAGTGTTTTATTGCTTAACCGCGAGAGAAGCATTTTGCTCAATCGTGCAGCTTGGGCCATCCCGATATATTCAAAGGGTTCGTCGAGCAGATAAATATCTGAATCACGTAGGAGCACTCTTGCCAGTTTCATCCGTTGTTTCTCACCACCCGAGAAATTAAATCCGGATTCTCCTATCAATGTATCGAGCCCCTCTGGAAGGTTGCGAAGAAGTACATCGAGTTCAACGAGTTCTAAAACCTCGACTAATTCTTGATCAGTTGCTTCTGGCTTAGCAATCTTCAGGTTTTGACGAATCGATGTTACGAAGAGATGGTCATCCTGTAACAAAGTGGTGGTGTTATCGGGGGAGAGCGAAGATATCGTTTCGCCGTCCACAGTGATCTGCCCAGAGTATTGGATAAACCCTAGAAGAGCATAGAGAAGCGAAGATTTTCCGTAACCACTGGCTCCAGTGACGATCCATGGATTATTCGGAGATGCCTCTCCTGAAAATGTAGGGAGTTCCTTATCGGGAATTTCAGGCGAGAGTTCCTTGATGACTAGCGAAGAACCTCGCTTACGATGAGGTGTTTGAAGATCTAAAGTAAGAGGCACCAGCAATGGCTCAATTGCATTGATTGACTCTTTTACTTTCAGCGCTCGTGCGAAAGCTATTGGCAATGAACTTACGCCATCAAATATCGCAAGGGGTAGCAAGATCACTACCGCAATGTTTATGCCGATTAGCTCATGGTGGTGGAAAGCGCGAGATGCGTAGAGAACTCCAAGGACGAGGGCGATACCTAGCGCCTTTGCATATCCAGCACTAGCCACACCCGCCCAGCGTGCTGCACGCTTATCCAATCTCGCAATATTGCGTTGTTGATGTGTAACTTCGTTCATTAAATCGGCTTGATACCCAAAGATGAGGGATTCGTCGACGCTCTCGAAACTCTGCATTACGCGATCAAAGAGTTCGCTCTCTTTATTGCGGATATCGGCTGAACTCCCCGATAAATATGCAACCAAAGGGGCCGAAGTGATTGCTACAAGAAAGAGAAGGGCGAGCCAATAGGCATACAAAGGTAGAAGTGCGTAGATAATTCCAATTCCCGCCACGCCGGTAATGAGCGCCGAAAACCAAGGATTCCAGAGTCTTAACCAAAGATCTTGACTCGTATCCACATCCGCAACTAATTGTTGCATCACCTGGCCCCGTTTCAATGCTCCGAAATGGAGAGATGGAATTAGGCGCAAATTTTCATAGATACGGATTCGCAGATCAGTCTGAGTTTTGAGTGCAACATCATGTTCGATGATACGACTCACATATTTGAGGAGTCCACGAGAGAGGCCAAAGGTACGAACGGCGACGATCGCTACTTCTAGAGCCAAGACTGGCGGCCGTGTCGATGCCTCTGAGATTAACCAGGCACTCGTAGCCAATAGCCCCATTGCAGCGCTCAACGCACCAGCACTAAGAAATATCGCTGTGGCAAGTTTTGAAGCGTGTGGCCTATTGAAGGTTAGAAGAGTTCTCACTCTTGATCACCAACCAGAGTTGAAGAATGAGTCATCATTGATTCAAATTTTCGGTGACTAATCAGAAGAATCAATTTATCCGGATCTGCCTGAGATGAAATTAATTGACCAATGAGTTCTTCACTTATGTCATCGACAGATGCCGAAGGTTCATCGAGAATCAGTATTGGCGATGGTTTCAGGACTGCACGGGCTAAGGCGATCTTTCTCAGCTGACCAATAGATAGCGGAGCCTTATTTGTTCCGAGAGCGGTATCTAGACCCTGCGGTAAATCTGCGATATCTAGGCCCACTCGCGTCAAGAGAGAAACCAACTCGGGATCACTTACATCGCTCTTTGCTTGATGCAATAACCCACGAAGGGAGTTGGAAGGAAATGCGGGCTCTTGTGGCATCCAACTCACGAGTGAGTGCCATGATCGTTTATCGATAGCTGATAGCGGATGTAGACCAGATTCGGTCGATACTAAAACCTCACCTGATGTTGGCGTGAGAAAACCAAGCAAGATCTTTGCGAGCGTAGATTTTCCGGCTCCGGAGACCCCGATGACTGAATGGATATCACCACGGCGAATTTGGCCGGCAGGGATGGTGATTGGCTCGCGGTCGGCATAGGCCACAGTGAGTTCACTCCAAGAGATGGCATCGACAGTGCGTATAACAACGCCGCCGGCGTGTGGGGCTCGGTCGAAGTGCTCGTAAAGTTGATCAAAGACGGCGATGCCATCGGATGCTGCATGGAAGTAGCTCGCAACCTGCCGTATCGGCCAGTAAACCTCGGGCGCGAGTATCAAGACTAATAGGCCAGTCCGTAGTGAGATAGCGCCATCGACAAGACGCAATCCAATTGAGACCGCCATGAGCGCTACACTCAACGTCGCAACAATTTCAAGGGCGAGTGATGAGAGGAATGAAATTTTGAGAACTTTCATAGTTTCAATCCGATATTTTTCGCCAACTTCTTTGATCTTCTTGCTTTGAAGATTATCCCGACCGAAAACCTTTAGCGTATTGATTCCACTGATCAAATCGAGAAAATACCCACCCATCATGCCGAGCGCTTCCAGTTTCTTCTGTGTTGCCGACGCCGTGTAACGCCCGATAATGATTCCAAAGAGTGGAATGAGCGGGAGAGTGAATAAGCAAACGAGGCCCGAGCGCCAATCCTTAAAAAAAATCACTAACCCAACTGATACCGGAACGAATGTGGCGATGAGTAGTTGCGGCAAGAACTTCGCAAAATAGCCATTAAGGTCGTTAATTCCCCTTGTAGCAAGAATCGCTAGGCGAGCAGATCCGCCTGAATGAGCAACTTCTGATCCATCGCGCAATGCTGACTCTAATAACTTCTCACGGAGTTCGTTTCGTATCGTCGTCGATGCACTTGTTGAGGCCCACTCACCGAAGAAATTGACGCAAGCTCTCAGGATAAAAATAAGTGTTAAACCAATAGCGGTCCGGGAAAATAAGCGAATACTGGCATTTTGTTGAAATATTTGGACTACCGCCCCTGAAAGTAAGAGAGCTTGGCATATTGTCAGAACTGCATTCACAAGGGCAATGCCTGCAGTCAGGAAAATAAAACCGCGGCTACTGCGAGAATATTGGAGTAGCCGCGGATCTATTGGTTTCACGCGTGGATAGTATCTAACACTCCAGATTCAGGGTGCGCGATGTCATGTGAACTTATGCGCTTACGGAAGACCCAATATGTCCAGCCCTGGTAGATCAGGACCAGAGGCGTCATGACAACCGCAACCACCGTCATGACTTTAAGCGTGTAGTGAGTACTTGAGGCATTGAAAATATCCAACCCTGCGCCGCCACCAAGGTTTGGCATGACATGCGGATATAAAGTGCCGAACAAGGTGATAACTACAGCCGCAGTTGCGATCGAAGAGAGCAGGAATGCCCAACCCTCGAAACCACGGAGATTGGCGCCGAGCGCAGCAAGCCAAGCGACCACTACGATGATCGAACCACCAATAACGATCCCCTTCGAGCTGACATCGAAGAGAGTCCAACCTAAGAAGATTAAGGCAAGTACGGCAGTAACTAGCCCTGCTTGGGTAGCGATGCTATTAGCGCGGATACGAATATTTCCCTCAGTCTTCAGCGCCAAGAAATAAGCGCCGTGGGTGATGAAAAGTGCCAAGGTCGTGAGCCCACCAACGAGAGCATAAGGATTTAAGAGATTGAAGAATCCACCCGCATACTGAAGTGCGCCGTGGGAATCCGCTTTAAGAGGAACTCCGCGAACAATATTTGCAAATGCAACACCCCACAACAATGCAGGAATGAAACTTGAAATAGTGATCGCCGTATCCCAGCGATTTCGCCATTGTGCCTTTCCATATTTACTCCGATATTCGAAGGCCACGCCTCGAACAATGAGTGAGACAAGAATCAAGAAGAGCGGAAGATAGAAGCCTCCAAATAGCGTTGCATACCATTCTGGGAATGCAGCAAAGGTAGCTCCACCAGCAACGAGTAACCAGACCTCATTGCCATCCCAGACAGGCCCAAGTGTTGTAAGTATAACTCTGCGCTCTGCTTGGTTCTTTCCTACGACCTTAAGAAGAATTCCGACACCAAAGTCGAACCCCTCCAAAATGAAGTAACCGATCCAAAGCACGGCGATGATGACGAACCAGAATGAGTTGAGTGACATTTTTTTCTCCTATTCCCAATATTCCTAGTAGGCCATCACGAGGGTGGAGGCTTCTTCAGCCTTTGCGTGCATGCCTTCTGGCTCTGGTCCAACCTTGATGGTTCGGCGAATGAGGCCGAACTCGATGACTGCAAGGAGTCCGTAGAGCAAGGTAAAGACAACGACTGTGAAAGCCACACTGCCGGTATTAACAGTTGGGCTCACCCCGTCAGCAGTCTTCATTAGTCCAAAAACAACCCAAGGTTGTCGAGCACTTTCGGTGAAGATCCATCCGAAAGAGTTAGCCAGGATGGGTAGGAATGGAAGTACGATCATCGAAATTCCAAACCAACGGCCTTTAGGTAGGCGACCCTTGCGCATGAGCCAAAGAACCAATGCCGCAAGGAGGGTTGCGATTGCACCGAAGCCAATCATCAGGCGGAAGGACCAGTAAGCGAGTGGAATATTTGGTTTGTAATTACCCGCACCGTACTTTGCCGTGTATTGCTTCTGCAGATCGTTCACGCCTTCAACGACGCCATTGAAATTACCCGTAGACATGAATGAGAGCATGGATGGAATGCCGATCTGGAAGACAGGTCGAGATCCATCGAGGGTACCGATAGTAAATATCGAGAACGGCGCATTAGCTTTACTGTCATATAAAGCTTCTGCAGCGGCCATTTTCATTGGCTGCTGTTTCGTCATAATGCGTGCTGTGTAGTCACCGGATACACCAACAATTAAGAACGAGATAACCACTGTAATTAAGCCAGCCTTGAGAACTGGACGAGCGATATCGGCATCGCGACCTTTCACGATCATCCACCCTGCGACACCTGCAAAGAGTGCGCCGGCGGTAAGGAATGCAGATGGAATCGTATGTAAGAAGGCGCTATATGCAGTGTTCTGGGTGAGCACCTTCATAATATTGGTGAGTTCAGCACGGCCACGCGTCTGATTTAAGACATATCCGACGGGGTGCTGCATGAAAGCATTCGCTGCCAAGATGAAATATGCGGACAACAATGTGCCGGTTGCGGCGATCCAAATTGTTGCAAGGTGAACCTTTTTAGGCAGGCGATCCCAGCCGAAGATCCAGAGTCCAAGGAATGTGCTCTCCAAGAAGAAGGCGAGCAAGCCTTCCATCGCCAGAGGTGCGCCAAAAATGTCGCCAACGAATCGGCTATATGAAGACCAGTTCATGCCGAACTGGAACTCTTGGACGATCCCGGTCACTACGCCGATAGCAAAGTTAATAAGGAATAACTTCCCGAAGAACTTGGTCGCTCGAAGGTATTTCTCCTTTGAGGTGCGAACCCAAGCTGTCTGTAGGCCTGCCACCAGGAAGCCCGATCCAATTGTGATCGGCACGAAGATGAAGTGGTAGACGGTAGTTATTGCGAATTGCCATCTGGCAAGTGAAAGTGCATTCATTGGAACTCTCCTTTTTCCTGATTAAATTTTCCCCTGCTCACGATGAGAAATGAACAGAATTACTCGTGTTGTGAACCACAGGAATACTTTTTACGCTTAATTAGCCTCACTTTTCGCATTGCGGGAGTGCTAGCCCTTGGCCTGTAAACTTCAATCCTGATCCGATCTACAGCGAAAAAGGAATCCCTTGGCTCATTATTCGATAGCAATTGTTGGCGCAGGACCCGCTGGTTATTTCACTGCCCAAGCGCTCCAGAACGCCCAAAACGAGGATCGCATCTTCTCTATTGATCTATTCGAGCGCCTCCCGACCATGTGGGGATTAGTCCGTTCGGGTGTCGCACCAGATCATCCAAAGATTAAAACTGTTGCAAAAGTTTTCGAAAAGGTTGCTGCCGAGCCCAACTTCAGATTATTTGGCAATATCGAAATTGGAAGAGATATCGATATCGAAGATCTCACTTCTCGTTATGACGCCGTAGTCATGTGTACCGGATCATCCATAGGGAAGAAACTTGGTATCCCAGGTGAAGATTTTCCAGGATCGATTTCTGCAGCAGAGTTTGTACCTTGGTATAACGGTCATCCAGATTATGCACGGCTGGACATTGACCTCTCTGGAACCACAGCGGTGGTTATCGGCGCGGGTAACGTCGCAATGGATTGTGCACGAATGCTTGCCCTCAATCCAAGTGAACTCGACCCAACAGATACCCCCGAGTATGCGCTCTCGAAGTTTCATAGCTCAAATATTCGCAAGGTCTACATCGCAGGTCGACGCGGCGTAGAGCATGCAGCATTTACAGCCCCAGAGTTGCGAGATCTTCCGAAACTTGAACATACCGATATTCATATCGATGCTGATCAAGTAAGTGCCGCTCATGCACGCGTTGAAGCCATTGGAGAGATTGAAAAGCACACCGTATCTAATCTTGAAGCGTGGCGCCTCATTGCCGAGCATCCAAAATCTGGCCACGAACGTGCTATGGAATTTAGATTTCTCTCAACACCAAAAGAGATAAAAGGTAACGGCAAGGTTGAAGAAGTTGTCTTTGGAATCAACAAGATCGAGAACGGCAAAGTGATCGATACGGGCGAGAGCTATTCGATCCCATGTTCGCTTGTGATTTCTGCGATTGGTTATCAGGCGGCTCCAATTAATGGCGTCTACTTCCATAATGGCATCATCGAGAATGAAGCAGGCCGAGTGCTTGGCACCAATATCTACACAGTGGGTTGGGCAAAGCGCGGTCCATCGGGGGTCATTGGCACAAATAAAAGCGATGCATCCGACGTTGTGAATTTAATCTTGGAAGACCTCAAAGAGCCGAAGGCAACGATGGATATCCAGATGTTGATTCCAGAGAGCCATCAAGTGATCGATCAGGGCTCGTGGTCGAAGATCAATGCGGCTGAAATATCGGCAGGGGAGCCGGCCGGAAAGCCTCGAATTAAAGAGGTTTCCTGGACCAAATTGTTGAGTTTGGGGCTTAATTAGTTAGCAGGTAGTATTCACTCTCCACCAACCAGTGGGATCCAGATGGTTTCATAGGGATCTTGCGCTTGTAGCTCAACGGATAGAGCATCTGACTACGGATCAGAAGGTTAGGGGTTCGAATCCCTTCAAGCGCACCATCTCGTAATTTGAGAGTAATAGGCGTGAAATAGTCTTTGAGTTGAAGTTGTTGGAATTATCACGAATATGTTTCTGCATGGTCTATTTCTTCTCATTATTGGGCTAAATCCATTGGCTGCTACCTAGGCGGAAGAACTGGGCCAACTATTTCTAAGAGAGAAAAAAGGCTCCCAGTTGGGCACCGAGAGCCTTTTTACATCCGCCTGACTGAATGTAATCCTAATAGATTTCCACAGCTCGCGTCTATCAAGACTTGCTTGCATGCAGGGGATGCAATTATCCGAAAATTCTTACGCTTATCGAATGCGGCTGTAGCTCAGTGGATAGAGCATCCGCCTGACTAACGGAAGGTCCGTGAGTTCGATTCTCACCAGTCGCATATATACAGAGTGACCTCCGTCTAGTCAGCGGGGGTCATTTCTCTTTTTCCCAAACCGCGAAATTTTGAAAGCTCAAAAGTGAACTCCCAGTGCCCAGTTTCATCACGACAAAGCGCAACACCTAGTACTTTTTTAACTGAATTCTCCGACGAGTCACCCGTTATCGTGCTACACCCTGACGGAAACTGAATGCCAGCCTTGCGCACCGTTCGGTAAGACATCGGCGATCTCTGGGGTTTGCACTTCTCCTGAAGTATTTATTGCGCGGACTGATATTTGATGTTGACCAGATGTGGCGCTCCATTTAATCCACCATTGACGCCAAGTTGTTCCAGAGAGTGCAGGCCCAAGAGTCGCTGAGATCCAAGGGTCATTATTTATTTTGATCTCGACTGCCTTTACTCCTGAATTTGGTGCCCAAGCGACGCCGGCGATGTAGGTATCACCTTTTGCGAGAGTGGCGCCATCTGCAGGCATATCAATGCGCGATTCCATTTTGATGGGCCCGAGTTTCGACCACCCACGAGAAATCCAATAAGCCTGTTTTCTATCAAAACGAGTGAGCTCAATATTGGAGAGCCACTTTGTTGCAGAAACATATCCATACAGGCCAGGCACAACGATTCGTGCTGGGTAGCCGTGAATTATTGGGAGTGCAGATCCGTTCATGCCTACTGCAATCATTGCGTCGCGACCATCAAGATTCGAAAGTGGGAACCCAGCGCTAAAACCATCTACAGAACTACTTAAAACTTGATCTGCCGATGCGAGCGGACCAGCTTCTTTAATAAGGTCATCAAGTCTGCATCCAAGCCATCGTGCATTTCCGATTAGGAAACCCCCAACGGGATTTGAGACACATGACATCGTGTCATCTAACTCAAAGAGTGGACGCTTAAGTAAATCCGAATAACTCAACGAGATTGGATTCTTAACCATGCCGGTGATTGTTAGGCGCCAAGTGCTGATATCAATCTGTGGGAGTTCTTGGGCTACATCGATCCGAAAGAAATCCTTATTTTTTGTGATCAATGGAGATAAGCCTTGAATTGATAGCGCCGGATCGACGGGCAGAGGAGGTAGGGTTTTTGAAGGAAGGGGCAAAATTGTTTGGATCTTTTGGATCGCCTTAATGCCTTGCTTCTTAATGGCACCACCACGAGCGAGGAAAATTCCACCGAGAAGGGTCACGCCACCAATACCGATCAACAACTCTCGACGGGTTTTTGCGCCTTTTCCCTCTTCGCTCATCTCAGAACCCTACCTTCGGTTTATTGAACTCGAGGACTGAATGTTCTAACGATTGAGAAGTTCGATTGCCGTATCGACTATTTGAGCTGCTCGGTTATACATGAGAGAAATGTGACCCTCACCCGGGGCAAGTATCAACTCAGCGTTACCGAGGTTTTCGGCGAGGAAGTATCCATGCGCTGGAACACACATCCGGTCTTCATCCCCTTGGAAGACGGCAACGGGCTGCATCACCTGAGATAAGTCGATTCCCCATGGTGCGCCATCGCTTTCAAGATCATCAAGTGCTCCGAAATCACCACTGCTCATTCCATGTTGTGAAGCATGTGATAAATCTTCGCCGAGTTTGCTCTGGCATATCTCGACATCTTTCTGCGAAAGAAGATGATTAAAAAGCTTCACTAGTCCCTCAGGTCCAGTAGTCCGAATCTCATCAAAACTTGGAAAGGCTGGTTCTTCAGTTGCAGGATTTTGAGGTGGATACTTCTCAATGTATGAATCCCAATCAGCGCTATCTCTTGGTGCATCTCCGGAAATCGTAACGGCACCTTTGCACCTGGCATCTTGAGTATCTGAAATCGCAGCGGGGGATCCACTCGACCAGCCGAGTGATACGAATTCCGTGATGTTGAAATGATTGAGAGCTGCTTGCGTCTCCAAGAAATAATTTACCGCACGGCGGCCCTCGCGACGCGTACTTGACGCGTACCCAGGGCGAGTGATGCCAATTGCGCAGAGTCCACGGGATGCTGCCTCACGAAAGATCGGCGCCATATTTTCGGATGATCCAAAGGCGCCATGATGCAGAATCAGAACCTTGGAGTGCAGCTCTCCTTCCATGACAACTTCTAGATTCTGATTATCCGAAATGGATATAAATTCTCTTCGCATGGTCAGATGTTACAGAAAACTAGTGTGCAAACTCCCATAAATGACCGTCAGGATCTGCAAAAAGGGCAGTCCTGATACCCCAAGGTCTATCCATCGGCCCGTTCACGAGATCGATTCCCAAGGAACGAAGTCGGGCGACGTGCGCATCCACATCCTCAACTTGCACAGTCATCTGCGCGCGCGATCCCCCCTCTTGTGTAGCCACCTTCGCTGGTGAGATCAATCCAGGTGCCTGGGTTTCAACAAGTAGATTGATGAGACTTTCGCCGAATTGGAAGACGACCGAGTTTGCATCCTCGTATACCGGGCTCTTCTCAAATGCCTTTGAATAAAAGTCCTTAGTACGCGCAAGATCAGCAATGAAGAGCGTTGTTGCGAAGAGTTTCACTGGATTTCTCCCTTTTTCGGCCTGGCTACTCCCACAACTTCGGGGAAACCCTGAATTCCAGGGAAAGGATATTTGGCCTAGTTCTTAGTAGGCAACTCCTGTTTAATACCCTCATGACTTTATTAGCTTCAAGAATTAAGCTTTTGAGCGCAAGCACAGCGATGATCCTCCTTGCATCTTTTTTCACTTTTTCGGTCTCGCAAGTGACGGCTCGCGCCGACCATTCGATGCTCAAGAGTGGCGAACATTTTCAGTACGCATGTCCTGAAAAGGGCATTTGTTCCGCCCTCCAAGAAAGCGACGACGCAGCTGGTCTTACACATAGTGGCGAAGAACCGTATTTAGGTCTGATCAATGCCTACGATGGGAGCGGTAATAGTTTCTCAAAAGCCATTCAATTCGATATTAATGCTGATTTGAATGGTCTCCTTCCTGGATTTTTACCAGAGGGTCATGCAATCGGTCTCACCTGTATGAGTGTTGGAAACTGTGAAGGAATCGTCAAAGTAGATGTTGGCGGAAAGAATGGACCGCTTCATGATGATTACGATCTAGCGAAGAACATAAGCGAAACTTATTTCCTAGTCTCTGAAGTTTCCTCTGTTTGGCAGAAGCCAGTCATGATTAAAGAGCTGAGCATGGTGATGAAGCAGACCCCTCAAACTTATTATTGGACCGGAGACATTTGGTGCCAGTCTCATGGAAATTGCAACATGATTGGGAATACAAATAATGCGAAGGAATCCCAGCATAAACTCCCATGGTCCCAATATCTAGGGATTCAGCCTTTCATCGCCACTGAACGGAACGGTGTTTGGGGGAAACCGCAATTTTTATTGGGTAATCAATTAAATAACCGCGGCGGTTATTTCTATAAATTAAATTGCACGACTCTTGCGGATTGCACAATTTATGGCAGCTATGTTCCATCAACAACCATTGAAAAGAATCTTCTTGCTCAATACGGAACATATGCTGGAAAAACGATTCGGGATCCAAACTCTGGTGCTCCACTTGGTCTCACCTTCACCATGAGTGCTGGAAAATGGGGATCACCAGTAACTAACCTCGGCCCAGCTTTTCTTGGCGGTCCGTACCCTAAAGCTGATCCAAATATTGTTGAAGGTTTCCCGCACAACAGTTATTCACCAAAAGTCTCAACAAATGCGATGGCGTGTATAAAAGAGAACGATGTCTCAGATTGCACCTTCGCAGTGCCAACTCCTCCCGACAGCGTGAGCCACCCAGTTCTACCCACAGTTAAAACCGCCTTCCCCGGCTCTGGCGCCAAGTGTGTCGTTGGAAACTGTCCAGTGGGAAGTGTTGGACCAGCGGGTGGAATCGTCTTTTATGACGCAGGAAGTGTGAAACCTTGGGGCCGGTATCTAGAGGTTGCGCCTGCTGGTTGGAATGATGGTGCGCCTGATGCACGTGCATCCTGGTGTGACGAGAGCAAGAACACCACGCTTGACCTCTCCGCTATTAAAAAGGGATCGGCAAATTCACAGGGCTCTCACCCACAAAACACTATTGGGCTAGGTAGATCACAGACAGCTGCGATGTTGAAACTTTGCACATCGGGTGCAGCATATGTGGCATCAAATTATCTTGGAGGAAATACCTCCGATTGGTTCCTACCTTCGGTTGGCGAGATGAATGCCCTTTGCCAATTCGCGTACGGGGAAAAGAATTCACCGACTACCGAATGTGCAAGCATTGGAAATCCTGGCGGTGGTTTTGTTCAGAGCCACTATTGGACTTCGAATCAATTGTCTGCAGGCGCGCCATTCGCTCTTGTTGTATATATGGGAGCACAAACGAGGCAGAGATACTCACAAAATTCTGCATCGCTCGCTTATGGATTACCAATTCGCCCAATCCGTGCTTTTGCTTCACCAGCCCAACCACTTGTACGTGCGAGCGGTCTCGTTCAACCGGCCGGCGTCGGAGATCCTTCATGGCCAGCGAAGTGTCCTGTGGTCTTAGATAAGGCAGGTGGCACACAGCCAAAGGTAACTGGTTTCTATAATGATGGAACGAAAGAGACCTTTGTGCGTCTTGGAGATAATTCAACAAGTGCTGTGATGACTCCAGAAAATATAATTGGTTGTTATGCAGACCTTCAATCATTGACAAGCAAGATTGGAAATGGTTATCACATTGGCACTATCAGCCGTGATGCATCCGGTTATTACTGGCTAAATGCCCAGGGTGTCAGATTTGGTTTGGTCCTCAATGGCACAGTTATGGATACAGATAAAAGCAATCCGTACTACGACGATGGCCATCAATTTGTCTTGAAGATAGCCGCAACCTCGACTGCAAACCCTCAAATTCAGGCTCCCGGTGCTGGTGCATCGAACTGGGCAGCCAAATGTCCCGCGGTCATAGATACAGTGGGTGGAGCTCAGCCCAAGATCTCGGGCTTCAAATTCGACGGTTCTGGCGGTGAAAATTACATGCGACTCACAGATGGTGGCAGTACAGCAGTAACTTCGCCAGGAAACTTGCTGGGTTGTTATGCCGATATTCCTTCACTCAACACCCCCCAGGGCAATGCGTGGCATGTTGGAACGATCAACCGAGATGCGAATGGCTTTTACTGGCAGAACGCTGCTGGTGTCCGTTGGGGATTGACGCTATCGGGGACGATTCTTATTACTGATAAGAGCAACCCTTATTACGACAAGGGCCATCAATTCATCACGTATTAGTCAGAGAGTAAGAACTCATTTCTTCTGACATTTTGGACAGAAGTGTGACGATCGGTTTGCAAACTTGATGCGGCGAATTTCAGTGCCGCATCGAGGGCAAGCTTTCCCTTCTTGGCCGTATGCGTTGAGCGAGAGATCGAAGTATCCGCTCTCACCATTCACATTTATATAAAGCTCATCGAAGGAGGTTCCGCCCACCTCAAGTGCCTTTTTCATTACTTCTTGAGCAGCCTTTATGAGCCGCTCGACATCGCTTACTTTCAACTCATTTGTTCTGGATTCAGGATGGATTTTTGCAAGCCATAAAGACTCGTCAGCATAGATATTTCCGATTCCCGAAAGGATATTCTGATTGAGGATGGCGGTCTTTATTGAGATGGATCGCTGAGTGATTACTCTGGCTACATTTTTTGAGTCGAATGAACTCTCAAATATATCTGGTGCAATCGATTGAACAGATATCGGCATTTGATTGATTGTCTCTTCGATAGAGAGCCAGCCGAAGGTTCGTTGATCATTGAAATGAATGACGCTCTTTTTCGAGCCCTTCTTTAAGTGAAGAATCGCACGAGTGTGTCGATGGTCTACTGGATCCACCAAGAATTGACCCGACATCCCTAAATGAGCTGAAAGTACAAATGGTCTATCGAGAACAAACCAGAGAAACTTCCCTCGTCGCTCGATCGAAAGAATCTTGGCGCCATCTAAGACTTCTAATCCCGCGTTACTTTTCGGGTTGAGAGCTCTGGGGTGAAGTTGCAGAGTGTGGGTGATAGTGCGCCCAACCGTGTGAGTCTGCAAACCCCGCCGGACTGTTTCGACCTCTGGAAGCTCTGGCACCTGATAAGAATATGTGAAGGCTTAGCGCTTGGCAGTTTTAAAAGGTTAGCTTTTCAGCCGTTACGACGTCGACCATACTGTCGGGAAGTTCATAACCCATGCATGATCTATTGAGTTCGGCGACGATTAATTCCGCAGGGATTGAGACTCCGTTCCATGACTCATCCATGGTGGTATGTGCATCCTCTACCAGGGTCACGTCGAGGCCACGTTCGATCGCGGCATGAATCGTGTGCCTGACGCAGTAATTGGTCTGCGCACCAGTCACAACGAGGTGGCCAATTCCCAATTCTTCCAAAACATCTTCCAAATCTGTCTCTTCAAAAGAGCTACGCCACAGCTTATGGATAATGCGATCGCTTGAAGCTGGCTTCAACTCTGGGACTATCTGCCAGTATTCGCTATCAATTGGCATGTCATCTTCTGAATGCTGAACCCAAATGACATCGATACCGTTCGCTCGAGCACGCTCGACAATCCCAGCGATTCGAGTGACGATTTCATTTCGGTTTCGAGCGAAGTCAACAACGCCGTTTTGAACATCAATAACAATTAGCGCACGCTTTGAACGATCTGGGTAAGCACTCATCGTTGACTCACTTTCACTTTCTGGCTCAGACAGTAATGATACGCGTCGAAAGTAACAATTACTAAAAGCCTACTAATCCTTTGAAAAGAGCGAGAATATCTTTACCACGGACTATCTCGTAAATGAGGAATAGAACGACCATGCCTCCGACTCGGTAGACCCAGATTCCATAGTTGTGCCTCTTCAATCCTCCGGCATTTTGGTCGTCAGAGACTAGACCAAGAAGTGAGAATACCAAGCCGGGGATACTCAACAGTACGAATCCCCAAGTCAAAAAGTCGGATGGATTTGTGAAGAGAGATTTAGAAAGCGAAGCAAATAATGTTCCAACAATTGTCATAGTGACAATTCGAATCGCGCCTTTTGGAACAGCGAAGTGCATCATCCGGCTCTTTGGCAAGATATGACCCACGGTAAGTTTCAGAAAGTTAGGAAGGACGAAGAAAGTGGTTCCAAGAACTAACTGAATATTTAACCCCACGAAAGTTTTCATCACTAAGCCAAAGATGAGTCCCTTTAAAAGGAGGGAGACGAATTGCTGACTTTTGGATGGCTTCGGTTGTTTGACGGTAAATTTAGAGGATCGTTGCGGATATAGATAGGTTGAAATATCTTCGAGAATCATTCTTGTGATTACAGCGACTCCCACAATTAATCCGATAGTTGAAGCATGAGCAACAATAGGAAGTTGTTTGCCCGCCACAACATTCAGGGTCCCTACAAACTTTGAAAGCGTCCATCCCGTCAATAGCGCCGAGAGTATGTAATCTGCAGCACGCTCCCACGGGTGTTCGTGGGCCGAGATCCTGCGTCGAAGGGGGCGGAAAGATCCTGCGATGATTGAAGGTGAGGCACATATCGCAGCAAATGCCAGAATTGTCAGAATGTTATTCAGATTATGAATGTGTCCGGCTGCTATTACCCCGATCACAAAAATGGCTGAAGCAAGTAAGCCAGCGAAGGCATCTGCCAAACCAAGAACTGTCATCGCAGCCATAATTTTCCAAGCTGGTGGAATCGGTTGAGCGTGATTGCTTGCTAAGGCCTGAGCGCCTAGAAGAACGCTTAGTGGCAAAGTGAAGATTGAAATTGAACCAATCATCGCGCGTAGATAACTTGCATCGATGAGCATTTTTGAAAGTAATGGTGAGAAGCGAGCCACACGAAGGGATGTCAGAACAAATACCGAATCCAAAGTTGGGGTGAGTGGAGCCTTCCAGGTAAAGGATTTATCACCTAGCCCTGGTGGAGTGTCGGCCAGGCCAGATAGGTCATCATTGCTTCCGTGCTTTGCATGAGAAGCGTGAAGTAGTTTCTCTTCGGACTCGGACTCGGACTCGGATTCGGACTCGGACTCGGATTCGGATTCCGAGTCCGAACCTGACTCTGATTTTTCGTCACGCTTGGCTTCAGAGCGAGTATTACCGCTACCTGTACTTCCGCCGGATCCTCCACCTGAATTACCGCCGGATCCTCCACCTGAACTGAGACCACCCGATGCCGCGCCTGTCGCTGCAACTGCTGCCCCTCCCGCAGAGAGCACACTGAGGGCGGTGAATCCCGCAACTTGTGTCTGCGATGTTTTGGTCGGTTCAGATGTTGGGCTATATGGTGGCAACGCTTGAACATCGGTCACATTTTCCAAGGTAGTGGGGTCAGCTACTGTCCCTGCCGCCTCTAGATCGGGACAATTGTTATCCCAATGAATTTCTCCTGCGTTATCTTTACAAAAACTAATATCTTGAGTGGTTACTTCACCTGTATCTGGATCGGTGACTTCAGTTGAGGCTACGTGATAGCCGGAAGGCAGGTCGGCTGGCAGATCAATATTTACGTCCTGGCTCGTATCTTGGGCGGTGGTACTTAGAACCTGGTCGTCAGCATGAGCCCCGAGAGTCGAAATATTTAAAGCGAAAATGAAGAGAAGTAGAAAGCGTCTCACTTCTTAACCCCCTTCTTAATGACAATCACAATCTTCGAGCCCTTCTTTATACCCGTAATTTTTATACTGGCGCTGGACTTTCCGGTTTTCGAAGCGCTCGCCTTGAAGGAGCCCGTAGGAATAGCGGTTGGCGTAGAAGTTGCTGCGCTCTGAGGTATTTCACTTTGATTTACGGCGGTTGAGCCTGAAGAAGTCGGGATTGTATTCGCATTTGATTGAGCAGCAGCCTTCGCTTCGGCAACAACCTTTGCAGCGGCAGCAGCTTTCGCATCCGCAGCGGCCTTCAATTTTGCCTTCGCATCAGCAGCAGCCTTCGCATCAGCAGCAGCCTTCGCATCAGCAGCAGCCTTCGCATCAGCAGCAGCCTTCGCATCAACAGCA
>CAILJM010000017.1 GCA_903834515.1 uncultured Actinomycetes bacterium
AAGGGTTGCGATCTGTGAAGCAATCGCTGAAACCTTTGTAGCCAAGTCTGTTACTGCAGCAAGAGCAGCATCTGCCTTGTCGCCTGCATCCAAAGCAGCCTGCTGTGCAGCATCTGCTGAATCCATTGCGTTGTTAGCAGCATCAGTTGCAGCGTTAGCAGCATCTGTTGCCTCGTTAGCAGCATCTACAGCAGCCTGTGAAGCATCCTGTGTAGGGCTTGTTACAGAGAAGCTGGTGCTGAGAGCGTTAAGTGCAGTGAGGCTATCAACCGCGCTGACCTTGACGTCTGTGCTGAAGATTGGAGCATATGCGCCAGTCCAAGTGTGCTTTCCACCAATAAGTGTGTAGGCATCTGTTGTTGGAAGAACGTTAGCGCCTAGAACTGATGAAGATGTTGGAGCTGTTGAGAAGAACGCGAAGTCCTGGTCATAAGCAGCATTTCCAGATGCATCAGTTGCTGAAGCGATAAGGCTTACTGGTGAACCAGCGATGTATGAAGTTGCATCGGTTGAAATTGCAACCTTTGCGACTGATCCACCGATAGTGAAAGTAACTGGAGCAGATGATGCTACAACTGTTGTTGCATCAGACTTGTAGACAGTTACAGTGATAGTTGCCTTGCTACCAGATGGTGCAAGAACAACACCAGTAACTGGGCAGTTATATTCACCAGTTGTAGCAGCAGTTGAAGCGACTGTGAAGCCATTTCCTGGAGCGACAGCAGTAGCTGTTGCAGGAGCACAGAGACCACCAGTTAGGACGGTTGAGTCTGAAGATACTGCCTTGATGATAAGGCTTGCAGCTGTGTTAAGAGTTCCAGAAACCTTATTTCCAGCTGCATCAGTTGTGAAAGCTGACAATGGAGCTGTGTTAGCAACTGTCAACGCACCCGCTGCAGTGGCGGTCGAAGCGTAGTTTGCAGTACCTGCCTTGAGAACGCTTAGGTTTCCAACAGCCTTAATTGCAGCTGTAGGACCAGTGAAAGTAACTGTCTTAGTTGCAAGAACAGATGTAACCAAGTTTCCATCTGTCACAGATACTGTGATTGTTGCTGTACCAGCAACACCAGCAGACTGAATGTGAACGTATGCGACGCCACTAGGTGCTGCAACGCTGTTACCGTAACCCCAAGTGCCATTGTTGGCAGCCTGGTGAGTAGCAATGGTATCAACATTGATCAATGCTGGACCAGAAACAGTTGCTGAAACTGTACCCTTAAGGTACGAAGCAGTGTCGTTACCAGTAAGTGTAACTGCAATTGTTCCTGCCTCTACGAGACCTGAAGGAGCAGTTCCCTTATCAACAGAGACTGTGTCATCTGTTCCAGCAGCATTTGAACTAGTCGCATTTGTAACGTTATTCAAAATGGCTTTTGAAAGCGCAGCTGAGTAAGCCTGAGCAGCTGACCATGTGATTGTGATTGTCTGTGCAGCTGAAGTGCTACCTGTGACGGTGATTGTCTGTGTACCAGCTGTAGCTGAGTAAGCAGAGAATGTTAGAACATTGCGGCTATTCCATGATGCGCCTGATCCAGTACCAATTGCACCAAGTCCCTGTGACCAGATCTCAGATGTTGCGCTTGATGCTGAAAGTGTGTTGTAGCTGTCAGTTCCGTAGAAGACTGAACCAACACCAGAAGTTGCAACTGTGTAGTAGCTATCTGATGTACCTGCAGTAATCGACTCGGCAATATAGCTTCCGATGGTTGCACTTGCAGTTGTGTTACCTGCTACGAGGGCGGGTGTACCAGTGAGTGTAGGCCCTGTTGCATGTGCTGAAACAGCTGAGAACCCACCGAGGGTGAGTGCTACAGCAGCAACAGCGGCAATGCGCTTAATGCTTGTCTTTGTAGACATTATTTTCCTTTCAGAAAAAGTCGATTTGGAGAATTTCTCCATCTCGGCTTGGCCTAAAAACACCGACTCATTAGTAATGAGTAGGTCTTTTTCGACCACGAGATGTGACGCACGTGCTGACACATCTCTATTCCCTTGCAATATCCGGATTGCACGGGAAACCTGTTGTTGGATCGACATTTACTTCGATCCCTTCGTTGCGACCTGAATAGCCTGCGCAAGAATTTGTGTCTTGCCAAGGTTCAGAATCAAACGAGTTGTGATAGAAGTCGGAGCAGAAGTCACGTCCACGCCTCGACTTACGGGGATAATCATACCCGCCTCAGATATCGAATCGACGTACATCACGCTCGTGACGAGATAGTTACCGTCCGGTAGGCGTGAAATATCGGTATTCGTACCTGAAACCTTGAGTGCTACCCATGATCCGCCCATAGAGACTGATGGGGTAACGGTGTATGTAGTGCCATCGCCTGTGACAGATACTGACTGGCTAAGCAAGACGTTGACTGCGTTGGCGTCATAGGTCATTGCTGGGGCGTTCAAGAGTGTGCCCTCATCAGTGAGTGTTGGGAGTGGCTTTCCTACGATGATCTTGCCGGCGTGACCCTGAAGATCGGTGACTGTGAAACCTGTTGGGAGGCCATTGCTATCTAAGCCATAAAAGGCGAGAGGAGCGGTCTTGGCATCGACCTGCTTTACCAAGGCATCTGACTTCTTCTGCTCAGCGGTAGCTGAAGCGGAAGGTGATGCGGCAGCGGCAGCTGAATCAGCTTGGCTTGGAGCAGCAGCTGGGGCCTCTTGGCTCTGGGTTGTGCCCACAGTTGTGACTGCCTGCTTAGTACCAAAGGAGTTGAAGCCGACAAAAGCTGCGAGCAAAAGGATGAGTGAGAGAGCGACCTTGGAAGATTTCTTCGCAAGCTCGGCTGCCTTCTTGTAGGACGATGAGAGAGCATCGAGGGCGGTTGCGCCGGTCTCTTCGTCGATAACCCATTCGGTGAGGACGCGGACGAAGGATTGGCGAGCGCGCTGAACAACGTGGCGAACGTTCGCTGGGGTTGTTCCGAGCTCGGCGGCGATCTCTTCGGTGGTACGGCCTTCCATTTCCCACATAACAAGCGCTGTGCGCTGGTCTGCAGATAAGCGTGAAAGTGCCTCGCGGATGATGCCGGCATCTTCTGCGGCAGCGAGTGAATCATCAAAAGGAATGTGGTTCTCGGCGGCGATCTCGTTGATGCGCTCTACTGAGGTCTCGGAATCGATCGCGACCAAGTTAGGGCGTGAGCCAGTGGCGCGGATCTGGTTAAGGCAAAGGTTATTGACGGTGGTGCGGAGGTAAGCGAGCGCACGGTCGCGGCTATCGAGCTCTGGAGCGGCCAAGATGAACTTGAGGAATGCCTCTTGGACGATCTCAACGGCATCGGCTTCTGAGCGCAAGATTCGGCGAGCTTGTGAAGTAAGGGATGAACGCTGCTCGGCGTAGAGAGCAGAGAGGTCGGCGATGGACCATTCGGAAACGGGCGTAGAAGTAGCAACAGGAGAAGATGCCTCCTGGGCTGCTTGCTTCTTACGAAGTGCCACGTTGATTTCCGCCTTTTTACTCGAGTACTGCTGGATCCTGGGTCTTACAGATGGATACGTCTATCCCTCTATATGTATAGACACGGATGTTGCCCAAATGTTGCGTCGGTATTGGGACTTTTTACAGAAATTTCTTGAAAATCTTCTGTGGCGGGCAATTTCGAGGGTGTTATGGGCGAAATAGGGCGAAATGTCGGGATTTATTTGTGTAGCTACCTATTAGTTAGGTTAATTAGGTAGGCGAACATCCCGCAGCTGCTGGGCCGATTGCTCGGGCTTGAGGTCCATGATGAAGGCGCCGAAGGCGGATTCGGATCCGGCAAGGTATTTGAGCTTGCCCGGAGCCCGGCGGATCGAGGTGATCTGCCAATGAAGACGCATGACCTCGCGCCCCTTGCGGACGGGGGCTTGATGCCAGGCGGCGATATAGGCCATTGGGATGCCGAAGACGCCGTCGAGGCGTTGCAATACTTCTTTAGCAATCGATGGGTAGGCATCGGCTTGTTCATCGCTGAGCTCGGTGAAATCGGCGACGCTCCTTTTGGGGGCAACGTGGATTTCAAAGGGATATCTCGCTGCGAATGGAACATAGGCGATCCAATGATCGTTCTGGGTGATGATGCGCTCGCCATCTTTGATTTCACGCTTGATGATCTCATCGAGCAAAACCTTGCCGGTCTCTTTATGGAACTTCTTCGCCGCGCGATACATCTTCTCGGTACGCGGTGGAAGAAATGGATAGGCATAGATCTGTCCGTGTGGGTGTGAGAGTGTCACGCCGACTTCTTCACCGCGATTTTCAAAAGGTGCGATGTGGGCGATGTGTTTGGACTTTGAGAGCTCGCGAGTGCGATCGCGCCAGGCTTCCATGACGATGCGGATCTGATCTTCTTCGAGTTGATTAAACGAGGTCTCGTGATGATCGGTAAAACAAATGACCTCGCATTTGCCGATCGATTGGCCGAGTTTTGTTTTGATGCCATCAATTACTGGGAGCTGGTAGTCATCGATTGGGGTCCCGAATGAGGGCGACTTATTATCGAAGACAACCACTTGGTATGAGCTATCTGCGATTTCAGAGTCAAGCCCGGGCTTGGTGGCACAGAGTGGACATAACTCTTTCGGTGGCAGGAAGGCGCGTGCCTGGCGGTGTGCGGCGATCGCCGTCCACTCGTTGGTGAGTGGATCAAGGCGCAATTCACCGAGCCCTGGACGATCCTCTTTGGGGCGGTTATCAATAGCCTTGCGAGTGACGTGACCTTGGTCGTAATACCTGATGGTGCGGCCATCGGCCATCGCTAGATCCGTACGGATTACACCGGCAGCGAGGTGGTGCTGAGAACCACTCAAATCACTCAATTCACTCATGGGCCGAACTCTAGCGGTTGGCTCTGAGCCAGAGGAGATGTGGGAGCCGAATATTAATTGGAGTTAAGGATTGAACTTTCAATCGCGGCGCGGGCGGCTTCGCGACGATCAGAGACGCCGAATAAATGGAAGATGCGCATCGTTTCGTGGCGGATCGTAGAGACGCTATAGCCCAAGTCAGTGGCGAGGTCGTGGTTGGTCTTACCCTCGACCATCCCTTGCAAGATCTGCAATTGGCGCGGTGAGAAATCACCGCGGGTCACGGCTCGACTTTGTTGCGATGCGACTTTCGCTTTGGTGATGTGTGAATATGTATTGCATAAATAAAATCCGATGAGGCGAACAAATTTCGTAGCAAGTTCTAGTACCGTATCGTGATCTGTGACTGGTTCGTCGAAGAAGATTACGACTGAACCTTTACTGCTTCCGCATTCGCGAATCGCTGCGCCGATAATAGTTTTATCTGGGTTCCATCCAATGTAATCATCGTTCCAGATAACTTCTTTGACAGAATCCTGTCGGTTGCGCCACTCGGCAGATGTTTCAATTTTCCCCTGATAACTCTGATCAAATCCATATGATCCGATGTGGTGGAGAGAATCATCTTCAGCGAGCAAGGCAAAGCGGACTTTACTTGCGCCGTACTTGCGCAGATAGTCCGTGACCAGTCCGCGAGCCAAGTCATCGGAGCTCGGCTTAAATGAGAGCCAATCGAGCATTTCAAAGATTGGCTGGTCATCGAGCGCCGGCGCCGATGTCATCGATCGCGTATTTGGCATAAATCGAATTATCGTCCAACCCAGTGACATTCGGGGTGCAAATATTTCGCATAAATGAGGTATTCGTGACAAAAGGGACAGGTTGAGAGGTCATTGAATGGTCAGACATTGATCAGTAATCGCTTTTCACGAGTCTCCCTGATCGTGGCAAAGGGGGCGAACGCTCCTCGGTTATTCTGGCGGTTATTCAGCAGCACCTGTCATCAACCGGTACCCAACACCTCGTACTGCAGATATCACTCGCGGCCCACCCGCAGCTTTGATCTTCAAGCGAAGTCTTGATGCATGAGTATCGAGTAAGTGATCACTTGAATAATCAGCAGAACCACCAATTGCAATGAGTACTTGTTCGCGCATGTAGACGCGCTTTGGGAATCGCATCAAAAGTGTTAAGAAATCGAATTCGATTCGAGTTAATTTTACTTCGGTATCTGCAACAAAGAATTCATGTGTCTCTAAATTAAGTTTCATATTATCAACTTCAAGAACTTTTACCTCGATAGGGCCTTCTTGGGCATGAAATTTCCGTAACTCGTTTGAAACACGTAGCGCGAGAATTCGGGCAGAGACGGGCTTTGTAATGTAATCATCAGCTCCTGCGGCAAGACACATCGCCTCATCGACTTCTTCAACGCGATTAGTGAGCATGATGATCGGTATCGCAGAGATTTTTCGAATCGATCTGCAGACTTCAAATCCATCGGGCTGCCCCATCGTGAGATCAAGTAATACCAAACTTGGATGCTCTCGCTCAAAAACTTTCATGGCAGTCGTGCCATCTTCGGCCTCGACCACAGTGAAGCCCTCGGATTCGAGTGCAGTGCGGACAAAGATGCGGACATCCTGATTGTCGTCAACGACGAGTACCTTGTTAGACATCTATTCGTTCCTCACCCTCTTCTTTTAACGTAATTTCATTTTCGAATAGTTCTGCAAGTTTTGATTTTAAAGTAAGGAGGAGCGCATCAACTCTAGTTTTGATCTCTGATTCGCTCGGTTCGGGGCCTTCGCGCAGCCAACTCAGGATCGCCGAACTTTCGCGTCCCTCGGTTTCGAAGGTGTAGAAGGGAAGAGTGCCACCAACAGTATGCAAGACGGTAGGGATTTCTTCGAATGAGGCGGCCTCTATCAGTTCAATGGAACGCTGTAATACCCCCATCTTATTTTCCTGAATCAGCCGCTCGACTGGATCAAGTGAGCGAGGCAATGAGACGGTGAAGGTTGAGCCTTGACCTTCAACCGAATCCACCTCGACCTTCCCACCGTGCAAGGCGACGATCCGAGAGACGATCTCTAATCCAAGGCCGGTCCCAGGGAATTGGCTATCAGTGACATTTCGAGCGCGGAAGAAGCGTTGGAATAGCTTTGGAATATCTTCCGCCGGGATACCGACGCCATAATCTTTGACAGTTACTTCCACCATTCCGTTTTTGTTGAGCCCGACGGTGATATCAATATTGAGTCCTACTGGTGAAAACTTGATTGCATTCGAGATGAGGTTGATAAATACCTGCGAGAGTTGATTCTCATTACCGATAATCCGACATTTATTTGGTTCATCACAGATGAGGCGCATATCGAGTGATTTATTTGCGGCATCAAGTTCGAGCACAAAGATCACGCCTTCGATCACTCCGATCAAGTCAACCTCATCATCATGTGAAACTTCGACTCCTGAATCAAGTTTTGATAGCGAGAGCATGCTCTCCACAAGCTCGAGCAGAAGCGCGGCATTCTTCTGGACATATGTAAGGAGTTTTTGGGTCTCGGGACCGGAATGTTTTTGAAGCTCCATCATTAGCAAATCCGAGTAGCCGATGATCGAGGTGAGAGGGGTTCGAAGCTCGTGATTGACTGTGGAAATGAACTCATTCTTCGCTTCGTTCAGTGACCGGAGCTGGGTTACCTTTTCCTGAGCGATCACGAGATCTGATTGCAACTTCTCGAGCAGAACTATCTCGCGCCGAATTGCTCGGCGAGATCGCAAATACTGTGATCGAGTCGAGTATCCGACCCAACCAACAAATATCGCGATGAGAGCGATCAAGAGGAACAAAAGGGTTAAAGACCTTTGATCCGTACGCTGTCGATCCTTCGCTGTTATTACAAGTTCATCATCTATCGATTGTTGATAGTCCACGACAAAGGTTCGCGCTGTTGAAAGGATCGTATCGACGATTTTTAGCGATTCGTTGCCGGCGGCCGTGTGCATGGCTTCAGAGAGGGTACCTGGCCCATATTTTGCAATGAGCGCATCGCCGGCTTTAAGCGCTTGGAGGTACTCGGGACTTACAGATTGGCCAACGGATTTTCCGCTCTGATCGATCACCGAAAGTCGCTGGGCTAAGAGAGCACGTGCAATTTGAACATCGCGTCGTGGAATCTCACCGGCTGCCCATTGCGACAGTTTGGTCGTATAGACCAAAGTTTCGCGTTGAGAGAAAATAACTGCAGCTGAATGAGTCTCACCCTCAGCGAGGGTCTTCGCATGATTGAGTGAGATTGAAGAGCCTTGAAAAGTTGAAGCGGCAAGCCCGATCGCAGTCAAAATAACGAAAAAGAGCAGCACAATTTGAGGTGGACTCAGCCGAAGCTTTGTCTCCTCAAATAAGGCGCGGCCTTCCTCGTTATCCATCGTGACCTGAGATTACTTAACTGAGATGCTGGATAGGGACCAATTCCATGGGTCCAAGAACTTTGACCATTTGCTCCCGGTTGGGAAGATAATTCGATCAGGTCCACCTTGGTCATATGGGATATCCAAGCCGTTACGTTTTACCGCAAGATAACCATTCGCAGCCAAAAAGTTCGCCCCAGTATTTGTGTAGACGTAGTCATTGAGCGCTGTCGTCACTACCGAATCTGTTGGCTTTATCCCGACCACCTTGAAGAGTGAGGCGAGAGATATAACGCTAAAACTCTGCTTTACCTTAAGAAAGGGTTCATAAATCGTGATCGACTTCGTTGCCATTTTCTCAAGTTGAGCAAGTGTGTAGCTCTTAGTGATTGCACCTTTAGTCAGCGAGAGAACTGGTGTGCCAGGGGCTGCTGGATCGATCGAGACAGTTCCGTATGGATTCTTTGTGGGTGCTTTACTGCCAGCAAAGGCTGATGGCGCCGTAGCGCCAAAGACGATCAACGATGCAACAGACAGTGCAACGCTTGCTTCCTGGATAGAGTGAAATTTCCTAGTGCGCATATTTACTCTCTCTTTTTGCTCTCTCATTACTGCTCTAAACTTAATATGTTGGAAACTTTTTCAAGAAGGTGCTGTGGTCTGAAAGGCTTAACGATGTAATCATCGGCACCGGCCTCTAGGGCAACATCAATATCTGCAACTTGTGATTTTGCAGAAATCATCATGACTAATGCTCCATTAATTTTCTTCTGCTTCGAACTTCGTATCTGAGCTAGAACTTCGATACCAGACATGTTCGGCATCATTACATCGAGCAGAACCAGATCGGGTTCTTCCTCTTTAATGAGCGAGAGGGCATCGTCGCCATTGGGCGCTGAAAATACCTCGTACTCTGCAGATTTGAGGGTGAGGACGATGAGATTTCTGATGTCGTCATTATCGTCAACTATCAAGATACGTTGCCGTGCAGATCCCAAAGCTCTCTCCGTTCTCTTCGTTAGACCACAAGAGTATGGAGGATTGCTCTCAACCGAAAGGGCAAAGTGGTCATGCCTCCCAAGTGTGTACAGGATGAGGGGGGTTTGTTAGAGAAATGTGAGGTTTGCGCCTTATCTTGGCTAATCGCGTTCAATTCTGAACACAAATAAAACGGGAAAGGAGGAGGAGATGAATACTCAACAACGAAAGAAACTGCGAAAAATTGCAGCGACCCTGACAATGTTGGTAGTCGTCTTAGCTCCTGCTTTGCTTCATAGCCAGTTAGGTATCGGCATCTCGCCAATTCTGACGGGCAGTATGCGCCCCTATGCGCAGCCGGGCGATGTCTTCATCACTGAAAAAGTGAAGGCTTCATCACTTCGGGTCGGGGAGATCATCGCGGTGCATTCTGCTTCAACGGGAGTTTTCTATTCACACCGAATAGAGGAAATCTCGATGTTGGGCTCACAATATCGGATCGTCACTAAAGGCGATGCGAATCCGATTCCAGAACATGATCCATTCGTAGTGGGTGGGAATGAGATGGTTTCAAAGAGTATGGGTCGAGTGAAATTCCTTGGCTTTGCTCTCGTTTGGTTGACTTCCGTACAGGGACGTCAAGCATCCATGGCATTAATTGTTTTTGCGAATGTAATCGCGCTCTTTCTCTTCCTCTTTAAAAAGGAGAAGGCGCGTATCAATAAAGAAGCGATCTACAAAGCTCTATATGACGAACGCCTTCGACAGGCAGAGTTGGCGAAGTTAGAAGAGCAAAACATGTTCCAAGATTCTTAATCACTTCCCTCATGTCCTCAAAATACAAGGAGTAATACAATGTTTCGATCTTCTACAGGTTTTGCCGTTAAATCGGTAAGCACCATGGCTCTAAAAACGCTCGTTGTCGTGGGTGCTGGTTTAGGTGGCGCCTCACTCGTGAGCTCATCTGTCTTTGCGTCACTGACCGCAACAGCGAGTAATACAACGGGCGGATCAGTTCAAACTGGAACCCTTAGCCTGACTCAGGCAAATGCTTCAGCCCCAGCATCAGGTGGATTCACCACAGCAATCACGGCGATGGCTCCAGGCGACACGGTAAATCGTTACGTCGACCTCACAAATGGTGGCTCACTCAACGCAGCAGGCATGACGTTGGGAATCGCAGCGACTCCGTCAAATATCCTGACGACAAATGGAACGACCGGCCTACAGGTGCTTGTTGATGAATGTTCGATCGCTTGGTCAACTGTCACAGCCGGTGTCTGCTCAGGAACAACCACCCACAACCTCTTGACCACATCAGCGAATACGCTGCCGACGGCCCAGACATTTACGCCATCAACTCTTAATGCATCAGCTACGCCACTTCATCTCAAGATTTCAATCAGCCTCCCAGCTGGTTCAGAGATAACAGTCAATGGCGTTTCGAATGCCGGTGCTAACACAGTCCAGGGGCTCACAACTGCGCTCACCTGGACATTCACTGAAACCGAACGTACGCCTACAACAACAAACAGCTAGTAACGAGTAGCTCAGGACTGCTTCGTGAACACTGACTGGCGGAGAGAGCGAGGAGGGCGATCCTAATGAGGACTATGCGGATTGCCCTTGCCGCGGCTGTGATGGGTGCCGTCTCCCTGGCGCCCACTCAGCTTTCTCCTGCCGATGCGGTGTTGAGCGGCCGTGCCTCTACAACAAGTGGCGGAAGTATTGGCACAACTACATTTGTCTTATATCCCACCACGACATCTACAGGGGCGAATCCAAATGGAACTGCTCTTACGTTGAGTAACAGTAATGCGGCTCAGTTCTTCTTCGTCCGTAATATTGGCGCAAAGACTTTAAACTCATTTAGCTTCAGCGTTACCTTTACATCAACACCAACATTTACTTACAAGCGATGTGCTCTCAATGTGCTCTTCACAAATGCAACTACATGCGCAAGCGCACCAACGACCCCTACGACTATTGCCTTAGGCACAGTAACTCTTGCAATGGCAGCGGGATCGTGGGTAGAAATTTCGATCACTCCAAATAAGACAACAACACCAACTGTAAGTACCCAAGTATCGGCTTCGAACTACACCACATCAATCACTAACAGTTAAGGGTGAATAACTCGGATTAAGGCGTGCCTACTTAATAAAAGTAGGGGTGAGGATTCCGAGACCAAGTACCTTCTCGATTGCAGCCATCGCTCTCACAAGTGCAACGTCGTTATTGCGAGCAGCTACAACACCAAGTCCAACAGGAAGACCATCTACAAGTCCCATTGGTACGGTCCCGATAGGTGCACCGGCGATCGATGGCGCAGTCGTAATCCACGAACTGCCCGAGTAATCATCGCCTTCACCTAACTTAGAGACCCAAGCCGGTGAATATGTGCAGCCGATCAATACATCCACATCAGCCAGACCTTTAGCGAGTGTGAAATTGGCCCAATTGAGATTGCGATCTCGCTTGAGTTGGTGCTTCGGGCCACGACCGCCAATTTGCAGCGCCTCATCGAAGATCTCTTGCTTGAAATACTTCATCTCGCTCTTGCGGTTTTGTAGATTGAAGGCTACGACCTGGGCAAGGGATTTCACTGTGGTTCCTGGGCGGCTCTTAAGATATGCGCCGAGATCTGAGTTCAACTCATGTTTGAGAACGTCGTACTCATCGTCCCCGACTTGATCCTTCGGATGAGCGAGATCTACATCGATTATTGTCACACCACTTTTGGCGAGTAAATCCACGCTTTGATAGAAGAGTGCATTCGTTGCTTCGTTAGATGTAATCCAACTTTTAACGACGCCGATACGAAGTCCGTCGAGCTGATCCAGCGCAGTTAGAAAACCAGTTTGCCCAGTCATTACCTCTAGGAGTAGAGCAGCGTCTTTAACAGTCTGCGCCATTGGTCCCGGTGAATCTTGAGAGGCGCTGATAGGAATCATCTGCTCGCGTGGAACTGAACCAACAGTTGGCTTAATACCGACACATCCGTTGAGTGAGGCGGGACAAGTAATCGATCCATCGGTTTCGGAGCCGACGGCCATCGTGACGAGTCCAGCTGCAACTGCTGCGCCAGAACCAGATGAAGAACCGCCGGCGCTATGTGAATGAATCCAAGGATTAGCAGTGAGGCCACCGACTGCAGACCAACCCGAAGTTGATTTGGTTGAGCGAATATTTGCCCACTCTGAAAGATTTGTTGCGCCAACAATGATCGCGCCAGCCTCTTTTAATCGAGCCACAAGAGGCGAGTCAGAGAGAACTGGTGCATCGGCGAGGGCTAAAGATCCGGCTGTCGCTGGTAGACCAACCGCTTCGATATTGTCTTTGATCACAATTGGTTGACCGGCTAGTGGTAATTCTTTGCCCGCTTTGTCATATGCATCTGCATCTGCAAGTGCTTCGCTTCGAATCGCAAGGATTGATTTGAGGGTGTATCCCGATTGGTCAATCTCTTGAATCTTGTTAAGGGCAACTTCAACCTGTTCGCGTGAACTCATGGCGCAAGAATAGGAGAGAATTAGCGAGTGAGCCTGCCCACCGCCGAACGTGTTCGCGAAGCAAAAATAAGCCTTCGTTTGACCTTCTTCTTCATGGGAATGGCTGTCGCAGCCACGTCGGCCCGCTTTGCTGAAATCCGCGGCCATGTTGGGATTAATGTGGCGCTCTTTGGATACGGCATCATGATCGGCAACATCGGATCAATCACTGGCAATTTACTGGGCCAACGAATCGCTAGGCGTTTGGGGACAAAGCGGATGGCCCAAATCGTCATGATCGGAGTTGGCGGTTCTCAAATCGCATATGGCTTCATAAACGCCGGATGGCAAGTACCACTTGTTGCATTCTGTGCTGGGGTCAGTTACGCACTCATGAACGTTGCCTGCAACTCACAAGGTTCGATGATCCAAGAACATACCGGTCGATCATTGATGCCGTCCTTCCATGGAACTTGGTCGATCGGTGCTTTTAGCGCATCACTTGCTGCAGGATTTATTGCTAAACATTTCTCAGTGCAGACGCACTTGCTGGTGAATGCAAGTATTGCGATATTCGGGGTCTTTGCAGTCTCTCGTGCGCTACTACCTCAAACAGTCGATCATCATGATCAAGCGACTAACTCTGAAGTAAAACACGATGAACCATTGCCAGAAAATATCAAGAAGTTCATTCTCTTCGTCGCCTTTGGCTCACTCCTCGCATCAATTGCCGAAGTCTCTGTCGGGGATTGGTCATCGATACTCATCCATGACAGCTTTGGTTTGAGTGCCTCTCTCGCAACTCTTGGTTATACATCTTTCGTATTAGCCCAAATTATTGGACGCTTCTCGGTCGGACGCTTGATTGATCGACTAGATATCCCCACCGTCATACGTTTCGGTGGATTCCTGGGTGGTGCTGGTTATTTCGGTGGGCTCATCGCTTCGAATATATTGAAGGGTAGTCACCCACAGGGCGCACTCATCGCAATGTGTGCAGGTTATGCCGTGTTAGGTCTCGGTGTATCGCCGATGCCGCCGTCATATGTCTCTGTCGCTGGAAGTATTCCTGGCGTACCAACGACAAGAGCGATAGCGCGTATGCAGATCATTGGATCGACTGGATTCCTTATCGGGAGATTCTGTATCTCATCCCTAGCGGGTATTTATGGACTCTCTCTTGCACTCTTCTTCCCCGCAACCGCAGCGATCGGATGTGGGTTCCTGGCTTATAGGCTGGATGTAAAAAGAATTGGCAATCCAGCATGAAGAGCCTCATTCGTAAGACGATCAAACTCTTTACAGATCGCCAGGTATGGGTTCGTCAGATTACGGTCGCGTCAGCCGCATCGGCATCTGCATGGTTATTGGGTGACACATTTATCAAGAGTGGTGGGTTAGTCGCAGCAATCGTTTGTGCGCTTTCAATCCGTATCTCACTTTACAAATCAGTCCGAGAGGGATTCGGACAGATAGTTGGTACGGCTATTGGCGCAAGCATTGCGTTAGGGACCGTCCGGCTCTTTCATTTTGGTTTCATCGCTGTTGCTGCAACAGTCTTGCTCTGTTCGGTAGTCGCACGCGGATTGCATCTTGGCGAAGTTGCTTCAGTCAACGTCCCGGTAACTGCACTCATCGTGATTGGGCCAGGTATCAGTGGTAACACGGCGGTACATAGATTGCTGTCGACTCTGGTTGGGGCAGGAACCGCAATCGTCTTCTCTTACTTCTCTCACGCATCGACACCGAAGGGGCGAACCGAAGAGCAGATCTCACGATTAGGTGAAGAGTGCGCGGCCTTGCTCTCGGAGATGGCCGAGGGTGTTGCTACTGGCTACAACGCCAATGATGCGGGAAAGTGGCTTGCAAAGGGTCGAGTACTCATCGAAGAGATTCCAAAACTTCGAGCCCAAGCTTTAGAGGCGAAACGATACGCGAGGTGGTCCCCGCTTGAGGAAGTCGATGAAGCCGATGCGCTCTATATATCCGGTGTCGCCATTGAACATACAATCGTCCAAGTCCGAACCATGGCCCGCACACTCTTCGATGCCGCGGTATCTGGTAAGAACTTCATGTCGGGTAATGGCGAATTAGCCCAAGCAATCTTGGATTGCAGTAGTGCGATACTCACCAAGATTGAATATGTAGAACTACATTCCAATATTGATCAGGTAGATAACGTTGCGCATGACCTGCGGCTCGGTAGTCGAGTCTTAGCGGATCATCTCTTCCTTTTGGCCCGAAGCGTCGATCAGGATCAATTAGTCCGAGCAGTTTCATTGGTCGGCAATATGGAACGCATCGCAGATTCACTCGATGAGAGCAGTCCAGCGCTAAAGGATGTGAAGACCCCGGGTGAACCATTATCGGCACAGGTATTAGAGCTGAACCCGATTCAACAAGGCAAGCGTTGGCGCAAGAAAGTAATTCGAGTTTTCAAGGCAGTAACGGGAAGAAGTTAA
>CAILJM010000018.1 GCA_903834515.1 uncultured Actinomycetes bacterium
AGGCCGCTTGGAAGTGGCCATTCTTCGAGAGTGCATGCAGGATAAGAGGAGTTCCTAAGAATCCAGTCGTGATCTTTCCTTCATCTGCAATCACCATATTGCTGAGAGTTTGGGCAACTTCGCTCTTCTCTGCTTCAGGGATAATTCCAAATTCCAAGGCGATGGAGCAGCCAGCAGTAGTTCCCTTGCTTGGTGAAATTCGTAAAGAATTAAAGAAAGATATTGAAGTTCATGTAGATACAGGCATCATGCATGGTGGAGATGTGCTCGCTGCGATCGCGCATGGCGCACAATTTACCTACGTTGGGCGCGCCTATCTCTATGGCTTGATGGCGGGTGGCCAAGAGGGTGTTGAGCGAGCACTAGAAATAATGCAGGGCCAGATGGCTAGATCTATGAAACTTCTCGGTGTAAGTTCTCTCGAAGAACTTGAACCACGACATGTAAAAATTCTGAATACCCACCAAGGCTTGGGAAGGCTCCCGTACTAATGAAAACTCGTAAAATCGGCTCATTTGAAGTTACCGCAGTTGGCATGGGCTGCATGCCCCTTTCGGATATGCCTCCTAAGACCCCCAGCATGCTTGATGATCGTCCAGGAGCAATCGGAGTTATCCACGCTGCCCTAGATTTTGGCGTCACTCTCCTCGATACCGCAGATATTTACGCTCCAACATGGAACATGATCGGACATAACGAACGACTCGTAGGCGAAGCAGTTCGCACCTGGAACGGAACGCCCGCGCAAAAGGCGAAACTTGTTCTCGCTACCAAAGGTGGAATTACCCGCGACAAAGAAGCTGGTAACTGGTTTGGAGTCTCCGGCCGAAATGCCGATAAGCACTACTTCTTCCGCGCCGTAGAAGCATCCGCGCTTCGCTTGGGTGTCGAACAGATCGATATTTGGCAACATCACCGTTTAGATCACGAAATGCCATACGAGACACAGATTGAAAATGTCTTAGCTCTTAAAGAGCACGGTTATGTGAAGCATGTGGCGGTGAGCAACGTCAACGCTGAGCAACTTCGCCGTGCAATCAAAATTGGCGGAACTCCAGCGCAAGGCGGCATTGTCTCTGTCCAAAATGAATTCAGCCCCCGCTACCGCAACTCGCAAGAAGTGATCGATATTTGTACTGAAAATGGAATCGCATTCCTGCCATGGTCACCACTTGGTGGTATTGGTAAAGGTTCTAAAGACCTTTCTACAGACCGCTTTGGATCCTTTAATTCGATTGCTGAAGCAAAGGGTGTTTCGCCATTTGCTCTTACGGTTGCTTGGCACTTGGCTAACTTCCCTACATCTATCCCGATTCCAAGTTCTACCCGCCGCGAAAATATTCTCGAGACGATCGAGGGTGTGAATATCCAAATTACGGCTGAAGAGCTTGCAGAGTTAAATGGAAATCTTCCGGAGACAAGCCCCGTCGACGGTGAACTTCTTATACAGCCACCTTTTCGTGGCTAACCACTAACGGCCGAAGTCATCCTCAATACGGACAATGTCATCTTCGCCAAAATAGGTACCTGTTTGTACTTCTACAAAGATTAATTCTTCGGTACCTACGTTGTGGAGTCGATGTAGCACACCGATTCCAAAACTTACTTCTTCACCGGCGTGTACTTGTCGGACCACGCCATCAAGGGTCACTTCTGCCTCGCCTTGCACAATAAACCAATGCTCAGCGCGCTTCTCGTGACGCTGGTAAGAGAGACGCTTACCTGGCGCGACCCAGATCGTTTTGATCTTGTGAGTTTGATACTCCGCGAGAACTTCATATCGACCCCAAGGGCGTTCTGATTTCTCAAGCGGGCTATTCACTTAAATATTCTACAAGAGTCTGTATCCGCGCAAGCTCATCCTCAATCAAGGTTACGCTTACCCTATGAGCAAGAAGATACACACCGCTTCGCATGATGCGCCGGCGACCGATGCATGGGGCAAGTTCATGCGTACAGGGTGGGCGCCGTCCCCACTCATTGGGATCTCAGAGGAAAAGGTCGCATCTTTTGCCGCAAAGCGACGCGCTGCGCTCTCCGCGGCTTACCCTGGTCTTCGCTTAGTTATTCCTGCTGGTTCTCTCAAGGTTCGCAGTAGCGATACTGATTATCGTTTTCGAGCTCATTCTGCTTTTTCATACCTAACCGGAATTTCGGCAACTGACGCCGTACCTGAATCGGTTTTAATCTTAGAGCCTCATAAAAATGGCCATGAAGCTCTGCTCTTCATACATCCGCGCTCCTCTCGAGATTTTGAAGAGTTTTATCGAGATCGAGTTCATGGTGAATTTTGGATCGGTCGACGCATGACTCTCGATGAAACGGCCACTAAATATGGAGTATCGACTCGAGACATCAATTCACTCAAGAAGTTTTTGAGTGATGAGAGCGAAACGCTCGTTATTCGCGGTGAGGACTCACTTGTAGATAAAGTAGTTGGAAAGCGAAAGAAGAAAGAGGCGGAATTCGAACAATTCCTCTCTGAGATGCGACTGATCAAGGATGCATACGAAATCAAAGAGATGCAGGTGGCAGTTGATGCGACCGGTAGAGGTTTCACCGACATGATCAAGAGTTTCAGGGATGCCGTCAATGTGAGGCGTGGTGAGCGAATTATTGAAGGCGCATTCTTCACTCGTGCGCGATTTGAGGGAAATGAACTTGGTTACGACTCGATAGTCGCTAGTGGATCTCATGCCTGTGTGCTTCATTGGGTTCGTAATGATGGCGATGTTCTTGATGGCGATTTAATATTGATTGATGCGGGTATCGAACTCGACTCGCTCTACACCGCTGATATCACACGCACACTTCCGGTAAATGGAAAATTCACAAAGGTTCAACGAGATATCTATGACTTGGTGTGGAGATCCCAGCAAGCGGGATTCGCCGCATGTAAGCCTGGCGCAAAGTTCACTGACATCAATGACGCATGCCTCCGAGTACTCGCCGAAGGTCTCGCCGCTCTTGGAGTACTTCCAATATCTGCCGAAGAGTCAATGAAAAAGGATGTGGGGCTACATCGTCGTTGGACGATTCATGGCGTGAGCCATATGTTGGGCATCGATGTTCACGACTGTCGCGCAGCTCGCGAAAGTGAATATCGATCAGGC
>CAILJM010000019.1 GCA_903834515.1 uncultured Actinomycetes bacterium
GAGCCGTGGGCAATATCTGGAGTAGCTGCTGTTGCAATCTGGGCCGGAATCGCCCCAGCGAGCGTGCTCACCCCTGCTACTCCGGCGAGAAGACCAAGGCGCAAAAGCGAGCGACGACTTAGATCTTCGGCTGATTCACGTGGATTGGTCATACCGCCATCCTACTTGTCAGCGATTCGTAGCACTTGCTTGCCCGTCGGCGATAGTGTTCGGTTCATCTTCCACCAGAAGTACAGGAGGGCTAACACTATGAGCGATGACGATGATCTTGGCCAAGATGACATTCTGACTGAGGAAATGCTTTGGGAGAGAATCCCTGAAGTAACCGGACTCGATCGTGCAAATACCTTCTACGAGTTGAGTGCCCGAATCTACGCGCGGGGTCAATATGACGAGGCCCTTGCACTCGCTGAAACAGCTCGCGATATTTATGCAGAACTCGATCCTGAAACTTCTGTCGATGGATTGGCTCAGGCTTATTCGGCTATTGGTTATAACCTCAATCAACTCAAACGTATGAACGAAGCTGCTGATGCGATGAGTAAGGCAGTGGATCTCCTTCGTGAATCTAAATCCCCTCTTGCAATTGATCTTGCATGCACCCTGGGTGAGTGGTGGTATTCATCTAAAGATTATGAAAAGACGATCGAATGCATGCGCGATTGTGTGCAGGAGCATCTCGTTGACGGAAACGATTCTGGCGCGGCAAATGATCTCCATCTCATCGGATGTGCACTTCGTGAAATGAAGAACTTCACCGAAGCGACCGAGGCTTTTCAAGAAGCTCGAGCCCTCTTTAAAAAGTTGAAAGAGGTCATCAATGTGGCTCGCTGCGATCAAAAAATCGCCCACTGCCTCACTGAACTTGGTGATGCTGAAGGCGCTCTTATCGCAGCTCAGAAGTCGCTCGATGTCTTTGCAACTGCCCACGATCATCATCGCGAGACGTATTCATTACTTGAGCTTGGAAAGGCTCAAATCAATATCGGCAAAGCAGACGAGGGCTTGGCGACTCTTGAGCGAGTCCTTGATATCTCTACTGAAGGTTCCGAGAACAAGGACTTTGAATTCATCGTTGAAATAGAAGAGCGCATTGCGGCGGTCTTGAGAAGCTTGGGTCGTATCCCCGAGGCCGAGGAAATCGATCGTCGGATCGCCACGGTTAATGAGGTTTTGAAGGATTAAATTCTCGCTTTAATGTAAGTGCTGGATCTTAATTTAAGTGCTGCATTGCCCATGCATACATCGCGATTGCGGCAGCAGCACTTGCATTCATAGAGCGAGTCGATCCATATTGCCTAATAGCGAGAACGACTTCGCAGATATCGACGCCCTCATCAGACATACCTGCCCCCTCTTGCCCAAAGAACATGACACATTTTTCGGGTAGAGATGATTTTTCGAGCTCTTGAGATATTGGCAAATTATCTATGCCGATGATCGGAACACTATTCTCGTCACACCATTTTTTAAAATCAGCGACAGTGGGATGATGCAAAACATGAAGATATCTATCTGTCACCATCGCGCCACGTTTATTCCAGTCACGCTTTCCGACGATATGTACCTTTGAGACGTTAAACGCATTTGCGGTTCGAACCACTGATCCAATGTTGAGATCATGTTGCCAATTTTCAATTGCAATCTGAAGATCATGACGCTTTGTATCGAGATCCGCAACGATCGCTGCAACGCTCCAATAACGATAGTGATCTAGGACATTTCGACGATCGCCATTCAGTAATAACTCAGGATCATATTGATCACCCTCGGGCCACGGCTCCGGATGTGGGCCGACTCCAACGACGGGGAAGAATTCCCCAGGTCCAATCTCTGCCTTGGTCATGCGATAACTCTAAATAGAAGGAGAGACAGGGCATAATCCTCCTCATGCATCCGGTGAGAATAAGCGTGAAACGGGCGATCTTCGGATTAGCGCTCATCGCACTCGGATCGATGACTCTTACGCAGGCAAGCGCGCTGGAAATTCCGCAATCATTTATTGAACTTGCGCAATCTCCCACTCTTAATCACCCAGGAATTCTCGTTGTAGATCCAAATAGTGGCGAAACAATTTTTTCTGATGCTCCTGACACATTGCGCGCACCCGCATCAGTACTCAAACTTATTTCAACCACAACTGCACTCAAAGCCTTTGGGGCTGATCAGAAATTCATCACAACGATTAACTCCACAGCGAAACCAAGCGTCTTTGTCTTGATGGGTGAAAGCGACCCTTGGCTTACAGATAGCAAATTTGAAGCGAAGAAATATCACCGTGCTTTTGCACCGGCCTTAATAAGCAAGGTTTTGGCTAGCCACCCTCACCTTCGTCGAATAACTCTCTACTATAAAGATGTATATGGGCTAGATATCTCTTCCTTGCAGCGGTACTACCGAAATCGAGTGCGGATAGTTGCTCATCAACTTCCTGGCGCGTCAGCAGCCCAGGCACTCATTAAAGAACCCATCGCAAGCATCTCCTCGCCGCCGTTGAGCGAGATTATTCAATTTACGCTCTTGTGGAGCGATAACGTGCTCGCTGATCGACTAGCCCACTCAGCGGCACACAAACTGGGATTGCCAAGTGGTATCGAAGGCGTTCAGGCTGCCTTTGAGAAGACGCTCAAGGAATTAAATGTCTCAAGCGAGGGTCTTGCTGTGCAGGATGGGAATGGTCTCTCACATCAAACCCGGGTCTCGGCCCGAACAATCGCCTCTTTATTGGTAGAGATAAAGAAGCAACCAGATCTCAAGGTTATTTATGATGGCTTGCCCACGGCCGGTGAGACGGGAACTCTCAAAACTCGATTTGTTACCGATGCGCCTTCGGCAGTTGGGCTCGTTAAGGCTAAAACGGGCTGGATTGATAACACGGTAAGCCTGGCTGGCTATGTAACAGTCGGGGAGCAGCAATACATCTTTGCTGTGATTGCAGATCGAATCACCAATCGCGAGAGCGCTCGAAGTGCTGCCCGAGTGACGATCGACAAGATGCTCAGCACTATTGCAAAGCCCGACCCATTGCTCCCAAGCGAGAGCGCTTCTCCGAGCGCGACCAATCCGTAATAAGCCTTAGAGTTCTCCTCATGTCCTCGACAACAGCAAGCCGCAAGAGTGTCATAAGCCCATACGTGGCGCTGATGAAGCTTCGGGTAGTTGAGCTGCTATTAGTTACCACGCTTCCTGCGCTCTTCTTAGCGGCGCATGGCGTGCCAGGCCTCAAAGTTACAATTGCGACTTTGCTCGGTGGAACTCTCGCAGCAGGTGCTTCAAATGCTTACAACATGGTTATTGAGGTTGAATCAGATCGATTGATGGCTCGCACAAATAAGCGACCACTCGTCAATGGCGACATCACAAAAACTGCTGCAATGATATTTGCCACCGCCATCACAATTATTTCACTCGCAATCTTTTATATTTTTACAACAGTGTGGGCGACAATTCTGACAGCGCTTGCAATCGCCTTTTATGTTCTCTTCTACACAATGGGACTCAAGCGTCGTACTTCTCAAAATATTGTCTGGGGAGGCATCGCAGGATGCATGCCTGTGCTTATTGGTTGGGCAGCGATCACTAATTCACTTTCACTGACCGCATGGCTCTTCTTCGCTCTCATATTCTTTTGGACTCCACCTCATTTTTGGGCTTTGGCCATTAAATACAAAGATGATTACGCCGCCGCTGGAATACCTATGTTGCCGGTCGTTGCGACACTTCGTAATGTTCAAATGCAGATGCTCTTTCACACTACAGGAATGTTTTTAACTTCTTTAGCTGTGGTGCAAAGTGCACACCTACCGTGGTGGACGGCGGCTGTGACTTTTATTCTGGCGCTTGGATTTGGAACAACTCTTACGAAGATCAATAGCCCGGAATCAGAGAAGTCGGCGGCAAAACTCTTTCACTGGTCTATTACCTATTTGAGCGCCTATTCAGTGCTCTTAGTAGCCGGAGTCTTACTGAGCTAATTATTAAGCGAGAGCTTGCTCAAGATCCTTGATGAGATCTGAGGAGTGCTCTAGGCCCACTGAGAGCCGTGCAAGCGCATCACTAATTCCAAGATCTTCCCGAATTTCAGGGGCGAGGCGACGATGCGTTGTGGAAGCCGGGTGAGTGATAAGTGATTTGCTATCACCGAGATTATTCGAGATATCGATAACAACTAATTTGTTCATCGTTTTAAAGAGTTCCGGCTGTCCGCCCTTTAAAGTGAAACTCAAGGTAGTACCGCCGCCATTCATCTGGCGAGCGTTAATTTCAAATCCAGGGTGGCTCTTAAGGCCAGGATAGTTAACGGCTTCGACCTTTGGATGAGCAGAGAGAAATTCAGCGACTGCTTGGGCGTTTGCATTCATGCGCTCGACTCGCATACCCATCGTCTCGAGTGATTTGAGAAGTATCCATGCATTAAAGGCGCTGAGATTAGGACCGGTATGACGTGCAAAAGGTTGGAAGTGCTCATTAATGTATTTGGCTGATCCAAGAATTGCTCCGCCGAGGACTCTTCCTTGCCCATCAATATGTTTTGTTGCCGAATACATGATGACATCAGCGCCGTGCTCAAGTGGCTTTTGAAGTACCGGTGAGGCCATGACGTTATCAACGATGACGGTTGCTCCAACTTTATGAGCTAGTTCGCTCACCATTGAAATATCAACGATCTCGAGCACCGGGTTACTTGGAGTTTCTATGAAGACAACTTTTGTTGGGAGACTTAATGCCTTCTCCCAATCCGCTTTCACGCTTCCCTTTACAAATTCGACAGTGACTCCCCACTTAGGAAGAATCTCTGAAAGCACCACATAGCAAGAGCTAAACATCGAAGCCGAAGCAACAACGTGATCGCCCTGTGAAACCAAGCAAGCCACTGAGGCGAACATGGCAGACATTCCAGATCCAGTTGCTGCGCAAAGTTCGGCGCCCTCGAGCGCTGCTAACCGCTTTTCAAACATGGCAACTGTTGGGTTGTGGAATCGACTGTATAGGAAGTGATCTGTCTCGTCAGCAAAGGAGGCGACTGCTTCTTCGGCAGTGTTGTAAGTAAAGCCAGAGGAAAGGTAGAGAGCTTCACCCGTTTCGCCGAATCCGGATCGAGCCAAGCCACCGCGTACGCTCGTTGTATCTGGGTGCATCTGCCAATTCGGGGTTTTACCGTCAATATTCTCGCGATATCCCCAAGGACGCTCAGAGTGAGTCATATGCGAATGATACGCGCTACTGTCAGTACATGAATCAGAGCTCCGAATTGGCGATCTCGGTAACCGATCTCACCAAGGTTTATGGCGAACGCACTGCGCTCTCACATGCCACCTTTAGCGTTCCGCTTGGGACAGTCTGTGGTTTTGTTGGTCCTAATGGCTCTGGCAAGACAACGACAATTCGAATGTTGCTCGGTCTAATTTCGCCTACTGGCGGAACCGGCACAGTTCTAGGCCACAATATTTCGCACCCTGAAAAGTACCTTCCCAAAGTTGGCGCAATGATTGAAGGGCCGGCCTTCTATCCAGCGCTCTCTGGTCGCGAGAATTTGCGAGTACTCGCATCCCTTGGCGGATTTGATCAAGCGGTCGTCGATCCGCTTCTTGAGCGGGTAGGACTCGGTGATCGAGGTGGATCAAAGTTCAAGACATATTCATTGGGCATGAAGCAGCGACTTGGTATCGCCGCCGCGCTTCTGCCATCTCCGAGATTGCTCGTCCTTGATGAACCAACAAATGGTTTAGATCCAAATGGTATTCACGAAGTGCGCTCGCTTATCAAAGATTTAGCAGAGGGCGGCACTAGCGTCTTCGTCTCATCACATTTACTCTCTGAGTTAGAGATGATCGCAGAACACCTAGTGATGCTTCGACAAGGCAAGGTGATATTTAATGGAAAGACAGCGGATCTTCTTTCCGCACAGCAACCTGTTTTGATCGCTCGACCAGAGTATTCGGTCGATCTGCCAAAGTTAATCGAGATAGTGAAGGCAAGTGGTCACGAGCTCACTTCCCACGATGGTGCTGCACATATCTTGTCTCCCGCAGATTGGGGTGCGGCACTCAACCGCCTCGCCTTCGAAGCAGGAATAACTTTGGCTTCACTGACTTCGGTACTTCCCACACTTGAAGAGACCTTCTTTGAAATGACAGGAGATAGCGAATGATCCATGTGATCTCAGCCGAGATGCGTAAATTGCGTCGGCCAACGCTCTTGCTTTCGACAATGGCGATCGTCACAGTTCTTACTGCGCTCTTCACATTCCTCACCTTTTGGCGCGTTGGCAACCCAAATGGAAATGGCCGTCGCGGCGAGATTGTTACCGCACAATTCCTCAGCACTCCCCACGGGCTTGTCTATGGCTTTAACATTGTTGCCTTCTTACTTGGGATCGTCGCCCTTTGTATCTTTGCATCCCAAACTGCGCAGGAGTACACATACGGGACACTTCGCAATCTCTTAGTGCGACAACCCGCAAGAATGAAGATTCTTGGCGGTAAATACATATCGATGATCCTCTTTGCAGTGTTGATGGTTCTGCTCTCACTTATCTCGAGCATTCTCATGGCCTATGCGCTTGCTGGGCACTCACATGTCAATACTTCTTCATGGAGTACAAGCGCAGGACTTTCGGCGATGGCCACTTCAGTTGGCAATGTTCTACTCAGCGTAAGTTGCTTTGGAACAATCGGAATGATTCTCGGCCTACTCTTTAGATCTCCAATTAGCGCAATCGCAACAGGTGTCATTTGGTTCCTCATCCTTGAAAATATCCTCGCCGGGGTTGTTACCAGCACAGCGAAGTGGCTACCGGGTCAGAACATTACAAACCTAACGACGAGTGAAAACTTCACATTCTCCTATCAGCACTCACTCATTCTTGATGGAATCTATATCTTTGTGAGCGCCTCAATCGTCGCGATACTCTTCAAGCGTAGGGATGTCGCTAACTAGCGGATTCTGATAATTAATAAGGCTTATCGCGAGTGATTTGCACCCTTTTTGAAGCTCTGCACCGTAAAATTGCGCAGAACCCCAAGGAGAGTCTTTCGTGAAAAATCGCTTTACCGTTATCGCCGTCGTTGGTGCGCTTCTCTGCACCGGCGTAACGATTGATGCATCACAGGCAAAGACTCCAAAACCTACAAAGGCTCAGATTGACGCGGCAAAGGCTGCAGAGGCGGCGAAACAAGCTGCAGCAAATGCAGCAGCATCAAAATTAAGTGCAGCGCAGGGGACTCTTCGCCAACTTTCGGCGATCGCGAGTGCGGCGCAGGCACAGTATGTAAAGGCACAGAGTGATCTCAAGATTGCAACAACCCATGCGCAATTAGCTGCCGCCCATGCTGCGCTCACAGCTGCAGCTGTCGCCGAGCAGAATCGTCAGATCGGTCGAATGGCACAGAACGCGTACATCATGGGCTCTGGATTTACCGATATTGAATCGGTATTACGTTCTGATGGTCCACAAGATTTAATTGATCGACTCAATACTCTCAATCAACTTGGCGCTAGTAACTCAACTGCGTTAAAACGTTACCAAGCTGCAATGGTTGTGGCGAAGGCCGCTCAGGTAGAGGCAGATCGCACCAAGGCGATTCAGATTGTTGCAACAGCAAAGGTGGCGGCCGCAAAGAAAACTGCCGATGATGCGAAGGCAATTCAGCAAAAAGAAGTGAATAAACTTCTTGCGATTGAAAACCAATTAATGGCTGAGCTCGCGAAGGCTAGAAGTATTCGTCTCACGTTGGAACAACAATTGCAACTAGCACAACTAGAAGAAGCAAATGCTGCAATCGCTTCAACAACGAAGTATCAAGCAAAGATCTGGCCAGACCGTGGCTTCAAGGGTCGATCAACAACGCGATCGACAGATGCGATTCGAGCTGCAGCAGTTGCGTATGCGAAGATTCAAGTGCTTGCACGTAAGCCTTATGTGTGGGGCGCACAGGGTCCAAGTACCTTTGACTGTTCAGGACTTGTCTATGCCGCTTATAAATCTGCTGGGCTTGGATATCCAAACTGGTCCAGGCTCAACGCTGCACTCTATTTTGTCGATACAAAGCGAGTGCCGCTCAATGCGCTCATTCCCGGCGACCTTCTCTTCTACTCTTTTGATGGCAGCGTTCAAAATATTCACCACATCACCATTTATGCCGGAAACGGCATGATGTGGGAGGCAAACTCTAAGAAGAGGGGCCTCTTGTACTCCAATATTTACAGTATTCAGGGTCTGATGCCTTCGGGTGGACGGGTCTAACCCTTCGCCCTTTTTCTCTTTAAGATAGCGATATGAAGGCGACGTTGATTATTCGACAAGCGGTTCGCCCATGGCTGAAGGATGCCCGCGCTGGATCAAAGTTCTTAGTCGCGGTTTCCGGTGGAGCTGACTCAATGGCTCTCGCCGGGGCACTCGCTCTCGAAGCACGCGAATTGGATATCACGCTCATCCCACTCATCATCGATCATGGACTGCAAGAGGGTTCAGCGATCGTTGCTCACAATGCCGCGCGGTTACTCGAAAAATTGGGATACCACCAGATCGAGATTCGGGAGGTAAAAGTCGAGATCACCGATGGCATGGAAGCTTCTGCACGTCGTGCGCGTTATCAAGCATTTGACGAAGCGATTGCTGAGAACGAAGCCATGGGGATCTTCTTAGGACACACAATGAATGACCAAGCCGAGACAGTCTTGCTTGGTCTGTCACGAGGATCGGGTACGCGCTCATTGAGCGGAATGGCTTCGGTTAACGGCAACTATCTCCGCCCGCTCTTGGCCGTTTTACGCGCAACGACTCTCGAATCCTGCAATGAGCAAGGCATTGAATACTGGTCTGATCCACAGAACGAGAGCCACGATTTTTTACGTGTACGAATTCGTAAGAGCGTCCTTCCGGTTCTTGAGAGGGATCTCGGTCCAGGCGTCGTGGAAGCTCTTTCCAGGAGCGCCAGAATCTTGCGCGAAGATGCAGATGCACTCGATGAGCTCGCGAAGAGCTATCGCAGCGAGCACCCGGATCTGCTCATCAGCGAACTTCTCACCCTCCCGAAGGCGCTGCGGGCGAGGGTCTTACGCCAGGCAATCTATGAGGCTGGGGCGCCACAGGGTTCAATTACCGCCGATCACCTCGCTCCGGTAGAGGCGCTCGTCACATCTTGGCACGGCCAAGGGGAGTCAGCGCTGCCCGGTGGTGTGAAGGTTTCCCGAATTTCGGGCAGACTTTCGCTCTCACGCCCGATCTAGTCACCGACCCATCCATCAATCAGTAAATACAACTAATCAAGGAGCAACGTGGATCTCACAACAGCCGGCACGGATATTGCACGAGTGATCGTCACCGGACAGGAGATCAATGCCCGCTTGCATGAATTAGCAAGGCAAGTCGAGGAAGACTTCGCAGGTCGAGACCTTCTTATTATCGGAATCCTTAAGGGAGCGGTAATGACTATGGCAGATTTTTCGCGCGCGCTTAATCGCCATGTCGAAATGGATTGGATGGCGGTTTCAAGTTATGGCTCTGGAACAAAATCAAGTGGCGTCGTTCGTATTCTTAAAGATCTAGATCGAGATATTACGGGTCGTCATGTACTTATTGTGGAAGATATCGTCGATACGGGTTTGACACTCGCCTGGTTGAAATCGAATTTAGAATCTCGCGGAACTGAAAGTGTCGAAATATTGACCATGTTACGAAAGCCAGAAGCTGCAAAGGTAGATGTCGATGTGAAATACGTTGGCTTTGATATTCCAAAAGAGTTTGTGGTCGGTTATGGCCTTGATTACAACGAAAAGTATCGCAACCTTGATTTCATTGGTGTGCTTGCAGAGCACGTTTACTCTTAAGAGAGATGCTGGAGAAAATAAACCGTGGCTGAAAAGAAAGTTCAACTCCCACCGAAAAAGCGCGTTCGTCGCTGGTTACGTGCCCCGCTATTTTGGATCATTATTGCCATTATCGTTATTTCGATCTTCGGTCGGATTTCCAACTCTGGAGCTAAATATCTAAAAGTAGATACATCCACAGCTCTTGCCGAAATTTCGGCCAATAAAGTCGATTCTGCACTCTTGATCGATAAAGATCAGAAGATTCAAGTAACTCTTAAGAGTGGCGTTTTTTATAAGGGATCTCAGCGACTTGAAGCATCGTACGTTTCTAATCAAGAACCGCTGATTGTTGGTCTACTTACAAGTAATCCACCGCCAAAGTCGTGGAATGTAAAGATTCCAACAACCTCGTTCTTGGCCACATTGCTCTATAGCTTTGGACCGTTCTTGCTTATTGGCTTCCTCTTGATGCTCTTCATGGGTAATGCTCAAGGCGGAAATCGTGTCTTCCAATTCGGTAGATCAAAAGCGAAATTAACTAATAAAGAGACGCCTACAAATACATTTGCTGATGTTGCTGGTGCAGATGAGGCTGTACAAGAGCTCCGAGAAATCAAGGATTTCCTCGCTGACTCGAAGAAATATCAAGATATAGGCGCGAAGATTCCGAAGGGTGTTCTGCTCTATGGTCCACCGGGAACCGGAAAGACTCTTCTCGCTCGCGCTGTAGCTGGTGAGGCGAACGTTCCGTTCTACTCCATATCTGGATCTGATTTCGTGGAAATGTTCGTTGGCGTGGGTGCTGCACGTGTTCGCGATCTCTTTGCCCAGGCGAAGGAGAATGCTCCCGCAATTATCTTTATCGATGAGATCGATGCAGTAGGTCGTCAACGCGGAGCGGGACTTGGTGGCGGTCATGATGAACGCGAACAGACACTCAATCAGCTCCTTGTCGAGATGGATGGATTTGAAGCAAACGGCCAAGTTATCTTAATTGCCGCGTCCAACCGTCCCGACGTATTGGATCCAGCCCTTTTGCGCCCGGGAAGATTTGATCGACAGATTCCGGTCGATCGACCAGACCTCAAAGGCCGAACTGCGATTCTTGAAGTTCATGCAAAAGGAAAGCCACTTGCTAAGTCGGTTGATCTCTCTGATTTTGCTAAACGGACACCAGGATTCACAGGAGCAGATTTAGCGAATGTACTTAACGAGGCTGCTCTCTTAACAGCTCGGGAAAATGCAAAGGTCATTACAACCGATGCTCTAGATGAAGCGATCGATCGAGTGATGGCCGGACCACAACGCAAGACGCGGTTGATGACAGAAGAAGAGCGTCGTATCACCGCCTATCACGAAGGTGGGCACGCTCTCGTCGCCGCTGCACTTCCACACACCGATCCAGTTCATAAGATCACCATCATGCCTCGTGGTCGAGCCCTCGGTTATACGATGGTCTTGCCGGATGAAGATCGCTATGCCACTACTCGAAATCAGATGCTCGATCAGCTCGCTTACTCTTTGGGTGGTCGCGCTGCTGAAGAGTTGATCTTCCATGATCCAACAACTGGTGCTTCGAATGATATTGAGAAGGCGACAAACCTTGCTCGAGCGATGGTCACTCAATATGGAATGACAGAGCGAATTGGCGCGATCAAACTCGGAATATCAGATGGCGAACCATTCTTAGGTCGCGACTATGGTCACCAACGCGATTACTCTGAGGAAGTCGCGGGAATTGTTGACGAAGAGATCCGTGCACTCATTCAAAATGCACATCAAGAAGCCTTTGATATTTTGGTTGAAAATCGCCAGGTATTGGATGATTTAGTTGTCGAACTTCTTGAGCGAGAGACCTTACTTAAAGATGATATCGCCAAGATCTTCACCAATATTAAGAAGGTCACACCGCGACCAGCCTGGACCGGATCAGCCGATCGCATCCCTTCGACGAAGCCACCCGTTGCTCTCGCTGCAGCTAACTCCCTTCAATCGAAGGCCGCTTCGAGCGAAGTAAAGGCGCCGAAGCGCAGTCGCAAGAAAGCCGCACCAGCGAGTGAATGAGAATGGCGTAAACCCAATCTCAATGGGGAGCGGTGACGGAAACGCACGAGCCCCATTTGATCAAGCACGGGCCGAACGAGCGATCACTGAACTATTGCTTGCCCTGGGTGAAGATCCCGAGCGTGATGGTCTGCGCGAGACACCAGCTCGCGTAGCAAAGGCCTTCCACGAAAATTTTGCTGGACTCTGGCAGAGACCTCAAGATGTTCTCACTACAACATTTGACCTTGGACATTCGGAATTAGTGATTGTTCGAGATATCGAACTCTTTTCGCATTGCGAGCACCACTTAACTCCGTTCCACGGAGTCGCACATGTCGGATATATCCCAGGAAGCTCCGGCAGAATAACTGGCCTCTCCAAGATTGCTCGACTCGTCGATATGTATGCTCGTAGACCACAAGTTCAAGAGCGACTAACGACGCAGATTGCTGATGCAATGGTTGATGTGCTCGAAGCCGCTGGCGTGATTGTCATCATCGATTGCGAACACCTATGCATGTCGATGAGAGGTGTTCGAAAGTCACAGGCTCGGACAGTCACGAGTGCAGTTCGGGGACAGTTGAGAAATTCGGCAACGAGAGCTGAAGCTATGTCACTCATCACTTCACATAAGAATTAATCCACAATGAGTGAGAGCATGGAGAATCTTGGTGAGGTCGCCACCCACCAACGAACGCTCGTGATGGGAATTCTCAACGTCACGCCTGATTCCTTTGCAGACGGCGGAGAACACTTTGTATTTGAAGATGCGATGAAGCATGGCCGACTCCTCATCGAAGACGGGGCTGACATCATTGACGTTGGTGGAGAGTCGACTCGCCCAGGAGCTGAACGAGTAAGCCTTGAAGATGAACTCGATCGAGTTATCCCGGTAATAACCGAACTTCGAGAACTTGGCGCAATCGTCAGCGTAGATACGATGCGATCGGAAGTTGCCCAAGCAGCAATTGGCGCAGGAGCAACCATTGTTAATGATGTGAGTGGCGGGCTGGCAGATCCGTTAATGGCAAAGGTGATCGCAGGTTCGCCACAGATCCAATACATTGCCATGCATTGGCGCGGCCACTCGAAAGAGATGCAATCGCTGGCGCATTATGACGATGTAGTTCGCGAAGTTAAAGAGGAACTCGATGAACGCATCTCAGAGTTGCTTAAAGCTGGCATCGCACCGGAACAACTCATTATTGATCCAGGTATTGGATTCTCAAAAGATGCAGAACAGAATTGGACTCTCTTGCGAAGCGTTGAGAGATTGCAACTTTTGGGGTATCCGGTTTTGATTGGCGCTTCGCGCAAGCGATTCCTGGGAGAACTCATCGGCGCAGATCAACCGAAAGATAGAGACCACGCATCACTTGCAATAACTGCCGATCTCGCTCGGCGTGAAGTCTGGGGAGTCCGAACGCACTCAGTGAAACCTCATCGAGATGCCATCGAAGTCATTGAGGAGTTATATTTCTAATGGATCAGATACGCATCAGTGGCATCGCAGGCTTTGGTTTTCATGGGGTGTATCCCGAGGAGCGGCGTGTGGGTCAGAGATTTCTCGCCGATCTCATTCTATTCACTGACCTTTCAGCCGCCGCACTCACTGATGATGTGAATGATGCGACCGATTATTCACTCGTTGTCCCTGATGTTAAGCAAGTGCTCGAGGGTGAGCCAGTCAATCTTATTGAGACTCTAGCCGATCGAGTCGTCCAGATTATTCTCTCTAACTATCCAAGAGTCGAAAGTGTAGAAGTAACAATTTTTAAGCCAGAGGCGCCCGTTGAAGCAGCGGTAGCGGTACATATTCGACGTGATCGATGAAGGTTGTTATAGCCCTGGGATCGAATTTGGGTGATCGAAGAGCAACGCTCGACGCTGCAGTTGTCGCACTTGGAAAATTTATTGATCACATCAAGGTTTCGACATATATCGAAACCGATCCAGTAGGGGGGCCAGAGCAACCCGACTATCTCAATGCAGTTCTTGTAGGAGAAGCAGAGCTGACGCCAGAAGAACTTTTAACGAAGATGCGAGAGATCGAGAGCGACGCTGGACGTCAGCGTGTGGAGCGATGGGGCGCAAGGACCTTGGATTTAGATCTGATCGTGGCAGGCGATCACATTATGGAGAGCGAATTCCTCACCCTTCCTCACCCTCGGGCCCACGAGCGACGCTTTGTGCTCGACCCTTGGCTTGAAGTGGATCCAGGCGGAATTCTGCCCGGGTATGGAGAGGTACGATTAATTCCCTGACACTCATCTAGAGCCTGGTACCCACAGCGGACTGGAGCAGTACATGCGTAAAAGCGTTAAAAGCAGAGCCTTCGTCCCAACCATGGGGGCGCTTCATGATGGCCATTTATCGCTCATTGAGTTAGCGAAGAACTATTCTGATGAAGTCGTCGTGAGCATCTTTGTTAACCCACTTCAGTTTGAGAATAAAGATGATCTTGAAAAATATCCAAGAGATTTAGAAGCCGATTCACAGATGGCGCTAACTGCCGGGGCCACTCGCATTTGGGCCCCAACGGTTGAGGATATATATCCGGATAAACCGATAATTATTAGCTCGGGAAAACTTGGGAGCAAATACGAGGGAGTCAATCGCCCCGGACACTTTGACGGAGTCTTAACCGTCGTCGATCGACTCTTTAAGAAGGTTGTACCTACAGTCGCAATCTTTGGCGAGAAGGATTTTCAACAGCTCTTCATTATTCAGAAATGGGTTCGTGAAAGCGATCTGCCAATTGAAATTATCACCGCCCCGATCGTGAGGGATATCGATGGACTTGCGCTCTCTTCTCGCAATATTCGACTCGGAAGCGATGGCCGAGAAAGCGCACTCATCATCTCCAAAGCACTTTATGCAGCAAGGGAAAGCTCGGATCCTGCGGCCACAATGCTCGCCTTACTGGCGAGCGAACCTGGATTTACTCTTGATTATGCCGAAGTAATCGATGAAGAGACCTTTGAGCCCGAAACCTCAACAACTCGAAAAAGGCGCGCGCTCATCGCCGGTTGGGTGAATGGCGTCCGGTTGTTGGACAATATGCAGATGAGAGCGCAGGTATGAAGCTATTAGCAGGTAAGCCCGGATGGACAACGAAGGCTGATGTTGTCGTGATCGGCTCGGGAGTTGCCGGATTAACAACCGCTCTCAATATTCGAGCTGCTGGGCTTTCCGTATTGCTTGTAACAAAAGCTTTACTGGATGAGGGATCAACAAAGTGGGCACAGGGTGGCATCGCGGCTGCACTTGGGCCTGGTGACACACCAGATCAACACGAAAGCGACACGCTTATCGCAGGTGTTGGCCTCTGCGATCTTGAGGCAGTCAAAGTTCTCGTGACTGAAGGTCCAGAGGCAGTTCGAAAACTCATTGCACGTGGCGCTGTCTTTGATACATCGGAAACCGGTGAGATTTCACTAACGCGCGAGGGCGGACATCACCGTAATCGTATTTTGCATGCGGGCGGTGACGCGACCGGGGCAGAAGTTTCGAGAGCTCTCTTAGAGGCGATAAAAGGTGATTCAGAAATTGAAGTGATTGAGAAGGCACTTGCGATTGACGCCCTTCAGGATGCATATGGGCAGGTCTGTGGAGTCACTCTTCACGTTATTGGTCAGGGCACGCGTGATGGAGTCGGCCAAGCGCTAGCGAGGGCAGTTGTCGTTGCGACCGGAGGGCTAGGTCAGGTCTATTCCCAAACAACGAATCCATCAGTATCTACTGGTGATGGCGTTGCCCTGGCATTACGCGCTGGTGCAGAAGTAGCGGATGTGGAATTTATTCAATTTCATCCAACTGTACTTTGGCGTGACACAGCAGAAGGCGGTCAGCAACCTTTAATTAGTGAAGCAGTTCGTGGCGAAGGGGCATTTTTACTTAATCACAAGGGTGAACGATTCATGCAAAAGAAGCATGAACTTGCCGATCTTGCGCCGCGAGATATCGTTGCTAAAGAAATCTTCACGCAGATGCGTACGTGGAATATCCCACACGTCTGGCTTGATGCAACTGGTATCGAAGAGTTCGAGGCACGATTCCCAACAATTTATGCATCTTGCCAATCAAATGGAATTGACCCAACAAAACAGTTAATTCCGGTTGCACCTGCCTCTCACTATGCATCTGGAGGAGTGTTAGTTGATCTCAATGGCCGTACCTCGGTTAAGGGCCTTTATGTATGCGGCGAGAGCGCTTGTACCGGTGCACACGGCGCAAATCGACTTGCATCCAATTCACTCCTTGAAGGACTCGTATTCGGCGCACGCATCGCGCAAGATATTGCGCAAAACTTGCCACAAGCTGTATTACCTGTCGAGGATCAGAATGAAGGATTCTTACTCAGTCCGGCGATAAAGCTACCGCTTCAGTTATCGATGAGTGAAGGTGCGGGAGTAATGCGTTCTGAAGAATCACTGACACAAACTTTGACGACTCTCACTCAACTTGCTTCTCATACAAGTTCAGAACCGAGAATCGAAGCTTGGGAGGCAAGCAATCTCTATCTACTTGCATCGGCAATAGTTCGAAGTGCGCTGGAACGAAAAGAATCTCGGGGTTCTCATTGGAGAAGTGATTATCCAAATACCGATACTGCATGGCAGAAACGAGTTATCGAAAGTTACGATGAAAAGGGACGCTGGAAAGTTCGCTTTGAAAAGGTTGAGCCATGATCAAAATTGATAGCCAAATCAACGCACTCATAGATATGGCGATTGACGAAGATTTGGCTGGCGGGGTCGACATCACCAGCGAGGCGACTATTGGAGCCGATCAAGTCGGTGTTGCCGAATATCGACTTCGCGAAGGCGGCGTTATCGCCGGTATTCCTATCGCGGTTGCGGTGCTTCAACGCTTAGGCATCACCGAGATTCATGCACCGGTAACGTGTGCACATTTCAATGAACCCGGAACGGTAATTCTCACAGCGAAGGGAAATGTCCGCTCGCTCTTACTTGCAGAACGAACCACACTCAACTTCCTGAGCCATCTCAGTGGAATTTCAACATTTACTCGGACCTGGGTTGATGAGATTGCCGAATCAACATGTCAGGTGAGAGATACGCGTAAAACAACTCCCGGTTGGCGGGTCCTCGAAAAATACGCGGTGCGTATGGGAGGAGGCACAAATCATCGAATCTCACTTTCAGATGCTGCGCTCATTAAGGATAATCACATTGTTGCAGCAGGTGGGGTTCTCAAAGCATTCGAATTGGTAAGAGCGAAATATCCTGATGCAGAAATTGAGATCGAAGTTGATACCTTAGATCAGCTTAGGGAGGTGCTCGTTGGTAATCCTGATTTGATCATGTTGGACAATATGAGCGTCGAAGAGTGCATCCAAGCCGTCAAGATAGTCGCAGGAGTCACTCGCCTTGAAGCTTCAGGTGGTATCACCTTAGATAGCGCACTTGCTTATGCGCAGACGGGTGTTGATTTCATCGCCGTGGGGGCTCTTACGCATTCTGCAAAATCATTAGATATTGGCTTAGACCTTCGGATGGAGTCCTAAATGTTGCTGACAATTGATGTCGGAAATACAAATACCGTTTTGGGTATATTCGATCGCGATGAGATGGTGCATTCGTGGCGAGTAAAGACTGATCCTCGAGATACTGCCGATGAGATCTGGTTGCTCTATCGATCTCTGATAGAAGGTTATGAAGTAACAGGTTTAGCAATTTGTTCGACTGTACCTTCGGTACTTCGAGAGTTGCGAACAATGATTGCCCGATATTTTGCGAGTGTTGTTTGCACAATTATTGAACCTGGGACAAAGACTGGCGTTCCACTCCTCGTCGATAACCCACGAGAAATCGGCGCCGACCGTATTGTGAATACGCTGGCAGCGCATACTCTTTATGGTGCAACTGGCCCATGCATAGTCGTAGATTTTGGAACGTCAACAAATCTTGATGTCGTCTCACCAAAGGGCGAATTTCTAGGAGGGGCGCTTGCTCCAGGAATTGAAATATCCGTCGAGGCCCTGGCTTCTCGAGCCGCTCAATTACGTAAAGTGGAGTTGGTTCGGCCGAAGAATGTCATTGGTAAGAACACAGTTGAAGCCTTGCAGTCCGGAACGATCTTCGGTTTTGCCGGTCAGGTCGATGGCCTCGTTCATAGAATCATCGATGAGTTAGAGCTTCTCTACCCAGAAGGTGGGGATGTAAGTGTGATCGCGACGGGTGGCCTAGCACCGCTAGTCCTTGGAATTAGCGAAACCATTGATTATCACGAGGCCGACTTGACCCTCATTGGGTTGAAGTTGGTACATGAGCGTAATTTTTAGATCTATTACCAGTTATTAGTAAGGTACGCCTGTGAGCGAAAAGCCAGAAGTTTTGACAGAAGATGATCTACCCGAGCAATTAAGAATTCGTCGGGAGAAGCGTGCTGCGATTATTGAACGCGGCGGTGAGGCCTACCCGGTTGCCGTTTCTCGCACGAAGAGTCTTAAGGCGATTCGAGATGAGAATGCTGGTTTAGATATCGATGTCGCCACCGGCAAGATTGAGAGTGTTTCGGGCCGCGTGATCTTCAAGCGCGATACTGGAAAACTCTGTTTCGCCACGATACGCGAAGGTGATGGAACAGAACTTCAAACGATGTTCTCACTCGACAAAGTTGGCGATGACTCTCTTGGCCGTTGGAAATCAGAGATCGATCTTGGGGATATCGTTTCAGTTACAGGTGAGGTAATCACATCAAAGCGTGGCGAACTCTCGATTCTCGCCTCAGATTGGCAACTCGCTGCAAAATCTTTACGTCCTCTTCCAGTAGAGCATAAGCCGCTGAGTGAAGAGACCCGCGTGCGGATGCGCTATGTAGATCTCATCGTTCGTCCAGAGGCACGACACAATGCCCGACTGCGTCCGCAGGTGATGCGCCAGTTGCGCGAATCGTTTAATCAACGTGATTTTATTGAAGTCGAAACTCCTATGCTTCAAGTAATGCATGGCGGCGCTGCTGCACGTCCGTTTAAAACTTATAGCAATGCATACGACATGGACCTCTTTATGCGTATCGCTCCCGAACTCTTCTTGAAGCGCTGCGTCGTTGGTGGGCTAGAGCGCGTATTTGAAATTAATCGTAACTTCCGAAATGAGGGCGCTGATTCGAGCCACTCACCAGAATTTGCCATGATCGAGGGTTATCAGGCTTATGGTGACTGGAACACAATGGCGACTCTGACAAAAGACCTCATCCAAGAGTCGGCGATGGCGGTATTTGGAAGCCATGTGGTTACCCATCACGATGGACGCCAGTTAGATCTTGGTGGCGAGTGGCGCGAGGCATCACTCTACGAGTTGATTTCGAATGGCGTTGGCGTCGAAGTGAGCGCACAGAGTTCATATGAGGAACTCAAAACTATTGCCACGAAGCTGGGGATGAAGGTAGATCCAAAATGGATCACTGGAAAGCTCGCTGAAGAGATCTTCGAGCATGTCACTGAAGGTCAGCTCAATGAGCCGATCTTTGTGCGTGGTTATCCAGTCGATACTTCACCACTTGTTCGTGCGCATCGCCAGACGCCTGGAATCGTTGAAAAGTGGGATCTCTATGTCGAAGGTTTTGAACTTGCAACGGGTTACTCCGAATTGATCGATCCCGTTATTCAGCGTGAACGACTAGTTGAGCAAGCCTCTCTTGGTGCAAAGGGTGATGTTGAAGCGATGCCACTTGATGAAGATTTCTTGCGCGCCATGGAATATGCGATGCCGCCAATGGGCGGTTTCGGAATGGGTGTAGATCGTTTGCTCATGGCTCTTACTGGGCTTGGCATCCGCGAGACTATTCTCTTCCCACTTGTGAAACCAGAAGAGAATTAATTTTTAGATGTCTATCATTATTCGCCCTGCTCGGACGAGCGATGTAAAGCAGATCCGGGCAATCATTGACATCTTCGCCGCACCTGGAAAGATGCTTGAGAAGGAGACGGTTACACTCTTTGAAAGTGTTCAGGAATTTATCGTTGCAGTAGAAGGCGATGAAGTTGTCGGATGTGGTGCGCTACACGTCTTGTGGGAAGACCTTGCCGAAGTCCGTACCGTTGCTGTGAAAGAGAGTTTTCACAAGAAGGGCATCGGTCACAAAATTATGGAAGCAATCGTGGCCCGTGCAAATGAGGTCGGGGTAAAGCGAATTTTCTGCCTTACCTTCCAAACTGAATTTTTCGGAAAGCACGGCTTCCAAATAATCGAAGGCACGCCAGTTGAGCCGGATGTCTACCAGGAGCTCCTACGGTCATACGATGCTGGTGTTGCTGAATTCTTGGATCTTGAGACAGCGAAGCCAAATACCCTTGGCAATACGCGAATGCTGCGAATTCTCTAATTCAGCTCGCTTTTTCTCGAATTTTGGGCATAAATCACCAGATTCAAGGGTTCTACGTACGACAAATATCAACCGATGAATACCGATCCCCGCGTAAGGCAGATTCTGGACAGGCGCGCCCTCCGAGAAGGCCGCTAGGCTTGACCCGTATCTGTTCGACCCGCTCTTCTAAGTTCCACAGGAGGTACCGAGATGTTTGAGCGCTTTACTGACCGAGCTCGTCGCGTAGTTGTATTGGCGCAAGAAGAAGCTCGTATGCTCAACCACAACTACATTGGTACCGAGCACATCCTCCTAGGCCTCATTCATGAAGGCGAGGGCGTCGCCGCGAAGGCTCTTGAAGCTCTGGGCATCTCACTCGAAGGCGTTCGGGCACAGGTTGAAGAGATTATTGGGCAAGGCCAACAAGCCCCATCGGGACATATTCCATTTACACCTCGTGCAAAGAAAGTCCTCGAACTCTCTCTTCGCGAGGCACTTCAACTCGGTCACAATTACATCGGGACCGAACATATCCTCCTTGGATTGATTCGCGAAGGCGAGGGCGTAGCAGCTCAAGTTTTGGTAAAACTTGGCGCAGATCTCAATCGTGTGCGTCAACAGGTAATTCAACTTCTCTCTGGGTATCAGGGGAAAGAGACAGCTGCCTCCGGTGGGCCGGCTGAAGGAACTCCTTCAACATCGTTAGTCCTCGATCAATTCGGTCGCAATCTCACACAGGCTGCCCGTGAAGGAAAGCTCGACCCAGTTATTGGTCGTGAGAAAGAGATCGAACGTGTGATGCAAGTTCTCTCTCGTCGTACAAAGAACAACCCGGTATTAATCGGTGAGCCAGGCGTCGGAAAGACAGCGATTGTCGAAGGGCTTGCTCAAGCAATTGTTAAGGGTGATATCCCTGAGACGCTTCGCGATAAGCAGTTGTACTCACTGGATCTCGGAGCTCTTGTTGCTGGATCTCGTTACCGTGGTGATTTTGAAGAGCGTTTGAAGAAGGTATTGAAAGAGATTCGTACGCGCGGGGATATCGTTCTCTTTATCGATGAGATCCACACCCTCGTTGGTGCCGGAGCTGCCGAAGGCGCGATCGATGCTGCGAGCATATTGAAGCCAATGCTTGCTCGTGGTGAGCTCCAGACAATCGGAGCAACAACTCTTGATGAATATCGCAAGCACTTTGAGAAGGATGCTGCACTTGAGCGTCGCTTCCAACCAATCCAAGTAGCAGAGCCATCTGTCACTCACACTATTGAGATTCTTAAAGGTCTTCGCGACCGTTACGAATCACACCACAAGGTATCCATCTCAGATGGCGCCCTTGTCGCTGCAGCGACACTTGCAGATCGATATATCTCTGACCGATTCTTGCCGGATAAGGCAATCGACCTCATCGATGAAGCCGGATCTCGACTCCGTATTCGCCGAATGACAGCGCCTGCAGAACTTAAAGAGTTTGATACAAAGATCGCCGAAGCACGCAAGGCGAAAGAGTCGGCTATTGATGGCCAGGACTTTGAGAAGGCCGCTGCATTCCGAGATACCGAGAAGAACCTCATCACTGAAAAGGGTGAGCGCGAAAAGGCTTGGAAGGCAGGTGACCTAGATCAGGTTGCTGAGGTCGATGAAGAGTTGATCGCTGAAGTCCTCTCAAACTCCACAGGCATTCCGGTATTTAAACTCACCGAGGAAGAGACGGCTCGTCTACTCCGCATGGAAGATGAACTCCACCGTCGAGTCATTGGTCAGGATCAAGCTATCAAGGCGCTATCGCAAGCGATCCGTCGCACGCGCGCAGGGCTCAAGGATCCGAAGCGTCCTGGTGGTTCATTCATCTTCGCTGGACCATCTGGCGTCGGTAAGACGGAACTCTCTCGCACTCTTGCAGAGTTCCTCTTCGGCGACTCTGATGCGCTTATCCAACTTGATATGTCTGAATATTCTGAGAAGCACACAGCATCTCGTCTCTTTGGCGCACCTCCTGGATATGTTGGATATGACGAGGGTGGTCAGCTCACCGAGAAAGTTCGTCGCAAGCCGTTCTCTGTCGTTCTCTTTGATGAGATCGAGAAGGCACATCCAGATATCTTCAACTCCCTCTTGCAGGTACTTGAAGATGGCCGCCTCACCGATTCCCAGGGTCGAACAGTTGATTTCAAGAACACTGTGATCATCATGACCACCAACCTTGGTACTCGAGATATTTCAAAGACACTCGGTCTTGGATTCCACAACTCCTCCGATGCACTCGGTAACTACGAGCGGATGAAGGCGAAAGTTGCCGATGAGTTGAAGAATCACTTCCGCCCAGAGTTCTTGAACCGTATCGATGATGTCGTTGTCTTCCATCAACTCTCGGAGGCAGAGATCATTCAGATCGTCGATCTCATGATTGCAAACCTCGATGAGCGACTTCGTGCAAAAGATATGGCGATTGAGCTCACCTCTGTCGCAAAGAGCCTCTTAGCTGCACGAGGTTATGATCCGCTTCTTGGTGCTCGCCCATTGCGACGCACAATCCAGCGAGAGATTGAAGATGTTCTTTCAGAGAAGATTCTCTTTGGCGATGTAAAACCGGGAGAGATCACGTTGGTGGATGTTGAGGGCGAAGGCCCATCCGCAACATTTACCTTCCGTGGAGTACCAAAGGCGACCATGCCTGATACTCCTGGCGATCTCACGAGTAATACAGCTCCAAGTAACGACTAATCAGCTAATTTAAATCGATTGCCGGTCGCCTCAATGAGGTGGTCGGCAATCAGGCTTTGTAGGGCCCTTTCACTCTGCTCATTCTCATCCCACAGTGCGAGCAAGGTAGCTTTTTCCCCACTCTTATTTTCGCGCAAATATTGGATGATCTGACCGCGACATTGGCGATCAGTGCCAGCCCAGGCCTGCTTCCGTTTAACAATTTCGCTCTTGGGATAACCAGAAGCGCGCCACGCGCACGTATTCATGACGGGACACTGAACGCATAAGGGCGAGCGAGCAGTGCAGACAAGCGCTCCTAACTCCATTGTTGCAGCTGCCCAGAGTGCACCGCTCTGTGGGATCAACTCGCTCCGTAACTTACGTTCGACTTGGGATGGCGATGCCGATGGCGATTCAACGCCATCGAACTGTCTCGCAAAGAACCTTCGAATATTAATATCGAGAACAAGTGCATTGTCGTTGTATGCAAAGGATGCAATTGCCGCAGCTGTGTACTCACCTACGCCAGGAAGGGTCCGCAACTCTTCGATGGTACGGGGTACGTGATTATCAAAGTTAGATGCGATCAACCCAGCCGATTCATGGAGACGAACTGCCCGGCGGGGGTAACCAAGTCGTCCCCAGGCTGAAATAGCATCAGATCTCTTTGAGGCAGCAAGATCAGCAGGTGTTGGCCAGCGCTCGATCCATTCATGCCATTTAGGGAGGACTCGCTGCACCGGGGTCTGTTGCAACATAAACTCTGAGATCATGACTCCCCAGGGGGAGCTCGCTCGCCATGGCAAATCTCGTTTGTTCTGCTCGAACCAATCGAGAACTAACTCTGGCTTCATTAACCGATTCTTCATTAACCGATCTTGACGCGAGCGATCGCTTGTTCCAGTCGTGCAACTTCCATGACTTCGATGCCTGAAACTTTGATCTCTGAGCCGACTGGAACCATTGCCCGCTTGAATCCAAGTCGTGCAGCTTCGGCTATGCGTTGTTGCGCGCCGGTGACCTTTCGAATCTCCCCAGCCAAACCAACTTCACCGATGGCGACCAGATCAGCTGGTAGTGCTAATCCTTTTGCCGCTGATGCTACAGAGAGAGCGACAGCTAAATCTGCTGACGGTTCATTCATCTTCATCCCGCCAACAGTTGCAACATAGACATCACGACCCGATAAGCGAATATTTGCGCGTAATTCAAGCACGGCCAAAGTCATTGCGGTGCGAGGATTATCAAGACCGGAAGTTACTCGACGGGAGTTTCCGTAATCTCGACCTTCGGCGACTGGGAGTCCGACGAGTGATTGAATCTCTGCGAGCAATGGTCGTCGTCCTTCTAGCGCCACGGTGACACAAGTACCGGGAACTGGTTCAGTGTGACGGGTGGTAAAGAGACCGGTGGGGTCGGTCAGAGATTCGATTCCATTCTCGGTCATATCAAAACAACCAACTTCATCAGAGGCGCCAAAGCGATTCTTCATTGCCCTAATGAGCCGCAAACGTGAATGACGTTCGCCTTCAAAGTTAAGTACAACGTCTACTAAGTGTTCAAGAAGGCGAGGACCCGCAATTGAACCATCTTTAGTTACGTGTCCTACGAGAACTACTGTGATGTTACGTTCCTTTGCGATTCGGATGAGCGCGCCCGCAACCTCACGAACTTGGGTTACGCCACCAGGCGCTCCATCAACCGCTACCGATGCGATCGTTTGAATAGAGTCGATGATCAAAAGTTCTGGCTTTACTTGATCTATGTGAGCAATTACTGCGCCGAGTTCAGTCTCTGCGGCAAGCCAAAGATGTGAATCAATTGCGCTCAATCTTTCGGCGCGAAGTCGGACTTGAGATGCTGACTCTTCTCCGCTGATGTAGAGCGCCGACATATTTTGCCGAGCACTTTCGGCAGCAACTGAGAGTAAGAGCGTTGATTTTCCAACGCCGGGCTCACCAGCAAGGAGGATTGCCGCGCCAGGAACAAGCCCACCGCCTAGCACTCGATCCAACTCGGAGACGCCTGAACTTCTCGCCTTTGCCTTCTCGAGATTGACCTCACCAATAGGAGTTGCTGCAGTCGTGACGGTTCCAGCAACTAATGAGAGTTTCTTCGGTGCTGCAATCTCTTCGACGCTACCCCAGGCCTGACATTCACCACATCGGCCAACCCACTTGGTGCTTGTCCAGCCGCACTCAGTACAGCGGAATGGGTCTTTTGCGGGAGTTGAACTTTTGGCCACGGAAGTAGCCTAGCCCTCTGGACTGACTGGCGCTCGGTTGCGTTGAATTACTTGCGTGCGGCAGCTGCTGCAGCAGTTGCAGGATGAATCACAAAGAGCGGCAATAAGCGCTTTGCATTCTCTGCCTCTGTGAGTCGAATCGCTTCGACTCGGGCATCGCAATATTTCACGAGCTCGGCGTAGCCAGCAACTCCCATCAAGGTTTCAAGTTCTACCTTATTTGACTTGTAAACCGGATCGGCACCTACATGGGCCTCGGTATTGCCAGTGCAATACCAATCAAAATCATCGCCGCCATCGCCCCAGGCTTTTCGTTCGTACTCACCAATGACCGTGATTGAAACCGTCTGATCGCCAACTTCTCGCTCTTCAAAGGAACGACGAATCGGCAGTTGCCAACAGACATCTGGCTTTGTCTCAACAAAGTGGACACCTTCTTTGAGAGCAAGGTGATGGAGTACGCATCCAAAGGTTCCGGTATATCCCTCGGCTTCGTAGCCGACTCGGTTGAGGAAGATACAGCTCTCATCGATCATGCGCGTTTTACGATCTTTATCGAAACCAACATCCGAGATATTTAATTTGCTGCCCTTCATCTTTGAGTGGGCCTCGTCGTAGTACTGCCACATATCTGGCGTTAAGCGTTCAGCAATTTTGAGCGTCCGTGCTTCATCATCGGCATCAGAGTAATAAGCACCATCAGAACAGCAGCCAGCATTTGGCTTATCTGCATCGATGCCACAGCAGCCAGCTCCGTAAATACAGGTGAAGTAGGAGGTGAGCCAGGTGAGATCACACTTAAAAATCTCTTGTGGGTTCGCAGGATCTGGGAATTCAACCCAGTCGCGAGCAAAGTTTGGTGAGACCTCCATAGTGGCGCAAGCCTAGTTAATGAGCCTCAAAAGTAACAATTGAAAGCGAGACCTTGTTAATAATGGCGTGGTCGATCGTGTTAGGCCAGCTAAGCCTGTTAGGTCGGGTTTCTCGCCGTTAGGTAGAGTTCGCTCATGAGTACATGCGTGGGAATTGTCGGCGTTGGAAATATGGGCGAAGCGCTCTTAGCGGGGCTTATCAGTTCGGGTCATCCGACCTCGCAGATCTGCATCACCGATAAACGCGGCGATCACGCCACTGCTCTCGCTACAAAGTATGGGGTCATACAACAGGGGCTCTCAGAAATTGCCGCTGAGTGTGAAGTTATCTTGGTAGTAGTGAAGCCACAGGATCTCGCATCAACGCTCGAATCTTTGAAAGCCACCCTTGGTCCGCGAGCACTTCTGGTCTCTTTTGTCGCTGGGAAAACGATCAAGAGTATTGAAGCAATTATTGGCGGATCTCATGGTGTTATTCGAGTAATGCCTAATACCCCAACGCTGATTGGCAAGGGGATGGCTGCGATCTCGCCAGGTGAGTACGCCACCTCGGAAGATCTTGGTTTTGTACGTCACTTCCTTGGTGCAAGTGGAAAAGTTGTAGAAGTTGAAGAGAAGCTTCAAGATGCCGTGACCGCGACGAGTGGTTCGGGGCCGGCATACTTCTTCGCTTTTGTAGAAGCGATGATTCAAGGTGGAGAGCAACTTGGTCTACCAACCGAGATAGCGACAGAGTTGACAGTTCAGACGATCATCGGTGCCGCAGGAATGCTTGCCGAGAGCGGCAAAGATGCAAAAACGCTTCGCGAAAATGTTACGAGCCCACATGGAACCACTGCGGCTGCGCTCGCATCATTTGATTCAGCCGACCTTACGCAGATTGTAAGAGTTGCAATGAAAGCAGCAGCGGATCGTTCGGCCGAACTAGCTCTATGAAAATTAGGGGCACAAGAGTTAAGAGAGCGCAATTCTCACGTGCTCTCGCGATTCTCTTGATTGCCACCACAATTCCCGCGCAGGCTGCTTCAAAGCCCAAGCAGGTAAAGATGACAGAGTTACCCACTCTCGTGGAGAGTAATTTTTTTGCCGGAAATGGCGCTCAGTGGTTTAAGACTCTGCTCACTAAGAACTCATTATTCGTAATTGGCACTTCGGAACCAGCGGGTGGCCCGACGCAAGCCGAAGTAATCGCGATCGATCCACGCACTGGTTCTTCCTTATGGGATCTGCCAATACCAACGGAAACCGACTCGATTGAAACGAGCGCAACCATTGATCCGACAGGAAATATATGGGTTCTGGGCCTTAGCTCTCCGGCAGTTCCCACGAATTCTCCGCAACCAAGACCATCAGGAGTTCCGAATCCGAGTGGAGTCACTATAGAACCGACCCCAGCAACCCGAGCTGACCTCAGCCGTATCACCGTATGGGAAGTGAATCCGAGCGGGAATCTAGCGGCGACTTATCAATACGATGCCGGAAAAGTTTTTAATCCACAATCGATTTCATTTGCGAAAGGATTATTTCTGATTGCGGGAAGCGATTTCCACCTAACTTTGGATCAAACTGGAAAATTCAGCAAGTTTGTTCAAGCAAGTTATGTTCCACCAAAGAAGAGTTCAATCGATAGTTTTAAAGATGGTTTATATATCTGGAAGAGTTATTTAACGAAATCCTCGATTCCAGGAGTTGTTGGTTGGAAACCCCAGAAATCAGAGCGAGTAATTCTTAAAGTTGGATCACGAACCGGAACGATTTACAGCGCTTACAAGGTGAGCGATGAACTACTTTCGTTAGATTTTCTCAGCGGTCTTGGCTTGGCCGTTACTTCACAAACTCCAAATGGTTATGCGATCTCACTTCTTAAATAAGCGCATCGCCCCATTAACTCCCGCCAACGCATATTGAATCTTATTGAGTGTAATCCACTCGTAACGAGCAGATTTGCTGAAGTCAAAGCCTGAGACGAGTGATATTCCTTTATCAGCGCTGTTGATTGCGCAGAGTCGATTCTGGCAGCTCACGAGTATGTGGCTTCCATCTGTTGCAATTGCCGGTTGTGGAGTGCCAAAGAAATCTGAAGGGGTTGAGGTAACAACAGGGGTGCTATTGGTAAGCGTTGCCCAACGGATTTGGTCAGCGTTCGGAAGTGCGATGCCTGTGGAGGCGAGCCAAGCGCCGCTTACCACTCCTTTATTCTGCGTCAGGGCGAGATCGAAACCTGCAATAGTCGTGCCATTTCCAGCGGGATCAGGCGTGGAATAGACCCAATCTTCTGGATAGATGGTCTGACGAGTTGCAAACCGAAGTTCGCCTCTCGTAGGGACCTTATCTTGGTTTACCTGAAGCACAGAGTCATAGAGGAGATAAACAGAATTTCCGATATTGAGCGCCTTCAGATGAAAACCGACATCTCCAGTTGAGCGACCGTTGGTATCACGGTCTCCATCGATAATTTCATAACTCCACTTACCAGCGACCTTTGTAGCCCCGAGGAGGATTCCTTGAGATTCGTCACGGTAGAAAACTTGAAGCCCACCCGGCGTTGAAACACAGGCATTCGATACAGAGACATCACTCGAAGTTCGGGTGCGTATCGGATCCTTGTAATCATTGATCACCGATCCATTTCCGTCTACAACTTCGTAAGCCCACTTCTTGCCATCAAAGGAGGCGTGCCTTAGATCTTTCTCTTTGGTATCAGAGTAGAAAATATTTAAGGTCTCAACCTTGCCTAGCTTTGCACTACAGAGCGAGAGCGCACCATTCAGGTTGTCGAGGGTCTTTCCAGATTTGTCAGAATTTCCATCCAGAACAAGGGCGCTCCATTTTTTGCCATCAAAAGTCGCCATCTTTAAATATCCAGATTTACTATCGGAATAGACGATGATCGGTTTACCGCCATAAGTCGCCGTCGTTAAATACTTCGCATCAGCAGTTGGATCGATGATTGAACTCTTCCAAACGGCCTGAGGAACCACGTTATTTGTTGTGGCAACTGCAGAAGAACCGAACTGTTCATTTGATGCAGTAACACTAAATGAGTAATTGCCGCCGTTTCGAAGTCCCAAGATAGTGATAGGACTTTCTGTACCGGAGACGCTTTGACCGCTTTGATTTACCCTGACGGTATAGCTATCGACGTGAGCGGTTCGAGCATTTGCAGGGGGATCGAAGGTAATAATCGCTGATTTATCAGCAACGAGCGCCTTCACGTTGCGTGGCACTGATGGCGCACTTGTAGCAACACCTGCGGGAGGTTTGACCAACATATCCTGCATCATCGCAAGCAAGAGTGGTCCTGGGTCATGGAAGATCTCTGCCGCATTAAGGCTTGGACACATAACGGCATTGGCGCCGCTATCGCTGAAAGTTGCTTGATCAAGGTGGCTGACTGATGAGCCGCTTTGGTAGGGATTCGGCGTATAGAGAAGTGGTTTAACCCCCGCATTCGCGTGAATGCCATTGGCGCCAGACCAAACAAGTGGACTGATGAGAGCCTTGCCGAGTTCTGCGGAAGGGGATGCAAGATCGGCAAGTCGGGAGCCATCTTGAGTCTGCGCATATGCATCAAAAGGCGTTGGTTGATCTATTGAACCCAATCCGAAGAAGTTGTCATACGTATCGTTTGAAAGAAAGCCGAGTCCATGGCCAAGCTCATGCAAGAGAATGGATTCCAAGTCGTATTGACTAGGAGGACAGTTTCCATCGGTTCCTAAGTAAAAAACTCGTGACATAGTTTCGTTCAAGCGGATTTCAATCTCAGGATTTGTTGAATCTAAATCTTTTCCGGCAAGCGCATTTGCCATCGCGGATGGATACCACAGCTCTGAGTCAGGCGCCCCGCTGAAGGCATGAAAGAATTTAACCGGTGTTGCCGACGCCAAGATCGATGTCGATGCTTGTCTGGCATAGATCGCGTGGATGTTGACAGGTACAGCTGATTTCCAGTTTGCAGCCCAAGTATCCACTGCTGCTTGAATTGCTGCCTTCTCATTTTCTGGAACATTTGTATAAGAAATAGCGAATGTGCTCTGCGCGGTTGCATACTTTGGATGCGAGACATATGAGGTGCTCGCTTTTGCAAGCGATTTTGCAGTAGATGTACCCGCGTAATAATTGGTCCAGCCAGCGGGAGCCCAATCAACGGTTGTTGCACTCGCCACTGTTACAGGGGATAGCAGGCTGGCGAGAAGTGCTAGCGGGGTAAGGACCCTGGCCCATTTCAATATCGACCGCATAATGCGAAAGCCTATCCATCTATGGCTATTTACAAATACTCTTGCCGAGGGGGGATCATTAAATTGCCAGGTTTTAAGCAGAAACTATTCAGGGAGGGGCCGAAATGCGTCAGGTAACCATCTACTCAAGGAGTGGCTGCCATCTCTGCGAAGTGGCTCACCAAACCCTCACCTCGCTTCAAAGTCAGGCTGATTTTGAGATTGAAGAACTCTTGATTGATGGCAATCAAGAGTTAATAGAGCTCTATGGCGAGCAGGTTCCGGTAATTCAGATCGACGGCAAGCCACACGATTACTTTCGGGTTGATCCCGAGAGGTTTCTCAAAGCGATTAATCAGAGGTAAGCACGTCATCAGCGTCAATGATGCGATATGCATAACCCTGTTCGGCCAGGAACCGTTGCCGATTTTGAGCAAAATCTTGATCGACGGTATCTCGAGCCACGAGTGAGTAGAAGCGGGCGCTTCGTCCATCAGACTTTGGGCGAAGGACACGTCCCAAGCGCTGCGCCTCTTCTTGGCGCGATCCAAATGTTCCAGAGACTTGAATCGCAATAGTTGCGTCGGGCAAGTCAATAGAGAAGTTGGCAACCTTTGAGACTACAAGACACTTAATTTCGCCAGCACGATAGAGATTGAAGAGTTCTTCTCGCTCCTTGATTGGGGTTTCACCCTTAATAACCGGCACCCCAAGTTCCTCACCGAGCGCATCGAGTTGGTCGATATATTGGCCAATGATCAGAACCTGCTCATCCTTATGCTTTTCTGCAAGTGCGATGGCAACTTTTCGCTTTGTCTCTGTTGTTGAGCAGAAGCGATAGCGATCTTCCTGCTCTGCAGTTGCATAGTGCATGCGTTCAGCATCGGTGAGAGTGATTCGAACTTCTACGCAATCGGCGGGTGCGATATATCCCTGTTGTTCTATCTCTTTCCAAGGTACGTCGTAACGCTTAGGTCCAATGAGTGAGAAGACCTCTCCCTCCATTCCGTCCTCGCGAACCAATGTGGCGGTTAACCCAAGTCGGCGACGAGATTGAATGTCGGCGGTAAAGCGAAAGACCGGAGCCGGCAAGAGATGGACTTCATCATAAATAATGAGTCCCCAGTCAATTGCATCGAAGAGATCCAAGTGAGCATAAACGCCCTTTTTGCGGGTCGTCAGCACTTGGTAGGTCGCAATTGTTACGGGCCGGATCTCTTTCTTTGACCCTGAATATTCACCAATTTCATCTTCATGGAGCGAGGTTCTCTTAAGAAGCTCATCTCGCCACTGTCGTGCTGCAACGGTATTTGTCACGAGAATGAGCGTTGTGGCCTTTGCATGCGCCATCGCCGCAGCGCCGACAATGGTCTTGCCGGCTCCACAAGGAAGTACGACCACGCCAGAACCGCCGTGCCAAAAACCTTCAGCGGCGAGCTCTTGATATTTGCGAATCGTCCAACCATCTTGATTAAGTGAGATCTCGTGCGCTTCGCCATCGACATATCCAGCAAAATCCTCGGCCGGCCAACCCAACTTCAGTAGCGCTTGTTTTAAGAATCCTCGTTGACCTGGATGAACAATGATTGTTTCATCATCAATTTGAAGTCCAAGCATTGGTGCAATCTTCTTGCCCCTCGTTACCTCTCTCAGCACAGCAGGATCATGTGATACCAAGGTAAGTCCATGGACTGGATGCGCCTCAAGACGAAGCCGACCATAGCGTGACATTGTCTCGGCAATATCGACGAGCAGAGAGTGCGGAACTGCGAAACGGGAATACTTTAAGAGGACATCAATAACGTGTTCTGCATCATGTCCAGCAGCCCGGGCATTCCATAGTCCAAGTGGAGTAAGGCGGTAGGTATGGATGTGCTCTGGCGATTTCTCTAACTCTGCAAATGCTGCAATAAGACGACGGCATTCGTCGGCGAGAATGTGATCGACATCGAGGAGAATTGTCTTGTCGCTCTGAACAATCAGTGGACCATCGGTCACATTAAATCCTTAATAAACTCAGTCAGGAGAGAGATTCGGGCTGGAACTGTTGAGGCGAGTAAGTATTCGTGCGGTGCATGGGCGCCATCTCCGATTGCACCTAGACCATCCAGTACGCGCGCACCGGCAGCCGCAGCAAAGTTTCCATCGCTCGCTCCACCGACGCTAGCGCTACCAATCGTTCCTTGGCCGATGCGGTTCGCGACCTTTTCGAGCAGCGCATAAAGTTCCTGCGTTGAAGATAACTCCAAAGGTGGACGATTTATTCCACCGATCACTTCAATCTTCGCTTCGGGATGGATTGGTGCCAGATTTCGCAGGGCTTGTTCTACGCGCTGCATTTCAGCCATCGAAAATGATCGACTATCAATATCAAGTGTTGCCTCTGCCGGAACTGTATTTGTAGTTGTTCCAGATTTCATCGTTGTTGGTACGACCGTGGTTCCAAGTTCGCTATTTTCCAGAGCAGCCAGCGTTGAAACGATATGAGCAATCTCGGTTGATGCGTTGATCCCTTTTTCTGGCTCAAGACCGGCATGTGCGGCCCGTCCAATAACCTTTAGGGAGTACATGGAAGTGCCTTTTCGGCCAACCTTGACTTTGCCATTGAGTGATGCCTCCGTGACAAGCACTGCATCCGCTCTTTCACTTACTCGCTTTATGAGCTCGCGCGAGGTTTGGCTACCAACTTCTTCATCAGTCGTTGCAATCAGTGCAACTTTCTCTTGGGCTCCAGGAATCTCCTTGAGCGCATAGAGAGCTTGCAGAAAACCTGCCTTCATATCGAAGATTCCCGGCCCAGAGATCTTCTCGCTCGCCTCATCAACGTGCCAGAGTGGTAGGAAGGAGTTGATCGGCCAGACAGTATCAAGGTGAGTCAGTATCACGATCTTTGGAGATTTCGAACCCCACCAAAATATTGGCCGGCCATTTTCATCGAATATCTCTGCTGCTTTGCCAAGTCGAGAGAGCGCGATTTCATTTGCAAGATCGATGACCTTGCGACATGCATCGAGATCTTCGGTAGGCGATTGGAGCTCTACGAGGCGTTGAAGATCTGCGAGAAAACTCATCTGCATATTCTGCCTCAAATGCCTATCACTTCGCAGATTCGGCTTGAGAGACGCCCGTTATGCGTGGAATTCGGAACTGGGCGATCTCTCCGGTTGCATGATCTCGAGCGATCAGTGTGCCAAGTGAAATAGAGAGTGGATCGATCAGACGATTTGAGACGCCACCATTTGAATCGGCATAGCCGATCGTGAGGCTCGTTTGCTCTTGTATATATTGATTGAGCAGATCAAGAGTCTCATTGGCAGTCGTTCGCGGAACTTCGCGAGGCTTATGTGCACTTGCCTTCTCTCCTGCTCGAAGAGCACGAACTGCTGAGGAAATCAGAGTCTCTGAAGGAGTTGAATTCTCGGAGAGCACTCGAGGTGGGCGTGGACGACTCTTTGCACGTCTTACTTCAGGTGCTGAGATCAAGATACCGGTGGCATTTTCGACTGCCGGTAGGTAGCCCGCTTCTCGCAATCCTGCAATCAATTCATTGATTTCGACATCAGAGATGAGAACTTGCGGCGCTAATTTCCTTAGGCGTAAATCTTCAAGGTTCTTATCGTGAGTAATCTGTTGGATCAGGCCCTCGTCTTCACACCTAATGTACGAACTTGCATGCCCGACTCGCAATCGTCCATGACGTTTTGCAACATCGTTAATCAGATATTCCAGGGGTTGTGGAACTGGTGTTTTCGAAGTTCGTTTTAAGAAATCCTTTATTCCATCTCCGGTCTTACCGTGATCTAATGCGCGACGTATCGATCCTTCTGTGAATCGATAGACCGTCGCTCCACCGCGACTTTCGATATCTGCAATGGTTCCCATCTCATTCGCTATCTCAAGGGTTAGCGGACCTGGAGCAATTGCACTGTTATCAGCTTGAATCAAAATGTGATCAACTGGTTTTGGAAGTGCAGCCTCTACTCCGAGGTCTGCATCATTCATGAGAGCGATACCGAAGGAGGAGATTGCACCCTGGCCGGTTATTCCTAGCCATTCTGCTTCGCGCAAAATCCACGAGACATAGTCATTGTTCGCTCTTGTTGGCATATCAAATTTCAATCGCTCCTGAAGTGAACCCAACTCTGGATCAATTTCTGGGGTGGCGATAAGGAGCGCGAGAACCGATTTTTTAAGAGCGGAAATTCCCGAACGATCTAACTCAGGACCTAATGCAGCAACGCTCTTGTTATCGCCTTTGCCTATCAATCCCGCAACGCGTGAAGTTTCTAGCCACAACGTAACAAGGGCATGCCAACGATCTTCGGCGCTCTTGGTAAGCCATAAGTCAAAGGCATTAGTGGGCAGAATCTGATCATCGGTATCAATAACAATGAGTCCGCCAAGATAGAGAATCTCTGCAACAAATGCCGCGCACGTCTCATCAACGCCCAAGTGCTCTGAAGTTCGCTTGAGGTCACGAACTCCGAGTCCACCAGACTTCAACGCACTAGGTGGCTCATCTGACCAATTGTGCGCTAACTCTTCAGCCCAACGGATAAAAGTTGAAATGTTAGCAATCGCAGCGAGATCCACTGCCTTCTTCTTTCTCGTCACGCCCACAACTGAGGGAGCTTCAAAGATCAACTCTTTGAAGACTTTTCCGCCGCGAAGGTGCATCCCTACTTCGCGTGGCAGAAGTAGCGTTTGAGAATCTTGAGCAATTAAGAAGTTATTTTCCAAGAGCCACGTAATTGTTGGATTCGCCTTCTTTACATCAGCAACCTGGCCTCGAGGTGGTCCCCAGACCATTTTGTTAAGAAGTTCAATCGCACCTTTAGGCGCCTCTTCAAGGAGCGCGAGATTAATCTTCTTGGTTGAATGCGGCCCAAGCCCTGCGGGGTGTTCACCGATTAACGTCCGAACGTTTGTTGGAATTCTAAATTTTTCACCATCTGCGTAGATAAGCGCACGCTCTATGAGGAGCGCCAGAGTTGATTTTGCAGATTTATCGGTGATGCGTAAGAGATCTAATTGAGTGAACGGATCTTGCAGTGAACAGGCCGCAGTCAGGAGATCGAATTGAAATTTATTTAATGTGTCTCGAGCTCGTAAAATGCTGGGCATTGACGAAGCTCGGGCAGCGAGTGCTGATAAGTCGCTCGGCACAGGAGAGAGTAGATCTGGTCTGGCCTGAAATAGGCGTGCGATCTCTTCATCGCTGCGTGAGCGAAGTGAATCAGCAAAGGAGCTAGACATAACTGGCTTACATTACCGAGTAATTGCTATGGCTTGTGACGCCTAATCCGAGGGTTGAGCGCGGTTGCTACGGAGGCGAGCCTAGAAATAACAGGAGTTATTAACTTTTTTAGGAGCCGAGCCTTGCGAAAATCATGAATCGGCCAATGATCCCGAAGCGCGCGGACTTGAAGCAAGGTATCTGGATTGATGACTCGGGGTTTTCCAACCGCTTCAAGCAGCGGAATATCGTGGTGGCTATCAGAGTATGCATACGAATTCCTGAGATCGATATTTTGACTGGCTGCCAGTGCATTCACGGCAATCGCCTTCTCTTGACCGTGCAATAAATTGCCCTCAAGAGATCCGGTGTACATACCATCGCGAACTTCGGCGACAGTTCCCAGCGCACCAGTGAACCCTAAGCGCTTCGCAATCAAATCAGCCATCTCTCTCGGGGAAGCAGTTATCAGCCAGACCTCTTCGCCGGCGTTGAGGTGGTCGTGTGCAATTTCAATTGTTCCCTGCCAGAGCGCGGGTGAGACATATCGGTCATAAACATCCGATGCCAGAGTCTGGAGCTCAGCAACCTTGTGTCCTTTGATAAAGTCACAAGCAGCCTGCTGGACTCGAAGTACTTCCTCTTTATTCTCTTTTCCCGTCAATTGATATCTCAAATTTGCGAGCAGGAAGGCGGCAATATCGCGACGGTTGAAGAAGCCCCTTTGATACATCCCACGGCTGAGAAAGAAGAGAGAAGATCCCTGCATCAGCGTGTTATCTACATCAAAGAAGGCGACTCGCTTCTGCGTGAGTGCCATGTCACTACCCTAGCGAAAGCTCGTTCTGATCGCCCCACATAACTCGTTTATGCTTACTCCCATGGGGTCCACTATTCATTTCCTGCGTCATGGCGAGGTATTTAATCCCGAAAAAATCCTCTACGGACGCCAACCAGGTTGGTACCTCTCAGATCGCGGCCAAGCGATGGCAGAGGCGGTTGCGCAGTGGTCAAAGTCGCTAGAACTTGGAGCCCTGCTTGTCTCACCTTTGCAACGTGCTCAAGAAACAGCCGCCCCGATTGCACGCGAACACGGACTTTCAATTACCACCGATGAACGTCTGATTGAAGCTGGAAACATCTTTGAAGGTAAGAGTTTTGAATTAGGAAGCGGAGTCTTAAAGCACCCTTCGTCGTGGCGCCATCTCACTCGCCCATGGGTTCCCTCATGGGGGGAGCCATACGAGGAGCAGGTTTCGCGAATGTTAGGAGCGCTATTTGCTGCTCGCGATGCTGCGCTCGGCAAGGATGCAATCTGTGTATCTCACCAGCTTCCGATCTGGATACTCCGTTCGGCGGTAGAAGGTCGTCGAATGATGCACGATCCACGAAAGCGCGAATGCACTCTCGCTTCGATAACGAGTTTCCACCTCGACTCAGATGGCGCAATCGAGGGGACTTCGTACACTGAACCTGCACAGCATTTATTGCCGCCACGATGAAGAAATTAATTGCGCTCGCACTCACGCTTTCAACTATTTTTGCGCTGACAAGTTGCTCCAGTGGTGGCCTATCTAAAGCTAACGAGAATGCCTTCGTATCTGGCACGGGAGTTGCGGTTTATATAAAGGCAGCGGATCGGAAACCCGCACCAGACTTGCTTGGGCCAACCCTTTCAGGTACCAATCTTAAAATTGCAAAAAATCAAGAGATCGTCGTAAATGTCTGGGCATCGTGGTGTTCACCGTGTCGCGCAGAAGCGCCACTTCTTGCTGATTTTGCAAAGCGCTTAAACGGGAAAGTGCAATTTGTGGGAATTGTAACTCGTGACAACATCTCATCTGCTTCGGCTTTTGTTAACCGATTTAACATTCCATATCCAAATTTTATTGATGACTCTTTGCTAGCAAATTTCCGAGGATCACTACTTCCAAATGCAATTCCAACAACTCTTATAATTGATGCGAACAATAAAGTGGCTGTTCGAATTAGCGGTGAAGTAACTTACGCACTTCTTGACTCTATGATTAAACGCGTTGCGGCGGATCCATCTCATGAGTAACTTTTTCTCAACACAAGTTCTCACAGGAAATCTACTCCTCGCCTTCATCGTTGCTTTTATTGCTGGATTGATCTCTTTCTTCTCGCCATGTGTATTGCCACTTGTTCCAGGCTATCTTTCTTACGCAGCAGGTATGACAGATGTCAGACGCAAAGGAAGAGTTGCTGCAGGATCGCTTCTCTTTATTGCGGGATTTTCCGCGCTTTTCATCTCTTATGGTGCGCTTTTTGGGACGCTAGGCTCAAAGATCAGTAATAGTTCCAATTGGCTAACGATTCTTTTGGGACTGATCACAATCGCGATGGGTGTGATCTTTCTCTTTAATCAGAAGTTCTATCGCTCCTTTAAACCACAATGGAGATCAAGGACCGGGTTGATCGGCGCCCCGCTTCTCGGGTTTCTCTTCGGATTAGGCTGGACTCCCTGTATTGGCCCAACACTCGGTGCGGTACAGGCGCTCTCTATTCAATCATCAAGTGCAATGCGTGGGGCGATCTTGAGCCTTTCGTACTGCTTCGGTCTCGGTTTGCCCTTGCTTCTCGTGGGCATCTTCTTTGATCAATCTGCACCCTTGCGCAAGGCGCTTTCAAAGCACGGAGATGTGATGACAAAAATCGGAGGAGGATTCCTCATCCTTATTGGCGTGCTTCAAGTTTCAGGGCTCTGGTTGACGCTTATGAATTCACTCAGAGATCTCATCTCGGGATTTGTGCCGGTAATCTGATGAATAGTTTCCAATGGATGTGGCGCCAACTCACCAGTATGCGTACTGCTCTTATTCTCTTGATGATGCTTGGCCTAGCCTCAATTCCAGGATCACTCTTCCCGCAACGCAACCAGAACCCGATGAAAGTTCGAGATTTCATCTCTCATAATCCGACTCTCTCTCATTGGTTAGAGAAGATTCAAATATTTGATGTCTACTCCTCGCCTTGGTTTAGCGCAATCTACATACTTCTCTTTATCTCGCTGATTGGTTGCGTTCTCCCTCGATCACTCGAACATGTGAGAGCCATCGGTAAGAAGCCACCGTTAACACCGAAATATTTAGATCGGATGGAAGGTTTCTCTGAGCTAGATCGACCTGTTGATGGAACCCTTGACCAGGCGCAGGCTTGGTTTAAGAAAAATCATTTCAGAATTAGACGAGAAGAAAATTCCATCTCCGCAGAGAAGGGATATTCCCGTGAAACCGGCAACCTTCTCTTTCATCTTTCGCTCATTTTAATACTCGTCGCTGTTGCTGCTGGTGGATTATTTGGAAGCAAAGGCGAAACCATTTTGAATGTAGGCGATCGATTCATCAATACCCCAACTTCATATGACAATATCAGCTTCGCGAAATTCCAACGCGAAGGAGATATGGTGCCGTTCTCCTTGCGAGTATTGGATTTCAAGGCAAGTTATGATGTCAAAACAAATGCCCCTACGGATTACACATTAAAGGTTGCCGCCTCAAATCCAATTGGGAGTAAGGAAGTTTTAAAGACCATCAAGGTCAATAGCCCACTTACTTACGGAAGCACAAAGGTTTATCTGCAGGCGAATGGATATTCACCAGTTGTTGCAGTGCGTGACAAGGCAGATAAGTTAATTTTTGAAGGGGCAGTAACGTTCTTGCCCCAGGATGGGAATCTCACGTCGATCGGCGCTATCAAATTGCCAGATATGGTTCCACAAATCGGCATGGTTGCATCCTTCTTGCCCACTGCAGATCGATCACCCACAAGAGGGGCATTTTCTTCCTTCCCTGAGGTGCTCGACCCTCGACTTCTTGTATCGGTCTGGATGGGCAACCTCGGATTAGATAACGGGACTCCGCAATCGGTTTACAGAGTTGATACCAGCAAGATGCAGCGCATCGGTTTAAAGGCGCTCAAACTTGGTGAGATATATAACTTTGGTGAGGGGACGCTCACATTTGAAGGCTATCGATCTTGGGTCAACCTGCAGATTGTTGATGATCCTGGAAAGATATATGCATTGGTAGGAGCGATACTGGCCATCCTTGGTCTGCTCACCTCGCTCTTTACTCGTCAGCGCAGAATTTGGATAAAGAGTGATGGCCGTGTTCAAATTGCAGGTCTTGCGAAGAACGGCGTACCAGGATTAGATGAAGAGCTCGCTTCGCTGAAGATTGCGCTCATGGGGATAGAGGAATAGGAAAGAATGACATCTCGAAATCTGGCTTACTTATCTAATTATTCGATCTATTCGGCGATGCTCCTCTTCACAATTGCATTCTTCGCCCATGCCATCGAGGTCTCCTTCTCGGTTAAGAACTCGACTGACTCCGAGAAGACAAGTTTTGATTTCTCTCGCACCGAACGGTCGGGTCGAATCGGCACAGCGATGATGATTTTGGGTTTCCTCTTTCTGCTAGGCGGAGTTGTGTTGCGTGGCGCATCGGCCCATCGCGTTCCGTGGGGAAATATGTACGAATTCTCAATTACGGGAGCTCTGGCTTTCAGCGGGGCTTACCTTTTCGCTTTAGCTAAGTACAAATTGCGCTGGCTGGGCCTTCCTGTATCCATCGCAGTCTTACTTACACTCGGAACTGCAATAACTGTTCTTTACCGTCCAAGCGCGCCGCTCGTACCTGCTCTCAAATCAACATGGTTAGCCATCCACGTCTCAGCGGCGATTGTCTCTGGTGGAGTCTTCTTGCTCGCAAATACGATTGCCGCGACTTACCTGATTTTGGATCGAATGGAAGAGCGCGGCGGGCGTAGCGAATGGGCGAAGAGATTGCCTTCACTTGAAACGCTTGATCAACTTTCATATCGACTCGTCGCCTTTGTCTTCCCACTCTGGACATTCGCAGTGATCGCAGGCGCCATCTGGGCCGAATCTGCTTGGGGCCGATATTGGGGATGGGATCCAAAAGAGACGTGGGCGTTTATTACCTGGGTTGCATATGCCGCATATCTTCATGCACGAGTCACTGCGGGCTGGCGAGGTCGTAAGGCGGCTTGGCTCTGTCTCTTTGCAGGATCAACCTTCCTATTTAATTATGTCTACGTGAATATCTGGGGGACTGGTCGTCACACCTATTCAGGTTTGTAATTTCCCAAACCTTTAAGAGAGAAATTCTTAATAGAGTTTTTAGAGTATTAGAGTTATTAGAGATTGCGTAAGAAATCTGGATTGTCATCTGGTGGAACATCTTTAGCAGGACGTGGACGACCTTGACGACCGTTTCCGCCATTGCGCTTGCGTCCCCAGAAAACCCAGAGCAACGATCCCAGCAATCCAAAGATGATAACAACGATGAGCCATGCCCACTTCGGCCAGACGATAAAACTCTCTTGTGGCTTACGGGCAACATCAAATAAAGCCCAAAGTTGAACGCCGATTCCGATGAAAACTAAAAGGGCATCAAGTTTGATCATGGCCTTAGTTTAACCCCCTACACCAAGAGTGCTATTGCCAAAGTTGTTGATAACAAGAGATGGAGCCGTCCGACTTTTCCGAGGATCGGAATTAAATCAGCGCCGGTGATTCCAGCCCATACTCCTCGAGCAATCTGAATTGTGATGGGGAGCAGTAAAAGCGTCGCAAGGGTCCAAGGTGTGATGAGGGTGGCGACCACTGCTGCAAGGTGAGCACCAGCGAGTAATCCTATGAATGCAATCCGAGCATTTCTGTCGCCGAGGCGAACTGCCATTGTTCGCTTCTCGACCAGAGCATCTTTAGGTAAATCTCGGAGATTATTTATTGCCAGAATTGCACAAGCGAGCGCCCCTACAGGAAGTGAGACCAGGAAAGAGTTCCAGCTAAGTGAATGCGATTGGACGACATAACTTCCCATTGTTGCGACCAGACCAAAGAAGAGAAAGACCGAGATTTCCCCGAGCCCCTTATAACCGTATGGATTCTTTCCGCCGGTATATCGCCAGGCAGCGATAATTGAAATGGCGCCAACGATGACGAGCCACCAAGAAGTTCTGGAGCTAAGAGCTAATCCAATAATTGCAGCGAAAGCAAAGGTGAGTATCGCAGCGTTCTTTACCGCCTTAGGTGAAGCAAGGCCACTTCCAACCAGGCGAATGGGACCAACACGGACTGCATCAGTTCCTCGGATTCCATCGGAGTAATCATTTGCATAGTTCACGCCGATTTGTAGAGCCAAGCTAACCGTAAGTGCCAAGAGCGCATTGAGAATATTGATGGGTGCGTGGTCGGAATGTCTAAGCGCCGTTCCAACCAGAACTGGCGCAATAGCAGCTGGAAGAGTTTTTGGACGGGCTCCGGCTATCCACTTATTAGTAGGCATCAGGCAAGTCTGCCAAAGATTTCCATTAACTTCTTGATATCTGGTTTGCCGATAGCTGTGAGAGGCAACTCGATATTTGCGAGAAAGTGCTTTGGCGAGCAGTGGGCACCAAACTGCTCGCGCAATTTCTCCCGGATGAGTCGTTTATCAATCTCTCCATCACTGGCAATAGCGAGTGCGCTACCCCATTCTGAGTCCGGGATTCCAACTGCAATAAAGCGTTGATCTGAATCGCGGTTGAGGAATTCAGAGACGGTTCCGAGCGAAATCTTCTCACCACCGCTGATTATTTGGTCATCGATTCTGCCCAAGACTTCGAGCTTGCCGCTTTCGTATTTCCCAGAGTCGGAGGTTCTGAAGAAATCATCGCCAAATGGTTTTTCGCCAAGATAGCCGATCGCCTTCATAGGGCCATTGAGCTCAATTACTTCGTCGTTAATACGCACTTCTACTCCTGGCAGTGGCTCGTTGTTATAAATGCATCCACCGCACATCTCGGTCATGCCGTAGGTCGTAATGACATTAATGCCCGCCATTTCGGCATCGTTACGAAGTTCATTGGAAGTAGCGGCACCGCCAACCAGGACCGCCTTTGCATTTTGAAGGTGTTCAAGAAGTTGAGTATCTCCGGTCAGCGCTCGATGAAGCTGGGTCGGGACAATCGAAGTAAAAGTTGCATCTTCAGCGACTGAAAGTACTTTCGTGCCGAGCGCGATCGCTCTGACTAAAACATTGACGCCAGCGATATGGGTGGTGGGGAGCAGTAGCGACCAACTATCGCCTGTTGTGGCTCCGAGATAAGTGTGAGCCGCATCTGCAGAAGCTCTTACTGAGTGAGCCGACAGGGCAACAGACTTTGGATTTCCAGTTGAGCCACTGGTGGTCAGAACGAGCCCGCACTCTGGATCTACTTCGTGAAAGGGTGATTGCGAGAAAGCGAGTGCTGGACCATCGCCATTGAGGGCTTGTGAGAGTGCATCCATCTGTTGTGTGATGGGCCACTGCGCTCGCACGCCTACGAGAGGTCTCCGTGACGAAATATCCATGATGACCGTAGGCTATCGGCATGAGCAAGCCGATCAAGCGCGAACCAGGCTCCCGAACCATCCCGTCATGGGTGACAGGTGAGGGCGGCGAAGGATTCACCGATATTACGTATGAAGTTGCCGAAGGAATGGCGAAGATAACGATCAATCGGCCAGAGGTGCGCAACGCATTTCGCCCACAAACGCTCTTCGAGTTAGAGCGGGCCTTTGGCTTAGCTCGTGATAACGATCAAGTTGGCGTGATCATCTTTACCGGAGCTGGAAGCGAGGCGTTCTGTTCTGGCGGTGATATCAACGTAAGAGGCGATGATGGCTATCTCGGCGATGATGGTTTAGCTAAGAAAGGTATCGGTCGTCTTAATGTTCTAGATCTTCAAATTCAAATTCGCCGCTTACCGAAACCAGTTGTTGCAATGGTTGCTGGCTGGGCTATCGGAGGAGGACACGTCCTCCATGTTGTCTGTGATCTTACGATCGCTGCAGAGAATGCAAAATTTGGACAGACCGGACCCATGGTTGGTTCATTCGATGGCGGATATGGGGCAGGACTTCTCGCCGCGCATGTCGGCCAAAAGAAGGCACGCGAAATCTGGTTCTTATGTCGTCAATACGATGCCGCCGAAGCGCTCGATATGGGACTTGTGAATACCGTAGTTCCGGTCTCTGAACTAGAAGCAGAGACTGTCTCTTGGTGTCGCGAAATGTTACGCCACTCTCCAATGGCGCTACGCCTTCTCAAAGCGGGATTAAATGCGGCCGATGATGGACTTGCCGGGGTACAACAGCTCGCCGGCGATGCGACCCTTCTCTTCTACATGTCAGAAGAAGGGCAAGAAGGCCGGAACGCATACCAGGAGAAGCGCGAACCGAACTTTAGTAAGTTCCCAAAGCGTCCTTAAATATTTATGCCACTATGAATTTTCCTCATAACATCTTTCGAGATTTCACGGTTCTCTCAATTCCTCTCAAAAACAGATTTCGCGGAATTGATTATCGAGAGGTTGCGATCTTTAATGGTGATGAAGGTTGGAGCGAATTCTCGCCATTTCTTGAGTATCAACCGCTAGAAGCATCAACCTGGTTGAAAGCCTCGCTAGAAGCGGCTTATCGACCATGGCCAAAGAGATATCGAGAGCTAATCCCCATTAATGCCACATTGCCCGCAGTGCATCCCGATGAAGTTCCCGAGATTCTTAATCGTTTTCATGGTTGCACAACTGTCAAAATAAAAGTGAGCGATTTTGAAATCGGGGCCCAGTTAGTAGAAGCAACTTTGGATTACCTCCCAGAAGCGAAAATCCGATTAGATGTTAACGAGGGTTGGACGTTGGAAGAGGCTCTGCTTAATCTCTATGACTATAACCTGAGATTCGGAAATGTCTTTGAATATATTGAACAACCTTGTAAGTCTATGGATGACTTAAAGAGACTCAAGCGCGAGACACCTTTCAAGATCGCAGCGGATGAGTCAATCCGAAAGAATCTCAACTCTGAGATGGAGATTCTCAATAGTTATGCAGATGTTGCGATTCTCAAATGGGCACCGGTAGGTGGAATTGAGGCAGCACATGATTTGGCGAGCCGTATCGGCCTTCCCGTCGTCATCTCAAGTGCCTTGGAAACAGGAATTGGAATTTCCCAAAGTTTGGCACTTGCATCTTCATTTCCCAAACTCGAATATGCCTGTGGGTTGGGAACAGTTTCGCTCTTTGAATCTGATATTTGCGAGCCAGCGCTCATCCCACAGAATGGTCAATTAGAAGTTAAGAAGGCGGAGCCAGTGCCAGCCCTCTTATCAAAGTATCGTGCTTCAACAGAGCGCGTAGAGTGGTGGAGTAATCGCATCTCTGAAATTTGGGAGATGAAAGAATTTCGAGAGGGGAGTGATTGGGAATGAGTATCAGTGCAACGAAACTCGCACGCCAAACTATCCGCGAACTTCTTGAACTTGGTATTTGTGACTTTGTAATATCTCCTGGATCTAGGAATGCACCGCTTTCGATCGCCGTGTATGAAGCAGCCGAACGTGGTCTCGCTGATCTTCATGTAAGAATCGACGAGCGCGGTGCGGGTTTTTATGCTCTCGGGGTTGCAAAAGTGATTCAACAATATGTCGTTGTCATATGCACCAGTGGAACCGCCGTCGCAAATTATCACCCTTCAGCGCTTGAGGCTTTTCACTCCGATGTAAACGTTCTCTACTTGACTGCCGATCGGCCGGCTCGACTTCGAAATACCGGCGCTAATCAGACAACCCTTCAGCCGGGACTGCTTGCACCCGTGGAGAGCTTTGATACCGCAACCCCTTTAGACCTTTCAGAGATCCTCATTGGCGGACCAGTTCACATTAACTTGCAACTAGATGAACCCCTGATTGAAAAGGATGCCGCTGACTGGCTTTCAGGATTTACCTTGAAAGAGGTTCTCGCTGATTCCATTTCTAAAGAAACCCTTGAGGTGAATCCCTCAGGAGTGCTCATTGTTGGGCATGATCGCGCTGGATTTTCTGCCGAGCAAATTAATGAATTCGCTGACATCTTAGATTGGCCGGTGATCGCCGAAGATCCACTTTCAATCCAATCTTCGCTCCCTCATGCATCGATTTTTCTCGCTGATAGCGGTATTCGTGAAGCTTTACATGCGGATGAAGTCATCATTATTGGAAGAACAACCTTGTCTCGAAGCATAAATTCATTTATCAGTGAGGCGACTCGAAAGTTTGTGATAGATCCAAGAGTCGAATATATAGATACCGATCGAGAAGCCGATCGAGTGTTTTCAACTATTCCACATGTAATAAAGCACGCTACGCCACAAGCTTGGGACCAATTATGGATCGATGCATCATCATCAGCAGAATCTCTCTTTGAAGCTGGTCTACCCTGGTCTGAACAATTGGCCCTTCGTGTAATCACCTCAAACATCCCAGAAGATTGCGCACTCTTCGTTGGATCATCGAGACCGATCCGTGATATCGAAGCATGTTCGCTACCACAAGATTGCATTTCGGTATTTGCGAATCGAGGTCTTGCCGGAATCGATGGAAACATTGCCACCGCTCTTGGGATAGCTTCACGATTTGAACGAGGCTATGCGATCCTTGGCGACATTACTTTTCTTCACGACATCTCTGCTTTGGTCAACACCACTTCAGATAACCTGACAATTTTTCTTATTGATAATAATGGCGGAGGAATCTTCTCGACATTGCCTCAGGCATCAACACCAGGTTTCGAATCTCTCTTTGGTACCCCGCATAATTTGGATTTAGAGAGGGTCGTAAGCGGTTTTTCGGTATCAGTCCAGAAGGCGAAATCTGAAGCAGACTTAGTACAGGCAATTTCGGCCCGTCATGAAGGTTTGCACGTTGTGATTGTCGAAGTACCTACTCGAAACGAGAATGCTTTGGAGCTTTCAGAGTTGTATCAAAGGGTTGCTAAAGCGGTGCGCATTGGAATCAATTTAGCTTGACTCTCTGCCAATTCATCAGCGGGATTGGAGCCAGCAACAATGCCACATCCAGAGAAGATTCGAAGATTCGTTTTATCTTCTGCAATTAAGCCACAACGCAGTGCTATTCCGAGCTCACCGTCACCTCTTGCATCGATCCAACCCACAGGTCCCGCGTAACGTCCGCGTGACATTCCTTCTAGCGCCGAGATACTTTCTTTAGCGAAAGCCGTCGGTGTGCCACAGACAGCGGCTGATGGATGCAGGGCGGAGATCAATGTAAATATGTCAGTGTGTGCGGCGCTCTCGTTAACAACACCTGTTACGTCGGTTGCCAGATGCATCACATTTGCCAGGTGCAGAACAAAAGGCGCATCGGGTACATTCGTCGAGGAACAATAAGGAGAAAGCGCATCTGCAACAGATCTAACTGCATATTCGTGTTCTTCAAGATCCTTCGATGATTTGGATAGAGAACCTGCAAGAGCCAGATCTCGCGCTTCATCACCGGTTTTGCGAATAGTTCCTGCAAGAACTCTTGAGGTAACAAGTGATTTGCTTAGACGTACGAGAAGTTCTGGCGTCGCCCCAATGAGGTTTTCAACGAGGAAAATCCACGTTGATGGGTAGTCAGATTCAAGGGATGTAAGCAGGCGTTGAACGTTTATCGGCTGATCACTGTGCACGATCATGTCTCTCGCCAAAACAATCTTTTCAAGATCTCCACTTTTGATCTTTGATATTGCGCTCTCAACGGCTTGCATCCACTCCATATCCGAAAGGCCACCCTGCGAATAACGAAGGTGCGGAGATATTTGGGCTGATGAAAATTCTGAAATCTTAGGTTGCGTGCCACTCCCGATCCACGTTATCCACGCTTTATCACCCTTGCGCCCAATGACAATCTCTGGAATCACTAACTCAGAATCTTCTGATTCATCGAAAGCAAACGATGTAAAGAGAATTGGCCCCGTACCCGATCCATGAACATTATTTTCAATCGCAAATTTGAGTCGCTCTTCTCGCCACCATGTTGAAGCATCTAAGAATCTATGTGCACCGCTTACCTTTTTGCTCGCAAAGCGACCGAACCCAATAAGGCCATCGCCGCCACGAATCCACGAAGCACTCAACTCAAGATCGGTCGAGATCGATGAGAGCGTTGGAAGTTCGCCCAAAATCTCGGTGGTAATCGTGATTGGCATAGAGGTCAGTTAATCCCTAAGAACGGTGAGTAACAAATCGCCACAGTGTTGGCAGCGCAGTACTGGCAATCGCGATCTTTATAAATTCTCCGAGCAGGAACGGCGTGAAACCTTTTGAAAAAGCCCAACTCCAGCTCTGACCTACGACATGATGAAGCCAGATCAAACCGAAGGTAAAGGTCAGGGTATTTCCAATAATCATGGTTGGGATAACGGTTGTGATTCGCTGATCCCACTTGCGGCCAGCTAATCCGCCAACGAGCGCTGATGTAGCAAGCATCCCGATCAGATATCCGCCTGTCGCTCCCGTGACAACATGAACCCCGTGAGAGCCATGAGCGAAGAAAGGTGCGCCAGCTACACCAAGGGCAAGGTAAGCGGCGACAGTTGTGAAGCCAAGTGAGAATCCATAAGAAGTCCCAAGAAGGAGAACTGCAAGAGTCTGACCAGTGACCGGCACAGGTGAGCCAGGAATCGGGATCGAGATCTGCGCCATTGCGGCGAGAAAGAGCACGCCACCCAGAACAAGTGCGAGCTGGGATGTCAGGCTTTCGCGAGAGATAATGGCTCGACGAAGCGTGGCAGTGGAGTGATTCACGGACATTCGAAACTCATTTCTTCTTTTAAGCTCGGCCTATATTTGTAAGTTGTGAGAAAAGCCTACTAGTACGAGAATATACGCGTGAGTAATGCAGCTGATCTCAATAAAGATCCCGATGAAGTCGCCTCGATGTTTGATGGCGTCGCAAAACGCTATGACTTCCTCAATGACCTACTAAGCCTTGGCCGTACGAAGGCTTGGCGAAAAGTTGTCACCTCCATTATCGATCCCGTTCCGGGCATGAAGATTCTCGATATCGCTGCAGGAACTGGTTCATCCTCTCGGCCGCTCGCCGATCGGGGAGCACAGGTTATTTGCCTCGACTTCTCTGAAGGAATGTTGGCCGCCGGACGAAAGCGAAATCCCGATCTCACATTTGTCCAAGGCGATGCGCTCAAACTTCCCTTCCCTGACGAGAACTTTGATGTCACGACCATCTCCTTTGGCTTGCGCAATACACATGATGCTGGAGCCGCCCTTTCCGAAGCACATCGTGTAACAAAAACTGGTGGCAAGATCGTCATTGCCGAGTTCAGCCATCCCACGAACGCAGTACTCCGTACTATTTATATGCGATACCTGATGCGTGCATTGCCGATCATTGCCAAGAAGGTCGCATCAAACCCAGAGGCTTACATCTACCTTGCAGAGTCGATTCAGGCGTGGCCTAACCAGAAGCGGTTGGCCTCAATCATGGAGCAATCCGGGTGGAAGACCATCGCATGGCAAGATTTAACCTTTGGAATCGTTGCAGTCCATATCGGCCACCGTTAACGGCCCCGGGTACTTTGGCATTTAGGCACTTGGGCGAGTGGGGCTAGTTTGGTCCTCATGAGGGCTAGCACTCATGCTCACGACGGTCCGCCCGCACAGTGATAGAAAGCGCTAGAAAGTTATAACGAAAACGTTATTTAATTGAACTTCTTCGCCTATCGCGCAGCAATCTCTGCAGATGTGTTCGGTAACACAATGACAAATCGGGCATAAGCCATAGACTTTGTAAACCATGAATCTTTATATACCGATTCTTGTCATTGGCGCCGTTGGATTTGGCTTCGCCGCCTTCTCTGTCGCCGTCGCCGCAATCACCGGGCCTAAGCGTTATAACCGAGCAAAATCTGAGGCCTATGAGTGCGGAATCGAGCCATCCCCACAAGCTGCCGGTGGTGGACGTTTTCCCGTGAAGTACTTCCTCACTGCGATGCTCTTCATCGTCTTCGATATTGAAATTGTCTTCCTCTACCCATGGGCTGTCACCTTCGACAAGCTTGGGCTCTTTGGTTTAGTTGAAATGGTGATCTTCATTCTCACCGTCTTTGTCGCATACGCATATGTCTGGCGTCGAGGTGGATTGGAATGGGATTAATAATGCAGCGAGGGATGAGCAAATAAATGGGTCTTGAAGAGAAATTACCGTCAGGAATTGTTCTCACCTCAGTAGAGAAACTCGCTGGTTATATGCGAAAGAGTTCGCTCTGGCCGGCAACATTCGGTTTGGCATGTTGTGCCATTGAGATGATGGCCGCTGGTGCTGGAAGGTATGACCTCGCTCGATTTGGAATGGAAGTATTTCGTGCATCGCCACGACAAGCAGATCTCATGATTGTTGCGGGTCGGGTATCAAACAAGATGGCTCCAGTTCTCCGCCAGATTTATGATCAAATGGCTGCTCCAAAGTGGGTTATCGCTATGGGCGCGTGCGCATCTTCTGGCGGAATGTTTAATAATTATGCGATCGTGCAAGGCGTCGATCATATTGTTCCGGTAGATATCTACTTACCTGGTTGCCCACCACGTCCAGAGATGCTGATGGATGCAATCTTAAAACTTCACGAAAATATCGGCGATGCAAAACTCGGAGTTAATCGCGAGCGGATTATTCGCGAAGCTGAGGCAGCTGCGCTCGCTGCAAAACCAACACATCAGATTCAAGGACTTCTCGCATGAGTCAAGAGAACGGTTCCTTTGGAGTTTCAGGTACAGGCGATACATCAGGTTATGGTGGGCTCGTCCGCATCAAACATTCCGCAGGATCTTCAGAACGCCCATTTGGCGGATACTTTGACGAAGTTGCAGATGATCTTGAACGCGCATTTCCAGAATTTAACGATGCAATCGAAAAAATTGTCGTTGATCGAAATGAATTAACTCTTTATGTGAAGCGAGAGCACCTCTTCGAAGTGGCTAAGAAGTTACGCGATACCGAGAGCCTTCGATTTGAAATGTGTATGGGTGTAGATGGTGTTCATTACCCTGAAGAAGACGGACGCGAATTACATGCTGTCTACGCTCTTCTTTCGCTCACACACAACCGACGAATTAGATTAGAAGTTGCAGTCCCAGATTCAGATCCGCATCTTCCTTCGCTCGTAGAAGTTTGGGGCGGAATCAATTGGCATGAACGTGAGACCTTCGACATGTTTGGAATTATTTTTGATGGGCACCCTGGCCTCACCAGAATTCTTATGCCAGATGATTGGCAGGGGCACCCACAACGCAAAGATTATCCATTGGGTGGTATACCAGTTGAGTACAAGGGTGCAACGACACCACCTCCAAGCGAGAGAAGGTCATATCGGTGAGCACACATACTGACCCCTATGCACAGTCTCGCGAGACAACAGAAGGTCGCGTTTACGCAGTAACCGGCGGAGATTGGGACTCACTTTCAACAGAAATTGGTGCGACAAAAGAAGAGCGCGTTGTTGTCAATATGGGTCCACAGCACCCTTCAACACATGGTGTGCTCCGTATTATTCTTGAGCTCGAAGGCGAGACAGTCACAGAAGTTCGATGTGGAATTGGTTATCTCCATACCGGCATTGAAAAAAATACTGAGTATCGCTCATGGACACAAGGTGTCACCTTTGTTACTCGTATGGATTATCTTGCGCCAATCTTTAACGAGACCGCTTATTGTCTCGCTGTCGAGAAGTTACTCGGCATCACGGATGAGATCCCAGAACGAGCGAGTGTCATTCGCGTCTTGATGATGGAGTTAAACCGTATTTCATCCCACATGGTTGCCTTGGGAACTGGCGCACTCGAACTCGGCGCGCTATCACCCATGATTTTCGCATTCCGAGAGCGAGAACTAGTCCTCGATCTCTTTGAAATGATCTCAGGGCTTCGCATGAATATGGCCTATGTCAGACCTGGTGGAGTCGCTCAAGATATTCCGCACGGATCGATTCCAAAGATTCGCGAGACAGTCGCCCAACTTCGCAAGAATTTTAAGGATAACGAGAAGCTCTTGGTAGGAAACACGATCTGGATGAAGCGCACCCAGAATATTGGTTACTTGGATCTTGCCGGTTGCACGACGCTGGGGATTACCGGGCCAGTACTTCGCTCAACCGGACTGCCTTGGGATCTTCGCAAAACTCAGCCTTACTGTGGATATGAGAACTACGATTTTGATGTCATTACAACTGACTCAGCCGATGTCTACGGACGTTTCCTCATTCGTATGCAAGAGCTTGAGCAGTCATTACGAATCGTTGAGCAAGCGTGTGACAAACTTGAAAAGCTTGAGGGTCAGCCAGTAATGGTTGCCGACAAGAAGATTGCCTGGCCATCACAACTCTCAGTCGGTGCTGATGGAATGGGCAACTCACTTGACCACATCCGGGAGATTATGGGTGAGTCTATGGAATCACTTATCCATCACTTCAAACTTGTCACCGAGGGATTCCGCGTACCTGCAGGTCAGGTCTACGTCGCTGTTGAATCTCCGCGTGGTGAGACTGGTGTTCACCTCGTCTCCGATGGCGGAACTCGCCCATACCGAGTGCATTTTCGTGAACCATCTTTCAATAATCTGCAATCGACTTCGGCAATGTGCGAAGGCAGCATGATTGCGGATGTCATTGGTGCAATTGCATCAATCGATCCCGTGATGGGAGGAGTTGACCGATAATGGCCTATTCATCAGAGCAGTTAGCAATCTTTGATTCGATTATCGCGCGATACCCTCGCAAACGTTCAGCAATTATGCCGTTGCTCCATTTTGTTCAATCAATATCTGGCTATGTCACATCAGAGGGTATTGAAGCTATTGCCGCAAAGCTGGAGTTAAGCACCGCTGAAGTAACTGCAGTATCAACGTTTTACACGCAGTACAAGCCAGGGCCGGTCGGCGAATACCACGTCGGAATCTGCACCAATACCTTATGTGCTGTAATGGGTGGAGATGCAATTTATGAGGCGATCACCGAACATCTCGGAATTTCAAACGATGAAACTACTTCGGATGGAAAAGTTTCATTAGAGCGAATTGAATGTAACGCTGCTTGTGATTATGCCCCAGTCGTGATGGTGAACTGGGAGTTCTATGACAACCAAACTATTCAAAGCGTAAAAGATTTAGTTGATGGTGCTCGTGCAGGAAATCCTCCAGCACCAACTCGTGGTCCAAATTCACTTCGCACCTGGAAAGAGAATTCTGCGGTTCTCGCTGGACTTACTGATGGACTTGCGAGCGAAGGCCCATCGGCCGGAGCGGCTTCGTTATTAGGTTTGAACTTATCGAAAGAGGGCAAATGAGCAAGTTAGCGCCAGTTCTTTCAGCTCATTGGGATGAAGCGGATTCCTTTACCCTGGCTGGATACAAGCGTCATGGTGGCTACAACGCTGCAATGAAAGCGTTAGCAATGGCTCCGGATGAAGTTATCGCTCTTGTGAAAGATTCTGGATTGCGCGGTCGAGGTGGGGCAGGATTCCCAACTGGAACTAAGTGGAGTTTTATTCCCCAGGGTGACAATAAAGAGCACTATCTTGTTGTAAACGCTGATGAGTCAGAGCCAGGTACTTGCAAGGATATGCCTCTGCTGATGGCCAATCCACATTCCTTAATTGAAGGAATGATTATTGCTTCGTATGCGATCCGTGCAAGTTATGCCTTTATCTACATCCGTGGCGAAGTTGTTCATGTTGTGCGCCGAGTGCAACAAGCAATTGCCGATGCATATCAAGCTGGTCTGCTTGGTACGAACATTGGTGGCAAAGGTTTCGATCTCGAACTCGTTCTCCACATTGGTGCTGGTGCATATATTTGTGGTGAGGAGACCGCCCTCCTTGATTCTCTTGAAGGATTCCGCGGACAGCCTCGACTTCGTCCACCCTTCCCAGCGATCGCCGGCCTCTACGCACGTCCGACTGTCGTGAATAACGTCGAGTCGATCGCAAGCGTTCCAGCAATTATCGAATACGGAAATGAATGGTTCCAATCAATGGGAACCGAGAAGAGCAAGGGCTTCACGCTCTACTCACTCTCTGGCCACGTCACAAACCCAGGCCAGATCGAAGCTCCATTGGGGATTACTCTTCGCGAACTCTTAGAACTCTCTGGTGGAATCCGCGCTGGTCATACTTTGAAGTTCTGGACTCCTGGTGGTTCATCGACTCCACTCTTCACTGCCGAACATTTAGATGTGCCACTCGATTACGAAGGTGTCTCAGCCGCCGGCTCGATGCTTGGAACTAAGGCTCTTCAGATCTTTGACGAGACAACGTGTGTGGTTCGCGCGGTACTCCGCTGGACTGAATTTTATAAACACGAATCGTGCGGAAAGTGCACACCATGTCGCGAGGGCACTTGGTGGCTAGTTCAGATGATGCGTGATCTCGAGGCTGGCAAGGGAACACCTGCAGATCTCGATAAATTAATAGATATCACAAACAATATTGCCGGACGTTCATTCTGTGCTCTCGCAGATGGTGCTGCAAGCCCGATCATCTCTTCTATTAAATATTTCCGCGCCGAATATGAAGCACACCTAACACACGGCGGATGTCCCTTTGATCCGATCGCATCCACACTCTTTGCAACGGCAGGTCGAGCATGAGCCCAGAGAATGCAGTAGTAACTGAGGTCGAAATGATTACCGTCGTGATTGACGGTTTCGATGTAACCGTTCCTAAAGGAACTCTCGTAATCCGTGCAGCAGAGAAGCTCGGCATCCAGATTCCACGGTTCTGTGACCACCCTCTTCTCTCACCTGCTGGTGCTTGTCGCCAATGCCTTGTTGATATTGAGATCAATGGTCGCGCATTTCCAAAACCTCAAGCTTCGTGCACGATTCCGGTTGAAAATGGCATGATCGTAAAGACCCAATTAACTTCTGAAGTGGCAGATAAGGCTCAAAAAGGAATTATGGAGCTGCTTCTGATTAACCACCCTCTTGATTGCCCGGTCTGTGACAAGGGCGGGGAGTGCCCACTACAAAACCAAGCGATGAGTAATGGGCGAACTGAAACTCGTTACGAAGGTGTGAAACGTACCTTCGATAAGCCTTCTGCAATCTCTTCTCAGGTATTGCTTGATCGCGAACGTTGCGTTCTCTGTGCTCGATGCACGCGCTTTAGTAATGAAATCGCCGGCGATCCATTCATTACACTGAATGAGCGCGGCGCTCTGCAGCAAGTTGGTATTTATGAGAAGGATCCATTCCTATCGTATTTCTCTGGCAACACAGTTCAAATCTGCCCAGTTGGAGCCCTTACCGGCGCTTCTTATCGATTCCGTTCACGTCCCTTTGACCTCGTTTCAACTCCATCAGCCTGCGAGCATTGCGCTTCAGGATGTTCGATGCGAACAGATGTGCGTCGAGGTAAGACGCTTCGACGACTTGCTGGCGAGGATGCAGAAGTAAATGAAGAGTGGAACTGCGACAAGGGCCGCTGGGCATTCAAATACATCACCAATAAAGAGCGTCTTGCACATCCAATGGTGCGTGGTGAAGATGGCGAACTTCATGAGGCTTCTTGGCCAGAAGCCCTTGCCCGTGCAGCCGCTGGATTGAAAGGAAAGCGCGCTGGCGTTTTAGTCGGCGGTCGCGGAACAGTTGAAGATTCCTATGCCTATGCGAAGTTTGCGCGCGTTGCTTTGCAGACAAACGATATTGATTTTAGAGCTCGACTTCATTCAGATGAAGAGGCTTCATTCCTTGCATCGACAGCGTTAAATCTGACTGTTTCTTACCGAGATCTAGATAGAGCCGACCACGTAGTTTTGGTTGACTTTGAACCAGAAGATGAATCTCCGATTGTTTTCCTTCGTCTCTACAAGCAAGTGCGCAAACGTGGATTGCGAATCACAACTGTCACACAAGTAATGAGTCGTGGTTCGGAGAAGTTGCAGGCGTCAGCTGTTGCCTCCCTTGCATCAGTCACGGAACTCACTGATAAATCAGTGATTCTGGTTGGCGAACGAGCAAGTGAAGTTACGGGTCAATTTACTTCTGCAGTTAAATTAGCTTCGAGCACTGGAGCGAAAATTGCATGGATTCCTCGCCGTGCCGGAGAAGTTGGAGCCCTCGTTGCTGGTGCACTAGGAAATCTTCTCCCAGGTGGGCGCCCGGTATCTGATGCAGCAGCTCGTGTAGATATTCAGAGCGCGTGGGGAGTTAACAACCTTCCGACCGCTAACGGCCGTGCCACATGGCAGATCCTTGAAGCAGCTTCTTCAGGAGAACTCGATGCCGTAGTAATTGGGGGAGTAGATCCACTCGATATTTCAACAGAGGCACTCGGTCAGCTACTCAATAAATCAACCTTTGTTCTCTCCCTCGAGATTTCGCATTCAGCGATCACCGCAATTGCAGATGTTGTACTTCCGGTTGCTGCAGTCTCAGAGAAGAGCGGTTCACTCCTTAACTGGGAAGGACGTCCACGATTCTTCGAGAAAGCAATTACTGAATCGCTCACCCGAAGTGATCTCCGAATTCTTTCCATGCTCGCCGATGAGATGGGTACTCCAATAAATCTCCCATCTGCAAAGGCCGCAGCTTCAGAGTTACAAGCAATCGGAAAATGGGATGGCGCAGTAATTTCCATGACGGAATCCCCTCTTGCTCCAGCTCAGACAGTCAGCGGGAATCAAGCAATTTTGCACTCATGGCGACAGCTTCTTGATCTAGGCACTCTTCAAGGTGGCGAAGAAAACTTGGCAGGTACCGCCCGAGCAGCAGAGGTAGTGATCTCTGAAGCTCGTGCATCCGCTCTTGGAGTTTCATCTGGTGACCTGCTTTCAATCTCAACTGCCCGTGGATCGATATCAGCTCCTGCACGAATCGGAAAGATCTCGGATTCAGATATTTGGGTTCCACGTAACTCGCTCGGCTCTCAGTGCATTGCAAGCCTCGGAGCTGCAAGCGGACTAGTAGTAACGGTGGTGAAGGCATGAACGCTGCATCCATAATCGGAAATGATCCAGGGTGGTTGATCGCGGTTAAGGGGCTAATCGTCTTTGTGCTCTGCGTGGTCCTTACTCTCATGTCAGTCTGGGGCGAGCGGCGAATCGTTGCTCGTATGCAGATGCGACTTGGGCCTAATCGCGTGGGACCATTTGGATTACTTCAATCTCTCGCCGATGGTGTGAAACTTGCTCTTAAAGAAGATCTCATCCCTAAAGCCGCAGACAGAATTGTTTTCGTCATTGCGCCAGTTATCAGCGCTACGACCTGCTTCATGTCCTTTGCCGTAATGCCCCTCACTGGGAAGGTCTCCCTCTTCGGACATAAGACCGTCATGCAGTTGACTGACCTACCGGTTGGCGTTCTGTACGTGCTTGCGATCGCCTCTGTCGGTGTCTACGGAATTGTCTTGGCAGGATGGTCCTCAGGATCTACGTATCCGTTGCTCGGTGGACTTCGCTCAAGCGCACAAGTGATCTCTTACGAAGTCGCCATGGGACTCTCACTCGTTGCAGTCTTTATCTACGCGGGCTCTATGTCGACCTCGGATATTGTTGCAGCGCAGCACAAATGGTGGTTTGCGGTTGTGCTATTTCCTTCCTTTATTATTTATGCAATTTCTATGGTCGGAGAGACGAACCGCGCCCCATTCGATCTCGCTGAAGCCGAGGGTGAACTGGTCGGTGGATTCCATACCGAGTACTCATCTCTTAAATTCGCACTCTTCTTCCTTGCAGAATATGTAAATATTGTTGCAGTTTCATCTCTTGCTACGACTCTCTTCCTTGGCGGATATCACGCACTTCCTGGATTGGGTTTCACAGAGAATTGGCTCGGCGGTTGGTTCTGCATGGTCTGGTTCTTCATAAAAGTAATTGGTTTCTTCTACCTCTTTGTCTGGCTTCGCGGAACGCTTCCTCGGATGCGATATGACCAATTCATGAAGTTTGGTTGGAAGGTCCTCATCCCTGTCTCGCTTCTATGGATTTTGGTTGTCTCTACCCTCCGCGTCATGTCATCGCGCGGAGAGCCTCGTACAGTGATTGCAGCCTTTACGTTTGGCATCGTCCTCATCATCATGGCGGGTAGCTCTCTCTATGAACGGTCAGTTCGAAAAGCTTCACAGGATGAATTGCCAGATAGCAGCGTTCAGCCTTCATTCCCAGTCCCGCATGTTTCAGGAATCAATCGAGTGGAGAGCATCAATGGCTAACGAAACTCCTCATGAGTTAACACCGCGCGATGGTGAATTCGGTCTGGCGAAAGCTGCCTCCGAAAGTTCTCCCATTCTCGATCAATCTGCCGGTAGTTTCTTCAAGCAACTTTTGGGATTCTGGGTCACCTTTGTCACCCAATTCAAAAAAGTAAATACGGTGCAATACCCAGAAGTTAAGGAACCAACTGCTGAGCGGTTCCATGGTCGTCATCAATTAAATCGCCACCCAGATGGTTTAGAGAAGTGCATCGGTTGTGAACTTTGCGCTTGGGCATGTCCTGCAGATGCGATTTTCGTTGAAGGCGGAGATAACACGCCAGATGCCCAATACTCACCAGGGGAGCGCTACGGCAAGGTCTATCAAATTAATTATCTTCGATGTGTTTTCTGTGGGCTCTGCATTGAGGCGTGCCCAACTCGAGCACTCACGATGACAAATGAATATGAGTTGGCAGACGATACTCGAGGAAAATTAATCTTTGAAAAAGAAGATCTCCTTGCACCACTTCGTCAGGGGATGTTGATGCCGCCACATCCAATGTATCCAGATTCCACCGATACTACGTACTACAAAGGTGAAGTCCCTGGTTCTCATCCTTCTCAGGAGAAGAACACTCATGTTTAAAATGGCCCTTCAAGTCGGCAGTACTCATACACCCGAAGCAGTTCTCTTCTGGATAATGGCTCCGATGGCAGTTCTTGCAGCCCTCGGAATGCTCTTAGTCAAAAAGGCAGTGCACTCGGCCTTGCTACTTGCTTGGGTGATGATCACGCTAGCGATTTTTTACATCGCCGAAGATGCGCTATTTCTCGGAATCGTGCAGGTAGTGGTCTACACAGGCGCCGTAATGATGCTCTTCTTGTTTATCTTGATGCTGGTCGGTGTCGACAGCTCTGATTCACTCGTAGAAAACATTAAAGGCCAGCGTCCCGCGGCGATCCTTGCGGCGATTGGCTTTGGCGGGCTTCTGCTCTCGCTCATCGGTAGAGCTGTAAGCCACACGGCAGCGGTCGGATTGACCGCAACTAACGCTGACGGAAATGTTCAAGGCATCGCACAACAATTATTTACTCGATATGTGTGGGCCTTTGAAGTTGTCTCTGCGCTACTTATAACCGCCGCACTTGGCGCAATGGTGCTTGCTCATAGTGAGCGTAAACATATCTCTCAACGTCAACTCTCAGTCGATCGTTTCCGGCAGGCATCGCTTGCAGATACCGCTGGACTTCCGGCATCAGGAGTTTATGCCCGACATAACGCGGTGGATGTGCCAGCGCTTTTGCCGGATGGAAGCGCTGCACCAACATCGATCTCATCCACGCTCGAGGCTCGCGGTGACATTATCGCCAGCGAGCCATTTGAGTTGACTGCGAACGAGGAGGAGGAAAACTAATGGATATCTCAAATTACATCTACCTCTCAGCGATTCTCTTCACCATCGGCGCGATTGGCGTCGTCGTTCGCAGAAATGCCATCGTCGTCTTCATGTGTGTTGAATTAATGTTAAATGCGGCAAATCTCGCCTTTGTTACCTTCTCGCGCATCAACGGAAATTTGGATGGACAGATTGCATCCTTCTTCACGATGGTGGTCGCGGCTTGTGAAGTGGTTGTTGGCCTTGCGATCATCGTCACGATGTATCGCTCCCGTCGATCGGCATCTGTTGATGATGCTAGTTTGTTGAAGCGATAGTCATGACTACAAGTACTCATCTTCTTTATTTGATCGCGCTCCCTCTCTTTAGTTCAGCCTTTCTGCTCTTGCTGGGACGCATCGCTGATAAGTGGGGACATATCCTTGCCACCTTGATCTCAGCGTCAACATTCGGAGTCGGCCTCGTTGAATTCTTTGCCATGCGCAGTCGTTCCGGCGATGCCAGAGCCGCAACCCAACGTATCTTTGAATGGATCTCTGTCGGGAGTTTTAAGGTTGATGCTTCCCTTCTGTTAGACCAACTGAGCATCTGTTTTGTCCTCCTCATCACTGGAGTAGGCACTCTTATTCATATTTATTCAATTGCATATATGTCACATGACCGTGACCGCAGACGTTTCTTTGCCTATCTCAATCTCTTCGTTGCGGCGATGTTGCTCCTCGTTCTCGGGGATTCCTATCTCAATCTTTATGTGGGATGGGAAGGCGTGGGTCTGGCTTCCTACCTGCTCATTGGATTCTGGAATGAGCGACCTGCCTATGCAACCGCTGCGAAGAAGGCGTTTATTGCTAACCGAGTAGGCGATATTGGCCTCTCACTCGCCATCATGATTGCCTTTACGCAATTTGGTTCTGTCACCTTTGCTGGTGTTAAGGCAGGGGCTCCTCATGCATCAGCCGCTGCGCTCACCGCAATTGGCGCAATGTTGTTACTTGCTGCTGCCGGAAAATCAGCACAGTTCCCACTTCAATCTTGGTTGGGCGATGCGATGGCGGGTCCTACACCAGTATCTGCACTCATCCATGCCGCAACTATGGTGACGGCAGGCGTTTATCTCATCACTCGCTCGAGTTTCATATTTGATGCCTCAGCAACTTCACGTCTTCTCGTAGTTATTGTTGGTGCCATAACTCTCCTCTTCGGAGCGATCGTCGGTACTGCGAAAGATGATATTAAGAAGGCTCTTGCTGCATCAACAATGTCGCAAATTGGTTACATGATTTTGGCGACTGGGCTCGGCCCAGTGGGATATGCATTTGCGATTATGCATCTCCTTACCCATGGCTTCTTCAAGGCAAGCATGTTCCTGGGTGCAGGATCTGTAATGCATGGAATGAATGATGAAGTAAATATGCGTAAATACGGCGGTCTCGGAAAAGTCATGCCAATCACCGCAGCCACCTTTGGGTTGGGATATTTGGCAATCATTGGTGTACCGCCATTCGCAGGTTTCTACTCAAAAGATAAGATCATCGAGACCGCCTTCAATGCGGGCGGTACTCGAGGTGTTCTGCTCGGCGGAGCAGCGCTTCTTGGCGCAATGATCACCGCTTTTTATATGACGCGGGTATTTGTGCTTACTTTTAGCGGCGAGAAGCGGTGGGATGAAAAAGCACATCCTCATGAGTCACCTTCCCTCATGTGGATTCCGATGGTTGTTCTCTCTATTGGCTCAGTCGCATCTGGCTTCTTGTTGAGCAAGGGGAGCGCCCTCGTTCATTGGCTGGCTCCCGTTGTAAATTCAAGCAACGTTGAAAGTGGCAAGGAACTCATGCCTCCGGTAGTTGTTTCAGCGCTGGCGCTCGGCGTAGTGATTATCGGTGTCTTCGCCGCGATTGTTAAGTACCGAAAGAGCGTCCCACTTGAAGCTCCAACAGGTTCTCTCCTTACACGTTTTGCACGGCGCGATCTTGGTCAAGACGATTTCAACCACAACGTTCTTGTTCGCCCGGGTCGAGCGATCACGCAGGCACTTCTGGGTATTGATCATAAATTTGTCGATGGCATAGTTCGTGCAGTCGGTTGGACACTCTCGTATCTCTCGATTTCACTTAAGAAGGTCCAAAATGGATATGTACGAAGTTATGCGCTCCTCATGACTGCAGGTGCAGTCGCCCTTCTCGCAGCAATTTGGTTGGTAACACTATGAGCCTTCTGACTGTTCTCGAACTCACTCCACTTGTTGGTGCAGCACTCTTGTATGCCGTCCCAAAGACGAATGCGAAGTTGATCAAGCAAGTGGCATTTGTACTCTCACTCGTAGCGCTAGCCATTTCAGCTCTCATTGCTTACCGCTTTAAGAGCAATGTTTCAGGAATGCAGTTCGTTGAGTCGCATAGTTGGATCTCAAACTTTGGAATCCGCTATGCAGTTGGGATCGATGGGCTAGCCCTTGTTTTAATCCTACTTACTACGATCTTGACCCCTATCGTCTTTCTTGCCGGATGGAACGAGGCAGATAACGGTCGCTGGAGCGTGCGAACCTTCTACGTCTTGATGCTTGTGCTCGAAAGTTCAATGGTGGGAGTCTTCGCCGCTACTGACGTATTCCTCTTCTATGTGATCTTTGAAGCGATGCTCATACCGGTCTATCTATTGATTGGCGGTTATGGCCGAGGCGAGCGTGCGGCAGCTGCAATGAAATTCCTCCTCTATTCCCTTCTTGGCGGGCTACTCATGCTCGCGGCAGTTATTGGGATTTACATCATCTCAACTAACCAAATTGGTGGCACTTTCGATACGGCTAAATTAGCGACGCTTCATATCGATTCCGGCACAGAGAATTTTCTCTTCCTTGGTTTCTTTATTGCCTTTGCAATCAAGGCGCCACTCTGGCCCTTCCATACCTGGCTTCCGAGCGCAGCAAAATCTGCGACCCCAGCAACTTCTGTACTCCTACTTGGCGTACTAGATAAGGTCGGAACCTACGGAATGATCCGTTTTTGTATCACGCTCTTTCCACATGCGACCAAGACATTTACCCCGTTGATCATCGCGCTTTCGATCATCTCGATTCTCTATGGTGCCTTTATGGCGATTGGCCAGCGAGATATTAACGGCTTGATTGCATTTACCTCGATAAGTCACTTTGGATTTATCGTGCTTGGAATCTTCGCGATGACTTCGCAGGGAATCTCGGGGGCGACTTTGTACATGGTTAATCATGGCTTCTCTACGGCAGCGCTCTTCCTCGTGGCGGGATGGATGATTGCAAGGCGCAACTCCTCGCAGATTGAGGATTTCGGTGGCCTGCAAAGAGTTACTCCGGTGATGGCGTGGTCTTTCTTTATCGCAGGAATGTCCGCCCTCGCTCTTCCAGGCATCTCGAGTTTTGTCAGCGAATTTCTCGTTCTAGTGGGCACATTCACTCGATATCCCGTGGCGGCAATTCTTGGAACTACCGGAATCGTCCTTGCCGCTTTATATGTATTAATTACCGTTCAACGTTCACTCCATGGTCCAGTTGCACCAAGTAATGAAGGAATTTCAGATCTTAATCTTCGCGAGAAGATTTCGATCGCCCCGGTCATTGCACTTCTAGTGATTATGGGCTTCTTCCCAAAGCCAGTGCTAGATTGGATTAATCCGAGCACCAATCAGACGTTACAAGCTGCAGGGTATACAGATCCGCTTCCAAAGGCAGGTAAGTAATGTTCACCTCACCGAATTTGAATTATGCCCTCTTGGCACCGATCCTCATCGTTCTAGCAGGGGCGTTATTAGGTGTCGGCGTTGAAGCCTTTGCACGAAAAGAATTGCGTGCTCCACTTCAACTAGGAATCGCACTTCTCTCTGTGGCCGCTGCATTTCTCCAACTCATGCGAGTTCGTGATCAACGTTCAATCACGGCGGCGATCGACTCATTCTCTTTTGATGGCGCAACTGTATTTATGCAGGCTGCGATCTTGGTTCTCTCCTTCTTTGCAATTTTGTTGATCTCAGATGGCGGAAATTTCACCGCGCAAGCATCTGCAATCCCGGGCTCAGAGGATGAACATTCCTCAATCGCTGAGGGAAAGAGCCAAACTGAGGTATTCCCACTGACTCTCTTTGCAATCAGTGGAATGATGCTTTTTCCGGCTGCTACAGATCTGATCACACTCTTCGTTGCCCTTGAAGTGCTCTCACTGCCACTCTATTTGATGGCTGGCCTTTCACGTCGTCGTCGACTTCTCTCGCAGGAAGCGGCGCTCAAATATTTCCTCCTTGGAGCTTATTCATCGGCCTTCTTCTTATTCGGCGGGGCCTTCCTCTACGGCTATTCAGGATCGCTCTCACTCAACTCAATAGCGATCGCAATTTCAAGCAATACCGGAAATGATATTTTCCTCTTGCTCGGAATTGTCTTTCTCATGGTGGGGCTGCTCTTCAAGATTGGCGCAGTTCCTTTCCATGCTTGGACTCCAGATGTATATCAAGGAGCTCCAACGCCAATCACCGGATTTATGGCCGCTTGCACAAAGATCGCAGCCATCGGCGCAATGTTGCGAATTTTCTACGTTGCTTTAGCAGGGGATCAAGTTCAGTGGCGACCTATCGTGACTGTCATCAGCATCGTCACAATGCTCGTGGGTGCAATTGCAGCGATGTCACAACGAGATGTGAAACGAACCCTCGCATTCTCATCTATAGCTCATGCAGGATTCTTACTCACTGGAATTGTTGCGCTGAATCAATCTGGGCTTAAGGCATCTCTCTTCTACCTTGTTGCATATGGATTCGCCACAATCGGTGCCTTCGCAGTTGTCACATTAGTCCGTGATTCAGCCGGTGAAGTTACTGATATTAATCGCTGGGTTGGTCTCGGAAAGAAGTCACCGCTCATCGCTGGCTCGTTCTGCCTCTTCTTGCTCAGTTTTGGTGGGATTCCTCTAACCAGTGGTTTTATTGCAAAATTCTCGATTTTCACTGCCGCTTACGAAAGTGGAAATACATCGGTGGTTGTCTTTGGTGTGCTCACCAGTGCGATTGCTCTCTTCTTCTACCTTCGAGTAATTGTGATGCTCTTCTTTACCGAACCTAAGAGTGATGCCGTGACTGTTTCAGTGCCATCTGTGAAGGTTAGCTTTGTAGTTGCGGCGAGTGTGATTGTCACTATTCTTCTCGGTGTGTATCCATCCCTCTTGCTCAATAGCGCACAGACGTTCGCTACCTTTCTTCGTTAATGTCGCTAGGCATTCCGCAGCTTGATTCTGCGCTTGAGGCTTCGTTATCAGCCGACATGGTTCGAGTTGAGTCCTTATTGCGTTCGCATATTGAGGGCGAGTACCCACTGGTTATCGAGACATCGCGCCACCTCGTCGAAGCCGGTGGCAAGCGATTACGCCCGTTATTGACACTTCTTGGCGCCCAATTTGGTGATCCCAAGACAGCTGGAATCATCGAAGCCGCAGTCGTCTGCGAACTTACACATTTAGCAACTCTGTATCACGATGATGTGATGGATGAAGCGCCGCTGCGTCGCGGGGTCGAAAGCGCGAACAAGCGTTGGGGCAATACCGTAGCAATTCTTACCGGTGACTACCTCTTCGCTAAGGCTTCTCATTTATTAGCTGATCTTGGGCCAGAAGCAGTCAGACTTCAGGCCGCGACCTTTGAGCGACTTGTTATTGGCCAGATCACAGAGACCCAAGGCTCTACCGAAGGTCTCTCTCAATTAGATCACTATCTCAGTGTTATTTCTGGAAAGACGAGTTCATTGATCGCAACGAGCATTCGCTTTGGTGCCATGCTCTCAGGGGCGGAGAGTTCTACAATCGAAAGCCTTACCCGCTATGGCGAGTTAATAGGCACCGTCTTTCAACTTGCCGATGATGTGATTGATATATCAAGTGAAACAAATGAATCAGGAAAGACTCCTGGCACTGATCTGCGCGAAGGTGTACCGACTCTGGTCACTCTTCATATTCTTGAATCGAATGACCCAACTGATGCGAAACTACGTGAGATTCTCTCTGCACCAATTCTTGATGAGTCGATCGTCGCCACTACTTTGCAGCAACTTCGTGGTCACGAAGCTTTAACGAATGCTCGGAAAGTTCTCGTCGCATATGCTGATCAAGCTCGCGAAGCGTTGGCTCCACTGCCTAATGGAGCAGCTAAAGATGCGCTATCAAGCCTTTGCGAGGCGATCATTACTCGTACTGCTTGATTTCACAAGATCGAGCCCGAGTGTGATGAGCGCTCCCCATATAACAAAGAAGCCGATCCAACTTGCCGTAGACATCTTTTCGTGGCGGACAACGACCCCGATAAGGAACTGAAGCGTTGGCGTGATGTATTGCAGCAAGCCAATGATCGTGAATGGAAGTCGATTCCCTGAGCCATTAAAGAGGAGAAGAGGAATTGCTGTAACGACTCCAGCACCAACCAGTAGCGCCGTTAAACCAAAACTTGATCCAAGGTGCGATTGACCATGCTTGGCCAAAACGATCAAGTAACCACCGTAAAAGGGGAGTGAGAGAAGGGTTTCGATCGTGAGCCCCTGTAGAGCTGGCAATGCAAGTTGTTTCTTGATTACGCCATAACTTCCCCACGAGAGAGCCAGAGCAAATGCGATCCATGGCGGGCGACCATAATCTATTGTGAGAATTAATACGCCAGCGACTGCAATACAAACTGAGACCCACTGAAGGCGGCGCATCTTCTCTTTCAGGAGAAGCACGCCAAAAGCAATAATAATCAGCGGATTGATGTAGTAGCCGAGTGCACATTCAACAACGTGACCATGATTAACGCCCCAGATATATACCAACCAGTTAATTGAGATGAGAATCGATGTGAGGGCTAACTTGAGAGTGATTGATGGTTTGCGCATCAGATGCAATGTCGTTCGAAGTTGATGGCCTATCGACAGTGCAGCAAAACAGACGACGAGAGTCCAGACAGATCGGTTAGCAACAATTTCAATAGGGCCTGATGGCTCTAGGAGCGGCCAGTAAAGTGGGAAGAGACCCCAGATCGCATAGGCACTTATTCCAAAGAGAAGTCCGAGTTTGTAACTCTTCATTTAGCGGTAGTTCGTAAATTGAACAGCAAACTCCCAAGGATGATCCTTCACCATGGCGATAGCAGTTTGGAGATCATCGCGACTCTTACTTGTCACGCGTAGCTCGTCACCTTGAATCTGCGTCTTCAATGACTTTGGACCCTCGTCACGGAGCAACTTAGCGATCTTCTTGGCATTCTCGGTCGAGATGCCCTCCTTTAATGTGCAAGCAATTTTATAAATCTTCCCACTGAGTTGTGGATTACCTGCCTCGAGGTGTTTGAGCGATACTCCACGCTTCACCAATTTATCCTTGAGGACATCGAGAGCTGCTTTCGCACGCTCTTCGGTATCGGCTTCAATATTTATCTTGCCAGTGCTCTTCTCGAGCTTTGTCCCCGTGTTCTTGAAATCAAAGCGGGTATCAATTTCGCGTTCTGCTTGGTTAAATGCGTTATCAACTTCCATTTCGTCAATCTTTGAGACGATATCAAAACTGGAATCAGCTGCCATTAGTGAGCCTCCTGAGCGCGAATTGCTTTACGAGAGAGAAGAATATGTCCTACGAATCCTATGACTAAGGCGAAGATGATGCCGACGTTTGCATAGGCCCAAGAACCTTTTTTACCGCCGATGGCGGACATAAAGTAGCCCTGCCACGAGAGCCACGATGCAAATGTATTTGTTACAAAGCCCCATCCGATGATCGAGCCAAAAGCGACGAGGCCAATCGATTTTATATTCCATGCGCCATATCTACCCGTTGCTGAGAAGAGGTCTGCTTCGACATAATCCCGTTTACGCATAATGACATCGGCAACAAAGATTGCAGACCAGACGGCAATAGGCACACCGAGTGTGATAATGAATCCTTCAAAGGGAAGGAAGAAGTTCTTGGAAATCCAGACGATGTAGATCGTTCCGATTGCCATAATCGTGCCATCAATTCCAGCAGCCACATGGCGCTTTACTGGTAAGCCGATAGAGACCAGGGTAATTCCCGATGAATAAAGATCTAGGACTGCCCCACCGACAAGGCCAAGAATTGCGACAGCAACAAAGGGAATCAAATACCACGTGGGTAGCAAGGTAGTGAGGGCACCAATGGGATCACTAGCAATTGCGCCATTAAGCGTCGCCGAGCTTCCAGCGAGCATCGAACCATAGATAACCAAGATAATCGGAACGATTGATGCACCAAATACCGTCCACGTGATCACGCTCTTACTTGAAGTATGGCGAGGCAGGTATCGCGAGTAATCGGCCGCTGAGTTCACCCAACCAAGACCAATTCCGGTGATACCAAAGATGATGGCTCCAACAACGCCCTGAATCGATCCAGAGTGGCCAGAGTTGATTGCAGAAACTGCATGCCAAGAGACCTTTGAAGCCGTCAGCGCGATATATCCGATCGTAAGGATGATCGTGGCAATCGTGAGCCAGCGTTGAAGCTTCATGATGGTGTGAAAGCCAAGTACTCCGCCAAAGATTGTGAGGCCAGCGGCAACGAGAAATCCGAGTCCGCCTGCAAGGTTGTGATTGATATGTCCTAAGCGTGCGAAGACTGTTTGGGCAGCCAAGGTCGCAAGCGAGACGAGGATTGTCTCCCACCCCACGAAGATGAGGTAACTGAGCAGACCAGGTAGGCGATTGCCTTTGACTCCGAATGCCGCCCGAGAGAGGGTCATTGTTGGGGCGCTAGAGCGCTTGCCAGCGAGGGAAGAGATAGCAACGACTAAGAATGAGCCGACGGTGCTGATGATGGCGGCAAAGGTCGCCTGCCAGAAAGAGATGCCAAACCCAAGGAAGAACGAGCCATAGGAGAGAGCGAGGAGACTGACATTTCCAGCCGCCCAGGGCCAGAAGAGAGATTTTGCCGAACCTGATCTTTCGGACTCAGCAATGACGTTGATGCCATTGAGTTCGATTTTGCGGGCTTCACTCTGTGAGGTCATCCCCAAAGTCTAACCGAGCGACGCATCCTCGGTCAGGTTGGCTGGAGTTGCTCTCGCAGACTAGATTGCAGAAATGGAGACCAGCAAATACACCCTCGCACAGGTAGCAAAGACCATCGACTCAGCGCTCTTGAAGCCAGAGATGACCCTTGATGAAGTCATCGCAGGTTGCGAGATGGCAAAGAAGTACCACGTCGCATCGATCTGTTGCAGACCTGCCGATGTAGCGCTTGTTGCCGATCAACTTAAGGGCAGTGATGTTCTTGTGGGGACCGTAGTCGGGTTCCCTCATGGCTCATCCTCGACGAAGACCAAGGTTTTCGAGACTGCGCTCGCGGTTGAAGAAGGTGCCGTTGAAATCGACATGGTCATCAATATCGGATTTATGAAATCCGGAAAATATGATGCAGTTCGGGATGAAATCGCAGCCGTTGTAAAAGCCGCGGCCGGTTATCCAGTTAAAGTCATTTTAGAGAATGCTTACCTCACCAAAGAAGAGATCGTCACGGCCTGCCATCTTTCCGAAGAAGCAGGTGCGCAGTATGTAAAGACCTCGACGGGATTTGCACCGACTGGCGCAACTCTTGAAGATGTGAAGTTAATGCGTGCAAGTGTCTCGCCAAAGATGAAGGTCAAGAGCGCTGGCGGCGTCAAGAACTTGGAGATGCTTCTTGAGTTTATGGATGCTGGCGTTGCGCGATCAGGTGCGAGTGCGACCGCGGCAATGCTCGATGAATATGTCGCGCGCTTTGGCGCTTAGTTATTCAGCAGATATTTTTGCGTAAGCAGGTTTTACCAACTCTTCAATGATTGCCAAGCGTTCTTCGAAGGGAATGAATGCGCTTTTGAGAGCATTGATTGTGACGCGCTGCAAATCTTCGAAAGTCCAATCAAATGCATCAACTACTTGATTCATCTCATGACTCATAGAGGTACGACTCATCAGTCGATTATCGGTATTGAGTGTGACTCTGAAACGGAGCTTTTCAAGGAGACCAATCGGGTGTGAATGGATATCTTTTGCTGCGCCGGTTTGAAGGTTTGAGGTCGGACACAATTCGAGCGGGATACGACGATCGCGAACATACGATGAAAGTAAACCTAGCTTTGGTGTGGCCCCGCTGAGGTCAATATCGTCCACGATTCGCACGCCATGCCCCAACCGCTCCGTACCGCAGAGTTGGATCGCTTGCCATATGGAGGGCAGGCCAAAGGCTTCTCCGGCATGGATGGTGAAGTGAGCGTTCTCTTCGCGGAGGTAGGTGAAAGCCTCGAGATAATCAGAAGGCGGAAAGCCATCCTCGGGACCTGCAATATCGAAGCCCACGACGCCTTTGTCCCGATACTTCACGACTTTATGTGCAACTTCATTTGCAAAATCATTTTGACGAAGGGCGCAGAGTAGTTGAACAACTCGAATTGAGAACCCCTCAGCTTTCGCCTCTGCCATTCCTAATTCAAAACCAGAAGTCGTCGCTTCAATGACCTCATCGAGGGTCAATCCGCCACGCGTAAATAGTTCGGGTGCACCGCGCACTTCAGCGTAGACGACACCATCTCGCGCAAGGTCAATTGCACATTCACGAGCCACACGGATAATCGATTCTCGACTCTGCATAACGGCAATTGTGTGATCAAAGGTCACTAAATATTTTTCGAGCGAACCTGAGTTGCACGATTCTTCAAACCAATCAGCAAGTTCATCGGCATTGGTGGTTGGTAATTCGTAACCGATTTCTGCGGCAAGATCGATGATTGTCTGAGGACGAAGTCCACCATCGAGATGATCATGAAGAAGTGCCTTTGGGAGTCGCCTCACTTGTTCTGGCGTTGGCTTTTTCTTCAGCGTCATATCAACCCTCAATTCGTTCAATGATCAGCGGTAATCGTTCAACCTTCTCACCAGAATCTGAAATTCTCGCTGATCCTTCTAGAATTTCTAGCGCACGTTCGAATCTTGCCGGCTCATCTGTATGAAGTGTGTAAAGCGGAGTTCCTGCGCTGACCTGCTGACCTGGCTTGGCATGAATCTCTATTCCCGCACCCGCTTGCACTGCCTCGCCCTGACGCGAACGTCCTGCACCAAGACGCCAAGCAGCGACACCAACCTTCATGGCATCCATTGCAATGAGCTCGCCGGTCTTTGCCGCGAGCACTACATGGGTCTCCTTCGCCGTGGGAAGTTTTGCATCTGGATCTCCGCCTTGAGCCGAGATCATTCGGCGCCAATGATCCATAGCCGCGCCGTTCTTCAGCGCATCTGCCGGATCCATAAGGGGAGTTATCTTTGCGGCATCGAGCATCTCTCTGGCAAGGATGAGAGTGAGTTCAACTACGTCAGTTGGCCCGCCGCCCGCGAGTACTTCAATGGATTCACGCACCTCAAGAGCATTTCCAGCGGTGAGGCCCAATGGAACATCCATTGCAGTAATGAGGGCCGTTGTCTTTACGCCAGCGCGAGTTCCGAGTTCGACCATAACCTTCGCTAATTCCCGTGCTTTCAGTGGGTCGCTCATAAAAGCGCCACTTCCGGTCTTTACGTCGAGCACAAGCGCCGACGTACCTTCGGCGATCTTCTTGCTCATGATGCTTGAGGCGATCAATGGGATCGCTTCGACAGTTGCAGTGACATCGCGAAGGGCATAAAGCTTTTTATCCGCTGGTGCTAATCCTGCGCCAGCTGCACAAATTACGGCGCCGACATCTTGAAGAACTTTGAGCATCTCATCATTGGAAAGTGAAGCGCGCCAACCTGGAATCGATTCCAACTTATCGAGAGTGCCGCCGGTATGGCCAAGGCCGCGACCAGATAATTGAGGAACAGCGCCACCGCAGGCAGCGACAAGTGGTGCAAGGGGGAGCGTTATCTTGTCACCGACGCCACCGGTCGAGTGTTTATCGGCGGTTGGTCGTGAAATTGCAGACCAATTCATTCGCTCGCCCGAATTGATCATTGCATCTGTCCAGCGAGAGATTTCGCGCGAGTTCATGCCATTAAGCAGTATCGCCATAAGTAGTGCTGACATCTGTTCATCTGCAACAACTCCACGAGTGTATGCATCGATCACCCAATCAATTTGGGGATCGGTTAATTCATTTCGATCGCGCTTGGCACTGATGATCTCAACTGCTGCAAATTTCTCACTCATGACGAGAGGTTATCTGGTCCGAAGGCCCAAGGAAGAATAACTGACATAGGAGTTGGACCATCAGGAGTCATAAGCAATAAGTCGTTACCGCCGTGCTCGAAGAGAAGTTGGCGACAACGCCCACAAGGAGAGAGAAATTCTCCATTGCTATCCACACAGACTGCAGCAATGAGTCGGCCGCCACCACTGGCGATGAGGTTGGAGACGAGACCGCATTCGGCGCAGAGTCCTAAGCCATATGAGGCATTTTCAACATTACATCCAGAGACGATGCGGCCATCATCGACTAGCGCCGCGACACCCACAGGGAATTTTGAATAGGGAGCGTAAGCGTTCAGCATGATCGCCTTCGCCTCGAGATGAAGGCGATCCCAATCGATCGTAATCACTAGTGAGAACCTCCGCGGCTGTAATGAATACCGTCAGCTTTCGGCGCACGAACACGTCCGACTAATCCCGAGACTGCGATAATCGTTGCTACATAAGGAATCATCAACATGAATTCTGATGGAATCGATACGCCGATAATCGAGAGCGTGCCTTGCAAGTTATCGGCAAAGCCAAAGAGGAGAGCGGCGCTTACGGCGCCCATTGGTGTCCACTTTCCGAAAATAAGGGCAGCAAGTGCAATAAAGCCAGCCCCTGCTGTCATCTCTTTGCCGAAGCTACCCACTGAACCGATTGTGAAGTACGCACCACCAAGTCCTGAGACTAAGCCAGCAATCAGAACATTTCGGAAGCGAAGTTTATTTACATCGATACCGACGCTATCTGCCGCAGTTGGGTGTTCGCCAACTGAACGAGTTCGCAGGCCCCACTTGGTTTTAAAGAGTGAATAGGTAATGAGTGAGACGATCAGATACATCAGATAAACAATGATCGTCTGATTAAAGAAGATTGGGCCAAGGATAGGGAGTTTCCCCAGTAACGGAATTTCGATATGCGAAAAGGATGGACCAGAGTTCCATGTGCTTTGATAAGGAATTAGCAATTTCTTATATAAGAAATCTGTGAGGCCAATAACCAGAACATTGAGAACAAAGCCCAGAATTACTTGGTCCACTGAGAACTTAATCGCAAATGTTGCGAGTAAGAGCGAGATGAGTGCCCCTGCAAGTGGTGCTACGAGCAACCCCCAGGTTGTTTTGTGAGTCAAACTTGCCACGACGCCCGATGCGAATGCACCAGCAAGGAGTTGGCCTTCAATTGCAATATTGATAACGCCAGAGCGTTCGCAGAGCAAGCCGGACATCGATCCGAAGACCAATGGGACGGCGAGCAGGAGGCTTCCTTGCAGCATGCCTGTGAGTGGAATGAATTTTCCAGCGGCAGCCCAGCAGAGGAATCCCATCATGAGCGCAACACCGGCGATTGCTGTCCCGGCAGCGGGGCTCTTCTTGCCACGGATCAGAAAGAGACCACCGACCGCTCCAATCACAGCAAGGAGTGAGAAAAGATAGGCCCCATTCTGGGAACCGATAACCCATTTATGAATGAGTACCCACTCATTGCCGAGAGTGAAACCAAAGGTGGTTGGGTCATTGTGGGAGTTGTTCAAGCCAAATGAGGCAAACTCAAAGATCGCAATAACTAAGAGGACGGTGAGCAAGCCAATTTGGCGACGCTGTGTCGCGGTGAAGGATTTGAGCGAAAGCATTATCCGTTCCATCCTTTCGACGTCATTGCATCTTGGGTTTTGAGATTTTTGATTCTAAAAATAAAGCGCACGAGTGTTGGTGCAGCGATGAAGAGGACTATGAGAGCCTGAATAACTAGAACGATATCAAGCGGCGTGGTGGTGTTTGCCTGCATAGTTCGACCGCCAGTGCGAAGTGCACCGAAGAGTAAGGCGGCGAAGACAGTTCCGAGCGGCTTTGCTCGACCAAGAAGTGCAACTGTGATCGCGTCGAATCCGAAGTTACCTGCGATATCTGCGGTAAGGGCATATTCGCTTCCAAGAACATGCACAGCACCGCCCAATCCGGCGAGCGCTCCACACAGTGCCATTGTGGCTACAGTGACATAGCCAACTGAGATTCCTGCCGTCTTTGCAGCTGAGGCATTTGCGCCGACTGCTCGGAATTGAAATCCGATTGTCGTGCGATTGAGTAACCACCAGACGAAGTAGGCGGCTGCAAGGGCAATCAATATTCCAGCATGCAGACGGAAGTTTGCTCCTGCAAGATGAGGTAGATGTGAACTTGGAACAACTTCTGGCGCAATCGGATCGATACGTCCATGGCGGAGGAAGGTGGTGGTTTTCAAGATCCAGAGAATAAAGAAGCCGGCGATGTAGTTCATCATGATTGTGACGATAACTTCATGCGCACCAGTCTTCGCCTTGAGAAGACCAACAACGCCACCCCAAAGAGCAGCACTTACTACACCTGCAAGGAGTGCAAGCAGTACGTGAAGAACTGGCGTATATGCAAAGTGGAAACCTACATATGAAGCAGCAATCGCTCCGAAAATAAATTGACCTTGTGCACCAATATTAAAAAGTCCAGATTGAAATGCGAGCGCGACAGCTAATCCGGTAAGAATCAGGGGAGTGGCCGTGACGATGGTTTCAGAGAGTGGGTATAGCCCCTGAAGAAATCCGTGACCATGAGCCAAGTTGGGATCATAGATAGACCCTTGAAAGAGAGCTAAGTAAGCATTTCCAACTGTCGAAAGCGCCGTCGAAATAAACTTTCCTGGCGACGACGCGAGTTTGAGAACCTTGGAATCTGAAAATGCAATAACGAATCCGGAGATGATAAATGCAAGAATAAATGAGAGCGCCGGTAAGAGCGCAGAGCCAAGAATTCGATCGACTATTCTCTTCATTCTGCAACTCCTGCCATGAGTAGGCCGAGTTTCTCACGGCTCACATTTGAATCCACTATCGCGAGAATTTTTCCTGCGTACATCACAGCTATTCGGTCGGCGAGTGCAAGTACTTCATCAAGTTCTGTACTAAATAAAAGAACTGCCCGACCGGCATCGCGTTCGGCGAGTATTCGTTCGTGAACGAATTCGATTGAGCCCACGTCGAGGCCTCGGGTGGGCTGGGATGCGACAAGCAATTGAACAGGACGCGATAACTCGCGAGCGAGTACTACCTTCTGTTTATTTCCACCTGAAAGAGATGAGGCTGGATCCTTAACGGATTGCGCGCGGATATCAAACTCTTTTGCCTTGAGTTCCGCATCGGCTACTACCGCGCGAGGAGAGAGTGAAATCCCTTTTGCGAATGGTTTTTCCCGATGAGTATCGAGAATCAAGTTATCTGCGATTGAAAATGTCGCAATGAGTCCATCATCTTCGCGAGATTCAGGGATGAAGGCGATACCTTCGTGAAGGGATTGGTGAACAGATAAGCCCTTGATCTCTTTGCCACCGAGTGAAATTGACCCGTGTACATGATCTTCCAGATTAATAATGGCTTGAGCGAGTTCTGATTGGCCATTGCCTTGTACGCCGGCAATTGCCAGAACTTCACCGCCACGAACCTCAAAACTCACATCCTTGACGAGCCCTCTGCCCGATGGATCGGAAACAGTTAGCCCATCGACTTTGAGGATTACCTCTTTTATCTCGTGCGCAGTCTTATCTGGGGCAAGATTGACTTCACGGCCCACCATCAGAGAAGCGAGCTCTTCTTGCGAGGCCGATGGCTCAGCGCTACCGACCACTTTTCCACGCCGGATGACGCTGATGCGATCAGCGAGCGCTTTAACTTCCCGCAGCTTGTGCGAAATAAAGATAATTGAGGTTCCCTGAGAGCGAAGTCGCTTTACGACCTCTAGCAGTTCATCGGTCTCTTGAGGAGTAAGTACTGCGGTGGGCTCGTCCAAGATAAGAATTTTTGCGTCATACATGAGAGCTTTTAAGATTTCAACACGTTGCTGGACGCCAACGGGGAGGTTCTCAATGAGGGCATCCGGATCAATGTGGAAACCAAAATCCGCTGCAAGTGCCAAAAGTTTTTCCCGAGCTTTAGTGAGATCTAATTTTCCGAATTTAGAAGTAGCTTCGTGACCTAAGACAATATTTTCCAGAACCGTGAAGACCGGAATAAGCATGAAATGCTGGTGCACCATTCCGATACCAGCAGCCAGTGCGTCACTTGGCTCGTTAATCGTGATCACTTCACCATTAACGCGTATTTCTCCTGAATCGGGTTTAAGTAAGCCATAGACAATATTCATGAGTGTGGATTTACCCGCACCATTTTCGCCAAGGATTGCCAGAATCTCGCCATCATTCACTAGTAGATCGATGGAATCATTCGCAACGAGGGATCCGAAACTCTTGGTAATGCCTTTGAGTTCGAGTGACACGTATCAACCCTTCATCATTGAAAGTGCACGCCTTGCACTTAGATATCTAACTGCCTCTAATGTAATCATAAACCCATCGTGAGATAAAAAATACGGGGACCTCGTGAGAGGTCCCCGTATTACTACTGCTTTACTGCTGATATTACTTAGCTGAGAGCGTACCTGAAGCGATCTTCTGTCCGATGACCTTGACGTCTAGTTGTAGACGTGAAGAGACCTTTGAAGAGAAGTCGTGAAGAGGTGCGATTGAAACGCCCTTGTTAGCCAAGGTTCCAACGTATGCCTTGTTAGTGAATTGGCCCTTTGCAGTGTCAACGATTGCTGACTTAACCGCAGCGCCAAGACCCTTTGCAACTGTTGTAAGGAGTACTGATGCATATTGTGGAGCTGCGTAGTAACCATCAGTATCAACCCAGACAGTGACTGACTTGCCGCTCTTGAGTGACTGACCAGCAGTTGCAGCGCCGAGGCCACCTGCTACAGGCATGATTACATCTGCGCCCTGCTGTTCAAAGCCCTGTGAAAGCTGGAGAGCCTTGTTTGTTGAGCTGAAGTCACCAACGAAAGTTCCTGCTGATGGCTTTGCTGGATCCCAGCCAAGAACCTTTACGTTCTTGCCCTTTACCTTGTTGTAGTAAGCAACACCCTTAGCAAATCCATCCATGAAGATGGTCACTGTTGGGTATGGAGCTCCACCGTAGGTAGCAACGATGCCGGTCTTTGAATATCCAGCTGCGAGGTAACCAGCCTGGAATGCCGCTTCGTTAGTTGCGAAGGTAAGACCCTTGACGTTTGCAACTGGGTTACATACTGAGTAGTCAGCGTTGCAATCAAGTGCTGCATCATCGACAACAGCGAACTTAACTGTTGGGTTTGCCTTTGCAGCCTTTACGATCTCTGAACTGATTGAGAATCCAACACCGATAATGATTGCACACTTCTGATCAATGAACTTCTTGATATTTGGTGCGTAATCTGCAGCAGATGAAGATGGAAGATATGAAACGGTAGCTACGTTTGAAGCAGCCTGCGCGCCAGCCCATGAACCAGCGTTGAATGAGTGATCATCCACTCCGCCTGTATCGAGAACTACGCATGCTTTGATCTTTGCAGCATTTGATGCTGGTGCAACAGCTACGCCAGCAACGAGTGTTGCTGCAGCAAGTAGCGTTACGAGCTTGATTGTCTTCTTCAAGATATTTCCTCCTGAGGGATCCCCCATCGATTGGGAGAAGGTAGTGGCTCAATAATAATGAGTATTTATTACCAGGCTGTAACGAATTTCAGCCGTAAAAGGCCTTGAAGGCGATTGAACTCTCAATCTCGGCTTGATACTCAGGCTGAAATGATCGAATTCGCGCCCTGTACAGGCGTTGATGTAATCTTCGCAGGCTGCTTAACCGATAGCCCTGGCGGGTTGCCCGAGCGGCCAATGGGAGGGGACTGTAAATCCCCCGGCTCTGCCTTCGAAGGTTCAAATCCTTCACCCGCCACCATAAAATTTCCAATTTTTGCTGCCTTTGTCTGTACTGTGACGCCAATATTTCAATAGAGAGATCGAAAGATCCCGAGCAAAGTGACGGACATGAAAAAGCGATTGCAATCTTATTCGGCTAACATTTTGTTCATTTGGTCAGCCATTTTAATTTTTCATAGCAATCGTTACTACGTTGGGTTTTTATCCCACGATACCCAGGTGGCCCTATTCTCTCTAGGCGTTACTTACTCAGCGCTCGGGCTCCTCTATTTTGTGGCCATCCCTGACCGTTTTCTTGAAACTTCGAAGGGGTTACTTCTCTTCAAGGCGCTCAAAAAAGCGGCGAAAATCTTTGTTTACAAAACGGCACCGCGGAATCTTGAACATAAAAAAGAAACAATGCAAACACAGGTTGAAACCAAGTTGAATTCAAATGAGAAAAATATTCTACTATTTTCACTTGTCAAATTTTTCTTTCTACCTCTGATGATAAATTTTTCAGTAGGCAATTATTTCGATCTTCGATCCAGTTATACGAAATTAATGCATGGCGAGCAAATGCTTTCTATTCAAGGATTTAATAACTTTATTTTTCCATTTCTCATAAGTCTCATTTTACTTATTGATACCGCTTATTTTCTCTTCGGATATTCCGTAGAGAGCAAATTATTTAAGAATAAAGTTCGTTCGGTTGAATCTACATTCCTTGGCTGGCTCGTTGCTCTTATCTGCTATCCACCTTTTAATGGAATTATCTCAAACTATGTAAATTGGTATCCAAATGATTTTAGAACTTTAAGTTCAGAAATTGGAACCTTCGTTTTTCGCATAATTTGTCTTGTCTTTTGGGCAATTTATCTCGCTGCATCACTTGCATTGGGTGCCAAGTGTTCAAACCTAACAAATAGAGGAATTGTCAGTCGAGGGCCCTATTCGATTGTTCGTCACCCCGCATATTTAGCTAAGAATGTCGCGTGGTGGTTGACAACAATTCCTCTTTTCTTCCATTCGTCCTTCACCATGTGTGTGATCATTTTTCTCTCTACTTTAGTTTGGACTTTTATCTATTTCATGAGAGCCGTCACCGAAGAGCGCCACTTGATGCAAGATCCCGAATATCGAGAGTATTGCAAAAAAGTTCCCTATAGATTCATCCCGAAGGTTTTCTAATTTTCGAAGGCGCAAATTTATTACTTCGCTAGGGTAATAAAAATAGTCTTCGTCCCTCAGTCATGATTTCAGCTTCGGACAAATTGGCAATATCTAAGGTCTCAACCCGCCGTACGCATTCGGCGAGATGAGGATGCCGCTTTCGTAAATAAGAGACGAGATTCGCGACGGCGCTAGCTTTTCCTTTGCCGGACCCTACGAGATACAACTCATCGACCTCGCGGATTGCTATCGCTACTCGTTCCGCAAATGCTGGAGAGAGCAACGATCGATCGCGGCCATTAAAGAATTTATTTAAAATAGTGCGATATTCAGGATTTATCACATCATCTTCTATGACTAAAGGCGCTGTGTGAGGCTCAACTCCATCGAGCCAGACTCGTGCATGATTTCGCGATATGACAACCAATACTTTCCGTTTCATGATGACCTCCACTTTGAGGCTACTCCCAAACCCATGGCACGGGGTCTCATTTAACGAGTGCTAGTCCTGCTTAGAAAATAAGTGCTATCTATGAGACCCTTTTGCTCATGGATCGTGAGAAGGCAAGAGCCGTATTGAACAAAAGCCAGAGCATTGCAATTGTTGGTGTCTCTGACAAAGCTGATCGGCCAAGTTACGGCGTCGCAAAATATCTGCTGGAAAAGAGTGATTACACAATATATTTGGTTAATCCAAACTTTACTGATCTATTTGGGCAGAGAGTCTACGCTTCGCTCTCTGAAGTAAGTGAAGCTAGAGTGCAGATCGACATCGTGGATGTTTTTCGAAGAGTTGAAGATATGCCTCAAATACTTGACGAGGCTATAGCTTTGGGAGCAAAAACTTTTTGGATGCAATTGGGACTTCGTGATGAAGTGTTGCGCGAAAGAGGCGAAGCGGCAGGTCTAGAGGTCATTCAAGACCTATGTATAAAGATTGAGCATGAGAACTTCACACCGATAGAGAATTAGATTCCTCTCTGAGTGCTCACTTTGGTTCTAGTACGAGCGCTACAGAGTTAATGCACCAACGTTCATCGGTAGGAACGTCGTAGCCCTCGCCTTTGAAGACGTGACCGAGGTGTGATCCGCAGTGAGCGCATCTCACTTCAGTGCGAATCCGAGGAGCGAGTGATCGATCTTCAATGAGAACAACGGCATCATCGGAGGTCGGCGCATAGAAGGATGGCCAGCCGCAGCCAGAGTGGAATTTCGTTTCGCTCTTGAATAATTCGTTCGAGCAAGCCTTGCACCGATAGCTGCCAATTGTCTCAGTATCGTTGTATTCGCCAGTAAATGGGCGTTCCGTTGCGCCATTGCGTAAGACCTCATAAGAGAGTGGATCTAAACTCTTAGCTAATTCAGCCTCGTTGATCGCAATCGGAAAATTGATCGGATCGGATTCGTTGTTGATCTCACTCATGCCTTGAGATTACCGATCTGGCTTTAGGTTGACCACTCGAATGGTGAGCGAATCTAAGAAAGTACTCGTGCCCCATCAGAGGGGAGTGATGTGAAGAAGCGTGGCTCCGGGAATCCGGCATTCTTCATCGCCTCAAGGATCGCCGATTGGATGCTGGGGATGAGTTCGACCTTCGCAAGAGCGATTGCGCTTCCACCAAATCCGCCACCAACCATGCGAGCACCGAGCGCCCCGTGAGCTACAGCTGTGCTGGCTACAAGGTCTAGTTCTGGGCAGCTCACCGTGTAATCGTCACGAAGTGATGCATGAGAAGCGTTGAGAAGTTTCCCGACAGTGTTGAAATCGCCTTGAGTCAGTGCTTCGACGGTATCTAGGACTCGCTTCATCTCAGTGACCGCGTGGTAGCCCCGGATGAAGGTCGTTGGGTCTAGCTCTGATTTGCGTGATTCAAACGCTGCAACAGAGATATCTCTCAGTGATGGTATTCCTAGAATTTCAACGGCTTTCTCACATGAAGCTCGACGTTCGGCGTAACCGCCATCAACAAGTTCGTGATGAACCCGAGTGTCGATAATGAGAAGCTCAAGACCGTGTTCGGCAATATTAAATGGAATGTTCTGTGTAGAGAGATCTCTGCAGTCGATGAGTACGGCACTGCCTTCTTTACCCATAAGCGAGACTGATTGATCCATAATTCCGCAAGGAACTCCGACAAAATCATTCTCAGCTCGCTGAGTGATGCGCGCAAGATCCTTTACATCGCGCTTGAGGTTAAAGAGTGTATTGAGTGCAACAGCGGTGGAGCACTCCAGCGCGGCACTTGACGAGAGCCCCGCTCCGACTGGTACCTGTCCATCTACAAAAATATCTAAACCTTCTGCAATCCCAAGTGCCCAAATAACTCCGGCGACGTAGCGACCCCAGGTTTCGCCCTCGAGCGGTACGAGCTGGTTCAGTTCGATAACTTCATCTGGCTTCTGCGCGGAAGAGAATCGGAAAATATTTAGACCGTTCCTAGCGATCGCAACCGTCGTGTGATATTTAATCGCGAAGGGCAAGACAAAGCCATTGGAATAGTCGATGTGTTCGCCAATTAGGTTTACGCGGCCGGGAGCTTGCGCTGTGATCTCGGGCGATTTTCCAAAGGCCCTAACGAAGGCCTCGTTGATATTTGTCGAAGAAAGCACAGCGTGACTCTACTGTGAAAGGCGGTATCGCTCTAGTACTCTTTTCGAGTGATCGTTCTCCAGAGTGACCGGAATTCAATTCTCTTTACTATCGAAGGTGATCAGCTCTCGATCTTCCACTGGGGCTCGCGCCTCACAGATGGCGAGAGCGCTTCAGAACTTCTGAAAGCCACAACCCGTCCGGTATCGCATTCGCACTGGGATTCCCCGATAACGATTGATGTGATGCGAGAACATAGTCGTGGCTATTACGGACACCCGACTATTCAAGGTAATAGAAATGGCAAAGCTTGGTCGACACATTTCGTATTTAAGAGCGAGACCCATACCGAGAACACTCTTACCGCCACTTTAGAAGATTTGCATGCCGAGCTTTCAATCCAACTGAAATATGAATTAACTAACTCTGGAGTTCTTACGATCTCTGCCACTCTTACCAATCTTGGAAGCAATGACTATCAATTAACCGAATTCATTCACTGGTTGCCACTATCTGACCGCGCAACGCAAGTAATGGATTTCACCGGAAGATGGTCGCACGAGCGACATCCTCAGCGCCGTAATATTTCTTATGGATTGAACTCTCGAGAGATTCGAGAGGGTCGAACTGGCCATGATTACACAATCGCGCAACTCGCATTGAATTCGAATACCTCTTTTAATTCCGGTGAAGTCTGGTCAATCTCTGTAGCCTTTTCTGGAAACTCGATTCACCATGTCGAAAAAACTCAGTTTGGCGATCAATCAATTGGGGCCGGTGAGCTGTACCTACCAGGAGAGATCATTATCCCGGCGGGCGAGAGTTTTGAAATTTCACCAGCAAAGGCCTCTTATGCAGATGATGGCCTTGATGGTCTGTCTGATAATTTTTATAAAACCCTTCGAGCAAGGCCTCATCACCCAACCAATATTCGACCACGTCCCCTCACGTTAAATGTTTGGGAAGCTGTCTACTTCCATCACGATCCGGCGAAAATTAAGGCGTTAGCTGATGTTGCAGCTGAAATCGGCGTGGAGAGAATGGTGCTCGATGATGGTTGGTTCCATCTAAGGCGCAATGACAGTGCTGGACTTGGCGACTGGGTCGTCGATCCGACTGTTTGGCCAAATGGCTTCACCGAAATTATCGAATATCTCAATTCTCGCGGCATCGAATTCGGGTTATGGTTTGAGGGCGAAATGATTCAGGTCGACTCGGACCTTTATCGCGCACATCCTGAATGGATTTTGCATGAGGGTGATCGATTACCGGCCTTTCAGCGCAAGCAGCTGGTCTTAGATCTCACCCACGAAGGTGCCTACGAACACGTTCTCTCTCAGGTTGATGCAGTCTTAAGTTCATTCAATATTGCTTACATCAAATGGGATCACAACAGAATTCTCAACGATGCAGGCCACCTTGGTCACGCGGCAGTGCATAATCAAACGCTCGCGACCTATCGACTCTTTGATGAGTTGAAGAAGCGCCACCCAGGATTAGAAATTGAATCTTGCGCGTCAGGTGGTGGACGAATTGATCTTGGAATGGTTGAGCATGCTGATCGCTTCTGGACATCCGATAACAACGATGCGTTAGAGCGACAGACCATTCAGCGTTGGACTTCGTTGGTCATTCCACCAGAGATGTTGGGGACGCACATTGGACCTACTCAAGGGCATCAAACAGGAAAGACCACAGAGATATCTTTCCGAGCGATAAATGCACTCTTCGGCCACGCCGGAATTGAATGGGATGTCACACAGGCTTCTGAAAGTGATCGCGCAATTCTTAAAAGTTGGGCTTCTTTGTACAAGAGCAAGCGAGATCTCTTGCATTCAGGAAGAACAGTTCGAGCCGAATACCCGGATACAACTGCATTCTTGTATGGAGTCATCGCTCAAGATAAGAGCGAGGCGATCTTTGCTTTTATGCAGCATCTGATGCCTGCCTCCAACTTTTCGCCAAAGATGACCTTCCCAGGTTTGGAACCCGAATCAAGATATGAAGTAAAAGTCTTAACTGAAGTTGGTCACCCCCGAACGCTTCAAGTTGGTCCCACGCAATGGGATTCAGGTGTGGTGCTTTCTGGAGCCGCGCTTGCGAAAGTCGGAATTCAACCACCAACCCTCGCTCCAGAAAATGGAATTCTCATTCATATTTGCAAGCGATAAGTAGGTAGCAAGCGATCTGGCTCACATAAGTTGGCACATTTTTATATCGATCGTAGGATCAATCTATGCGCAAACCTGTAGAGAGTTCAGAACCAATCCATCCAGTTCTAGCAGAGCGCTGGAGCCCTCGCTCATTCGAGCATGGTGCGGAAATATCAGAAAACGATCTCACGGCCTTGATCGAGGCAGCGCGTTGGGCACCCTCAGCAAATAATCTCCAACCTTGGAAGTTCATCGTTGCAAAACACGGCGATGAAAAATTTGAGTTCATCGCCTCGACTCTTGCGGGCTTCAATAAAGAATGGGCACCGAGTGCTTCTGCATTTATCGTGGCAATTGCCGAAGTTCTCAATGCCGATGAAACTGCTCGACATACGGCCCTTTATGATCTGGGCTTAGCAGTCGGATTTTTGAGCGTTGAGGCTCAACACCGGGATCTCGTAACCCATCAGATGGCTGGCTTTGATCGAGATGGGTTGGCAGATCATTTTCAATTTTCAGCAGCCTTAAAAGCGATCACCGTGATTGCTGTCGGCAAACAGGCTCACAGTTCACAATTGAAGAGTGATGCACTTCGCGAGCGTGAAGAGTCTCCGCGTACTCGCAAGCCACTATCTGAAATTACGCTTTAACCCAATTCTTATTTCAGGATATTGACTGCCCTAGCAATCACCAAGCCGACCGTCACAAGTGATGTAGTCGACTGAATTGTCATGAGCGTCTTTGCCCATCTGGAGAGCGGAAGAGTATCTGTAGGGCTAAAAGCGCTTGCATTTGTAAAGGAGATATAGAGGTAATCAAAGAAGTTCGGCGCCCAATCTGAAGGCGCTAATTGATTTGATTGCATTTGGGGAAATAGAAAGTCCGGGTACGGGTCTCTTGCTTGGGCCCGAGCACCGGGGCCGCCACGGTCGAATTCCCAATACCAAAGACTAAAAGCGATGATATTTGTTAACCAGATGGAGCCGCCCGCTGCTAATAAATTATTTGGACTAGTGATTCCACCATTCAAGAGTTCACGTATTAAATGCACAGTGGAAGCGATATTAGATAAAGTCATGATCGCGCTTAATGCGATTCCCAATATCCATCGACCTTGCCTGTGCCCCTTAATACGGCCGGGATTCCAAGCAAAGAGAGCAAGCGCGAGCATTGCTTCGAGAAGACAGATCCAACGCTGCGATTTCAACGCGAAATGGGATGGCAAGCTGTATTGAAGTCCGATGACGACAATGACGACGAACGATACTGGCCAGCGCGGCTCGCCTTGGCCGACTTTGTGCCAGTGCGGCATCGATGGAAGGTGGTAATCGCGAGCTCTCATTTGAGAGTCTTTCCGACTGCTTTTGTCTGCCACAAAGTAAGCACTTGTGAAGTGATTGATTGCAGCAAGGAACGCGTTGACTCTGGAACTGTGCTTTCAGCGCAGGTCGGACTTACTTCACAAGGCCAATAATTAATTCCGCTCACAAAGGTTGCGGATCCACTAGGTGTAGTAAACCAAATAGTCTGACCCGTTAGTGATCTATGAGGTGGATTAATACGGGAAGCGGAATTTGCAAGTGAAAACTTCCCAGAAAAAATAAGATGTGGATTTTGTGGAGTTGCGCTCCCAGATGCAATCGAATCGATCTCTGAGTTAGGGGACCAACCGCTAAGTGACTCGCCCGCTGGAATCTTTAACCATGTTGGAATTTGAGCCGGGAAAAGAGTGCCCCTTACATGAACTCCCGCAGTAACTTCCCCGGTGAGTAAAGATGGCGGTGTGTTGATTCGTGAATCCCCAAATTGAATGGAAATTTGCTGCCAATTAGTTTGTGGATCCGCTCGAGCGTTTCGATAGATGACTAAGTGGCGGTCGGGGCCAGTAGGCGAAGATTCAGTACGAACTTGCCAATAGGCACCATTCGCGCCCATAAATGCAATATTTTCACCTAAATTTCGCGCGGCAAGAATTGTGTCAAATTCTCGTCGAGTCATGTATTCGGGGTGGCCGCTCATGAGCAGGGCGCTGTATTTGGTAACAACTGAAGGCGCATGGCTTACGTCAATGTCGGTTGTTTGATCAATGTTAAGCCCGGTGGATTCTAGGTATTGCACAAAGGAGATTGCATCGCGCTCGATATGACTTATTCCGCTACCTCCATATGGACGATCAAGTGATGCAATTTTTGATCTCCCATCTTCGCCTCCAAGCATTGCTGTATATGTCGAATGGCCTCCAAATGAGTTGTAGGCGGACCAGGTCAATGTTGAATGAACTAAGAGAATTTTTGAAGTTGACTGAGCAGACCTAAGAATGAACGGAGCTACATTTTCGATTTTTCCTAGAGGATTCAACGAAGCGACTATGTAAAGGCCAGGAGTCCAATCGGGGCCCACATCAAATGAGACTGTCGTCGGCCATTCAGTCTCGATGGTTCTGGTTACATTTCTTAATGTGGGGACGTTTCGCCGTTTTAGTTTTATTGGTCCAGAGTTCCACATCATTCGAGCGCCAGATCCGTTGTACCAGCCGACTCGAAGCACTTCAAAACTTCTCGGAGATTTGTTTATCGCACCTTCAAAGTTCACGGGGAAGAGTGATGCATGAATTCCAATTTTTTCTCCGCAAGTAACCGATTGTCGATCAAGCCAGAGCACAGATCCGGATTCTTGGTAGAGACGTAACGTTCGCCAATCTGCAGTCGTAAGCGCGACACCGGGGTTTTGATTTTCTTTTGAAACCCAGTCACCACTTTGCGGTTGGCAATCAGAAGCGAGTTTTGCATTATCGTCAGGCAATGTCGTTGTTAACGAGTCACTAAAAGTTGTGAGAGGCCGCGAAGCGACATCTGCGTGAAGCGCGAGCGGTGGTAGTAGATCTGCAGAGTGAGTTACGTGGTGATAGAGAAGGATCGCCCCCGAGAAGACCCCACCAGCGAGTAGCAAGGTGGCCAGCGATGCGGCCAGAACCTTCGGTCTCCTATAAAAATGTGGGGCAAATGTCTTCTTGTTGCGCATGATGAATCAAGGGTACCTCTGATCGCTAGCCCGTCGGAGGGTCGCATTTCTAGGCGTGATTTCTGAGGGATTTCTCACCCAGCCGTGATTCGTTGTACCCTGCGCTGTACTTTTTTCGCCCCCCTAGCTCAGTCGGTAGAGCGTTTCCATGGTAAGGAAAAGGTCACCGGTTCGATTCCGGTGGGGGGCTCGGCGGGATAGCTCAGCTTGGTAGAGCAAGCGGCTCATAATCGCTGTGTCGTGGGTTCAAATC
>CAILJM010000020.1 GCA_903834515.1 uncultured Actinomycetes bacterium
GCTGAACTCGAAGCTGCTGGCGAAAAGGCTGATATCAAGCGCAAGGTCCGCGAATCTGCAGAGCGTGAGCTCAAGGCAACTCGTGACCGTGCCCAGCGCGAACTCGATCGTCTCGATGCTGTCTGGTCTCGCTTCAAAAACCTCAAGGTCCAAGACCTCGAAGGTGATGAAGGCTTGTACCGCGAGATGCGCGATCGTTATGGCGTCTACTTCGAAGGTTCAATGGGTGCCCAGGCAATCAAGGCTCGCCTTGAGACATTCGATCTCCAAGCAGAGTTCGTTCTCCTGAACGAGCTTTCACAAACAGGTAAGGGCCAGAAGAAGACCCGCGCGATCAAGCGCCTCAAGGTCGTCTCCTCATTCCTTAACACCAGCAACAAGCCAGCTTCAATGGTCCTTGATGCAGTTCCAGTTATTCCACCAGATCTACGCCCAATGGTTCAGTTAGATGGTGGACGTTTTGCGACTTCAGATCTCAACGATCTCTATCGCCGCGTTATCAACCGTAACAATCGTTTGAAGCGTCTTGCTGATCTTGGTGCACCTGAGATCATCGTCAACAACGAGAAGCGCATGCTTCAAGAAGCTGTCGATTCACTCTTTGATAATGGTCGTCGTGGACGTCCAGTAACTGGCCCAGGAAACCGCCCACTGAAATCACTTTCAGATATGTTGAAGGGTAAGCAGGGTCGTTTCCGCCAGAACTTGCTCGGAAAGCGCGTTGACTACTCTGGTCGTTCAGTAATTGTTGTCGGACCACAGTTGAAGTTGCACCAGTGCGGACTTCCAAAGCAGATGGCACTTGAGCTCTTCAAGCCATTTGTAATGAAGCGCTTGGTAGATCTCAATCACGCACAGAACATTAAATCTGCAAAGCGTATGGTCGAGCGTGCACGTCCAGTTGTATGGGATGTTCTTGAAGAAGTTATTGCAGAACACCCAGTACTTCTCAACCGCGCACCAACTCTTCACCGCTTGGGTATCCAGGCCTTCGAACCACAATTGGTTGAAGGTAAGGCTATTCAGATTCACCCACTCGTCTGTACAGCTTTTAACGCTGACTTCGATGGTGACCAGATGGCTGTTCACTTGCCGCTCTCAGCAGAAGCGCAAGCAGAAGCTCGTGTTCTCATGCTCTCAAGCAACAACATCCTTTCACCAGCATCGGGTCGTCCGATCACATCACCAACTCAGGATATGGTCCTTGGTCTTTACTTCTTGACCTCGCTACGCCCTGATCAAGTTGGCGAAGGTCGTGCATTTGGCTCAGTCGCTGAAGCACTTATGGCTTTTGAACAAGGCTCTCTCTCACTCCAAGCGAAGATCAAGATTCGCACGGGTGCAGGTTCAGTCCTTGAATCAACTCTCGGTCGCGCACTCTTCAATGAGGTTCTTCCAGCAGAGATTGATTTCGTTGACTATGACGTCACCAAAAAGGAACTCGGAAAGCTTGTGAACTCACTCGCCGAAAAGTGCCCTAAGGTCGTTGTAGCCCAGACACTCGATGCTCTTAAGTCACTTGGTTTCTATTGGGCAACACGTGCAGGTATCACCATCGGTCTCGAAGATGTTGTTACACCTGCTCGCAAGCCACAGATCCTTGCTGGCTACGAAGATAAGGCTGACAAGGTTCAATCACAGTACGAGAAGGGTCTGATCACTGATGACGAGCGTCGTCAGGAATTGATCGAGATCTGGACTCAAGCTACCGCTGAAGTCGGTAAGGAGATGGAAGAGAACTTCCCTAAGACCAACCCAGTATGGATGATGGTCTTCTCCGGTGCTCGTGGAAACATGATGCAGATCCGTCAGATCGCAGGTATGCGTGGACTTGTGGCTAACCCGAAGGGTGAGATTATCCCTCGCCCAATCAAGTCGAACTTCCGTGAAGGTCTCTCTGTACTTGAGTACTTCATTTCAACGCACGGTGCTCGTAAGGGCCTTGCTGATACAGCGCTTCGTACAGCTGACTCGGGTTACTTGACCCGTCGTCTCTGCGACGTGGCTCAAGATGTCATCATCCGTGAAGAGGATTGCGGTACTGATCGCGGACTCACTTTGAAGATTGCTGCAACAAATGCTCAGGGCGAACTCGTTCGTGATGACCATGTTGAGACAGCACTCTTTGGTCGCAACTTGGCTGAAGATATCGAAGCGAACGGCAAGGTTGTTCTTCCTGCCGGTACCGATCTTGGTGATGCCAATATCGACCTCTTGGTCGCAGCTGGCGTTGCTGAAGTGAAGATTCGTTCAGTCCTTACTTGTGATTCAAAGGTCGGCCAATGCGCAATGTGTTACGGCCGCTCAATGGCTTCAGGCAAGCTCGTCGATGTCGGCGAAGCTGTCGGTATCATCGCTGCGCAATCAATTGGTGAGCCTGGAACACAGCTCACAATGCGTACCTTCCACACCGGTGGAGTGGCTGGTGATGACATCACGCATGGTCTTCCACGTATCGTGGAACTCTTCGAAGCGCGCACGCCTAAGGGTGTTGCACCAATTGCAGAAGCAGCTGGTCTTATCAGCTTCATCGAAGATGCAAAGGGTAAGAAGATTGTGGTCTCACCAGAAGATGGTGGAGAACCTGTCGCATACCCAATCACACGTCGTCAGAAGCTCCTTGTAGAAGAAGGTTCACGCGTAACTGTTGGTCAAAAGCTAGTTGTCGGAGCTATAGATCCAAAGCAGGTACTTCGTATCCTCGGACCTCGCCAGACTCAGATTCACTTGGTCAACGAAATCCAAGAGGTTTACCGCTCTCAGGGTGTATCGATTCACGATAAGCACATTGAAATCATCGTCCGTCAGATGCTTAAGCGCATCACTGTGCTTGAGCCTGGCGATACCGAGATTCTTCCAGGTGCTCTCGTTGAGCGTGGATTCTTCGAAACAGAGAACCGTCGCGTAGTTACCAGCGGTGGCAAGGCTGCATCAGGTCGCCCAGAACTTATGGGTATCACCAAGGCCTCGCTTGCAACTGAATCATGGCTATCGGCTGCATCATTCCAAGAGACCACAAAGGTACTTACAGATGCTGCACTCTCTGAGAAGAGCGATCCGCTTCTTGGACTTAAAGAGAACGTCATCATCGGAAAGCTCATCCCTGCTGGAACTGGACTCGCTCGTTATCGCAACGTCCGTGTTGAGCCAACAGAAGAGGCGAAGGCTGCTGTCTACGCCGCTTACGATGAATATGACTTCACACCATTCGAGACCCAAGGTTCGGGCGAAGCAGTTCGCTTGGATGATCTCGAAGTTCGTTAAGAAGATATATAAAAAGGCCCCGTCTTACGACGGGGCCTTTTTATTTGATCTTTAGTTACCTGAATCAGCCAATCTAAAGCCAACACTTCTGATCACAGAGATTACTTCTGGTCCACCATGCGCCCTAATCTTTTGTCTTATACGAGAGGCATGACTATCGACAATATGGTCCGTGCCGACACTCTTCATCACTCCAATCGCGTCGAGAATTTGGTTACGAGAGAAGATTCGTTGCGGATTTTCCATGAGAAGTTGAAGGAATTGATATTCAGTATTTGTCAGATCAATACTTTTTTCGCCAATAGTAAATGAATGTTGGGAAAGATCCATCTGCAAAGAACCCCACGTGAGGATATTCGCACGAGGCGATCGCTGTGTTTGACCACGTTTAAGTTGTTGAGTGATTCTCGAAGTGAGAACCTTACTTACTATTGGTTTCGAAACGTAGTCGTCAGCCCCTGCATTCATGGCCATCTCTTCATCTACTACTTCATTTCGACTCGTTAACATCAAGATTGGCACAGTTGAGGCAGCTCGAACCCAACGACAGACTTCGAGTGCTTGAAGTGGGGCATGCCCAAGGTGAATCAATACAAGACTGAAATCATGATGTTGGAAAATTTCTCGTACTTCGATCGCGGACGGGGTGTCATAGACGACAAATCCCATGAGCTCTAAATGAAGGCGGATTGATAACCGATCTTCATTATTATCTTCGAGAAGTAGTACGTTATTTGGCGCTTTTTCAAGTTCATTAGTTTCCACAGGATCCCCTAAGCACGTAAGGTCGAACTAACGGTGAGGTTTCCGTTGTAACTAACCGAATACACAACTCCTACCCTCGAATACGGAGTTAAAAATTGTTGTGCTTTTTTCAGCATACATGAGCAGAACGCTGTGACCTATTTTTTTACCTCTCTGTATGGTCACATTACCGATTTATCTCTGGAGTTCAATTCATCTCATCTCAAAAGTTGATAGTGGTGGTAGCACTCTAGAGTTTGGGTGGTGAGAGAACGGAGAGTCATATCAGAGAGGAAATTGAAAGAAGTCGCTTATTTTTCAAGCATCGCAGAAAAAATTTGCGGTGCATTGTCAGGCTAATGACAAGTTATGAGGTTCGTCATGAAAGTAAATCGAAGAAATAATTCAGCACTCCGAAGAGTGAGTGCATATCTCTCGCTTCCAATTTTGGCGGCGGGCATGGCTTTTGGATTTGGTGGTGAAGCACCCGCACAAGCAGCAGGAACAATTCCTGGTGCAACGGTTTCATCGCTACCTTCATGTGCATGGGTACTTGCAGGAGTCTCGCCAAATCTCCTTCTCACCGCAGCTAATCCATATTCTGGAGCGACAGATGCTTTAAGCGGTACCGACGCGGCAACAGCGATGTTCGTATCGGGGGATGGTACCCAGGGCACGGCCTGCTCTTGGTATGCAGGTGTTCCCGCTGGGGCCACGATAACTATTTCAGTTGCAAATAATTCAGCGTTTACTGCGGTACCAACTGGCTTGGGTTACATTTTCACTGCCGCAAGCCCCTTAACCTACACACCAAATGCTGTCGGTGCAGGATGTCCAGCTGCAACGGGTGGTACCTCTTACACCACCCGATCAATGTACGGAGCGGCTAACACAGGTGGGGCGACAGTCATATACAACAAAGTCGGGGTTGGAATAGCTTCATCATGTACTTTCTCTCCAACTTTCAGCTCTCTAATACCCGCAGGATTGACGGCGGGCGGTTTATCTACTGTGCTCACTGGTAATTCAGTAACAACCACCATGTCGCTCACCTAATATTCCAAAGAGAGGAATATTTGCCATGAAATCGAGAGAAGTCACAGCGGCATTAGGCATATCTCTATGCCTACTTATTCTCCCTGTGACTTCTACATCTGGAGTATCCGCACCAGCGGCGACAGGTTTAGGGCTTACCGTATCTGTGGTGCCAGATCCAAGTGGTACCGAGACTCCTATACAAGCTGGATCGAAAAATTCATTCGCGCTCACAGTTCAACCGGGAAAGAGCGCAGTCAAGATGATTCGAATTCAGAGCGCCTCCAAAAGTGCCGAATTGATCTCAACCTCAATTGGATATGCAAGTCGAATTAACGGCGTGCTCACACTTGAAGATGGCAAAGAGAGTGAGATCGCTCCATGGATTAAAGTAAATAAAAATATCGTTGCTCTCAAGCCACTTCAATCAATAAATTTATCGGTCACCATCACGGTGCCGAAAAGTGAGCCCATCGGCATTCGTGAAGCATATTTACTCGTAAAAGCTACCGAGCCAACCGCCTCTGTCAAGGGAATAATTTCACTTGACGGGGCGGCACGGTATGCGATTCCTATTTACCTTGGGGTGGGTACTACTACGCAGATAGTCACATCATTCGCGGTAGGAATTATCACTCTGGTCAACACATCAGGAGGTATTGCATTCTCGATACCAATAACGAACACTGGAATGACGCCGGTTGACCCGATTGGATACCTCACCCTTTCATCCGTGCTCGGCTCTCTAAATTTTGCAGCCCAAATCCCCTTTGGAAATGGCGTAATTGCCTCGGGAGGATCAGAGGTTCTTAAAGTTGTAGTTCCAGAGGAAGTACCTGATGCCATTTGGAATGTGCATGCAGATGTACATCAAGGGAGCATGCACTCGACAAGTGACTCGATAGTTACGTTAAAGCGAAAGGGAATCGGAAATTCAGGCCAGATTAAGTACTACAGAATTTTGGTCGGGATAATTTCTCTCATCCTCTTCTTCTTTATCTTTCTCTACATACGACGCGGGAACCGGGAGAAGAGTCGACTTGGCGCGGTTGAAGTGAAATCTGATTTAGCCGAATTGACTCTCGCTACCTTTAATCGAAATGAAAAGATCGCGGATCGGATTGCAAAGAATTTACGCCTCAATGACAAAGAGAAGAAGGATAGAAACTCTGATGAGGAACAACCGCAAAGCTAGCTGGCTTTGAAGACTACTAACCCTGCTGCAATAAATTGACAGATGAAAGCTGCAGCAGTCAGTGCGTGGAAGAGTTCATGAAAACCAAACCATTTAAAGGAGAAGTTCGGTCGCTTAATTCCATAGATCAATCCACCTGCCGAATAGCAGAGACCGCCAATTAAAATTAAGACGAATACTGCAACGCCACCCTTTTGATAAAACTCAGGAATATAAACGAGTGCTGCCCAACCGAGTGCGATATAGAGCGGCACATAGAGCCAGCGCGGGGCATTGATCCAGAGAACGCGCATGAGGGCGGTAAAGATTGCACCTCCCCAGACAAGTGATAACAGGATTGTCGCTTGTCGATGGTTGAGAAGAAAGACCGCAAAGGGTGTATAGGTGCCAGCGATCAAAATTGGAATATTTGCATGATCGATGCGGCGCCAGATCGCCTTCGTACGAGCGCTCCATGCGACCCGGTGGTAGAGGGCGCTGCAGGTAAAGAGGATCACAGCGGTCAGGGTGAAGATTCCCAGGGTAATTCGGCCGCGCAGGCGGTCAGCGACGGTAATGAGCGTCAAGCCAGCGACCAGGCTGAGCGGGCTCATGACGAGGTGGATAATCCCGCGCAATTTAGGGGGAAATGTCGGAATTTTCGGCTTGCCGGGCTTATCTGGCCTCTCGGCGGGCGAATTCATGGCTTAACCATCGCCCAGGAGGGGAGAAAAAGCGACCTCAGATGGCCTTTTTCTCCTTCGGCGTGTCGCTGGAAGGGGGAGGGGTAGCAGGAGTACAACCCTCGTTTTTACTTTCGGCAGGCTCTCCGATACCTTTCTCCTCTGCCGTTTTTATGTCCGACACGCCCGACCTCGTGGGTGGGAAGTGTAAGCGTAAAAATTACTAAAAGGCAGTAACGAATGGAGAAAAGTAGTGCCAACAATTCAGCAGCTGGTCCGTAAGGGCCGCGCCGAAAAGACATCGAAGACGTCGACACCTGCACTTAAGGGAAGTCCTCAGCGTCGCGGTGTTTGTACCCGTGTGTACACAACAACACCAAAGAAGCCAAACTCTGCGCTTCGTAAAGTTGCTCGTGTGCGTCTTACAAGCGGCATGGAAATCACTGCTTACATTCCTGGCGAAGGTCACAACTTGCAAGAGCACTCCATTGTTCTTGTTCGTGGCGGTCGCGTAAAGGATCTTCCAGGTGTTCGTTACAAAATTATTCGCGGATCACTCGATACACAAGGTGTAAAGAACCGCAAGCAATCCCGTAGCCGCTACGGCGCTAAGAGAGAGAAGAAGGCCTCCTAATGCCACGTAAAGGTCCCGTTACTAAGACTCCAGTAGTTGCAGATCCTGTTTACAACTCACCAGTTGTTACAGCGTTGATCAACAAGGTTCTCTTGTCAGGTAAGCGTTCAACAGCAGAGTCAATTGTTTACACAGCTCTAGAAGGTTGCCGCGAAAAGACTGGCGGAACAGATCCAGTAATCATCTTGAAGCGTGCGCTCGATAACATCAAGCCAGCTGTAGAAGTTCGTTCACGTCGCGTTGGTGGAGCTACCTATCAGGTACCAGTCGAAGTTAAGGCTGCTCGCTCAATGACACTTGGTCTTCGTTGGTTAGTTGATTACTCACGCGGCCGACGCGAAAAGTCAATGGCAGAGCGTCTTACAAATGAATTAGTTGATGCATCAAATGGTCTCGGCGCAGCTGTAAAGAAGCGCGAAGATACCCACAAGATGGCTGAAGCTAACAAAGCTTTTGCGCATTACCGCTGGTAACCGCTGGTAATTGCTAGCAAGAACGCAAACAGAAGTTCAGATCAGAATTTAACCCAAACGTTTTAAGAGAAGAAAAGGAAAATAAGTGGCCGTAGATACAGCAATCGACCTAGCCAAGGTTCGCAACATTGGAATCATGGCGCACATCGACGCGGGTAAAACCACGACTACTGAGCGCATCCTTTTCTACACCGGTATTAACTACAAGATCGGTGAAGTTCACGATGGCGGAGCCACCATGGACTGGATGGAGCAAGAGCAAGAGCGCGGTATCACAATTACATCTGCTGCCACCACATGTATGTGGAAGGGCAACCTCATCAACATCATCGATACACCTGGACACGTTGACTTCACAGTTGAAGTAGAGCGTTCACTGCGCGTACTTGATGGCGCAGTCTGCGTATTTGATGGCGTTGCTGGCGTAGAGCCTCAGTCAGAGACTGTTTGGCGTCAGGCAGATCGCTACAACGTTCCACGTATCTGCTTCGTAAATAAGCTTGACCGTACCGGTGCATCATTCCAGCGTTGTGTCGACATGATCGGTTCACGTTTGAATGCAATCGCACTTGTTCTTCAACTTCCTATTGGTGCTGAATCTGACTTCCTCGGCGTTGTCGATCTCATCGCAATGAAGGCCCTCACATGGCGTGGAGAGACCCAAAAGGGTGAAGATTACGTCGTTGAAGAGATCCCAGCAGATATGGTCGAAGCTTCAAAGGTTGCTCGTGAAGCAATGCTTGAGACTCTCGCTGATGCAGATGATGCAATCATGGAGAAGTTCCTCGAAGGTATCGAACTCTCTGAAGAAGAGATCATCGCTGGCATTCGTCGCGCGACTCTCGCAGATAAACTCACACCAGTTCTTACAGGTTCTGCATTTAAGAACAAGGGTGTACAGCCAATGCTTGATGCTGTAAACCGTTACCTCCCATCACCACTTGATATTGCTGCGATCGTCGGTCACAAGTACGAAGATCCAGAGCAGGAAGATTCACGTCAGCCATCTGAGTCAGAGCCATTCTCAGCTCTCGCATTCAAGATCATGTCTGATCCACACCTTGGAAAACTTACCTTCGTACGTATCTACTCCGGAACCCTTGAGACTGGCGCATCAGTACTCAACGCAACCACCGGTAAGAAGGAACGTATCGGCAAGATCTACCAGATGCACGCAAATAAGCGTGAAGAGAAAGATTCAGCCGGCGCAGGAATGATCATCGCTGTTATGGGTCTTAAGGACACCACAACAGGAAACACTCTCTGCGATCCAAATAAGCCAATCATTCTTGAGTCAATGGACTTCCCAGATCCTGTTATCTCGGTTGCGATTGAACCAAAGACAAAGGGCGACCAAGAGAAGCTCGGCGTAGCTATTCAGCGCCTCTCAGAAGAAGATCCAACTTTCCACGTCCAATCTGATGAAGAGACTGGCCAGACCATCATCTCTGGAATGGGCGAACTCCACCTCGAAATTCTCGTAGACCGTATGCGTCGCGAGTTCAAGGTTGAGGCAAATGTTGGTAAGCCACAAGTTGCTTACCGCGAAACCATTCGCAAGACCGTTGAGCGCTACGACTACACCCACAAGAAGCAATCTGGTGGTTCAGGTCAGTTCGCAAAGGTCCAGATCGCGATGGAGCCAATTCTCGATAACGCAGAGCTCCACTACGAATTCGTTAACAAGATCACCGGTGGTCGCGTACCACGTGAATACATCCCATCAGTTGATGCCGGATGTAAGGAATCAATGCAGAACGGTCCACTCGCTGGTTACCCAATGGTGGATGTTCGAATCACTCTTCTTGACGGCGCGTATCACGATGTTGACTCATCGGAGCTCGCATTCAAGATTGCTGGTATCGCAGCGTTTAGAGAGGCAGCTCGCTTAGCGTACCCTGTTCTCCTTGAGCCTGTGATGTCAGTAGAAGTCATTACCCCTGAAGACTTCATGGGTGATGTCATCGGCGATCTCAACTCTCGCCGTGGCCAGATCCAATCCATGGACGAGCGGTCAGGTGCCCGCATCGTCAAGGCTGTAGTTCCTCTCTCAGAGATGTTCGGCTATGTCGGAGATCTTCGAAGCAGAACTCAGGGTCGCGCTTCTTACAGCATGCAATTCGATTCGTATACCGAAGTACCACAAGCGGTTGCGAAAGAAATCATCGCAAAAGTACGCGGCGAATAAGTAACTTCAGAAAAAACTAACAGAAACCAAACAGGAGGCAACAAGTGGCAAAGGCGAAGTTTGAGCGGACAAAACCGCACGTAAACATCGGCACAATCGGTCACATCGATCACGGTAAGACCACTCTTACTGCTGCGATCTCAAAGGTACTTCACGATAAGTACCCTGATGTGAACCCACTCATGAACTTTGATCAGATCGACAAGGCGCCAGAAGAGCGTCAGCGCGGTATCACAATCTCGATCGCTCACATTGAGTATCAGACTGAGAAGCGTCACTATGCACACGTGGACTGCCCAGGCCACGCTGACTACATCAAGAACATGATCACTGGTGCTGCACAGATGGATGGAGCAATCCTCGTCGTAGCTGCAACTGATGGCCCAATGCCACAGACCAAGGAACACGTTCTTCTTGCACGCCAGGTAGGCGTTCCATCAATCGTTGTGGCTCTTAACAAGTCAGATATGGTTGATGACGAAGAAATTCTTGAGCTCGTTGAGATGGAAGTTCGCGAACTTCTCTCGAAGTACGAGTTCCCAGGCGACGACACACCAATCGTTCGCATCTCAGCACTTAAGGCTCTCGAAGGAGATCCAAAGTGGACTGAGGCTCTTCTTAAACTTATGGATGAAGTGGATGCATACATCCCACAGCCAGAGCGTGAAGTTGATAAGCCATTCCTTATGCCAGTTGAAGATGTCTTCACGATCACAGGTCGTGGAACCGTTGTTACTGGTCGTATCGAGCGCGGTATCGTCAAGGTCAACGAAGAAGTTGAAATCGTTGGTATCCGTCCAGATTCACAGAAGACC
>CAILJM010000021.1 GCA_903834515.1 uncultured Actinomycetes bacterium
AGTAGTCAACTCCCTTTCCGAGCAAGTTCTGTCGGAAGCGGCCTTGCTTACCCTTCAACATATCTGAAAGGGACTTCAGTGGACGGTTTCCTGGGCCAGTTACTGGGCGACCACGACGACCGTTATCGAAGAGTGAGTCAACAGCCTCTTGAAGCATGCGCTTCTCGTTGTTGACGATGATCTCTGGAGCACCAAGATCAGCAAGACGCTTCAAACGGTTGTTACGGTTGATGACTCGGCGATAGAGATCGTTGAGATCTGAAGTCGCGAATCGTCCGCCATCCAACTGAACCATTGGGCGTAGATCTGGTGGAATAACAGGGACAGCATCGAGAACCATGGAAGCTGGCTTGTTGCTGGTGTTAAGGAATGAGGAGACGACCTTGAGACGCTTGATAGCGCGGGTCTTCTTCTGGCCCTTACCTGTCTGTGAAAGCTCGTTAAGAAGTACGAACTCGGCTTGGAGATCGAATGTCTCAAGGCGTGCCTTAATGGCAGATGCACCCATTGAACCTTCGAAGTAGACGCCGTAACGATCGCGCATCTCGCGGTAGAGGCTCTCATCACCTTCGAGGTCTTGGACCTTGAGGTTCTTGAAGCGAGCCCAGACGGCATCGAGACGATCGAGTTCACGCTGTGCACGGTCACGAGTCGCCTTGAGCTCACGCTCTGCAGATTCGCGAACCTTGCGCTTTACATCAGCCTTTTCACCGGCAGCTTCAAGCTCTGCGAGATCGCTCTCGAGCTTCTTCTGGCGTGAATCTAGGTCGGTATCGCGACGAGTTTCGATCTTCTTCTTATCGTTTGAAAGACGCTTTTCAAGCTGAGGAAGATCTTCAGCGCGTGCTTCTGTATCAACAGACGTGATCATGTAAGCAGCGAAGTAGATGACCTTCTCAAGATCCTTTGGTGCAAGATCGAGCAGATAACCCAAGCGGCTTGGAACACCCTTGAAGTACCAGATATGTGTTACAGGAGCAGCAAGCTCAATGTGACCCATACGCTCACGGCGAACCTTTGCGCGTGTAACTTCTACACCGCAGCGCTCACAGATGATGCCCTTGAATCGAACGCGCTTGTACTTTCCGCAATAACATTCCCAGTCACGAGTTGGTCCGAAGATCTTCTCGTCGAAGAGTCCATCCTTCTCAGGCTTGAGTGTGCGGTAGTTAATGGTCTCTGGCTTCTTTACTTCGCCAAAGGACCACTCACGAATATTGTCGGTCGACGCTAGGCCGATACGTAGTTCATCAAAGAAATTAACATCCAACATGGTTGTCTATCCTCACACTTCTTCTACGCTGCTTGGTTCAACTCGCGACAAGTTGATACCTAGCTCTTCGGCGGCACGGAATACTTCTTCGTCGGTATCGCGCATTTCAATTGCGACACCTTCTGATGAGAGAACTTCAACGTTCAAGCAGAGAGATTGCATCTCTTTTACAAGAACCTTGAACGACTCTGGAATACCTGGCTCAGGGATATTTTCACCCTTAACGATCGCCTCATAGACCTTTACGCGACCAAGTACGTCATCTGACTTGATGGTGAGCAACTCTTGGAGCGTGTATGCAGCTCCGTACGCTTCGAGTGCCCAAACTTCCATCTCACCAAAGCGCTGGCCACCGAACTGGGCTTTTCCGCCAAGTGGTTGCTGCGTGATCATTGAGTAAGGACCAGTTGAACGTGCGTGAATCTTGTCATCCACCAAGTGATGGAGCTTCAAGACATACATATATCCAACTGAGATAGGAGCCTTATATGGCTCACCGGTGCGGCCGTCATAGAGCTGGGCCTTACCGTTTGCGCCAATCAACGTCATGCCATCCTTGTTAGGAAGTGTTGATCCAAGAAGTCCAATTAGTTCTTCTTCACGTGCACCATCGAATACTGGTGTTGCGACCTTGCCGTTCGGCGCTTGTTCAGCTGCACCAATTGCGCGCAAGTTCTCTTGCCATGGCTCATTGCCTTCAAGTTTCCATCCGGCCTTTGCAACCCAACCGAGGTGGAGTTCAAGTACCTGACCGACGTTCATACGTCCTGGTACGCCGAGTGGGTTCAAGATGACATCGACAGGAGTTCCATCTTCGAGGAATGGCATATCTTCCTGAGGAAGAATCTTCGAAATAACACCCTTGTTACCGTGACGCCCAGCAAGCTTGTCACCGTCTTGGATCTTACGCTTCTGCGCAACATAGACGCGGACTACTTGATTGACGCCGGCTGGTAGTTCGTAATCTTCAGAGTCAGCGATTGTTACGCCGATGACCTTGCCCGATTCACCGTGTGGAACCTTGAGTGAAGTATCGCGAACTTCGCGAGCCTTCTCACCAAAGATTGCACGGAGCAGGCGCTCTTCTGGGGTTAGTTCGGTCTCTCCCTTAGGAGTTACCTTTCCAACCAAGATATCGCCAGGGACGACATCTGCACCGACGCGGATGAATCCACGAACGTCGAGATCCGAGAGAACTTCTTCGCTGACATTTGGAATGTCGCGAGTGATCTCCTCAGGCCCAAGCTTGGTATCGCGAGCATCAACTTCGTACTCTTCAATGTGAATCGAGGTGAGTACATCGTCCTGCACGAGACGCTGAGAAAGGATGATCGCATCTTCGTAGTTGTGACCTTCCCATGACATAAATGCCACGAGGAGGTTCTTTCCGAGAGCCATTTCGCCCTTATCGGTTGATGGGCCGTCAGCTATAACCTGACCTGGCTCAACGCGATCTCCGAGTGAGACAACAACCTTCATATTGCGGCTGGTGCCTTGGTTCGAGCGAACAAACTTCTCGATGAAGTAATGCTCTGTAGTCCCATCGTCATTCATGACGGTGACTTCATCAGCCTGTACAACTGTGACGACACCAGGCTTGCGTGCTAGAAGCACATCACCAGCATCAACAGCGGCACGGAACTCCATACCTGTTCCAACGAATGGAGCTTCAGCGCGAAGAAGTGGAACTGCCTGACGCATCATGTTCGAGCCCATCAATGCGCGGTTCGCATCATCGTGCTCAAGGAATGGGATCATTGCTGTTGCAACAGAAACCATCTGACGCGGTGAGACGTCCATGTAATCGACTTCGTCAGCCAAGATGTATTCAACTTCGCCACCGCGACGACGAACCAAGACGCGCTCTTCTGCGAAGTGATTATCTGGAGAAAGTGGCGCATTTGCCTGAGCAATGATGTGCTCATCCTCTTCATCCGCCGTTAG
>CAILJM010000022.1 GCA_903834515.1 uncultured Actinomycetes bacterium
CTAATTGGGCATAAGCAGGATTTTTGACCGAAGTGGAGATAAAAGCAACTAAAATGACAATGGAAATGCTTTTTCGCATTTGTCTAAATAAGGCTTTGTTCATATTCAGTGTGTATGGGGTCATGTGCTCTCCTCTTCATCAGCAGTGAGGTAATCGATCTGGTCTGTGACCTTACCCTTTGAAACCTTGCGGTAAGGGGTTTCGATAAATCCAAATGGAGTTACGCGCGCATACGTTGCAAGCGAACCAATGAGTCCAATGTTTGGACCTTCTGGAGTTTCAATTGGGCACATACGACCGTAGTGAGATGGGTGAACGTCACGAACTTCGAAGCCAGCGCGCTCACGTGAAAGTCCACCAGGCCCGAGCGCAGATAGACGACGCTTATGTGTCATACCTGAAAGTGGGTTTGTCTGATCCATGAACTGTGAGAGCTGTGAAGTTCCGAAGAACTCCTTAATTGAGGCAACAACTGGTCGGATGTTGATCAAGGTTTGAGGAGTAATCGCCTCAACATCTTGTGTCGTCATACGCTCACGAACAACGCGCTCCATACGTGAGAGGCCGGTGCGAACTTGGTTCTGAATAAGCTCGCCAACTGTGCGTAGGCGACGATTACCGAAGTGATCGATATCGTCTTTCTCAACGCGTACCTGCTTGCCGTATTCAAGAAGTGCATCGCCCTTGTGGAGTGATGCCAAATATTTAATCGTTCCGACGATATCTTCGATTGTCAGAAGACCCTTGTCGAGATCGAGTTCTAGACCCAACTTCTTATTAACCTTGAAACGTCCAACCTTTGCAAGGTCATAACGCTTTGGATTGAAGTAAAGGTTCTCAATGAGGTTCTGTGCAGCTTCCTTCGTTGGTGGCTCACCTGGACGAAGTTTGCGGTAGATATCAAGAAGCGCTTCATCTTGAGTATTGACGTTATCTTTTTCAAGAGTCTGACGAATTGATTCGTAATCACCGAACTGCTCAAGGATCTGCTCTGATGTCCAGCCGAGCGCCTTGAGGAATACAGTGACAGATTGCTTACGCTTACGATCGATACGAACACCAACGAGGTCTTTCTTATCGATTTCAAATTCAAGCCAAGCACCACGGCTAGGAATGATCTTCGATGTGAAGATATCTTTATCAGATGCCTTCTCAATAGCCTGTTCGAAGTAGACGCCAGGTGAACGCACGATCTGAGAAACGACGACGCGCTCTGTTCCATTGATGACAAAGGTTCCGCGTGGTGTCATCAATGGGAAATCACCCATGAAGACAGTCTGTGACTTAATTTCGCCGGTCTCATTATTTGTGAACTCTGCTGTCACAAAGAGTGGTGCGCTGTAGGTCATGTCGCGCTCTTTGCACTCTGCAATGGTGTATTTGGCAGGTTCAAAGCGATGGTCTCGGAATGAGAGCGACATCTTTCCTTGGAAATCTTCGATTGGAGAGATCTCTTCGAAGATCTCCTCTAAGCCTGATTGCTGTGGGACTTCGCCACGGCCACTCTTCTCAGCTTCAACGAGACGCGCGCGCCACAAATCGTTTCCGAGCAACCAGTCAACGCTATCGAGCTGAAGCGAGAGTAGGTTGGGAACTTCAAGTGGTTCACGGATCTTTGCGAATGAGGTACGAGCAGGGGCAAACGATTTCGACTTCGCGGCCAATGTTCCTCCAGATATATTAACGAGCACTGTTTTTTAAGACACAGCTACCGCCAGGTCTCGACCGCAATATGTCTGAACCCCAGAGGTGGAAAATTGTGAACGCTTAGGGTACCCAGTTGCCCCCCAAAATGTCCATTCGGTGGTATATCTCACGCGCCCACCAGGGGCGGGAGGCCACAGGGGAAAACAGCGGAAAAAGGCCCCCGCTCGAGATGAGTGGGGGCCCTTTTCCGCTATGGCCTCGCTAGGAGTCCTTCTCGCTAGGAGTCCTTCTCGCTAAGAGTTCTTAGGGAGCGGCAATTACTGCTGGCTTCACTGGCTTAACTGGGCGTGGGGCCGCAACTGGCCAAATTGGCTTTGGGCCAAGCACGGGCAAGGTGGCGATGGCCGCTACTGCCTTCGCATTGGCTGCCGCGATAGCCGCGGTACGTACTTTAAGCGCCGCTGCCTTAACCGAAGCGGTTGGATTGGCGAGCAGAACGGCAGCGTAGACATTATTTGCCAAAGTAACCGCCGAAACTCGAGCGCTATCAATAGCTAAGCGAGCAGTCTTGTTACTTATCGATAAGGCTGAGTATGCATTCCGAGCTTCAAGGTGCGTTGAAACCTGCTGAACGCGAGTGGCGTTCCATGCAGCAGTCGCGGTTCGATATGCGGCAAGCTCGATCTGATAAGCCTGCAGAGCAGTGGTGGCATTTGCGCCGCTCGCAATACTTGATTGTGCTGGGGCTGCTTGGGCACCTGTCATGCCAATCAACGCGGTGGATAGCATCGCAACAACAACTGATGTCCGAATGATTTTCATGATTGTCCTCTTTTACTTGTAGGCCTTGCCCACCTCCTACTGGAGATGCAATAAAAGTATCTAGTCCAAAGTTTCGAGAAGACTGTGAAAGTACTCACGGTTCTCTCACGAAGTGAGTGGTGGCATATAAAAAAAATCCGACCCAGAAAGTGGGTCGGATTTTTTCTTGAACTTCTGCCAGAAGTTATGCCAATAGATTTGGCAATCGTTATGGCGTGACTGCTTTTACATCCTTAACCGGCTTTACTGGTGCAACAGGCTTTGGAGCTGGTGTTGGCTTAGTTGGCTTTGTTGGAAGCACTATTAATTTGAGTGCTGTATCGTGAGTTGCAGTTGCAGTTGCAATCGATGCTTTACGAGCATCAACGGCAGCGGTCTTATCTGCAGCGCTCTTTGCAGCAGCAACTGCACTTTGGAATGTGCTCTTTGCCGCGTCAAGTGCCGATCGGAAGGTCGCGTTTGCGCTCTTGCGTGCTGCGGTTGCCGCCTCAGCTTTAATCTTAAAGTCAGCCATTGCCGCTTTGAAGGCGGTGTTCGCTGCTTGGTTATCAGCGTGCCACTTAGCAACATCTGCCTTGTACACATCCATCGCTGCCTTGTAATCGCTCTGTGGGGTTGCAAAGGATGCAACTGAAGACGTTACGAGCAACGAACCGACGATCACTGCTCCTAAAGCCGCATTACCCAATCGAGCTGTGGTGAAATTTCTCATGATCTGCCTCTTCTATTGCTTCGAGTAATAAGCCTTCCGGCATCCCCGTCTAGGAATGGTTTAACCATCTCGCCTGATCGTGTGGAAATTCTGTGAAATTCTTCTCAAGAACTTGTCAGTTCTCAATTCTGGCCACGAAATCCTTATAAGCGCCTTAACTTCACCATCTCCACCTTCTTTGGAGTTAATCTTTACGCGTGGCTTCTCGCATCCTAGTTGTCGATGATGAAAAAGGAATCCGTGACCTCGTTCAGGATGCTCTTCGTCTAATCGGATTAGAGGTTACAACAGCCGAGGATGGTCTGACTGCCCTGAAATATCTACGAACCCAAAAGTGGGATCTCTGCATATTTGATATCAACTTACCCGGCATCGATGGTTATACGCTCTTGGAAAAGTTACGCGAGCAGGATTCGCATACTCCAGTGCTTATGCTCAGTGCACGGGGCGAGAGCGTTGATGTAAATCGAGGGCTACTGCTTGGCGCGGACGATTACGTCCGTAAACCTTTCGGACTTGAAGAATTAGTCTTACGTGCAAAGGCGCTTCTTAAGAGGGTAACACCCGAAAATGATGCGCATTACATTATCGCGGGACCAATCACGATCGATGAAGATAGATATGAAGTGCGATTCCACGGAGAATTGATCGAACTCTCAAAAACTGAGTACCGACTCCTTATTGAACTCGCCACTAACGCTGGTCGTGTACTTACTAAAGAGTACCTCTTGGAAAATGTCTGGGGTATCGACTTTCACAATAATTCAACGGTCGTGGATACGTATATTTCCTATTTGAGAAAGAAGCTACACAAAGATGGCTTCGAAGGGATCCGTACAGTTAGAGGGATCGGTTTCACATTAGAAGTGTCCCGATGAAATTAGCTACTCGACTTTCAATAGTCGTTGGCGTAATTGTCACCGTACTTTCTTTAAGCATAGGCTCGTTTGCAATCCTGTACTCTGAAAAATCAGAGATTCATTCAGTTAGTTCGATGCTCAATGCTTCGACAGTTGAGACCCAGAGAACGACCGATGATCCTTACAGCGTTGCCCTTGCGGTATCAGATTCCAGTCCACTCCCACTTTCTGCCGCTATCGTGACAGGCGCTCATTCAATTTCATATTTAGCGGACAACTCCGCCAGTCTGCACAATCCACCAGACACTCGAGCAATTGCGAAATCGCTGATATCACCAGTCGTAGTTGAAAAGTCCCTCCTTATTAGATCTATCAAAACTGGGCCAGACGAATATTTGATCTATTCGATGTCGATCGCAAGTGCTCAGTCACACACTCGAGACTTACTGCGAAATTTGATCTATTTTGTACTTATTGCGTTACTGATTTCGATCACTTCTACTTACCTTTTGTTCCGTCGGGATTCCAAAATTAATGAGTCCGCGAATACCTTGAAAGAAAGCCAAGCACGTATGCAGGAGTTTCTTGGCGATGCATCTCACGAACTTCGTTCTCCGTTAACGGTGATCAAGGGATATACCGAACTCATATCAAAAGATCCAAAGCAGGCTGATGTTCCGCGATATTTGGCGACAATGCAGAGTGAAATACTTCGAATGGAAAAACTCATTAAGGATCTGCTCTTGCTTGCCGAGCTTGGAGAGAGCACATCACTCGAACTGAGCGAAGTACACCTGAACGCCCTCATCCGCCGTTATGTCGATGAGCTTTCAGATCTCTCTTCAAAGAGACCTATTGCGCTGGACCTACAAGATCTCGTGGTTCACAGCGATAAGAGATTACTCGAAATTCTTTTTGCAAATATTTTTTCAAACATTTCTAGACATACTCCTCCCGATGCTCCGGTCAAGGTACTTCTCTCTAGCGAGCGAACTGAGATTCTTATTTCAGTTGAAGATGGTGGACCAGGAATCGCTGCGCCGACCCAACAATTGTTTACTCGTTTTGATAAGGCACGCTCTAGGGAAAAGGGTGGTTCCGGGTTAGGTCTGAGCATTATTTCCAAAATTGTTCATGGCCTAAAAGGTGATATTTCATTTACGCAAGGCGATTTGGGTGGATTGAAAGTTGAGATACGAATTCCACGCTAAATCGCGGCGTCCAATAAAAAGCCCCACCCGATAACGGATGGGGCTTTTTGTAAAGCGGGGTAGAGCGGAATTACTTGACTGAGACCTTTGCGCCAGCAGCTTCGAGAGCAGCCTTTGCCTTGTCGACAGCTTCCTTTGAACCCTTTTCGATGAGGGTTGCAGGAGTTGCATCGACGAGATCCTTTGCTTCCTTGAGTCCAAGAGCAGAGTTGATGCCACGTACTTCCTTGATAACAGCGATCTTCTGTGAACCAGCATCTTCGAGGATAAGTGTGAACTCGTCCTGTGCATCTGCTGCGCCGCCGGCAGCTGCGCCGCCTGCTGCTGCAACTGCTACTGGAGCTGCTGCTGTTACATCGAACTCTGTTTCAAATGCCTTAACGAAATCTGAAAGCTCAACAAGGGTCATCTCCTTGAATGCTGCCATCAAATCTTCTGATGAGATCTTTGCCATTTTTATATGTCCTTTTCTTAAATTTATTCAGCTGGGGTTTCGGTAACTTCGGCTGCAGGAGCTTCTTCAGCTACTACCTCCGCTGGAGCCTCGGCTACTGCCTCAGCAACTGGTGCTTCTGGTTCAGACTCAACTGCTGCTTCAGCAACTGGTGCTTCTGCGACAATCTCAGCAGCTGGAGCAGCAGGTGCTCCGGCTTCGAGCTTGAGTCGGAGTGCATCGAAGGTACGTGCGGCCTTGGCCATTGTGCCCTTCATTGCGCCTGCCAACTTAGACAAGAGAACTTCGCGTGATTCGAGATCAGCGAGTTTCATAATCTCAGCGGTTGTTACAGTCTTACCTTCGAAGATTCCACCCTTGATAACAAGGAGTGGGTTCTCTTTCTGGAAATTCTTAAGGCTCTTCGCGGCTTCAATCGCATCACCCTTGATGAATGCAAGCGCTGAAGGTCC